>CAZJWA010000025.1:0-37039 GCA_964549585.1 uncultured Butyrivibrio sp. | reverse complement strand
GTTTGCTTGGCTGTTTATCAGCTTCGCTTTGTCTTGGCTTTTTGCTTACCGCAACGTTCATTACTTTACCATTTCGGAAGCTCTTTGTCAAGAACTTTTTTATTTTGTTTTTTGCTCGTTTTTAGCGGGCAAATCGTATTATATCATCGTCTCAAATCATTTGCAACTACTTTTTCAAATAATTTTAAATCAATAAATATATACGATACGGAGAAAGAGGGATTTGAACCCTCGCACCGCTTGCGCGGTCTACACCCTTAGCAGGGGCGCCTCTTCAGCCACTTGAGTATTTCTCCATGTCTGAATCCTCTACCAATATGTAAATGGCATTGCTAAAATTCGAAATTACTTTGCATCGTTTTAAGAGTTCATATCGCCTGATAATGAAAAATGTCTTAAATGTGACGCAAAAATTATTATACCTTTATAGTAATATGATTGTCAATTACTTTCTGAATTAAATTCTTTTTGCGAAATCTCATACAAATTGTTTCCTTTGCAGTCGATTACTACTATGGCTGGAAAGTTCTCTACGCGAAGCTCTCTTATTGCTTCTGTGCCTAAATCATCATATGCTACAACCTTTGCTTCTTTTATAGCCTTTGAGAGTAAAGCGCCCGCGCCTCCTATAGCTGCAAAATATACAGCACCATTTCTTATCATTGCATCAATTACTTCTTTTGATCTTTTTCCTTTGCCAATCATTCCACTTAATCCCAAATCAAGTAGTCTAGGCGCATATTTGTCCATTCTGCTGGCTGTTGTTGGGCCGGCAGATCCTATAACGTGTCCCTCTCTTGCAGGGGAGGGCCCCATATAATAGATTACATTTCCCTTTATATTGATTGGAAGCTTCTCATTTCTACTTAATGCTTCATCCATTCTTTTATGCGCAGCATCCCTTGCCGTATATATAGTTCCTGATATGTATACCATATCTCCTGCATGAAGGTTACGTATTATATTCTCATCTAGTGGCGCTGTAATATTCATTCTTATGCCTCCATTTTATATTTCTCTGGAAATATGTCTGTTCACATGACAGCATATATTGACGCCTACCGGCAAGCCAGCAATATGTGTCGGGTAAGTGTTTATATTTACTGCCAGTGCAGTAATGCTGCCTCCAAGCCCTCCAGGGCCTATTCCCGTGCGATTGATTCGGTCCAATATGTCTTTTTCCATAGCAGCTACGTATTCAATTTCAGAATGTGTTCCGGTTTCTCTAGTTAACGCCTTCTTCGCAAGGATTGCACATTTTTCAAACGTGCCTCCAACTCCAACGCCAATAACCATTGGTGGACATGCGTTTGGACCGGCATCCTTAACTGCCTGAAGCACTGCATTTTTTACTCCCTCCGCGCCATCAGCCGGTTTAAGCATAAATACTCTGCTCATATTTTCACTTCCAAAGCCTTTTGGGGCACATGTAAGTTTAATCTTGTCGCCTTCAACAATATTATAGTGAATTACTGCAGGGGTATTATCTCCCGTATTCTTTCGAATAAGAGGATCAGAAACAACGGATTTTCTTAAAAAGCCCTCTGTGTATCCGCGTCTTACTCCTTCGTTAATAGCATCGGTCAATAATCCGCCCTCAATATGAACTTCCTGCCCAACCTCAACAAAAAAAACTGCCATTCCTGTATCCTGGCAAATCGGTATCTTTTCATTCTCAGCAATTTCAAGATTCTGCTCAAGTTGTCCAAATATTGATTTTCCAAGCTCAGACTTCTCATTTTGGGCAGCACTCTTTAATGCTTTCTCCATATCAGGTGAAAGTTTATAATTGACTTCAACACACATCTCTGCAACTGTATCAGTTATTGTAGCAACATTTATTTCGCGCAATTTCCATTCCTCTCCATTCTGTAAAAAGACATTTTAAAAAAGTATACTATATATAGAAAGAAAAAATACGAATATAAAGAAAAACCACTTTATATAGAAGAAACTATTTCAAAAGTGCGTTCTTAATTTCAACTAATTCCTGATCAGAAGGGCTAGTTGGCTTCCATAATATATGTTGTCCGTCGTTCTCATATCTAGGAATAATATGAATGTGAAAATGCTTTACGGTTTGTCCTGCAGCTTCGCCATTATTCTGAACAATGTTTAGTCCGTCACATGAAAGATTCTTTTTCATGATTCCAGCTACGTGCTTTGCTGCAACTACTGCTCTTTCTAATACTTCATCAGGGATTTCATATAAATCAGCATAATGTTCCTTAGGAAGCACTAATGCATGTCCTTTTGTCGCCGGTCCGTTATCCAAAATCACTCTGAACTGATCATTTTCATAAATTGTGTTTGAAGGAATCTCTCCGTTTGCTATTTTACAAAAAATACAATCGTCTTTTTTCATGTGATTATCTCCCGTTTCTTAATTAGTTTAATTCGTTAATTTTGATTTTGCTTCCAAAGGCAATCGAATAAATTGCCGCAATAATAATTCCTGTAATAAATCCGCCAATGTGCGCCACATTGTTGGTTCCAGAATCAGAAAAGCCCATAAATAATGAATATATCGTGATAAAACCTAGTCTTCTAAGAAAAGTCGATCCTTTCCTTAGTCTTTTTCTATTAACAAGTGTAATTGCCAAAAGGCAGCCCATGATTCCAAATACTGCTCCGCTTGCCCCAACTGAATACCTTACTGTTCCTGCACAAATATCATAATATACGGATAGAAGGCTTCCTCCAATTGCGCAGAGCATATATAAGACAAGGTATCTGATATGTCCTATACTTCTCTCTACAATAGCTCCAACATACAACAAAATAAGCATATTGCTGCCCAAATGAATTAAGTTTGCATGAAGAAACGCGGATGAAATAAGTCTATAGTATTCGCCAAATCCAACAATTCTAGCTGTGTCGAGCTCTCCCCATTCAAGTATTTGTTCTCCAGATAAAAGACATATGGCAAACATCACAATATTAGTAATTACCAGAAACAAATTGACGCCTGCGCCTTTTACCGCGCTTTGATAGAATAGCTCTTTATCAGAAACAGTTTCCTTTTCCATATTTCAATGTCCATTTCAATTATTCTTCGTCAAATTATCGCTACTCATAAATGGAAAAATCTGATCCATTCCTCTTAGGAGTTTGAAATCGCCTTTTAGCTTTAGGCTTCCGGTCATAAATGCCCTTTGGAAAGTCATTCTTCCAGCCAATATTTCTTCGAGGTTTCCTTTTTCCATTGTAATAACAACTGCTTTGCTTTCTTCATTATCTTTTTTCTTAATAGAAGTAAGGCATTTGCCAAACGCAACATCTATGAAAATGACATCGTTGTCAGAAGAATCCGAAAGTATAATCTCATAGGTTCCGTCAAATCCTGTCTGTGGTGAAAAGCTTCTTTGAATTCGTTCAGCATAATCTTTAAGCGAATCCTTCGGAGTGCTTTTACTCATTTTAGTTTTGAAAAGGCTTGCCAGTTCCTGGATGTCCTCTTTTTGCTTTTGAACAAATCTATCATCAGATGCATATCTTGAAAGCTGTTCAGACTCCTGAGGGGTTAGATCTACACTCTTAGTAATGGAAATCATTTTCTTAACAGCCTGATTACTTGCCGGAAATCCAGGCGTTTTCTGATTTATAGTTCTATATAAGTTCTCAGCCTTCTTTTCTATTACCTTGCTATAGTCGTTTCCGCTTTCTAGAGCAGATGTATCTGCAATATAACCGCATATTCCATCGCAAGGCTGCCCGCCAAGTATTTCCCATGCAGTTGAAAGATTCATCATTCCATCTCTCTCTCCATAGGTAGTTGACATTACAACAGGCATCATATATGTTCCTGCAATCTTTTCTTTATCTCCATAAAGCCAGCACGCATCAAGAAACTGCATCAAATAGCCGCCCACTCCAAACCATTCGACTGTCGAAGCCAAAATTACGCCATCTGCATCTTTAAGAGTATTTACTAGAGCTGTTATTTCATTTTTCTGTTCATACAAATTAAACTGCTCAGTCTTAACATTCAGTTCTTTAAGGACGTCTGTCATCTTTGCGATTACAAACAGTGATGGATCGTCGATTATCCCTCGTCCTCCATAATAAATATTAATCTTCATGTGGCGGCCTCCTATATACTGCTCAATTATATCATAGATAAAAGCATTGTATAGTTTGGGAAATTTCGATTATTTGGTTTTTTATCTGCATTCGTAAATCACATTTCCAAATACAATTTCGTCGCCTCTTTTGATTTGAACTGTTTCTCCGCTTTGCAGTTTCTTTCCATTTCTTAATGTTCCATTTGTTGAATTGAGGTCCCTAAGCTTTATTTCGCCATTCTCATTTTCAAATATTTTGGCATGTAAACGGCTAACTGATGAGTTTTTGATCACAACATCTGATAATCCCGGAAATTTTCCCACCGTGATTGGAAGCTTTTCCATGTCAATTTGAAGTGAATCATTCTCCTTATTATAAAGTTTGATTTTTTTGTCAAAAAAGTCATCTCCAAGAAGTACCGTCTGGCCATAGTCTTCATCTTCATTATCGATTTCATCTTCATATGTGTCTTCGCTAATAGTAATGCTTTGTCCTTTATCTACTGTACTCGCTTCAAGTATGGCATTTTCGAACTCTGCATCGTATTCATCCTCTTCAATTTCATATTTCTTTTTCCCAAAACGGGCGCCTTTTTTATCTTCATCTATATCTCTTTTTGGAGTTTTGAAAAAAGATATAGTCGAATATACAGACATTGCTGCACAAATAAGCATTACTGCATATGAAATCATCTTCTCCCTATATGAGAGAACATAGAAAATCTGAAGGTAAATAGTACATACTATAACGATTAGGAAAGCTGCTGCCAGTATAAGCTTTGTGATTCTCACTTCATTTGCTTTTGTTACCAAATTATCGTTTTCAGAATTGGATTTTCTATCTGAAGAATTCTCTTCTAGTAGAACCTTTGGTGTTTCACTCTCTAAGCAGACCATATCACTATCTCCGCCTATATTTTCTGTGCCCGTACTCTGTGTGAATTCGTCATTTCCAGAGTCTTTATTCTCAATGCCATATGAGCTGATAATCTTTTGTGATATTTCAGAAAGCATTGGATTGTTATCATCTTCGCTGTATTCGCAAAAGAAATATATCATTTCAGAAACTGCTTCATCTGCCATATCGCAGTACTCCATCAGTTGGCCTGATATCTCAGAAACCGAATTCTCACATTGATAATCCGGCAGATATGCAAAATAAAATCTCTCATTCTTAAGGTCGTAAAATACCGTATCCAGATCAAAAAGGACTCCTTCTTCTCCAATTAAGTATTCCTTCATATCATCAAGTGCTTTGGTAAGATCCTCAAAGAGCATCAGAAAGCTTTCGCTTGTAAACCCTCCGCTTTCGAATAATGTTCGAAGGCTTACTTTCGAATCAACCTCATAATATATATACGATTCTCCATTTATGTTATGAACCTTTCCTATCAAAAGAGCTTCAGTCTTACCCGAAGATACCACTCTATATTTATATTTATCCTTCTCTAAATTTCCACATTTTAAAATTATGTAATTATGATTTAAATCTCTATAATTCTTAATATTCATTTTTATTTTTCTCCGTGTTTTTTTCAACAATTGAAAGCGATATATCTTTTATTCGTTCCACCGTTCGAATCTTTCCAGGTCTATCTATAGCCTTGGCCTTGGCGGATGCTCCCATGCCCCAATCCGGCATTTGAGGAAGTCCTACCCCCTTAGCCGCATCATGTCTTGTTTCAGAGGATGCGATGACACTAATCCAGTTATTATCCTGCGCTACCGAAAATTCTGGAGGAATGTTTCCGAAATACTTATTTCCTGCCCAAATGGCGCTATTACTGTATACGTAATCCTCTCGCTCGCTTTTTTCCGAAACAAGTGATGCATTTAGGGCAAGCATATACGTGTCCTGATACAAAACTGTCCTTCCATACATATGAAAAGATATTTGGATAATAAAGGCAAATACTGCAAGCGTCATCGGAATAATAAAGCTTGCTTCAACAGTGAAATATCCATTCAACTTCTTTTCATAATCCTGCAAAAGCAATTACCCCCATTCCGACTCCTATAAAAGGAACAAATGCGATGGTAATATTTCTTTTTCTTTTAAGTGCAAGAATTACGAGCGAAAATAATCCGCTTAAAAAAAACGCTATTATTAGTCCGCTGATAATAAACTGCAGTCCAAATAATGGGCCAAGGCAAAAGATCAGAAGACCATCGCCATATCCAAGGCTTTCTCTTGTCAATATGGACACGAGAATCATCACTGCCCCGGGAATAAGTGATAAAAGTATTTCATTCCAGCTAATCGCTCCCTCTACCGCGATTTTATACAATGTGAACATTATAGAAACAGATGCAACAAGTGAAAGCATTCGAAAGGATACTTTTTTGCTCCTAATGTCCTGTACTGAAACTATTGCAATAAGGCCAAAAGCGATTACTGTAAATATCCATGTTGCATTATTAGCAGATACAAAGTCTTGAACAATAATTCTCATAAATTCCTCTTTTCATAATATTAACCGCATTTGCTACAGCACGGTCTTCCTCCTACTTCAGAGAGCTTTACTGCATGAACAGTACGTTTTATCCCAGAACAGGCTGTGCTGTTATGGTATCTCGTTCCATAGTTAGTTATGTATACGATTCCATTTGGAGAAACACCTCCACAGATTTCACACGGATGGAACTTCGCCCCGCTCTGGCTTCTTTTTGATTCTACTTCAGAAGACGAAACGCTTGATACAGATGGGTCCAAATATGTACAGTCAGGCGTATTGTGATAAACCGTTCCCGTTTCTGCTATATATACGATCTGTTCGTCTTCACTTGTGTTATCTGAATTGAAATCTTCAATTTCATATCCAGTCCAGGCGTGGCCATAGTACCTTGTTTCCATTCGAAATTCACTAAATCCAATAATTTTAATTATTGGATGAACCTTATAGGATGCGACAATATCAACAATGTCATTTCCAAGCATGATTTTTGATCCCAAAAAAGATATTCCAGATAGTTCATCACTAAGGCAGCTCTTATAAATGTAGTCATCACTTAGATATTTTTTTACTCTATAAGAAGCTTCTCCCATTCCCTCGATTGACTGCGCTATTCCAATCGCATTAAGGTCATCGCTGTCAAATTCCTCTTTTCCTGCTACTTTTCCAATAAGATCTGCTGCCTGGTTGGAATAGTATGCATTAAAAGAAATGGTGTTTCCTGTCTGATGTAGGGCCGCCTGCACCGCGCTTTGCAATCGAATAATGTCAAACAACGTCAGGATGTTTACAAAGAAAAAGATAAATAACGGAAGCGCAAGCGCCGCCTCAATCGTTATGGAAGCGCATAGTGACACCCTCTTTTTTAATCCGACTGCCCGGAGAGACTTATATTTATTATTTGCCTGATTCGTAAAAAAAGATGTCACAATGCGCTCCCTAATATTCCTCATAGCCATACGTTCTTCTAATTCCCCCACAATATCCGCTTCCAATCGCCTCAATTTCTGCCGTATAACAATCCATACAGCCATCAATTCTAAACTCACTGTTTCCTTTTGTTCTTCTGATATCCATTTCCATAACATCCATCAAAAGCTCTGTCTTCCTATTCATACCCTTCATAAACAACATCATTCTTAAATATTCTTCGTAATTAAGTCCTTCTCTAATATCATTATCAGAGTCATTTCCATCGAAATCAGCCATATTTTTTAAGCTTGTTTTCCATGTTTCTGCTGTTTTAACAAGTGGAGCTCTTCCTCCAGAAAAAAGTGCTTTCAGATCGCATATACTTTCTGCAAATGACCATGCAAAAAGGATAGATATCGTTATCGCTTCAAGAAGTTCAGGTGATAGTGTCACTGCGCTCACTGCTGTAGCAAGAGCTTTTGCTTCTGCCTTTTTCTCAGAATCATTGAAAATATATAGCGCATTAGATGCTTCTTTCCAAAACAAAAGTTTTCTGGCAACAGATTCAAGATTCTCTCTGTCGCTTCCTTTCTCTCCGATTAAGTACTCAATCTGGTACTTTAGTTCAGATTTTGAAAGTCCTTTACTGTAGAAGCTGCATTTTTCAAAAATATATTGATCAATAAGAAGAGCATCCATTTCAGACAAGCTCTCTTCATCGCTAAGTCCTGTTCCCTTTAACTTATCTCTATTTGAACAATATCTTGATAAATTAACCGATGAACCAGATATTTCTTTATCCTTTGGAAGAATAAGTGATAGTAATCCCAGACTCTTTTTGGCATTTACTTCATCAGCCGGATTGTTGATAGGAACTTCTTCCATTTCTCCATCCTCATTTTCCCTCATTGGTTTTTCCATTTCATTTATTTCGTTGTTTTTACTATCTGCCTCTGCCTCAACATCTCTTGAATCAAATCCAGATATGTTAAGCATTTCAATATTTTGAGTTACTTCTGAAAGCATACCGGTAATTGGCTCTGCTTTCATATATTCAAGTATTTGTCTGCGAAACACTGCTCCGTTATTATCACAAGCCAATGAATACTCTGGTATCTCGGCATAGCTACACTGTAGAGTGGCAAAATCGCTCGTTTTTAAAATCACTGCCTGGATAGATTTGTCGAAATTTGAATCAACATAATATCTTAATCGTTCTTCCGCATTAATTATTCCGGGATATGCGCTTCCGTATGACGTATCAACCATAAGCAGGTCATATTGGTCAAAAAGCTCCTTATGGTACTCAGCAAGGACAGAATTCATTGCTATATCCGATACACATTCAAGCTTTAGTTTCATTGCTCCAACCCTGACTCCATATACCAGAGTCAGGATCAGAGATAGAATAATTGTTATTGATAATGACAGAAATACCGTTAGATACGCATTTTCTCTCCTATCAGCCCGCATTACCCGTTACCACTCCTGCATTTCCCTTGATTGTCTCAAAGATTGATTCAACGAGTCCCTTAAGCTGATCCTGGAATATGATAACCAGGCCAATCAAAACTACGATGATAAGGATTATTTCTACAGTTCCCATTCCTGATTCATCATAAATAAGCTCATTGATTCTTTCCTTTACCTTTGCTACGTTGTTCATTAATTTGTTCATTTCTTTTTCCTCCATAAATTTTTTATTTAAACACTTTTTGTGTTTATACCATTAAGTTAAAATGACATGTATGCCGGTATCATTATTAAAACCATTACAATTCCGAGCATTATCATCATTGGCGCAAGGAGTTTTGTCTCCGCCTTTTCTCCAGCCTTTCTTGCATTTGAAAGTCTCATTTGAGAAGCTTTGTCTGATTCTTCTCTTAGAAGCCTTAATAAATCTCCACTTCCTTTTCGTAAATTCTGAACAAGTAAAGTACATAATCTTGTATATTCTGTTACATTACATCTGTTTGCCAAATGCTCTAGTGCCGCCTGTTCAGACGCTCCGCTTTCTAATTCATGAACTGCAACAGTTATTTCTTCATATAAGAACATCCCTTTATCCGGAAACTCTTTTTCCTTTCTCAAAGAATATTCTTCGCTTAATTTAAATAAAATATTTCTAAGCGACATTCCTGCTCCCATGTATAAGACCAGCTTTGAAACAAACCCCGGATATGCCGAAATCAGTTCTTCTTTTCTTTGGAGCACCTCTCTCTCAAGCTCTTTGTCTTTTGCTATATAAATTGACACCGCCGAGATAACTACCACTAGGAACATAAGAAAAGAATTATCATCAACCTTTGCAGTCCATGATATTTCTTTTCCCCGGAAGGTATCTGGCAGAGAAAATGTCTCATCATAAATTGTTTTATTGTCACTTTCTGCAAATATTTCAGCCATCTCATTTTGCATTATCTCCTCCGGAGCATACTCACGCGGAACAATCCTGACATTGATGATTTTTTTCCATGTTTCGTCATAATATGTGCAAACCGCATAAAGCTTAACTACTTCACCCTCGTTAGATACCTCTTCATTTTTCACTTTTCCTTCAGAGCTAATCAGGGTATGATTGTCAATTTTCCAGGTTACGCTAAATGGATATCCATCAATTTGTGAAAAGAGTGTTAGATCTGAATTAACCTCATCTAAGGACTGATTGTCCCCAAGAATTCTGTCCGGAATCATATTGGAAAATTCGTCAAAAAGCTCACCGATTTGCTCCTTAGTGTACCTTTGCTCGCTTATTTCTGCTGTGAATTCGCCAAGGAATTCGCCGTCTGTCTCATCCGCAAGCACTTCCTTTGTAAGGTTTCCTTTTCCATACGTATTTCTTTCAATAGAGTTATCATTTAGTCTGGACTTGTTTATTGCAGCAAAATGGATTGCCAGTGCTAAAGCGCTTCCTGCAAACAAAAGCGTGATTACATACATGATTTTTGTAATATAATATTCATCCTCTGCGTCAGTATATTTATGTCCAAAGCTGAGCATGCTAAGATTTCTACTTACCGATGCTGACCTTAGCTTTACATATCTTTTTTGCAGGGAATAATAAATAAATCCAGACATTCTATATGCCGATTTTTGTATTCCTTCTTCATTTTTGAAGCGTTTCGGAAGCTTTTGTTTTCGCGAAAGCGCCATTAGAATCAAAAGAGCGGTAAGTACCGCCAGATATAAAATTATTATCATTCATTCCCCTTTTTATATTCTGATTCGAATAATCTTCTCTGTCATAAGAAACGCTGCCATATATGCCACCAGACATGCGCTCATAAGTGCTATTCCTGCCAGATTTCCGTATAAAGAATCGAAAAATCCAGGATTAGACAATCCAACATAAACAATTATTCCAAATGGAACGATTTCCATTATTCTAGCTTCCATCTTCTTTGCGCTGATTAGTACATCAATTTCTTTTTCTACATCAAGCTTTTCGCTTATAATTTCCATAGATTCCGATATGATCTGCGTCATATTTCCGCCACTTCTTTTTGCTACCGAAAAAACATTTGCAAATTCTCTTATGTCTTCATTCCCACTTCTTACCCCAAATTGAAAGAGAAGCTTCTCTAAGACAATATTATTTTTTAGTCCCTTCGATATTCGCGATAGTTCCTTATATATCGCGCTCTTTTTTCCATAAAGGAGTTCCATTTCATGAACTGCTTCAATAAATGAATTCTCAATGGAATATCCTGCCTTTTGATTTGTCCCAACGGATTGCATCGCATCGCTGAATTGAAGTCCAACTTCTTTTCGATATTTGGATTCTTTTTTCTTCTTTTGCAAAATGTATATTGGAAATGCCAATGGTATCAGTACAAAAAAAGCGATTATTGACCTATAAAAAAACCATGCAAAAAGAATCACTACCGCCAGTGCCTTGATGATCAGTGGTATATCCTCAGTCCCCGGACGGTATACATAAGCCAGCCGCTTTAAGTTTTGAAATGTTTTGAAGTTCATTAACCTTTCTCCATTCTCCTTGAATTTTGCCATCCTCATTTTGTTCAGTCTCCTCAAAACAAAAAAGCGGAAGTATTGTAACTTCTCCAGTTACAGGATCAGTGCGCCCAGTTACTTCACATATCTCCAAAAGTTTTCGCGACCTGTCTCGTAGCCTTCCAAGATGAATTATTATGTCTATTCCCGATGCAAGCTGCCTTCTGATAGCAGGAAGCGGAAGGTCCATGCCCATTAGAATCATTGTCTCTAATCTGGAAATCATATCCTGCGAGCTGTTAGCATGACCGGTAGACATTGAGCCATCGTGCCCTGTATTCATTGCCTGAATCATATCTATAGCCTCACTCCCCCTGACTTCTCCTACAACTATTCTGTCAGGGCGCATTCTAAGGGAGGACTTAATCAAATCCCTAATAGATATTTCTTTGCATCCTTCAACATTCGCATTTCTAGCTTCCATACGAACAATGTTAGGTATATGCATAATTTGAAGCTCCGCATTGTCTTCTATCGTAATAAGACGTTCATCACTTGGTATGCTGTCCGAAAGGGCATTCAGAAAGGTGGTTTTACCGGATCCGGTTCCACCCGAAATAAAGATATTGTATCCTGCTTTAACTAATACATCTAAATAATCATATAAATATTTATTTATTGATCCAAAGCCTATCAGTTTATCCATTGTGATTGGATCATCAGGAAATCGCCTTATCGTAACTATTGGACCATTTAACGCAATCGGCCCTAGAACCACATTTACTCTTGAACCATTTTCCAAACGAGCATCTACTATGGGAGATGATTCATTAACTACTCTATTACACATTGCTACAATTTGCTGGATTACATCCTCTAGCTTTTCTTTTGATTCGAAGGTCTTATCATATCTTTGAAGCTTCCCTGATTTTTCAATAAAAATATCATTTTGCCCGTTTATCATGATTTCTGTGATTGTCGGATCATCAACAAGCTCCTGAAGGACATCCAGTTTTCTAAGTGAATGAAATACATTTTGCCTCAGCTTTGTCTTATCCTGTATTGAGATGTCTAATTCTCTACAGTTTATTGAAATCCTTCTGTCTATTTCATTTAGTATTTCTTCATCAGAAATATCTCGGGAAAAATCCATCTTTTCTATGAGTTCATCTCTAATTTTCAATCTGAGATTATGGAGATTTTTTTCATTATTAATCATATTCTTTTATATTCTCGCTAACATAATCTGATAGTTCTCCAAAGCAGTATCTTGAGACATCAGAAGGGAGTTTCTTAAGCAATGGAAGCTCTTTCCAATGGGTTTTATCTAAAATGCTTTCATAATTATTGGAAACAAGCATTTTTTCATAGTTTCTCTGTCTTTGCAAAGAGGTTTTGTCTTTTCTTCTTATTGAAAAGATGCTATCGCATGCCTCTAATATTTCTGGTATATCTCTTTGGCTATTCGAAAGGTCCAAAATGATATAGTCATATTCGAATTCGCTTGCCAATTTATTTATGAATTGCAAAAGTTTTTCTGATGGGATTTTTTGAAGCTGAAGAAGAGACGGAATTGAATCGATCATGTTTAGATTGCCCATTTTTACAACTGCTTTATCTAGCTTTTCTTTAAAACTGCATTCCTCAAATTCATTAAAATAAAGTAAATCTGATAAATTAAATCTTTCAGTATTATCGTTTTTAATCGTGACCGATGAGAACGCTTCAAAATTTAAATATAGAGTATTCTTATTTTTAGCAAGAATTTGTCCAAGCGTGAGCGCCGTCGTTGTCTGCAAACACCTTGTTATCGGTGTAAAAAAACCTATTATTGATGTTTTATGGTCATTTCTCTGATTCGTTTTATCATAACTGCTTCTTCCAAACTCCTCTATTTCCTTTAGTATTTCGCTCGCAGGATTAAATTTTGAGATATGATGTATACTTCGATTTTCATCTTCTAAAGGCGCTTCTTTTGAAAAAGAATCATCAGATTCGTCAAGAATTATAATATTCTCAAAATCCAGTTTCTCTTCTGCTTCATATGCGGTCTGAGAAATAACAAGCACCGCCGTTTCTTCTTTTTTGTCAAAAGAGCAAAGCGCTTCTTTCTCGGTAAAATCATACAGTTCAAACGCTACATGCATGTTTTCTCTAATATAGCTGTCCAATCTACATAGGTATTCTTCATTTGTATCACATAGTAATAATTTATTTCTTTTCAATTTCAGCCTCCAGTTACGACTTTATATTTTCAATACTTGAGCTCAATAAGCTCAAACGTTTTTTTGATTATAAATAATAATGTTACCAATAGGTGCAGTAAGAATGTTATATTTTCCCGAGCGAGTATAGTACCCCGCTCAGAAAAATCGGCACCGCAAAATGTATTGTTTTTCTTTTTGTTCCTTCTGCAAGAATTGCAGCCACGGAGATACACGCCCCGATAAAGAATGAACAGACGATGCAGGATATCATACCCCGAACCGGTAGAAACGCGGCAAGAGCCACAAACAGTTTTACATCTCCGGCGCCAATACCTCGAATAAGGAATACCGGAATTAAAATTCCAAGTGTAACAACCATAGAAATCAAGCTATCCCCAAGTCCCGTTAGTCCATAGCTAAACATGCCAGTTGCCAGTCCAAGTAGCATAAATGGGATTACTGCAGCATTATAAATTTTGTCATTTTTCAGATCTGTAATAACAGAAGTTGACAGAAGTGTCATATAAATTAAAAGAATAATAGAGGCTCCTTTCAATTTTCACCGATTCGGATTCGAATACAGATGAATGGAAATCGCATTGTGTTGACAAATACAATGTTTGATTTGATATGGTCCCGAATGATCATTAGTAAGTCACGAGGCAACTTGCAAAACTGATAATAACAAACGGGTTTTTTGTTTGCAACCCCTTTTTTATGATTTTTTTATCTTTGTGAAAAATACACAAAGAATTCACACTTTTTTCTCAGAGTATCTCGAAAGGCGCATAAATAAAGGGATAAACATGTCAAAGAGGCAGTTTATCCCATCAATTATTTCTTATTAAATGCCGTTATTTTTTTGAAAATTCCGCGCAACTATATGGTTGTAAGAAATTTTTATGCCAAAACTTTTTTGCAACTAAGCAGTGGCGAAAATCATTTATGCCATAAATCCCCGATTGGCTTCCGGATTTGTTACAGTCTCAACAAGATTATTTTTGCCATAGGTAAGTCCGGCATAAACGTCTTGAGAATTTCTAAGTACCGGCTTTGAATTATCCATCACTTCGAGCTTCAAATATGCCTTTTCCAGTTTCATAAATAATGACATGACCTCTTCTACTAAAAGTTTATCCTTTGAAACCTCTGCGTGTATAAGATTTCTTTTGCAAAAAAGATAGATTTGCATAAAATCTCTGCCTAGAGGTATTTCAAGATTTACTGAGCGAATCAGTTCATCAATGCATTTAATTCCATTCTTAAGATCCTTGGACATGGCATTGTAATCCCCTAATTCAATAGAATTTATCGAATCCTCAAGGTACTTAATTGTCATATCATAAAGAATCGTTATCATCTGAGTTTTATTCGCATGAGTGATTCGATATGTAAACTCTTTTTTCTGGGCATCATTCATTGGTTTCTCTCTTTTCTTCCATAATCAGTTTCACAAAACCTCATCACTGAAGAAGCTGAAGGACTTCAGATGGTCTGTTATTTGCCTGTGAAAGTATCGAGATACCTGCCTGGGATAGAACCTGCTCAGTTGAATATGTAGTCATTTCCTCTGCCATGTCCGTATCCATAATTCTAGAATATGCAGATGTCATGTTCTCTGTAGTAGTATCCGTTGAGCTATCTGTACTCTCAAGCCTGTTCTGATATGCTCCAAGTCTGCTTCTAACTGCTGAAACATATGAGAGTCCGCTCTTTATTGCATCTATAGAAGCTGTTGCGAGATCCTTAGTAGATGCATCAACGTTTGTTATTCCAAGATTAGCAAGTGAGATAGTAGGTATTCTGATGTCCAGTCTCTGTCCTTCATTTGCACCTACCTGCACAGACATTGCTCCATTTCCGGTCAGATCCAAGGAAACGCCAGTTGCAGTGTTAAGAGACTCATCTACCTGCATTTGAAGCATAAATCCATCTGTACCAGTAAATGTGATAATATCTGCGTCAGTTGAAATAGTAAGATTTCCAGCTGCTATACTATACTCTTTCCCTCCGGAAGTAATTGAGGTAATGCTTACATCACTTAGGGTATTCTCTACTTCGTCAGTGTCTGTATATGTGCACTTCAATCCGGTAATAGTAGATGTTCCCGGAACAACGCTATCTGAATATGAGCTTACGCTTATTTTGGAATCCGTCACTCCACCTACGGTGGCATAGCCAGTCAGGTCATATGAACCATCCAGAAGTGTTTTACCATTAAACTCTGTTGTTTCCGATATCCTTGTAACTTCATTTTTGAGCTGATCCATTTCTTCCTGAATTGTCGCTCTGTCATCATCAGTAAGCGTGCCATTACTGCTTTTTATTGATAGCTCGTTCATTCTCTGAAGCATATCCTGGATTTCGCCAAGAACTCCGTCCGCAGTTTCGATTATGGAAATGCCATCATTTGTACTATCATTTGCAGTCTTCAAGCTCTCTATCTGGGCATTCATTCTTCTCGCCATAGCAAGCCCGGAAGGATTGTCCTTTGCACTTGATATCTTAAGCCCGCTCGAAAGTCTTGCTATCGAAGCACTAAGCTTGTTATCACTAGTTTGAAGTGCATTATTTGCTATCATTGCCGATACATTATAATTAACCTTCATTTCTGCCTCCGAATCCGCATTACACTGACTTAACAAACGCCTTTGCCAGATTAAATAATGCTTTGTCTGATACCTTGGTATCAGAACCAACTTCTGTCACAGTTTCCCTTTTCGACCCATATATGACTGCCATGTCCTTTTGGTCGAATTTCAGATTGCTGTAATTATTCTTTATTCCTTCTTCCAGCTTCTGAATTACTCCTTCACAATATGCTTTTATGGCCTGTGTTTCCTCTGCCTCTACAAGAAAGACTCCTGAAACATTTCCTTCGTCGATATCCATTACCGCCCTAAGGCTTCCGCACTCGTTAGTATCAATTGCTGCTTCAACCTTCGCACCGCCCTCTAGCTTGTCTGAAAGCGTAACGTGCATCGATACTATCTCATCACCACTTATAATTGGAATTTCGAAACTATTGTGATCTGCCATACGCTCTGCTACGCTAAGCTGTTTGTTTACAAGAGATATGGCCTTCATATCTATATATGTGACATCCGTGTCGGATATGAAATCTCTAAGTTCATCCTCGATTGATGTAGAAATGTCCTCCAATGAAGCTTTGTAGCTTTGAGTCGTATCATCTGTATCGTCATCAAGGAATCCTTTTCGTATACTGTCTATATCGGCTGTGCTCATCTTTTTCTTTACTTTGCCAAGCGCAGAATCTCCGTTTTTCTTCCTGCTCTCAAGAAGTTCCTTAGTTCCTTCAAGTAGACTTACTGTTACCGTTTCTCCTGAATTTAGAAGTAACTTTTCCGCTGCAGATAGTCCATCCGTTCCGCCCTCTGAGCCAGAAAAAGAATCTGCTATCTCTCGTCTTTGAACCTTATTCCATTCATTCTCAAGTTCACTAGATACATCAAGTTCCTCCATCGCATCTGAAAGTTCCAAAAGGGTAGTCTCACCACTAGGTTCAAATTCTATCAGCTTCTCAGGCTCAAGCTTATCAAAAGTTTCATCTGCCTTCTCAGAATAGTAAGTAAAGGCACTTTCAATTTGGTCTGAAATCTTAATTCCCGAAGAAACATCATCTACTCCGCCAAAAGAATCATCAATTTTATAATCAATTCCTTTTCCACTTGCCGTGTTTATACTCTTCATCGCTGTCAGCAGATTTCCAACCGTCATCTCCGCTCCGGTTCCAAGTACCATCCCAATTGCAGCATCATCTGTTCTTTGAAGGTTGTCAAAAAGCCTATATATTCCAATATAGCTTGATCTTTCCTCCGAACTAATATCTCCGCTTCTATCAAGCTTAAAAAGAAATTTTTCGAATTTCTCATCAGCTGCAGACGTGCTAGAGTTCTTTTCATCTAGATATGTATCAAGCTCATCAAGAGTCATGTTAAGAGGATTTTTATTCTCTCTTATCATGTTTAGAACTGTTCCCGGCTTAAGCGAATCTACTACCTTAGTCAGCTTTGAATCAATAGCTCTTACATCTTCAATATTCTCTTTTGTCAGCTCCATGCTGTTGTATCCAAGAATTCTTACAGCTCTTTGATTATCCTGCGTGATATCCATATCAAGATCTTGAAGTATTTCATCTGTATTTCCAAATGCCTTGCTGATACTATCTCCCAGGTCTGATCTTGGTTTTGTCATAAGTGCTTCATATGTATCCTCTGCAGAAGTATTTCTTATCTTCTCGTTTACAACATAAGAAAATTCTGTTTCCGACGTATGATCAATAATTTCTCCAAGAGTATCAGTTTTAAACTCGTCGCTATATGCACCAATAAGTCCAACATGCATTGCCGAAAAAGCTGCGAGCTTTTGATATATTTCTACTGCTGTATCCGCATTTGAAGCGTTATTTGTCAAGAGGCTACCATCCTGAACTATCACACTTGAAATATCATCGGATCCGCCGTCCTCAGTCTCTTTTAACTTAGAAATCAGTTCCTCCATTGGCTGAATATCTATCTGAAGTCCGCTGTCTAATAGCTCACTATTGGCCTTAGTAGTCATCATAAGTCTGGATTCTTCAAGCTGTCGTCTTGCCGCCGTCAAATTCGTTTGGTTCTCATTCTTATCATTTACTATGGATAGATTTCCATCCATGGCCTCTTTCCCACTACTAATAGCAAGAGCTGCAGCACTAATAGCCGTTTGTCGTTCAACAGGAAATACCATTTCCTTATTTACTATATATGCTGACAATGTATTGTCAGTAAGTGGCACTCCATTTTCAACAATCTCTGTTGCAGCATTTATAGCCGTCTTATCTTTTTTATCGAAGCCAGCACTCTCAACCACCTTTTCAATATCCTTTGAAAGCTCTGTGAATCCATCGGCATTACCACTTTGGGCAACATATCCTTCAATATCCTGTTCAAAATATGTTCCTCGAGATACATTATCATTTCCGTTTGTGCTATAGCTTGCCTCATAGATATTTCTGATAGTTGGCTCAGCTTCATTTCCTGCCAAATACAAAAGGGCTTCTTCACTTGGAGTAACAAGTCCAAGTGCTGTATTTACCGCGTTTATCGTATCAATTACATTATCGTTACTAATGGGAATATCATTTTCATGAAAGCTATTTACTATTTCATTGGCATAAGCAGTGCTTCCGGTTATGTCTGCTAAATCATCAACACTCAAATCATCATTAAAACCCGTAATTACTGTTCCTGCTTCCGCCAGCTCTGTCTTGATTCTATCTACGATATTTACTGCATCTTCACTGTTTACATCCTTAAGGCTATAGCCATCCTGTTTCGCTTTCTCATAGTCTGCCCCTGACATCGTATTCGAATATACAATATCCATCTTGCGAAGAGCTTCCACCTCTTTCGAAGCTTTTGTATCAGCACTGTTAGATGATTCTGTACTACCTTTTGAATATGCAGTTACATCAAAAGAGCTCTGATTTCCAATATCAGCATATACACCGCTACTTTTCCTAGTCTGCGTTGTATCCGCTTTCTGAATGGATGCATAGTAATTTGATTTCCCGATATCTGAACTCTTTTTATCTGTAATATCTGTGGTCTGAAAGGAAATATTCATAAATGATCCTCATGGTATGGAATACTATGCCAAACATTTATATCTCACCTACATGTTGTTCGCATAAAAATATTATTTATCCATCCATGGAAAAAGATGACGGATCCATCCTTGGTCCGTCATCTTTTATTTCGGTTACATTCTATTTTTTATTAACCTTTTTGGTATCTTTTTGATTGCTCCCATTAAAAAGAAATACCTCTCCGCCGTACGGAGGAATATCAAGCGTTATATGGTAATCCTTATAATCGCATAAGCCCTTCACTGCCTTAATCTTATCAGGAATGTTGCTTCCATCTCCGTTAAAGCACTTGTCCGTGCTATCAAGAACATGAGTATAGGTTCCGCTAAACGGAACACCTACGCTAAAATTCTTCCACTCCATTGGCGTAAAGTTCAAAATGAACAAGAGATCATTTGCGCCATCAGCAGCTCTTCGATAAAATGCATATACACTGTGATCGCTGTCTTCGGTACTTATCCATTCAAAGCCGCCCCAGTTATTATCCTGCTCATATAATGCCGGGTATTTCCTATATAGTTCAAGAAGGCTTCCAACGTAATCCTTTATTCCTCTATTCTCGTCATTCTCCAAAAGGTACCAGTCAAGCTCGCGCTTCTCGCTCCATTCACGTTCCTGTCCAAAATCCTGACCCATAAACAGAAGCTTCTTCCCTGAATGTCCAAACATAAAGGTATATGCTAGACGTAAATTAGCATATTTATCTTTTGTAAAGCCCGGCATCTTCTCAACCATGGAGCATTTCAAATGAACCACTTCATCATGTGATAATGGAAGAATATAATTCTCTGCATCATTATAGGACATCGCAAAGGTCAGCATATGATGTGCGCCCTTACGAAAATATGGGTCAAGCTTAATATATTCGCAGAAATCATGCATCCAACCCATATTCCATTTGAAGCTAAATCCCAATCCTCCATCCTCAATCTTGCCGGTTATCTTTGGCCATGCAGTTGATTCTTCAGCTATAGTCATTACATCAGGATATGTTCCTCTTACTACGCTATTCAAATGTTTGAAGAATTCTATCGCTTCATAATTCTTGTTCCCGCCATCTTTATTTGGAATCCATTGACCATCTTTTTTGCCATAATCAAGATATAGCATCGATGCCACTGCATCAACTCGAAGCCCGTCAATATGGTACTCCTTTATCCAGAAAAGAGCGTTTGCAATAAGGAAATTCTTTACTTCATTCTTACCTAGATTGAAAATCTTCGTTCCCCAGTCAGGATGTTCTCCCTTTCTTGGATCCGGATCTTCATATATACACTGTCCATCAAATCTTCCCAGTCCATACTCATCAGTTGCAAAATGAGCTGGAACCCAGTCGAAAATTATTCCAATATTGTTATTATGAAGCTTGTTAACAAGATACATGAAATCTGAAGGCTCTCCATATCTTGATGTTGGAGCATAATAGCCACAAACCTGATATCCCCATGAGCCATCAAAAGGATGCTCAGCTATCCCCATAAGTTCTATGTGAGTATACTTCATATCCTTAAGGTATTGAACAATTCTGTCTGCAAATTCGCGATAAGTATAGAAGCCATCCTCAGTACCATCAGGATGTTTCATCCATGAACCAATATGACACTCATATATTGCAAGTGGCTCATGATTCATATCCTTATTCTTCTTACCATCTATCCATTTCTGATCAGTCCACTTAAAACCGTCAATATCGGCTGTTCTCGAGGCATTTCCAGGTCTAAGCTCTGCATAGTTAGCATATGGATCTGCCTTATAAAGCTTCTCACCCGAAGGCGTTGTAATCATATACTTATAAAGCTCTCCAGTCCCTACTCCCGGAATAAAAAGCTGGAATATCCCGCTTTCGTCCTCTCTAACCATGGGACTTATCGTTTCATTCCAGTTATTAAATGTTCCTATTACATGAACAGAAGCTGCATTTGGAGCCCATACAGCAAAAAAGAATCCATTCTTCCCTTTTTCCATAGAAGGATGTGCCCCAAGCTTTTTGTAAATATCATAATGAGTTCCTTTCCCAAACAGAAACTCATCATCCTTAGAGATAAATACTTTCCCCTGCCTCTTTGCCATATATGTTATTCCTTCCCCAAGCATTTTTTAATGCATAAAGTCTTTTTCGGTAAGAACTATCATATCTTCTTCATCATATCGCTTATTGAACAGGACATCAAAAAAGTGTCCGGCACTCTTCTGATCTGCATAATACATGGCATCATCAACGATATCCTTTACTTCAGAAATCGTAACCTCGTGCTCAAGTGTCTGCATATCTTCTATTCTGGTATGAAGCGCAAGTACTCCAAGATTATCAATAGAATGCTCTTTATCATAAGCGTACTGCTTCGCATATGATACAAGCGTCTCATCATCAAGCGCCTCTACGTCTACGCGAACATTAAATGTATCCTTAAGCTTTGGATGCTTTTTTAAAAGCCTGTCAATGTCCTTCTTGTTATCCTCTAATACTACTATTATACCCTTATTTTCATTCTGTAGTGCGTCGTATAGAGATTTAACAGTATCCTGCTTCATATCGGCTGCATGCTGTATTATCAGCGCTCCGTCAGAAAGCTTATCTACTACATCCTCTACCGATTTCCTATTAAGTGAATTTGCTGTAATCTTAGCAACCTTGCCCGAGAAATTATTATCAGAAAGCTGAACAGATCTAATGAGCCCCTTCGCAAGTGAAACTGTTCCTGTTCCTTCATCGCCTGTAACAATTACATTATCAACACTTGCAGAAAGACTGAGCGTATCAATCGCATTAATTATCTGATTTCTAGACTTTCTATGGTTGATATAAGGGCCAAATAGCTTCTTTTCCTCCGGTGTCATGGCTCTTACACGCTCATCCATTGACTTTCCTTCGGCATCCTGAGAAGTTTTCCCTTCGGCATCAGAATTATTATCTTCGGCTTTTGTATTGTCTTCTGAAGGCTCTTTATCTGATGTTCCTTCTTTATCTGGCTCTTCTTTAGCCGCCTCATCCTTATCTGACTCTTCGCCTTCTGATGCTTTATCCGCTTCCGGCTTTTCAGTATTATCGCTCTCTTCAATATCTTTAGATACTATTTCTTCGGCATCCTTGCCTTTATTATCATTATCTGTGGAAGCACTCTCTTGTGCAACTATAGAGTCCTGCTCTTCTTTAGATGTTTCTCCTTTAGCTATTTCTTCAGTTGTTTCTTCTTTGGAAGCTTCTTCGCCAGAATCTGTATCTGAAGGCTTCTCCTCTCCAACTGCTTCGGCACCAGAGAGAACATCCTCCAAGGCAGACTTTGCCGAATTAACAAATGGTTCAGCACCAGTAGTCGGAGTAATTATTGCCCCGCCATGAACTGTTGTATCTGCATTTGCACCAGCCTTCTCTTTACGAATAGCGTCAGCAACTGCTCTCTCAATACGGATTTGAATATCTGCCCTTGATTTCTCATCAAAATCAGCAAACATATCACTAGTCTCGTCAGCAACTCTCTTCTTAACCTTTTCCATCTGCTTTTGCTGCTGGTCTGACTTAATCTTGCTCATTATATCTTCAATACTTATCTGCCCTGTGATCTGCTTCTCAATTATCTTATCTTCAGGAACAACAAGGCTTATCTGTCCATCATAATCCTGTGAAAGAATATCGTCATAATGGCTTGTAGATTCAGGACTATTTCGAAGTGGTAAAGGCCTAATAATCGCTCCCGGAGCCTCGTCCAGTAAATCCTCATATTCTTCTTCCTCTGCAACGCTTGCAACAGATACATCCTTTTTGGCTTCAGGAACAGGAAGGATAAAGTCAGTCTTTTCGTCATCATAGAAAAGTTCTTTATTTATCCCTCCATCAGCAGTATAAGGCGCAGCAATCTTTTGCTTAATTTCCTCTTGGTCAAATACCTCAGTAGGTTCAATATCTCCATCATTTTCGTCAAAAGAGATATTATCGCCCTTTGCCATTATCTCTTTCATACTATCTGCGAGAGCCTTTTGGAGATTCATTGTATCATAATTAACCTCATGGCTTGTTTCCATGGGGTTCTCTGCTGCTTCCGCAGCCTGACTTTGTGGCTGATAAATCATTGTCTGTTGTGAAACCACTGAGTCTTCGCTTGGTGCAATAACCGGTTTAGGCTCTTCTGCTGCCTCAGCCGCACTTTGAACAGCCTCCTGCTCCTTAGTAGTCTCATACATCTCTTTAGTAGGATACTTTATTTCCTGAGAGCCTGAGCCATCATCTGCCTCGTCTCTTCCCAGCTCATCCTTTTCTTCATCAAATGTTGCTGCCACTGAATCAGCACCATTTGTCTGTTCGCTCTTATACTGCCTTAGCTTCTCCTGCTGATCGCTTGAGAGCTGTGAATGAAGTGCTTTAAGTTCCAATGCCTTAAGAACATATTTGCCATCATGGAACCACAAAAACATCTCATCTACTTCTTCAATACATTCCGTAGTAAGACCAACACGGTGATAAAGATAAGCAAGTTCATATGCCCATCTTTCTCTGTAATCATGCTTCTTAAACTCTTCAAGAACAGCTATTCTCTCTTCAAGTGACACATCTTGCGCTTCATATAACTTATACTGAAGAATATATCTGCCTGTATCCCTTGGAGCAACTCTAACAAATTCCTTGTAATACTCAATTGCCTGAACAAATTCACCCATCTTTATCGAAAGCTCACAAAGTGAATAAACAATTGCTCTTCCATTTGGGTATCTCTCGTAAGCCATAAGAAGAATTTCTTTGCTCTCTTCAAAGCGTCTGTTTATCTTATATAAATCGCTGATAGTGCATAGCATTGTTACACTCTTAACTCTTTTCCAATCTATTGAATCAGCAATCTTAACTGCATCAGCATACCGTCTCGTGCTGATGAGTGATTTAATTTCCTCTGAACGAATTTTGTATTCGTATTTATCCAAAATATCCACCTCTTTTGGTATAAACCTACTATATCTAGCGTTTAGTTTATCATACGCATATATCAATGTCAAAAACCACAGGGCAGGATATAAACGTTTTGCCGATTATTATAATGCGGTTTTAGAGCTTTTCTCCAAAATATTCGACAACCTGGCAAATTCCTCCAAAGAAAGCTGTTCTCCGCGGATATTCGCAGCCTTCCCCATACTTTCAAGTGCTTCCTGGGCATCTGCCTTGCTAACGCCCAAATATGACGCATTACCTATGCCATTAATCAGTGTCTTCCTTCTTTGCGCAAAAGAGGCTTTTACCACATTAAAAAAGAATTCTTCACTATCTACATCAACCGGCGGTTTCTCAAATCGTGTAAGCCTTATTACCGCAGAATCAACATCCGGCCTTGGAATGAATGACGATGGTGGAACATCCGTAATGATCTCTGGCCTTGAATAATACTGAACAGCAATTGAAAGTGCGCCATAATCTCTTGAGCCTGGATGCATGCTCATTCTGTCAGCTACCTCTTTTTGAACCATAACCGTTATCGATTTTATTGGCGCCGCATCTTCAAAAAGCTTCATAATTATCGGGGTCGTTATGTAGTAGGGGAGATTTGCCACAACTTTTATAGGCTTTCCATCATTTTTATCTCTAACAATATCGGCAATTGATACCTTCAAAACATCCTTGTTTATTACCTCTATATTGGAATAATCTGAAAGAGTAAAATCAAGAATAGGCATAAGTGCCTTATCTATCTCAATAGCAACGACCTTTCCTGCTTTCTCAGCAAGAAGCTGCGTAAGTGTTCCAATTCCAGGTCCTATCTCCAGAACACAATCATCTGATCCTATCTGCGCCGCATCAACAATCTGGTCTAGTATATCTGCATCCACCAAAAAATTCTGTCCGAACTTTTTCTGAATATTTATTTTGAATTTCCTTATTATCCCAAGCGTTCCTTCCGGATTTCCCAGATAAGCCATGTTATATTTCTCCATAATTTCTGTATTCGTTATTCGATTAGTAATATCCTATTTCATGTCAAAAAATCTCTTGGCATTTTCATTCGTTATCTTAATTACTTCATCTGTGCTAATTCCCTTAATTTCAGCTATTCTCGCTATAACATATTTCAAATTAAGAGAAGAATTCCTTGTTCCTCTATTTGGCTCGGGTGCAATATATGGGCAATCCGTTTCAAGAAGGATGCTTGTAAGCGGCACATTACGTACTGTCTCAATAAGCTTTCTGGCATTCTTAAAGGTTAGTACACCTCCAACCCCTATTAAGCAGCCCATTTCAATGAATTTCGCAGCCATTTCAGGGCTATACGAATAACAATGTATATCTGCTTTTAGTTCATCTAAAGCAAATTCCTGTAATATACTATATGTATCCTCTGCAGCATCTCTTGAATGAATGACAACCGGAAGTTTTTTTATTCTAGCAATCTCAAGCTGCTTCTTGAACCATTTCATCTGAATTTCTTTTGATGGCTCAGGATAATGGTAATCAAGTCCTATTTCACCAATAGCAACTACTTTAGAAGAATCTGCCATTTGTGAAAGCTTCTCCATCACTTCTCCATTAAGCTCTGCTGTTTCTGAAGGATGTACTCCAACACAGCAGTTCATAAAGTCATATTTCTCAGAAAGCTCTATCGCCTGCCTTGAGGTTTCAATTGATGAACCACAATCTATAACACGTTCTATTCCATTTTCAGGAAAGCTTCCTAGAAGCTTCTCTCTATCTATATCAAACTGCTCATCCTCGTAATGAGCATGCGTATCTATTATCATATGATTACGTCCCTTTTTTCTTTCTTTTCTATTCTAACATCTTGCTTTAAATAATTTTATATTTCTCAGAAAAAAAATATAATATTTTTTTCAAAAAAAGCTTGCAATAGATTCCAATCTGTAGTAACATATTTTTTGTCGTCACGAGCGACTAAATGAAAATGCGCTGCTAGCTCAGTTGGTAGAGCACCTGACTCTTAATCAGGTTGTCCAGGGTTCGAGACCCTGGCAGCGCACGCCGAGTACTGCTTTCTTAGTATACTAAGTGGGTGGTACTTTTTTTGTGCTCTTTTTGTACTCCATTTGTCTATTTCTATTTCTATTTCCCCAATAGTCAAAATCTTCAATTAATGAATATAAAACACCAAAAAGAAGCCTGCAGTTCTCTGATGCACCCCAAAGGTTAGACGCAAAATCTAACAATTGAAAGCTTTCATCAAAGCTACAAGCTCCTTTTATCTATACTAAACAATCAATTTAATTTATTCAGCTTTTTTCTCTGCATCTGTATCTGTTTCGAAGGCAGCAAGCTTCTCGTTCTCACGATGCTCTTTGGTATAGTTCTCATATTTGTGCTTCTTGTGAGTCTCTTCCTTCCAGATTTCGTCAGCAACAGGAGCCCACTCCTTAGAATAATCATCGCACTTAGCGCAAAGATGCTCAACAGATTCCTCAGACTCAGCGTTTGTTCCATGAGCGCCTGTCCTCTTTACCATTTCACGAAGGAGCTTAGGATTCTCAAGCATTGGGCATGGTCTTAAATGGTTTCTGTTAAATGGCTGTCCCTTATGGTATTCCATAAACAGAGGTGCCTGAAGCATCTCAAGAATAGAATTGTCACGGATATTGGTATCTGAATAATGAATAAATACGCAAGGCTCAGCATCACCACTTGCATTTATATGGAAATAGTTTCTTCCTCCGGCAATACAGCCGCCAACAAACTCTCCATCGTTCTGGAAGTCCATTGGATAGAATCCAACATCACTCTTATTTGAACGATAGTATCTGATCTTATCAATCATCTGCTTTCTCTGCTCAACTGTAGGCATAAGATCAGGAACAGCATTGTTTCCAACAGGCATATAATGGAAATAGAAGCCATATCTGGCACCCTTATCTGCTATCATTCTGATAAACTTCTCATCTGTAACAGCATCAAGGTTATACTTTGTATAGCAAATAGATGTTCCGAAAATAATACCATATTTCTTAAGAAGATCCATTGCCTTCATAACCTGTGAATAATGGCCATCTCCTCTTCTTGCATCATTTGTTTCAGGTGTTCCCTCTATTGAAAGAAGGAATGTGATGTTTCCAAGCTTAACAAGCTCCTGGCAAAGTTCATCTGTGATAAATGAAGAATTATCAAAAATAGCAAACTCAACATCATTATGCTTCTTTGCAAGCTTTAGTACATCATCCTTACGAACAAGAGGTTCTCCGCCTGTAAGCATATACAGATACACTCCAAGTTCCTTACCCTGCGTAATAATCTTATCCATCTCTTCATATGAAAGATTGTTCTTATGACCATATGTACCTGACCAGCAGCCTTCACAGTGCATGTTACATGCATCTGTAGGATCAAAAAGAATAAGCCAAGGAATATTGCAGTTATATTTCTCTCTATTTGCACGAATAGTCTTTGTTCCTCTAAAGAACGCTTCATAGCCAAGGTTTAAAAGAGCTGTCTTTGCAACATTAGGATCTGTCTCATCAATTACTCTGTTGATGAAATTAACCCATCTGTTATCAGGATCCTTTATTGCCTTCTTAACATTCTCAATTGTGCCCGCATCTACTTCTTTAAGAAATTTACCTGCTTCATCTGCAAGCTTTAGATATGTCTCTGTTCTGTCTTCTGTCTTATCAAGATGTTTCAAAAAGCCATCGATCAGTACGCTAAACGCCTGTCTCTGTGCTGCATGTGAAATATTCTCTACTACTGAACCCATGTTCCGCCTCCATGCTGCGACTGTTTTTAAGGAGCAGCTAATGGCTCGAGGTTGTTGCGCAGCATCAACCTCGCGGTTTGAAAGATATCTTTCAAACTCGCCTCCTAAAATTATTCCGAAATATCATAATTTTCCTTGTTAACTATCGTGAATTATATGTCAATAGATTTTTTCTGTCATCGGACAAAAAAATTCTTGTGTCCTCTTTTTGGACAAATATTCAAATCTGTCCATATCAGTATGGAAAATATTTTTCTATTATAATAATGCAATATTGTTTATTTTCCATTTAAATATGGTTAGCGTTTTATTAAAGAAAGACAGGACCACATTGGATACAACAGAGCTTACAAGAATTCTCATAGATACAACCGTCACCAGAGGAATCAAGGACATACAAAATGATCCCAAGAGAAGCCTTAGGAAACTCGCCGATCTTGGCAAACACTTCTCTACCGGTGGCTTTCAAAAGACAATAATAGATATAATCAGAGGACTTCTTGAAAATGACGAGAGTCCTTATTACGATATGCTCAGTGATTTTCTAAATCATACCGATACTTCTTCAATCAAAAATTTTGGAATAAACATGGGATATAACAGCTGGACTCTCGGAGCACGGACAATACGTTCGCTCTCTGAAAAGAAGAAGCTTTGTATGCCATGGGTTCTGATTATCAATTACAGTCATGACAAATGCACTGACGGGAATCACCTTTTGGTCTCTGATATTTCCAGAATCATCAGTGCTGCGAAGCCTCTTGGAATAAATTCATTCTGCATAATCCAAAGAGACGGTGACCTTGTAAGTGATGAACTGCTTTCGTTATTTGCGCAGAATAAGGAATGTGCATTCTTCTACATGGTTTCAAGACCTCAGATCACTACCAGCCAGGCCTCAGATTTAAAAGCCGCTGGGAATACACTTTTATGTATTGATTTTGCCGAGCCTTCCAGCCTTAGAACCTGCAAAAGCCTTCGTGAATCAAAGGTTCTCTATTCATTGTTTTTTGAATATACGGATGCAGATCTTGAAGTTGGCGTAGATGAAGCTTCACTAACCAAATTCCTTGAATATAATAGTGGAATGATATTCTTTGTTCAAAAGGATATGTCTGGAAAAAGCGCAGGTCAGGAAATTAAAGAAATACGTATGGAACAGCTTTACCCTTCTTTTGTATGGGATCTCTATGCCGATATTAGGGAAATCAGTAAAATAATCGTCGGTGAGCCAAATACAATCATAGAAATAAACTCAGATGGTAGTTTCAAGCTTCCAAAGCAATCAGGTCTAAACATCCTTGACGAGGGTGAAACTCTAGAGCATGCAATTTGCTCTGTTATGCCGCCATTTCCTGTAGGAAAAAAGTAACCTGCAAATATATGCCTCTTTGGGGCTCTATTTTGCAGGTTATCAAAATATTCTATATTAAATTTACTACTTTATCTTTGATTCTTTACTATTCTTTGTTTTCTCTTCATCCTCAAGAACTTGCCTTGCTATTCCAACACATCCGCTTCTGATTCCCGCAACAAATTCTGCTGGTTTCATCTGCATTCCATCCATAAGCCATCTCATTATAGCTGTTATCAAAATATCCCCAAGCGAAATAGTGAAAAAATCAAGCTTATTTTGCTCGGCGTAATAATCACCAATAAAAAATCCCACAATAGGTCTTATTGTATCAATCACGTATTCTCTGAAGGAATTCTGTCCGGTAATCTGAAATGCCTCGACATAGAAATCTCTTTCTGAATAAAACTTCTCACAGAAATCCTCTATTACATCCCATGCTGTCTGATAAGAATCGAGTTTGATTGAGCCAATAAAATCCATATAAAAAATCCAGTTTACGAGATCGTATTTATCCTTGAAATGATAATAGAAGCTCTTTCTATTCATTCCACAAGACTCACAGATATCGGAAACACTGATCTTCTCAAAGGGCTTTTCCATCATTAAGTTTTTTAGTGCAATAGCAAGCGCACTTTTAGTAATATTTGAATCAGCCATTTGGTATTATTTCTTCTCCGCAACTGCCTTTTCGGGATGCTCAAGCATCTCTTGCATTGTATGCCACCCAAGAACTGCGCATTTAACACGCGCCGGCATATGTGAAATATCCTTAAGCGCAGCCGCATCTTCAAGCTGCTCGAGCTTTTCATCGTCCTTCTCTTCGCCCTTTATCATCTTCATAAAAAGCTCAGACAAGCCCTTTGCTTCATCTATTGTCTTTCCCTTTATCTCATCTGCCATCATATCAACAGATGCCTGGGAAATCGCGCATCCAGATCCCTCAAACGCTGCATCCACAATTACTCCATCCTTAAGACATAAAGAAAGAATAATATCATCTCCGCAGCTGGGATTTACTCCTCTAAGAACAAGGTCAGGATTTTCGATCTTTCTTTTGTTGGATGGGTACAGATTATGCTCATTAACAATTTCTCTGTAAAGTGATTTTAAGTCCATCCCATTACCTTTCTAATATTCGAAAGCTTATCCAGAAATCTCTCAACTTCTTCCTCTGTATTATAAAAATACAGACTTGCTCTCGATGTAGCATTTACATTTAAAAACTTCATAAGTGGCTGAGCGCAGTGATGACCGGCCCTGACACATATATGGTCCTCATTAAGAACATCGGCAACATCGTGCGGATGAACCCCGTCAATATTAAAGGTTACAATTCCTGTATGCTTAAGCGGATCAGATGAACCATATACTTTAATATAATCCATGTCCTTCATTCCGTCCATAAGCATTTTTGTAAGCTTTCTTTCTCTTTGAGCTATTTCGTCCATGCCGATATCATTAATATAATCAATTGCAGCTTCAAGTCCAACAGCATCTGCAGCATTTACAGTTCCCGCCTCAAACTTTTCAGGAACAGGTGCAAAAGTAGCTTCCTGTCTAGAAACATACTCTATCATCTCTCCGCCTGTAAGAAATGGTGGCATTTCATCAAGCAGCTTATATCTACCATACAGTCCGCCAATTCCCATTGGAGCGAGCATTTTATGACCTGAAAAAGCAAAGAAATCTGCTCCAAGCTCCTGAACATCAACCTTCATATGTGGAGTCGACTGAGCGCCATCTACTACTACTACTGCGCCTTTCTCATGAGCAATCTTCGATATCTCTTTTACCGGATTAGTAACTCCAAGCACATTAGATACCTGTGCTATCGCAACAATTTTAGTCTTATCTGTAATCTTACTCTTTATCTCTTCTATAGATAAAGTTCCTTCTTCGTCGGGCTCCATATAAACAAGCTCTGCATGCTTCTGTCTTGCAACCATCTGCCAGGGAAGAATATTGCTGTGATGCTCCATTACAGAAATTACGATTGTATCGCCTTCCTCAACGTGAGAAAGTCCATAGCTGTATGCAATAAGGTTAATTGATTCTGTCGTGTTTCTTGTAAAAACTACTTCTTCATCCCTAGAAGCTCCAATAAACTTTGCAGCTGCGTGCCTTGCGCTCTCATATCTCTGCGTAGCTGCGACGCTCCAGTCATACACTCCCCTTAAGGGATTGGCATTAGAAGTCTCATAAAAATCCTTCACAGCATCTATGACCTGAATCGGGCGCTGAGTAGTTGCCGCATTGTCAAAATATATATAATCCCCTGATAAAATCGGGAAGTCTTTCCTGTAATCTATTGCCATAGCTATTATCTCCTCAAAGCAGATTACTTAAAAGTTTTATAATGCCTGATCAATATATACGCTTACTTCGTGGCGAAGATTCTCATCAGGAATCAAACTATATATACTCTTAAGTCTTGCTCTTATCATTATTTTCTTGGCTGCTGCTTCATCAATACCACGTGACTGCATGTAGAATAGTAAATCTTCTCCAAGCTTTCCAATAGTTGCTCCATGTCTTCCGGCTACCACTTCTTCCTGACAAAGAATTATTGGAATAGTCTTATTGACAACATCGTCGCTAAGCTGAAGTGTATCCTCCTGCTCATTTCCGACAGATCCTGTTGAGCCGTTTTTAAAATCAATCGTGCCTCGAAGCTTCTTATATGACTCATCAAGAAGAACCCCGTGAAATATCATATCTGACTGAGTTTTCTTGCCTCTTTGGTCAGCTACATAATTAAGATCAAACTTTTGGTTCTTTCTACACAAATATCCCAGTTTCTCGTCAAAAACAGATTCTCTTCCGCGAAGATTTATATAACAGCCATCCCATACTTTTGAAGCTCCAAGCTCCATCTGAATAATATCAATCTCGCCCCTGTTATCACTGACGCCTCCGATATCATCAAAATGAATAACATTCTTTCCAAGCATCTGAATCTTGATAAGATGTATTTTGGCTCCTCTCTCTGCATAAAGCCTTGTGCTCACTCCATTAAAACCATCATCCGACTCTGAAGAATATTTCATTATGACAGTTATCTCTGAATTCTCTTTAGCAACAATAACTTGTCTTCCAAGTACTCCCTCGGCTGGTAAAAGCTTATTATTAATTACTATCGCTTCTAGTGGTCTGGAATTTTCGGAAACAGTATAAATATCAGTCTTTACTCCAATTTCATCCATGAGCTTATCGACTTCAATTCCCATTCCCGTTCTTACAATCTGTGAAAGGTCATGCGAAGATGAATCACCATTTGCGCGGTCCATAAGGCTGTCAGCATCTGCTGCTTCTTTAGATGCCTCCTCAAATATCTCTTTGACCATTTCTTCGCTACAGGCTTTATTAAGTGTGACCCCCTTTGGGAGCCCTATTGGTTCATCAAAGGATAGCCTTGAAATACTAATATTTTGTTCATCTATTGTGTCATCATTTAGCTTTAGCCAGTTATATGTTCTGACCGGAAGCAGATTAACATTCAAATTTAAATCCATAGTCCTCATCCCTCCGAGTATTTCTCGCAGTTACATATTTCCTGACATTTCAAGCTTGATCAGATTATTCATCTCAACAGCATATTCAAGAGGAAGCTCTTTTGAAACAGGATTAGCAAATCCGCTAACAATCATTGCCTTGGCATCCGCCTCTTTAATTCCTCGTGACATCAAATAAAAAACTGCTTCGTCGCTGATTCTTCCAATCTTTGCTTCATGTCCTACATCTGCATCCTCTGTTCTGATATCCATTCCCGGAACAGTATCAGACCTAGACTCTGAATCAAGAATAAGCGAATCACATGAAACTGATGCTTTGGCATGCTTTGCAGTATTTTCAACAACAACGCTACTTCTGTATGTTCCAATTCCACCGCTTTTAGAAATTGACTTTGCAACAATAACAGATGAAGTATTCTTCCCATGATGAACAACCTTTGCACCTGTATCAAGGTTCTGCCCCTGACCTGCAAAAGTAATTCCTGTATATTCCATCTTGGAATTATCGCCTTTTAAAATGGTCATCGGATACAAATATCCTACATGAGACCCAAAAGAGCCTGAAACCCATTCCATAATACCGTTTTCTTCTATTAAAGCCCTCTTCGTATTGAGGTTATACATATTCTTAGACCAGTTCTCAATCGTAGAATAACGAAGATGCGCATTTTTCCTTACAAAGAGCTCTACACAACCCGCGTGAAGATTAGCTACATTGTATTTAGGTGCAGAACATCCTTCGATGAAATGAAGATCCGCTCCCTCATCAACAATGATAAGAGTATGCTCAAACTGCCCTGCTCCGGCTGCATTTAATCTAAAGTAAGACTGAAGCGGGATTTCAACCTTCACTCCCTTTGGTACATAAACAAAAGAACCTCCGGACCATACTGCGCCGTGAAGGGCTGCAAATTTATGATCAGTTGGCGGAACAAGCTTCATAAAATACTCATGCACCATGTCGGCATATTCGCCGGTAAGCGCGCTTTCCATATCCGTATAAACTACACCCTGAGCTGCCACTTCATCCTTAACATTATGGTAAACAAGCTCTGAATCGTACTGCGCTCCAACTCCAGCAAGAGATTTACGCTCTGCATCCGGAATTCCAAGCCTTTCGAAGGTATTCTTGATATCTTCTGGAACATCTTCCCATTTACCCTTCATGTCAGACTTTGATCTAACATATGTAGCAATCTTATCAATATCAAGACCGGAAATATCTGCGCCCCAATCGGGAACTGACATCTTATTGTACAAGTCAAGACTCTTAAGTCTAAACTCAAGCATCCAGTCAGGATCGTGCTTTTCCTTGGATACATGTCTTACAATATCCTCAGTAAGACCTTCCTTTTCTCTATAGAAGTCGCCTTCGTTTTCTACATCCTTTATGTCATATACACTGCGGTCTATATCGACAACAGCCTTTTTGCTATCGCTCATAATGGTACCTGTGCCTTTTCAAATTAATTACTTCTCAAAACGACTAAAGCCATTTTCATTTATCTCATCAACAAGCGTTCCATCTCCTGTATGAACAAGATGTCCCTTAACTAGAACGTGTGTATAATCAACGTGAAGAGCCTCAAGAATCTTTGTGCTGTGAGTTATTATAAGAAGAGAACCATTTCCGCGCTTCTGAAACTCCTCAACTCCTTTAGAAACCGTTCTTACAGCATCAACGTCAAGACCCGAATCAGTTTCATCAAGAATAGCAAGCTTAGGATCAAGCATAAGCATCTGAAGTATCTCAGCCTTCTTCTTCTCACCACCTGAAAAACCAACGTTTAAATCTCTCTCAGCGTAAGACTCATCCATGTTAAGAAGTTCCATATTCTCTTTGAGTTTCTTGCGGAATGCAAAAAGCTTGACAGGTTCTCCTGTCTTCTCGTGATATGCATTTCTTATGAAGCTGCTAAGTGAAAGACCAGGAATCTCGATTGGATTCTGGAAAGAAAGAAAAACGCCTGCTCCGGCTCTTTTATCAGCAGAATCATTTGTAATGTCTCTGCCGTCAAAGATAATCTTTCCATCGATTACCTTATATCCGGGATTACCCATAATCGTATATCCCATTGTAGACTTGCCGGCACCGTTTGGCCCCATGAGTACGTGAGTCTCGCCTCTACCTATATTTAAATTAATATCTGTCAGAATCTGAAGATCCTCGACTGAAACTGATAAATTCTGAAGCTGTAATAAAGAATTGTCTGCCATATGACATCCATACCTTTCTATAATAAGACTAATTATTCATATTCCTACTAACTTACTAGGAAAACACTATATCACCAATATTATTCCATTTCAATATCAATTCCTTTATTTTATAAAAATATTAGGACAATCGCAACTGTAATGCTCTTTTTCCAATGCGAACGCCTGTAGGATTACAATTGATGTGACACTTTTCTGATATACAAATAGCGGCTGAGTCTTTAGAATGTAAATCACCACAATTATACAACTAAAGGAGACATCAACCGCCATGAATAGCTTAACATATACACCACGATATCTGCCACATGAAATTAAAACCCGATGGTGTAAACGAATTGTCAGTTGAGGTGTAAGAGAATGACTTTAAGATTGAAATGATCTTCAGACTTGTTCTCATAATCTTACATCCCGAGTGATCCCGTTACAAGCTCAAATATTTCCCAGCTGATTTCTGATAGCTAGTATCTTATGCACTGTCGTATTTTCCCCAAGCGTTCCATGTAGTCTTTTAGCATATTCATACTCTTTTAGCTGTTCCGTCGTATATTTTTTATGCTGAACAGGGTCAATGGTGATACCTTCTGTTCCTGTCGCTGCCGGTATATCCATTTCTTTCTCTCTGCGGTATTTCACAAGATCGATCACCTTATCACTTCCATAGTTCCTGATAAAGCATCTCAGTTTGCACATCCTATCCGTACCGATCTCGCTCCATGCCATCGGACGTGAACTCATACGCTCAGAGAGTACATTGCTCACATGGCTCTCTGCACTGCATCCAAGCACGTTCTTATCGTGAAAGGCTTTCTGTATCGCTGCCCAATTATTTTCCAGATATGTACGGCATTTGTCTACAGCCTGATCGCTGTTATCACATCCATCTTTTATCTTTGTGAGCAGCTTTTCGATCTCATCAAGATCGTCCTTATAGATATTTTTATAAAAATCCTGCTTGGTGGTATCTGCGCTATCCAAAGTACATCTTGCTACATGATTTATATACTTCATCAAATGAAATCTGTCTGCTACCATGCAGCCTTTGTAGATATGGTCTGCCGCTGACTTTATCCATGTACCGCCATCGCTGTTGATATATACCTGCTTCAGATAATCCTGATCATAGTGATCCGTTATATATTTCTCCACGCTCTCCCACAGTACGGCATTGGCATCGGATCCGGCATAGATACCTGCAAAGTAGAATGGTGCTACAAGTTCTTTTCGACCTTCACAAAGTTCTTTTTTACCTTCAAAAACATAGATCAGTTTGCCTATATAACAGCCATTCTCTTTATTCTCTTTTTGCCTGTGTATATGATCTTCATCTGCCTCGATATAAAGGTATTCGCATTGTTTCTTTTCTTCCGGATGTTTAGTAAAGTCAGGAAGTTCTTCCTCGATATCATGTATCTTGTTCATCACAGATGTCTTTGCGATAGTCTGTCCGTTTATGTTTAGCGAATCGGCTGCGTGCTGATATGAATGTACTTCTGCTTCATTAATGATCTTTGCTTCTGCTGTGCTCGTAAAGCGTTCCCTATCCGGCAAGTTGAGAGCTTCATCCAAGAGAGTACGCGTCTTTCCATCTTCGTCCTTATACAGCGTATGAGTAAAGGAGATATCACCTACACTTGATATCAGTGTTCTCTGTCTTTTACGGATAACAGTATAGTGATCTTTACGATATCCGTTTTCATATATCATCTGATCAGCATTTGTAAGAGCCATAGAGAGAAACTCAGCGGCTGTGCGGCTTGTCAGCTCACTTACATCCTTCTCCATGGTTGGGAAATCCTGAAGATTATCTATGAACTTATCCTCGACTGCAAGAAGTCCTGTTACTAATTCATTTACCAGTGTTATAATATCCATGAGTATTGGCTGTCCTTTCGGTCTAATTATTTTGTCGCAAAAATCATTATACCTCACAGTCAATACTCTTTTTATGTCTATTTACTTTTCAACTGACAATATCTTTACTCCAACTTAAAACCCGTTTATACGCAGTAAAGCTTTACCAAAGTGGTAACCCTATAAAATT
>CAZJWA010000024.1:0-37977 GCA_964549585.1 uncultured Butyrivibrio sp. | reverse complement strand
ATCTGAGCCTTTTTTCTTTGCTCAATCTTTTCATAAATCATTTGACACTATCATTCAGTTCCCAATATATCAAACAGCTCCCGCACTGTTATGATAGCATTATCATATTCCCATAAATTATTGTCATATTAATAGTATAATCTACTCTTGCCTTTTTTGTATTAGAACATTATGTTATTTTGAACAAAAACTATATTTCGTTTTACCTATAATTCTTAATTTTGTCTATCACGCTCATGGCTTTGACTTTATCCACATCTGACTGCATTACAACGTTTGCTGAAATTTCTATCGCCACATCGGAAATAAGCTTATTATCAGAAATAAAATCTATATCCTGCTTTGTTTCACTGCCTTCAAAAAAATCCTGAACTACCCTGTTCAGCTTTCCAAAATGATAAGTCAGTGCAGAAAGTTCTCTCTCTTTACCTAGCACAGTGCTGCCATAATGCTTCATTTCATATTCACAAGTTGAAATAATCTGCATGCAGAGTTTAAGCTCTCCCCTGACATCTGACGCTTCCATAAGAAGATCCGGCTTTTTGGAATAACATTTCATAAAAAAATCTTTTGCTCCAGGATAATCTCCTTTTAAGAAATAATCTCCAATACCTGCCTTTACTTCTGCTGTTTCTGCCTTTTCGCCTATCATAGCGATTCTGCTCTCGTATACCTTTAAATTGTTCTTTCTGATATACACCATTTGAAGAAACTCTGACAAAAATCCGTACAATCTCATCTGATAGCCGTTATAGCCTGTCATATCAGTTCTCTTTTGTACTTCAAAAAGAATATCAAAAAGCCAGGCGCAGTAATCATCATATATTTTTTTGGAAGTAACTAAGATATTTCCAAAGTAAGTTTTATTGCCGTGAACAAGCTTATTAAATATTTCGGACGATACAGGGTCTTTCTCTTCAAGAACTTTAGACAAAGTAATAAGATCCTTTAGGTGATGGTCTGCTGCAAAGCCGTCATAATAATCAGAAGAAAGAGTGATAAGACTCGAACACATTATGTCGTGAGTTGATAAAATCTCTTTTATCTGATTCTGATTAAAGATCTTCTCACTTCCATCCGGCGTTGTGCCAACCATATACCTGCGATAATGCGCTATTCCAACGATATCAGCCGTGTCTAAATCTCTAGAAGCAGTTTTGGTTTTGGCACCTGACATATGAATGTTTTGCCAGATCCAATACATCCCGGTCAACTCACAAAAATATGGATTAAGCCCAGAAATATTATTGCCTGTATCATCAGGAAGATATTCTTTCCCTAAATGAGGGTGAATAGCGCTTCCCACCTGAAGAGGAACATACATTTTATCTGAAGGAATATCAAAATGCTTGTGAGTCATTACAAATATTTTAACAATGCTGTTATTCATTTGTTCACCCATAGATTATTTATTTAAGAAAGCCAAAAGGTTCTTTATCCGCAATAAAATGCATGAGCTGATAAGCCGTAAGAAGTGCAACTCTCTCTTTATCAAGAATACGTCTTACTTCGTCTCTGTCTGCGATGACAACTTCAATTTCCTCGCTTGCCTCCATAAACTTATCGCTAATATCGCCCGAAGCATATCCATATACCGCTGCTACAGCTTCATCAGTCATACCTATCGTAGTGTATCTTGGTGCCTCATATGCATTTCCGGCTTCAATAGGAGTAAAGACAAGCCCTGTCTCCTCATGCATTTCTCTTATCGCTGCTTCATGAAAGTTTTCCCCTGGTTCAACAAGTCCTGCAGGAAGCTCATAAATATAATCATCAATTGCGTATCTGTACTGCTTAACAAGAACAACTTTGTCATGGTTCTCACCGCAAAGAGCATAAATCGATACTCCATCAGGAGTGTCCTTTTTCGTCGTTATTTTGAGCTCATCTACTGATTTTGCTCTTGATGCAACAAAGTAGTTTGATTCATGGCCTTTGCTATTATGCCCCTTGACGTTGAATAAATTTACGTATTTGCTTGATGTAAGCTGCTTTATTTCTGTAATTATTGCCATTTTCTATCCCATGCCTTTCAATAAAAGTATTTATCATTTTTTTGAAACAGTATCTGTAAGAAGAGAAAGTGCCTGTTCGAAATTGACGCCATACCAGTTGCTCTTTGGATCCGCCTGCGTTCTTACAATGCTCTCAAGTGTAAAATCAACCGCAAGCTTAAGTGCTTTATGAATAGGCATTTCCCTAGTAAGTGCGCCAATAAGACATGATGCAAAGATATCCCCCGTTCCATGATATGAAGCATCTACCCGGCTGTTATAATAGCCTGTAAACATCTCCAGCTTACTGTCATAACAGATTGCTCCATATTGATCATCAGAATTTGATGCTCCTGTCATTATGACTTTGCCAGTTCCGCGTTCTCCAAGTCTTGTAATGATTTCTTTGATATAATCCTCGTCCGCATCCTTTGAATACTTCTTATCAGTCAAAAGACATGCTTCCGTCAGGTTTGGAACGATAACATCGGCCTCAGCACAAAGTTCCTTCATCTCATTAACAAAATTACAGTCAAAGCCCTTATAAAGGTCTCCTTCGTCAGCCATAGCAGGATCCACGAATTTTATTCCCGGTGAAAACTTTGCAAAAAGCTCTTTTACAATAGAAATCTGTTCTGTTGATCCTAAATAACCACTGTACACCGCATCAAAACTAAAGCCCTCTTTTTCCCAGCACTTAATAATGCCGGGAATATCTCCAGTAAGATCACGAAGTGTAAAATCGCTAAAAGCCGTATGAGTTGATAAAACAGCTGTCGGAATGACAGCTGTCTCTATTCCCATTGCAGAAATGATTGGAAGTGCAACGGTAAGCGAGCACTTTCCTATACAAGAAATATCCTGCATTGATACAATTCTTTTCATATACATGCCTTTCAAAAAAACTATTTCTCGATAATTAGCTGGCAAAAATGGTCTATCTTCTTGTCTTCTTCCTTATGAGTAAGCGGATCCAATAAGCTCTCTGTTGCAACAAGTCTGTTTCCAGAAGTATTCTTAACAATTCTGTCTATCATTGACTTTCCATTTCCACTTGATGAACATGAAAATACAAAAAGAGCTTTCTTCTTGAAGCTATTTCCCTGGAGAAATGTTGCTATCGCAGGAGGATATGTTCCTGCCCACACAGGTGCTCCAAGAATAACTGTGTCATAGTTCTCAAAGCTTACATTAATATCCTGAAGTCTTACCTTTTCTCCAAACATGGCAGCCTTTCCGCCAAAGATAAACTTTCCAGGTCCCGTTTTGGGTGGTTCTTTATCAGGAATAAGTCTAAGTACATCAGCCCCGGTCTGCGAACTTATCTTTTCGGCAACATATTGTGTATTGCCATTTAATGAATAGTAAATAATAATTGCTTTCATACTTCTCCTCATACTGCATAATACTTTTTTAAGAAGTGCGACACAGAAATGACAAATTCTCGTCTCACTTTCTTCACAAATCATTGATATTATATCATTATCAAAAGGAAAGAACAAAAAACTGAATTGACATTCATAATCCTTTTGTTAACCAATAAAAAACTTTTTCATACTTCGGCCGCATTTGCATTAGCAGATGCGGCCACCTCCCATTAATAGGCAAATGCCCGTTTTTCCCCTTTATTTTCACTATAATCTATTGACTAAAACCCCTTATTTTTCTATTATTTAATCTGAGGTTTTATTGTCTATATATTAAATATAACCCGGAGGATAACGAAGTGGGAAATCAGGAAAGAGCGCCTATTTATGAGGCACTTGAAATATTACGTAAAAAGAGGGTTGTTCCCTTTGATGTCCCCGGACATAAAAGGGGGAAAGGCAATCCCGAACTAGCTGAGCTTCTTGGAGAAAAGTGTGTCAGTCTTGATGTAAATTCCATGAAGCCGCTTGATAACTTAAGCCATCCTATTTCAGTAATAAAAGAAGCAGAGGAACTATGTGCTGAGACTTTTCATGCAGAGCATGCTTTTTTTATGGTGGGAGGAACGACTTCTGCTGTTCAGAATATGATTATGTCCGTCTGTCAGGCAGGCAATAAAATTATAATGCCAAGAAATGTCCACAAAAGTGCCATTAATGCAATGATTCTGTGTGGTGCGATACCGGTTTATGTTAACCCGGACGTAGAGCACAAGCTTGGAATATCTCTTGGTATGGAACCATCTCAACTTGAAAAAGCTATTGAAGATAACCCTGACGCAGTTGCTGTTTTGGTAAATAACCCTACATATTACGGCATATGCAGCGATATGAAATCAATTGTAAAGCTCGCTCACGCTCATGGCATGAAGGTTCTTGCCGATGAAGCTCACGGAACACATCTGTATTTTGGAGATAATCTCCCAATTTCCGGAATGGCTGCCGGAGCAGATATGTCAGCAATATCCATGCACAAATCAGGAGGAAGCCTTACTCAGAGTTCGATACTTCTTACGAATAATGGGATGAACGCTGATTATGTCAGACAGATTATCAACCTGACGCAGACTACAAGTGCCTCTTACCTTCTTCTTTCGAGCCTTGATATCTCTCGAAGAAATCTTGCCCTACGTGGAAAAGAGTCTTTTAATAAAGTTATTGAAATGGCAGAATATGCCAGAGGCGAGATAAACAATATCGGAGGCTTCTATGCTTACGGAAGAGAGCTGGTAAATGGCGGTAGTATTTATGATTTTGATGTTACCAAGCTTTCGGTATTTACACTCGGAAACGGACTTGCAGGAATAGAAGTTTATGATCTTCTTCGAGATGAATATGATATTCAGATAGAATTTGGTGATATCTGTAATATCCTCGCATACATTTCAATCGGGGACCGTATTCAGGATATAGAGCGACTAGTAGGTGCTCTCGCAGATATAGAACGTCTTTACAAAAAAGACAGTACCGGAATGCTCACAGGTGAATATATTCCTCCACACGTTCAGGTATCGCCACAGATGGCATTCTATTCAGAAAAGGAAGCGCTGCCTATAGAAGAGACTGAAGGGCGGATATGTGGTGAATCAGTTATGTGCTATCCACCTGGAATCCCGATTCTTGCGCCAGGAGAACTTATTACAAAGGAAATAATCGAATATATCAACTATGCAAAAGAAAAAGGCTGTTCTATGCTTGGAACAGAAGATTCTGCAGTAGAAAAACTTAATGTAATAAAGGGTATGATTTATTAGGCCCAGATAATCTATCAAAAATAATGTGCATGACCCGTATAGGCACCAGCAGAAATGGAATGAAATATGGAAATGTGGTTCTCCCAGCTTAGCACTCAAAACGTAAAGCTTTCAGTGCGCATAAATAAGCAGCTTTTTAGCGGTCAAAGTGACTATCAGCGAATTGATGTATTTGACTCAGTGGAATTTGGAAAGTTTATTTCTCTCGACGGCGATATCGTTTTTTCAGATGCCGATGAGTTTATTTATGATGAAATGGTAACTCATGTGCCAATGTCCGTTCATCCAAATGTAAGAAATGTTCTTATCATTGGTGGAGGCGACGGAGGAGTCGCAAAAGAGCTCCTTTTTTACCCAAATATTGAGAATATTGATGTTGTCGAAGCAGACAAGCTATTCGTAGATGTAAGTAAGAAGTTTTTTCCGGAAACAGCTGCCGGACTCGATGATCCAAGAGTACACATCTACTACGAGGATGGTCTTAGATTTCTTCGTAAAAAGCATGATGAATATGACCTTATAATAAATGATTCAACTGATCCCTTTGGCTATACAGAAGGTCTTTTTACAAAAGAATTTTATGGAAACTGTTTCAAAGCACTTCATGATGATGGAATTACGGTTTATCAGCATGGAAGTCCATTCTATGATGAGGACGAAGTTGCCTGCCGCAAGATGCACAGAAATGTTTTCAAGTCATTTCCTATCTGCAGAGTTTATCAGGCACACATACCAACATGTCCTTCAGGCTATTGGCTTTTTGGCTTTGCATCCAAAAAATACCATCCGCTTACGGATTTCAAGCCTGATGAATGGAAAAAGCTCAAGATACCTACAAGCTATTACACAACAAATCTTCACAGAGGAGCATTTATGCTGCCTCGTTATGTAGAAGACATATTAGAGGAGGAAGAGGACAGATGAGTAGATTACTTGTTATTGGATGTGGCGGTGTCGCACAGGTTGCAATTCAGAAATGTTGCCAGAACTCTGACACCTTTGACGAGCTTATGATTGCGAGTCGCACAATTTCAAAATGCGATGCTTTAATGAAGAAACTCGAAGGAAACACACAAACCAAGGTTACCACAGCGCAGGTTGACGCAGATGATACAGCTGCACTTGTTAAGCTCATTAATTCTTACAAGCCTGATGCAGTTCTTAATGTTGCTCTTCCATATCAGGATCTTACAATCATGGACGCCTGCCTTGAAACAAAGACAGACTACATTGACACAGCCAATTATGAGGCTGAAGATACTAACGACCCGAAATGGCGCAGTGTCTATGAAAAAAGATGTAAAGAACTTGGATTTAGTGCTTATTTTGATTATTCATGGCAGTGGAATTACCGCAAGAAATATGAAGATGCCGGAATCACTGCTCTTCTTGGAACTGGGTTTGACCCCGGTGTTACAAGCGTTTTTGCCGCATATGCACAAAAGCATTATTTTGATCAAATAGATACAATAGATATTCTCGATTGTAACGGTGGCGATCACGGCTATGCCTTTGCGACAAATTTTAATCCTGAAATTAATCTTCGTGAAGTATCAGCTCCCGGTTCATATTGGGAAGATGGTCACTGGATAGAAATTCCTCCAATGACAATAAAGCGTGAATACGATTTTCCTCAGGTAGGAATGAAGGATATGTATCTTCTTCATCATGAAGAAATCGAAGCACTTGCAAAAGATATCAAGGGCGTAAAGAGAATCCGTTTCTTCATGACATTTGGTCAAAGCTATCTCGATCATATGAGATGTCTTGAAGATGTTGGTATGCTTGGAACAGAGCCGATTGACTATAATGGTCAAAAGATAGTTCCTATTCAGTTCTTAAAAGAGCTTCTTCCAGACCCTGCTTCACTTGGTCCAAGAACGGTTGGAAAAACAAATATTGGCTGCATCTTTACAGGAACTAAAGATAGCAAACCAAAAACTATCTATATCTATAATGTATGCGACCATCAGGAATGCTATAAGGAGCTTGGCTCTCAGGCAATCTCCTACACTACCGGTGTACCTGCAATGATTGGTGCAATGATGGTAGTAAGCGGTGCTTGGAAAAAGCCAGGTGTATATACAACAGATGAATTTGATCCAGATCCTTATATGGACGCTCTCACAAAATGGGGTCTTCCGTGGGTTGTTGATGAGAATCCCAAGACCGTTGAATAATACTTTATGTACACTTTTTGGCAAAACGGGGTGTGTATGGAATGGAGCCTGTTATGATACGAAACACTCACAAGCTTAATACGCCATGCTATATTCTTGATGAAAAGAGTCTTAAGCACAATCTTGAAATACTAGCGGCAGTCGAAAGAAATACCGGCTGCCGTATTCTTCTTGCTCAAAAAGCTTTTTCTTGCTTTTGTGAGTATCCACTTATTGGGAAATATATTTCAGGGACTACTGCAAGTGGGCTTTATGAAGCAAAGCTTGGAAAAGAAGAGATGGGAAAAGAAAACCACGTCTTTTCACCTGCATACAGGGATCAGGATATTGACGAGCTCTCTGTTATTTGTGACCACATTATCTTCAACTCTCCAAGCCAGGTTCAAAAGTATGCAAAAAGAGCTCTAGATACTAATGAAGCTGCAAGGCTCTCCGCAAGCTTTGCAAATTCAAATGATTCTTCAAATATTCCATCGCTAAGCCTCGGTCTAAGAATCAATCCTGAATGCTCTACTCAAAAAGATCACGCGATATATGATCCCTGCTCAAAGGGTTCGCGGCTTGGAACAACTCTCTCAGACTTCGAAGCTTTTTTTGACGAGCCAATTATGCGTCTGATATCAGGGCTTCACTTCCACACTCTTTGCGAGCAAAACAGCGATGACCTCATTACTACTCTTTCTGTAGTAGAACAGAATTTCGGTAAATACCTTGCTCTTCCTCAGATTAAATGGCTCAACATGGGCGGTGGTCATCACATTACAAGAGATGACTACGATATCCCTGCTTTGGAAAAGGCAATTACTAGAATTAAAGAAAAATATAATATCCAGGTCTACCTAGAGCCCGGAGAAGCAGTTGTCCTAAATGCGGGATATTTTGTAACGCGTGTTCTTGAAAAGGTATCGAATTCGGGAATCCAAAATCTGATACTGGATGGTTCAGCTGCCTGTCATATGCCAGATGTAATCGAAATGCCATACAGGCCACCTCTTTACGGCAGTGGAGAATCCGGTGAAAAGAAATATACCTACAGGCTTACCGGAAATACATGTCTAGCCGGTGATATAATCGGAGATTATTCTTTTGATAAAGAAATTCAAATTGGCGACACACTAATATTTGAAGATATGGCTCTTTACACCATAGTAAAGAATAATACTTTTAACGGAATTCCACTTCCAGATATATACAGGTTCAAAGAAGATGAGAGCTATGAGCTGATAAAGCAGTTTGGATACGATGATTTTAAAAGTAGATTATCCTAATAATGCTTGTCTGTCATTTGCTTTAAGAAAGGTTTGCATATTATGAAGATAATTAATGGCTTTCCGGCAAATGATTACTATCACATGCCGGGAGAGTTTGAACATCATAAAGGCTGCATAATGATTTGGCCCATTCGTCCCGGTTCCTGGAAAATAGACTCTTCTGCTGCAAGGGCTGAGTTTCTTTCTATAGCAAAAGAGATATCCTCATCGGAAGAATTATATATGCTTACCGACGCAGAACATGTCAAAGAAGTAGAATACGCCACTTCACAATATCCCTCGATCCACGTTTTGGAAATTGAATCAGATGATTCATGGGCAAGGGATGTCGGTCCTACATTTGTTGTTAACAAAGACAGAAATGTCCGCGGCATAAACTGGAGTTTTAACGCATGGGGCGGTAGCGTCGATGGGTTATACAGTTCATGGGATAAAGACGATAAAGTTGCAAGACTTTTTTGTGAAAAAGAATCCTATGACATGTATGATGCTTCTCCATTTGTCTTAGAAGGCGGTTCAATCCACTCTGATGGTGAAGGAACGCTCATAACAACATCTGCTTGTTTATTAAGTAAAGGAAGAAATCCTGATTTGACCAGAAATCAAATCGAAGATAAGCTTAGGTTATATCTTGGAATAAAAAAAATCCTATGGCTTCCTCACGGGATTTATGAAGATGAAACAAATGAACATGTTGATAACGTATGTGCATTTACAGCGCCTGGTGAGGCAGTCCTTGCATGGACAGATGATCAAAATGATCCGCAATATGAGTATTCATCTGCATGCCTTAAATACCTTGAAAGCGAAACAGATGCGTACGGAAGAAAGATTAAAGTAACAAAGCTTCCTATTCCAAGTCGGCCTGTTTGCATTAATGAAAAGGATTTGGAAGGACTTATTCCGGAACCAGGAGAGGCACCAAGAAGCGTAGGTGAACGTCTTGCTGCTAGCTATGTAAATTTCTATATTGCAAACAATTCTGTTATCGTTCCGCAGTTTGGAGATTCAAACGATGCTAAGGCTCTTGAAATTCTTGGAAATCTATTTACAGGAAGAACCATTACAGGGATAAATTCAAGGGAAATTCTCCTTGGAGGCGGTAATATTCACTGCATTACGCAGCAGATCCCCGGTTAAGCGTCAATCTGGATGTAAATATTAAGATGTCCATAAAAATAGTCGAGCATGGAGGCTAATAATGAAAAGTATTAAAGTAGCGGCAGTTCAAATGAAATGTAGTACAAATCCCGATGAAAGCATAAAAACTGCCGACCGTCTTGTAAGAGCCGCAGCGGATGAGAAAGCCAATATCATACTCCTTCCTGAGCTATTTGAACGAAACTATTTCTGTCAGGAGAGAAATTATAACTATTATAGCTTCGCAGAAAGCCTCGAAGAAAATAAAGCTGTAAAGCATTTTGCAAAGGTCGCCAAAGAGCTAAATGTTGTACTTCCTATTAGCTTCTATGAAAAAGATATCAATGTATTATATAATTCTGTCGCAGTAATTGATGCAGATGGTTCAGTTCTTGGTGTTTATAGAAAGACACATATACCGGATGATCATTACTATCAGGAAAAATTCTACTTTACTCCCGGCGATACAGGCTTTAAAGTATTTAACACAAAATTTGGCACAATCGGTGTAGGAATATGCTGGGATCAGTGGTTTCCTGAATCTGCAAGATGCATGGCACTTATGGGCGCAGAGCTTCTTTTGTATCCAACAGCAATTGGATCAGAGCCAATACTCTCTGTTGACAGCATGCCTCACTGGAGAAGATGTATGCAGGGTCACTCGGCAGCAAATACCGTTCCCGTGATTGCAGCAAACAGAGTAGGGCTTGAAAAGGTAACTCCATCTGCAGATAACTCAATGCAGGAATCAAGCCTTAATTTCTATGGATCATCCTTTATTACCGATGGAACCGGCGAAATACTAAGCCAGATGGATAGGGAATCAGAAGGCTTTATCCTTAACGAATTTGATCTCGATAAGCTTTCTGAGGACCGACTTTCATGGGGGTTATTTAGAGACAGAAGACCTGAAATGTATGGCGCTATATGTAATACTAAACAGTAGCATTAAGCGCCGCCGGGCGCACCAATAAAAAAAACGGATGCTAAAGCACTTTTGCTTTAACATCCGTTTTTTATTGCTGTTTTATAATTTGCGTAAGAAATACTGCATCATCTTTCCGGAAGCCATACTCTCATATTCGTCTCGCCCCTGTTACCCCATGTATAATACGGAATAGCTGTAAGCGTATAAGGTTTCTTTTCAGGCTTTGAATTTGAGTAAAGAGTCCTGCTCTTTGAAGTTATATAACCTTCTACACTTATTTTTCTTGCTCCGCAAAGCAGATTCTTGTCAAAAGCTTCTGCTTTCGTTTTTCCATTCTCTGCTATCGAAAGGCTTAAAACATCACCAGCGTTATCCTGATCTTCGAAGCAATATACGAGAGGTCCCTGCTCAACTGCGCAGTCTCCTGTATTTTCAAACACGTTCGACGAAGCATAGGTTTTTCTGACAGAATCATCTAGAATAACCGTAACCTTATCTCCGCTTAGAAGCTGAGGAATAATCGCATATCCGTTTTTATTTTCAGGATTGATTTCTCTGTTATTTAATCTGATAACAGTATTGTCTGACCAATCCGGGATTCTGATTGCAAGCTTCTTTCCACCTTTTTTAATTTCATAAGAAACTTCGAACTCATACGGATATCCTGTAATACACTCCATTTCAAGTCCATTTTCAAATGAAACACTCCCTTCAGCAAACAGATGGCAGAAGGCCGTTGTATCATTTTCTCCATAAGCATATCTTCCAAACGAAGCCACAAGTCTTGCAAGGTTTGGTGGACAGCATGCACATGCATACCAGCTTGGGCGAAGCGCTTTAACATGCTTATGAGTAGCTGCCTTATCAGTCACTCCAAGAATTACTTCAAGTGGATTTACATAAAAGAATTTCTTCCCATCCAGCTGAATTCCGGCAAGGACAGTATTATAAAAAGCTCTTTCACAAACATCCGCATATCTTGCTTCAGGTGAAATTTCAAGCATCCTTGAGGCAAAAAACATAAGTCCAATTGAAGCACAGGTTTCGCAATAGGCAGTATCATTTGGAAGATCAAAATCAACTGTAAAAGCCTCTCCATCTCCCGTTGATCCTATTCCGCCAGTGACATACATACGCTTATCTGTTATGCTGCTCCAAAGCGTATTACAAGCATCAATAAGACTCTGATCATCAGTTTCAGAAGCAAGATCTGCCATTGCCGTATATAAATATACTGCGCGAACAGCATGACCTGTCGCATCCTTTTGCTGTCTAACAGGAAGCGTACACTGATGGTAATCAGTATTTGTTCCATCATTACCCCATACATTCCAGTCTCGAAGCTTTCCCTCATTTGCAAAAAAATCTGGATCTACGCCGCGTACATCTATGAAATGTTGTGCAAGCTCAAGGCAGTGACCGTTTCCTGTTGCTCTGTACATTCTAAGAAGCGCAAGCTCAACTTCAGGATGTCCCGGATATCCCGGATTCTTATCAGTAACAAAGTGCTTGTAAATATGCTCTGCATTTCTTTCCATAACATCAAGAAGTGTTCTCTTACCTGTTGCTTCAAAATATGCTACAGCTGCCTCCATCATATGTCCGGAGCAATACAGCTCATGGCCTTCGCATAGATTCTTCCATCTCTTATCACGGTCCTTTATAGTGTAATAATTATTGAGATACCCATCGCTATCCTGAGCTGCTGCGATAATGTCGATAAGATCATCCGCTTTTTGCTCAAGCTCTTTATCAGGAAAATCAATAAGGCTGTAAGCAACTGCTTCAATCCACTTTCCTGCATCGCTATCCTGGAAAACCATTCCGTAGAATCCATCTCCTACGTCTTCGCCCTTAAGTGCCTTCGCAGCATTAACAAAATTTGCTACCACATGGCTCTTTTCTACGCCCTCAATTCTGTCATTAAGTATTTCATACTGATATGGGATTACTTCATCCTTAACAAGTCTCTGATAGTGATTGATAAAGCCATCAGAGCTATGATATCTACCTATTTCAAGCTGTTTTTGTATTTTCATGTATCTCCTTTCAAAATTCTATTATCAATTTTGTTTGAGTTCTTATATATGTGTTATAATCTATCTTGTGTCAAATAAACATGGTATTTATACTACAATATATGGAGAATACTCTCATGAATGAGCTTATTATAGATAATTGTTCCCTTCCGGTAATAAAAGCCGCCGATTTTCTCGTCGCTCCATCAGATTTCATTCACGTAAACAGGATATTTTGCTATAACGATTTGATTTATGTAACCAGTGGGCATATCTATGTAACTGAAGAAAATACTGATTTTGATGTGAGACCCGGTGAGCTTCTTATTCTCAAAGCCGGAATACACCACTTTGGAAAAAGAACTATTGAGGCCGGAACATCATGGTATTACTCACATTTTACAATAAATACAGATAATAGTCTGCCTCTTATTCAAAATGATATTTTGGCAAAAACTCTTTCTAATGATAAAAACCTGTCTGCATTTAGAACTAAGCTTCCACAAAAAACAGATTTCCTCAAAGACACACCCATAGAAGGAAAGCTGCAAAAGCTCGTATCAAGCTTTAATTCAGATGAAATTAGGAAAAAGTGGAAATCAGGAAGAATATTATTCGATATACTAAGTGATTTAGCTGAGTTTGAAGGCTACTACGACGAAAAAAGTTCATTATCAGATGAAATAACGCAGTATCTGAAAACTCATCTTGATTCGCCCTTTAGCACTTCAGATTTGGAAAAAGAATTCTACTTAAGCTATAAAAGATTAGCTTCTATTTACAAAAAAGAAACCAATACTACAATGCAGACTTTTCATTTTGAGTGCAAAATGAAGGAAGCAGCAAGACTTCTTCATGCTTCAAAGCTTTCTATCAGTGAGATATCGGCATGTGTCGGCATCTCAGATCCTCTATACTTTAGTAAATGTTTTCATAAATATTATGGAATAAGTCCCAGAGAATACAGAAAGCAGCTGGTTTATTAAACCGGCTGCTTTCTATATTAGTTCTATTATTTTAGATATTATTTTTTCTTGTTATATAAGAACATTGCAATTCCAGCTCCGCAAATAAGTAAGTAACCTATAACGCTAAATCCATCCGGTATCTGATCAAAAATCAGATACCCAAAGAATGCTGCAAAAATTATCTGTGTATAATCGTAAACAGATATTTCTTTTGCCGGAGCATATACATAAGCCTTCGTTATTCCAAACTGTCCAAGTGTTGCAAAGAGCCCTGCAAGAACAAGGCATACCAGAGACCCTTTAGTTAACGGTACGTAATCTATTGCAATAAGCGGAAGACACACAATACAGGAAAATGCTGAAAAGAACAGTATTATCAGCGAGCTATTCTCTTTTCTAAATCCAAGCTTTCGAACAAAAGTATATGCAATTCCAGCTCCAAGTCCGCCAATAAGCCCCATTACCGAAGCAAATATGTCCGCACTTGCAAATCCCGGTTTAATAATAAACAGACTTCCAATAAACGCTACCATTACGCCCGCAATCTGGACAATAGTGGGCTTCTCCTTCAAAATAAATATCGAAAAAATAATCGCAAAAAAAGGTGAAAGTTTATTGAGCATATTTGCATCTGCAAGTACCAGATGGTCTATTGCATAGAAATTACATAACAGTCCAATGGTACCACATGCTGCTCTTGCGAAAAGAAACTTAAAATTCCCTTTGCCAGGAATAAAACTGTCTTTCCTCTTAAGCATTATTACCATTACAACAATGAGTGCCACAAAATTTCTAAAAAAAGCCTTTTCAAAGCTTGGAACATCCTCTCCTGCAAGTCTTACAAAGACCGTCATAAGTGAAAACCCAAAGGCTGCTGCAAGAATACATAAGATTCCCTTTGCTTTGTTACTTAGTTTTGCCGTTCTATCAAATACACTCACTTTATATTTACTTCCGTTTCAAATTATTCCGGTATGCCTCGCAAAAAGGTTCATTTTCCATCAAAGCTGTTGAAGCTCTCAGTATCAAAGGTAATCTCAAGCGCATACTTTCCTTCATTTCTTGTAAGGCTCTCGCTAACCTTCTTTTCGATATCATCTGAATGTGCCATGAGTTCTCCCGGCAATACGATATCAAAAATCAGAATCGTCTCCTCATTTCCTTCAGCAAGTCTGAAATCATGAATTCTTATTCTGCTATCAATTCCCACAAGAGTTTCTTTGATTTCTCTGTGGAGAAGATTCTGCTCCGGATCATCAAGAACAACCGGATCATGATGAATAACAAGCTCAAGATGATACTTTGCTCCCATCGTTCTTTCAATTGAGTCTATCAGTTCATGCGTTTCAATAACAGGTTCATGTGCATCTATCTCAACATGCGCCGTTGCAAACTTTCTCCCCGGGCCATAATCATGAATCATCAAATCATGAACCTCAAGGATTCTGTTATCAAAATACTGGATATCGCTTTCTAACTCCTTAACTAGCTCAGGATCTGTTTTCTGGCCAAGAAGAGGACTTATCGTCTCACCTGCAAGCATTATACCGCTTACAAGAATATATACCGAAATAACCAGACCCGCAATACTATCAAGCTGAATTCCAAAATAATGCGAAATAACTGCGGCAAGAAGAACAGCCGTAGTTGTAATAACATCATTCTTACTATCCTGCGATACCGCCATTATTGCTTTTGAATTAATCTTCGCACCAAGCTTTTTGTAAAAGAAATTCATCCAAAGCTTTACAAAAATTGATACCAAAAGAACTATTACAAGCGGAATAGAAAAATCAACAGGAGCAGGATGAAGCATTTTTTTAAATGAAGATACAAAAAGCTGTGCTCCAATAAATACAATAAGCGCTGATACACACAGCCCTGACAAATACTCAACTCTTGCATGCCCAAATGGATGCTCTTCATCAGGGGGTTTCCTTGCTATAACAAAGCCAATTAGATTAATTATTGATCCTGACATATCAGATAAGTTATTAAATGCATCAGCAATAATTGATACGCTTCCACTTAGTACTCCAATAACAGCCTTGGAAATACATAAAAATATATTACAAAAAATACCCACAAAACTTGAAAGAGTTCCATAATTTGATCTTACATTTGGATCATCAACATTCTCACTGTCTTTTATAAAAAGTTTAATAAGTAATGAAGTCATAAATATCACCTGTTATTTGGTTGTCAAAAGTAAACTATTCCTTATCCTTGTTATTATCATCCTTCGAGCCATTAAGCTTTGCCTGAAGCTCGTTTATCAGATCCTTATAATCAGTATGAACCATGTCAGGGAAAGCCTTTAAAAGTCTTCCGCCTCCAAAATGAGTTTTCTTAAGAATATCGTTCTTTAGGTAGTCACTTCTGCACGTAAGCTCTTCCTTCATCTTCCTGGTCTTGGAATCCGCATACGCTTCCTGTGCCTTCTTCTTTGCAGATGCAACAGCCCCTACTGCAGCATCCTTGCCATTTGAATATGCTTCCATGACCTGCGAAGCCTTATTGACAAGTGAATCCTTAGCTTCAGATGTAGTATTTACTATAGCTTCTTTTGCTCCTGCAGTAGTATTTGCGAGGGCATCTCTTGCTCCTGCAGTAGTATTTACAAGGGCATCCTTTGCTTCTGCTTTTCCAAGAGTATATTGAATGCGTCCTTCAGTAATAACTCTGTCTGTCATAATTGCAGTCGTTCCAAGCTGCTCACTTATCGCGTCGCTGACCTTCTCTATTGATTTACCGATCTTTTCAATTTCTTTTAGATCCTTATTAAGACCATTTACAGTAATAACAGTCACAATAGTATCTACCAAATATACCAGGTAAAACACTCCAAGAATTGGCCATCCATAATTAGCAGGGATTCTATCGGCAGACATGTTCGCTATCATTGGATGAGCAAGCTTAATTACAATAACACCACCGATGCCCCACATTATTGAAAATTCAGGGCAAATAAATCCATGAAAATTAAACGGCTTATCAGAATAATCCCACCATCTTGCGTGAAATAATTTCAGCATAAGAAATCCGCCGATAAGCTCCACTAAGGTTGCCAGTATAGCGCATCCCAAAAAGACTACAAATGTATTATATTCTGAAACCGCTCCGGGGACGAAAGACTTGATAATCATCAGAATAGCAATCATTCCAAATCCATATATTGGACATACGGGCCCATTTAAAAATCCCCTGTTAAGTACCTTTCCTAAAGTAACAGCGCAAAATACAACCTCAATTGCCCAGCCCACTATAGAATATATTAAGAAGTACATGGCTATCTGATAAAATGTTAGTCCTGCAATCATGTGTAATCCCTCTCTCTAGAAAATCATGCTTTTTTAAACAATTTGAAATAATATGGCTTAGCTGTTTCTTTTGAAGCAACTATTTTGTCTGCAAGACAAACAATCCATGCTTCTCTACTGTGGGGCGGCATTGAAACAAGTGGAAACATATGATGACTGATTATGTCCTCTTCTCTTTTTGAAAGGTCAAAATCCTCTTCGGCATTTCTAAGAGCTGCTGCCGGGTGTGTAAAGCCATGCCATGAATGCGTTTTACTGCTATTATCATGCCAGTCATAGAGAAAGTAATCATGAAGAAGAGCTCCTATAATAAGGCTATGTCTATCAACTCTAATATGGAGCTTATCCACAATTCGAACGCTCATCTTTGCCACTGCTACGCAGTGGTCGTAAACCGATCTGTCGCCATGCTGAATAAACGTTTTGGTTTCATCAAAACGGCCATTTTCAGTAATCCAGTTTATTGCTTCTCTAATTTCATCATCAACCATAATTTTGCCTTCAAAGCTTTCAAAAAACATAAAATCATATTAATCCAGTTGTCCCATAATAAGGGCCGAACATGGAGCTGCATTCATTGTTTCATTAATCTGAGTACGCTCTTGCCATATCAAAGAGCTCGTTTCATTTACAAGAAGCTCCCACTTTCTAGCACTGTCCACCAAAGTCCCAACGCAAAAGTCTCTATTACTACTATTATATACCACAAGTATACGTTTCCATCGTGAAATTTCTGACTCTTTATTGTTAACAAAAAAGCTAACAACTCCATCTCTGGCATAAAGAATCTCGATTCGCTTTTGTGCTCCTTTATCTTTATCACACAGCCCCGGGATGCACTTTCTAAGAGCAATAAGTCCTCTATAGTATTCAGACAGCTCTGCGTTTTGTAAAGAACACATCCAGTCAACTCTGTTGACCTCAATTGGAGAATCAAAGCTGTTCTCGTTTCCGCCCTTCGTTCTTCCAAAATCTTCGCCTGAAAGCATAAATGGCCGCCCCTGCATTGTCAAATAAATACCTGCTGCAAGCTTGTACTGCTTAATAAGCTTTTCTTTATCCTTCGTAGTCTCAGATAATTTGTCAAATAGCGTCTGATTATCATGTGAAGAAACATAGCTGATTATCCTAGACGGCTCTGCCACGTCAAAGTTTCCATTGACGTCTTTGTTATATTTTCCCAAAAGGCAGTCACAGATGGAAGTTTCAAAGTCTTCCCCTCCGTTTACAAATCCCGGCTCATCAAGTTCAAAAACAGAGCCTTTAATTGAATCCCTGATATCATCAGAAAACATGCCAATATTCTCATTCAAATGAGTGAAATTCTTCTTAATCGACTGAACTCTTCCTTTCTCTATGAATGTCTTATCTGCTGCCCATGGTTCTCCGTACAAAAGCTTTTGATCTTTCCCAAAGCATTCATCCAAATCATGCCTTATGTCATTCATAAGCTTTGTATCAAGAAGGCCCATAAGGTCAAACCTAAATCCATCAATGTGATATTCCTTTACCCAGAAAAGAACTGACTCCCTAATATACTTATTGCACATTGGCATTTCGCTTGCGATATCTTCGCCGCAGGCAGAGCCATTTGAAGCGTTTCCATCCTTATCAGCTCTGTAAAAATACCATGGAACCGTCCTTTGAAGACACGAATCAAGCGAGTAAGTATGATTATAAACAACATCCATTATGACCTTAAAGCCATTTTGATGAAGTGATAGAATCGCTTCTTTGAGCTCAGTAATTCTGACACTCCCGTCATATGGATTTGATGAATATGACCCCTCGGGAACATTATAATTTACAGGATCATATCCCCAATTAAACTGCTCATCACTTGCGTTATCAAAGTCCCGTGCTTCATCAACTGAGCCATAATCATAAACCGGCATAAGCTGAATGCAATTCACCCCAAGTTTACTAAGATGTGCGATACCGGTTGGATGAACTCCATCATTATTTAGTGTCGTATTCGGATAGGAAAGAGCCGCGTATTTTCCTCTCGATTCTTTAGGAAAACCTCCGGATTTATCCCAGGAAAAGTCCTTCACATGAATCTCATAGATAAAGTCTTCTTTATCATTATATGGCGCTATATCAGATTCCCAGCCTCCGGGGTTAACGCGCTTAAAATCAACGGCCATGCTCCTTATCCCGTTTACTCCCGCGCCCTTAGCATATGGGTCAGCAGAAATGACACTTGTGTCATTATCTTCAAAAATAAGAGTGTAATCATAATAGGTTCCATGAAGATTTTCTTTTGCCTCATGCTCCCACACGCCAGAGCTTGCCTTAATCATAGGTATCTTCGCATATGAAGGGGAATCATTTCCTTCATGATACAAATTCAAATAAACGCTCGTAGCAAGCGGGCTCCATAGCTTAAAGAAGGTGCGGTCATTACTTATTACCGCACCCAAATCATTACCCTCGTAAAAAAAGTTTTTTTCAAAATCACTACTTAAATACTTATCCTTTAGCTGCCTTACTTTATTCATAAAAATTACTCTGCCTTTTTCTCAAACTTGTCTGCAACCTTTTCAAGGAGGTTTCTTATCTCTAGATGCTGAGGACAGACTCTTTCGCATGCTCCGCATTTAATGCAGTCGCTCGCCTTTCCATTCTCGCCGCTTGTAAGTACACTGTTATAGTAGAAATCCTGATTCCAGTCTGAACTAAACATCGTCTTGGAATTGAGACATGAAAACATATCAGGTATTTTTATCTTCTTAGGACAATGATTCTCTTCAATACAGTAATGGCATGACGTACAAGGAATAAGATCAAAGCCCTTAAACACTCCAATAACGCGTTCTATTGCAGCTTTTTCAGCGTCTGTTAAAGGTTTAAAATCCTTCATATAGGAAATATTATCCTTCATCTGATCGAGCGAACTCATTCCGGATAATACCATTCTCATTCCCTCAAAGTCTGCTGCAAATCGAATTGCATAGCTGGCATTTGAGCCTCCATTTAGTTCTTTTAGAATCTTATCAGCATCCGGCGGAAGATTAACGAGGTTACCTCCCTTTACAGGCTCCATTACCAAAAGCGGCTTGTTATGCGCTCTTGCAACATCATAAACGTTCCTACTCTCAACTGAAGGATCATTATAATCAAGATAGTTAAATTGAATCTGTACTATTTCGATTTCAGGATAATCAGTCAGTATCTGATCAAGAACCTCTGGCTTATCATGAAAAGAGATTCCAACATGCTTTATGAGTCCTTCCTTTTTTAGCTCAAAAGCAGTCTCATATGCTTTACACTTTTTAAACTTTGGATAATTTCCGGCATTTTGAGCATGCATCAAATAAAAGTCAAAATAATCAACTCCGCACCAGTCAAGCTGCTTCATAAAGAATGGTCTGATATCCTCCTGGGAATTAAAAAATGGTTCAGTAAGCTTATCCGTCAGGATAAACTCATCCCTTGAATGTCTTAAAGAAAGAGCTTGCTTTATGGCAGTCTCTGATTTGCCATTTAGATAACCATGAGCCGTATCAAAATAATTAAACCCATTATCTATAAAAAGATCTGTCATTTCTTTGAACTGCTCTATATCAACCTCTTCACCATTCATTGGAAGACGCATACAGCCAAAACCAAAAACCTTTTTTATTTCAGGAAAACAACTGCTCATATTGTAAGCTCCTTTCATTATTTACGAAAAGCAGTCCCGTGCAAAAGCACAGGGCTGCTATCAAAAAATGCATTAAATATAGTATACACGTTAAATGAACTTTATATCAACTCCGCCAATACTTACTTCTCCATCAAGAATTATTGTAACCTCTCCATCCGGGGAAGGTGAATTATCATAGGATACTCCCCCAAGAGAGCAGTGAAGATTATCAACAACAGTCCATTCCTTTGGAAAGAACAGTTCTACACCAGCAAAGTTTGCATAAATATGAACCTTTGCCGTATGTCCCGGAACCTTTGCGTTATTAAAATAAGCGGTAAGACCTCCAAATTTACATTCCAGATCAGCTTCTTTAAAGTCCTCAGTATTGATATATTTGGTAGTTCCTCCAAGCTGTGTATATTGATGTACATAGCTATCATCCGGCTCATTTATTACTTCACTATTATCTATATTGCCTTCTCCGGCGCCCTGATGCTTATAATCATGATGATGCTCATGGTGATAAGCATGGTTATGTCCAAAAATCAGCGATAAGCCAATGCTTCCAAGAAGTGCAATCAGAAGAAGTGTCCACGGCGTTAGATTTTCTATTCCAAGCTGTTTATCGTAAATTATTCCAAGAAAAGCCAGTGAAAACAATATTCCGGTAAAGTTTATTGGAAAAAAGCTCCTGATAAGAGTCAGTCCAAAAACCACTGTAAGGATTACCGTAATAAAGCTTAGTCCACCAAGAAATCCCATTCCTCCTGCTGCAGCCATGACTGCTATACCTATAAGAGCAATCCCCAAAAAAATCTGTTCTTTTCTATTTCTATTCATCTTTTTGCCTCCATCCTGTTTCCGAATGTCTTATCATTAAGCATCTCTTTGAGCGCCTTGTAATAATTTCTAGATACATACACCTTCTTAACTGTTTTGCGAAATTCAACAATGCTCGACGCCGTAAGATTTCTCGTTACGCTATATACCGCACGGGTATTAAGTATCGTTGATTTTGCAACTCTCATAAAATATGAAGGAAGAAGCTCCTCCAGTTCATAGAGCTTTTGATGAACACTAAATACATCATCTGCCGTATGCGCATCTATCCCGTTTTCAGAAGTTTCAAAGAAAAGAATCCTTGTCACAGGAAAAAAGAATTCCTTATCTTTTTTGTAAAAGACCAGTCCGTTTTTGCCTTGATCAATCTCAGTAAGCATCTTCTGAATTTCCAGAATATCACTCCCGATTTCGGGGCATCTGATAAGCACTTCGCTGTCAGAAAGCTCTGTATCAACTTCGATATTTATTTTCATCTTGCCTTATCACCAACTCCCCTTTGTAAAGCTCTGTAATGAATCATGCCGCATCTGCCTGTGACATTACACTTCCGACCTGTCTAAATGTCTTGATTGAGCAAATTGCTACTATCGTAGTAAAAACAAATGAAGCAGTAATTACATATTCAAAATGACTGCAGTATTCAAATGCTGCGCCAAATATAACCTGTCCAATTGGAGAAGCGCACATACAAATGCAGGTTGCGCAGCTAATAACCTTTCCCATTATATTCTGCGGAGTAAGAATCTGCAGATAGGAAATCATCTGAATCGAAACAAATGAAGCCTCAATCATCATTATAAACACGCTAATGAAAATTATCCAATATGAAACCATGCCGCTCATCGGAATAGTAAGAGCAAGAATAATCGGAATAAGCGCTGCTCCGCATCCAAATATCAGAAGCGGAATCATACTTACCTTAGCTTTCTTGGCAAGTACACCTGCAAGTATTCCTCCAAGTAGGCTCCCAGCTCCCTCTGCAATTCCCATATAGCCATACATTCTGCTTCCAAGAGCTGCGTCAAAGCCAAGCTTTCCAGTAACGATAACAGGTGTTCCTATTATTATGCAGGCAGAAAGTCCAAGATTGATACATGCAAGGATAAGGCAAGCCTTAATTACTTCCGGTTTATCCTTGATCATGAAGCGAATACCCTGCTTCATGTCATTTATTCCGACTGAAACAATATTACCCTTTACTTCTGTTTTTTCAAAAGGAATTCTAATAAAAATTTCCATAACAGCTGATATCGTAAAACAAAAAATTACCAGAAAAAGAATCGGTCTAACCCCTGCAAATGCAAATACTATTCCGCCTATTGCAGGTCCAATCATTGATGAAACAGCATTGACCATATTAATAATCGCATTGCCTGTCATTATCTCTTTTTCCGGAACAAGAGGCGGTATGCTTGCTGTTACTGATGGCTGATAAGCCGCCTGAATGCCATAAAGGATAAGCATTGTAATCATAATTACGACAACAGCGTCAAATCTTCCTATTGTAAGAAAGCAGATTGCCGAAAGAGCTGCTGTAGTGAAATCCAAAGCTACCATTATGTTACGTTTATTAACTCTATCCGCCAGGATGCCTCCTATAGGACACATAAGCACTGCGGGAATAAGTGCTATTGCCGATATTGTTCCAAAAAGAGCTGCCGAGCCCGTTATCTGTAATAGATAAAGCGGAAGCGCAAATCTGATTATTGCATTTCCAAAAAGTGAAATAATCTGTCCGATTACCACCATAATAAAATCTCTATTGATTATTGAAGTCTTTTCATTTCTCTTATTCATATCCTCACCTGTTCCTCCAAATCCTTCTGCTTCTTCTACTGTATTTTGAAGCAGTACCGTTCTTACCTGTCGACAACTATCATTATATTGATAACAAATTTGCTGTAAACAGGTTTTGAGTAACAGGTAAGTTTTATGAGGTAAGATGCAAAAATGACCATGGCAAGAGGTAATGCCCCGCTACTTATTTGGAGTTCACACAGCCAATTAAGCGTATTATCTGCTCAGCAGTCAAAGAAAGATTTGCTGCAGCATTTTCAGGCTTCATAGCATCTTCAAGCTCCACAGGTTCTCTTGTTATAGAAAACAGTGCATCAATTCCATGCTTATTGCAAACTCCTGCATCAGCAGCAACAGATCCTCCAATTGCAATAACCTTTTTGGAGTGTTTTCTGGCAAGAGCCGCTACGCCAATTGGTGCTTTGCCCATGACTGTTTGAGAGTCAATGCGTCCTTCACCGGTAATGATTATGTCTGCCTCTGAAATGTATTGTTCGAGATTTGTCTCTTTGGCAACAATGGTAAATCCCGACTCTAGTCTTGCATTCATATATGAAAGAAAAGCAAACCCAAGGCCTCCTGCGGCACCGGCTCCCGGGCAGCTTTCAAAAGAAGTGTTTTTTTTCAGGTTTGTTAGCGCTGCATACCTATTAAGTGCTTCATCGAGTTTCATAACCATGTCGGGCGTGGCACCTTTTTGTGGTCCAAAAACTGCGCTGCTGCCATTTGTTCCGCAAAGCGGATTATTGACGTCGCAAGCAATTTGGAAATCACATTCACCAAGCATACTTATTACATTTTCTGTCCTAATGCTGTTTATACGAGAAAGTCCATCTCCGCCATAAGGAACTTGATTTCCATTTTTATCTAAGAACTCAAACCCAAGTGCCTGAAGCATTCCGATCCCGCCATCGTTTGTAGCACTTCCGCCAATTCCAATTATAAAATGTCTGCAGCCTCTGTTTATTGCATCTGCAATCACCTCTCCAACTCCTCTAGTCGTAGTTTTCATAGGGTTTCTTTTAGCCAAAGGAACAAGCGTAATTCCGGCAGCACCAGACATCTCGATAATCGCCGTTTTATCTTCATTAATTATTCCATAGTTGCAACATACCTTTTCTCCAAGTGGACCAGTTACCATGATACTTACATGTTCACCATGTGCTGCATCCGTAATAGCTTCTGCTGTTCCTTCTCCGCCGTCGGCAAGTGGTCTTACAATCACTTCGGCTCCTGCTTCTGCGTTTTCTATGCCTTTTCTTATCGCATTTCCTGCTTCAAGCGAAGACAGGCTTCCTTTAAATGAATCAACAGCTACAAGAATTTTCATAATATTCGCATCCTTTCAGAATCAGTGTATAATAATCATCAAAATTATAAAAAAAGGAAAAGAAAATAATGTCAAAAAGAAGAAGAAAAAAGAAAAATCCTTTATTTACTGTACTTAAGGTTTTCATTATAGTAATGATCATTGTAATAATCGGTATGTTTTCTTATAGCAAAATTAAAAAGGCTGCCGAAACAAAACTTACCGAAATAGCAATAAATCAGGTAATAAAACAGCAGACAGGTGAAGACGTCGATGTTCAAAAGGTCATAGACCAGATGTCAGAGGAGGACGCCCAAACAGCAAACGAACTCATAGATAAATATGCTACAGATGATACTATAAGTAATGTCGTAAGCGAATATCAAAGTGGTGATATGTCTGCAGTTGAAAGCTATCTAAAGGAGAATGTTGATTCCTCAGATGTTGATCAGCTTACCGAGCTTTATGAGAAATATAAGGATTCAGTGGAATAAAGAGCTACTTTATTTCACCCTATACCTCTTGTATGAATCATAATAATTTGTTCAATATTTTTAAGGCTTTTTTGTATTCAGAAATCGGATGCGCAGAGATAAGTGATATTCGTATTGCAAGAGGCACAGTGCTTGTGCCAACAGTAAATCTCTCGCCTCCGTATACCTGAATTCCATTTTGCTCAGCTTCGATCTCAAATTCACGCGGAGAATTATATTTATCCTTCGGTAAATGAATCCATCTTATCGGACAGTTTAAGTCTCCTCTGCTATCAGCATCTTTACAAATTTCCTCAAACAATCTATTTCTTTTCTCTAATTCGTCTATTCTAAGCCTTCTTATTCTCTCAAATCTTCCACTCAAAATCAGTCTGGTAAAAAGCTGTGTCATCATTGATGGCTGTGTTATCTGCATCGCATACAGGCTCCCCATTATCATTTCATGAAACCTCTTTGGCGAACTGACTACTGCTAGACGCAGTCCCGGTGAGAGTGTCTTCGAAACGCTTGAAATAAACACTGTATTATCAGGAGCAAAGCTTGCTATCGGAGAAATCGGATGCGGTGAAAAGAGTGTATAAATCGCATCTTCAATAATGATAATATCATGCGCTTTGGAAAACGCTCCTATCATCTCTCTCTCCTTAACTGTCAAAAGCTCTGCGGAGGGATTGTTGAAATCCGGTATGAAATAAAAGCCTTTAACCTTTTGATTTTTAACTACATAATCCAGTGCCTTTTGCGTAACTGCTTCTCCATCTGCGAGAGGCAGTGGAATAAGCTGTATACCTAGAATCTTTGCTATGCTCTTTATTCCGGGGTAGCTAACCGGCATAGTAGCCACCCTATCTCCCTCTTTAAAAAGAGCTGCCATTGAAGCAAATATTCCATTCTGGCTTCCGTTTGAAAAAAGAATATTTTCCTTCCCTGCCTCAATTCCAAAATACCCAAGCCATTTCATACAGGCTTTAATCTGAAGCTCGTCGTAGTCAACCTTTCCATACTGAAGCAGCTTATAGAAATCCGGTTCAATAGTCATTTTGCATAGATAATCAGATACAAGCTCGTTAATATCGGGATTTGGAAGAATCGGACCCATTTCAATAAGCTTCTTATCAGAATCGTTTAAAAGCATGAGCCCTGCAGCTCCAACGTCAGATGCAATAAAGGTTCCCTTTCCGACAGCACTGCTGATAAGACCACTTTGCTCGCACAGCTTATAGGCCCTTGTTACTGTACTTAGATTAATATCAAGAAAATCAGCAAGTTCTCTTTGTGGTGGAAGCTTTGTTCCGGGCGTAAGCTTTCCGCTTGCAATATCAGCCTTAAGCTGATTGGTAAGCTCAATATACATTGGATAGGTGCTACTATGAGAAAGCTTTGGCTTCCAATTCATTGGATAATCATCAAAAGAATTTATTGGCATTTTTTAACCTCGTCATGCTTCGGCTGTTATATAGGATATCTAAATGTTTTCATTCAAACCAATAATAGTTGAATGCTTGTATAGAAGATTGTCATGCATACAATTTTACTATTGTATGCATTCTTTTTCAATGATAGACTCAGAAACCATACAGATATTAACGATATTGAAGCATAATTCAATAAAACAAGGAGGCTACAATGTTAGAAGACAAAATTTCTATAAGAAGTAAAGCAACACCGGCATCATTTATCAGGAACATATTAAAAGCGACGGAGAACAAGAACGTGGTCTCCTTTGCAGGCGGACTTCCAAATCCAATTTCTTTTCCCGAAGAAAAGCTTAAGGAATCCTGCAATAGAGTGATAGATACTTATCAAAGTGCTGTATTTCAGTATTCGACAACAGCCGGAATACTTCCACTTAGAAGCTTTATTGCAGACAGACTTAATCATAAATACCATATGGATATCGATCCGGAAGAAATCATAATAACAACAGGCTCGCAGCAGGCGCTTGATATTATAGGGAAAATCCTAATAAATGAAGGAGACCACATTGTAGTAGAGGAGCCGGGATATCTTGGAGCAATACAGGCATTTAGCCAATATCTGCCTCATTTTGACCCTGTCACCTTGGAGGAAGATGGACTTGATCTCCAGAAATTCGAAGATGTCATCTCTGCGAATAACATTAAGTTTGCTTACATGGTTCCGAATTATCAAAATCCAACCGGAATAACATATTCTGATGCAAAGAGAAAAGAAGTTGTTAAACTGGCAAAGAAATATAACACGATAATTGTTGAAGATGATCCTTATGTAGAGCTTTGCTTTGAAGGAAGTCCAAAGGGATATATGAGCGCCGGTGATCCATCGGGTAGCATTTTACTTGGAACCTTTTCGAAGACCGTAACTCCCGGGATGCGAATCGGATATGCAATTATCAGAGATAGTGCACTTCGAAATGCATTTAACGTTGCTAAATCAGCAGCCGACCTGCACACAAATGTCTTTTCACAATATGTAATCTACGATTATCTGACACACAACGATATCGAGGAGCATATTGATAAAATCAAAGAACTATATAGGAAGCAGTGCAGTGCCATGCTCGCTGCTATCGAAGACTCATTTCCAAAGGATGCCTCATTCACAAAACCAATAGGTGGTATGTTCCTCTGGGCAACAATTCCAGATAGATGTGGCACGTCTCTAGAACTTTTTGAAAAAGCAAATAGTGAAGATGTCGTATTTGTTCCCGGAAATCCCTTCTACACCGACAGCAGAAACTGTCAGTCTATGCGTCTCAACTACACGAATTCTTCTTGCGAGGAGATAATGAGAGGAATTGGGGTTATCGGGGGATTTTTGCAGGCATCACAAATTAATGTGTGACATACAACAAAGAAAGAAAAAAAGGATTTCCATTCACTACCATGGTGAATTGGAAATCCCTTTTTGCTAATATAATTCAGTTTACTTCAAAAATAACTGCAAAATTTAATTCAGAACCCATTTCATCAAATATTGAAATTTCATTCCTTCTCAAGATACTTATATACATATGCTGCGATAGCTGCGCCGATAAGCGGAGCTACGATAAATACCCAAAGGCAGGAAAGCGGAGCAGTATTGCCACTTATTGCTGCAATAACTGCAGGTCCAATACTTCTTGCAGGATTGACTGATGTGCCAGTAAGGCCGATTCCGAGAATATGTACAAAGGTAAGAGTAAGACCAATTATTAGTCCGCCAAAAGAACCATGTGCAAACTTCTTGGATGTTACTCCAAGGATTGTCATTACAAATATAAAGGTCAGCACAATCTCTACAAGACAGCCAGCTGCTGCACTTCCATTTACACCTGCAAGTCCATTTGAGCCAAAGCCTCCTGTCATATCAGTTACGCCGCCAAGGCCAAAGATTGCAGCAAGGAGCCCAGCACCTGCAAGACCGCCAAGAATCTGCGCAATAACATATCCCACAAAATCAGATACACTCATACCACCGCTGATAAGTACTCCAAGTGATACTGCCGGGTTAATGTGACAGCCTGAAATATTTCCAACACAGTATGCCATAGCTACAATTGAAAGTCCAAATGCCAGTGCCGTAAGAATATAACCGCAGCCGTTTGCTGCATCACATCCAACGAGCATCGCAGTTCCGCAGCCTTCTGTTACAAGAACCATTGTACCAATAAACTCCGCAACATACTTCTTCATAGAACTCATAAAAAGTTTCCTCCTAATTGTTTTCTTGTTTACGAAATCATACTACTACAATTGATTGTAAACCGATTAGGACTTTTTTCAAGCATCAGAAGTTAATCATTTTCCAGTATTATTATTTTTTCTTTCTAAAATGGATTTGGAAAGACTGATACTCATCAGGTACCCACGGAACAGGAAATCCGGCATTCATCAGCACAGAGCCTTTGTAAAGTTCATCAGTTTCATCCAAAACATATTCTACCGTCTCATCTAGTCCCTTCATCCTTATATACTCAAGTGGCGGATTACAATGAGTATCCATAGTTACGATATTTAAAAGTGCCTCTGAGCCATCCTTCGAAACAAATTGCCACGCTGCAAACTCCGAATCTCCCATAGGACTCTTCAATCTGTAGAATTTGCCCTCATGAATAAGCGACCAGTATTTATGGTAATCCTTTACCTGCTCTCTGACTTCTCTTTTTTCTTCATCACTAATAAGGCAAATATCAAGTTCATATCCAAAGGTTCCACTCATCGCAACTACCCCTCTAGTTTTAAGACTCACCCGTCTTCCTGTCTGCTGGTTTGGAATCACCGAAACATGTGCCCCGATTGAGCTTATCGGATAGCAAAAAGAGGTTCCATACTGAATTTTCAGTCTTTCAATAGCATCGGTATCATCACTGCACCATATCTGAGGCGTATAATAAAGCATACCGGCATCAAATCTCCCGCCGCCACCACTGCAGCCTTCAATCAGTATATTGGGATATCTCTCAATAAGTCTTTCCATAAAATCGTAAACACCGAGCATGTATTTATATAAAATTGTCCCATTATTCTGCTGCCCTTTAGTCGAAAAGACATCCATTATGCTGCGGTTCATATCCATCTTGATATATTCAACATTAGCTGAATCTATCACTTTTGAAATCTGAGAAAAAATATTATCAACAATCTCTTTTCTTGAAAAATCAAGCACAAGCTGGTCTCTGCCTCTTGTAAAAGATCTTCCCGGAATCTTAAATGCCCAATCTGGATGTGTCCTATATAAATTACTATCTTCGTTTACCATTTCAGGTTCTATCCATAACCCAAATTTCATTCCAAGCTTGTTAATTTCACAAACTAAGTCATGCAAGCTACAGCCTAGCTTCTTCTCATTAACTACCCAGTCGCCAAGTCCCGCTTCATCATTGTTTCGTGCTCCAAACCATCCATCATCAAGAACAAACATATCGATTCCAAGATCCACAGACTGCTTTGCAAGTTTGAGAAGTGATTTTGAATCAAAATCAAAGAACGAACCTTCCCAGCTATTTACCAGAACAGGGTTCTCAATATGTTTAAATCTGCTTCTCATTACATGCTCTTTAATAAGTTCCTGCATGTTCTGCGACATTTTGGTAAAACCATCATCAGAATAGCAGCAAAGTACTTCCGGAGTATATAGCTTTTCATCTTTTCCAAGTGTATATTCAAACATATCATCCTGAATTCCAATTACTGCTCTTGTCTGCTTAAATTGATCCAGCTCAACCTCACATCTAAAACTCCCGCTATACATCAGTGAAAATCCGTAGCAGCTCCCATAATCCTCATTGGCATCTGTATCTGCTATCACAAAAAAAGGGTTATACTGATGACTTGAAGTTCCTCTTCTGCTGCCAAAAGATTTACTCCCTGAAGAAATATGGTTTCTGGAAATGTTTCTTTCCATTCCATGTCTTCCATTAAAATCAATCAAATCCCTATCGCCGTATAACCAATCAAATGAAGCGCTGAATGCTCTCGTAATCGTAATATCTCTCTGCCCAATATTCTCGATAGATACTGCTCTTGTAATAGCATCAGCAGATTCTATTACTCCGTATAAGAGACTAATCTTTACCCCAGCTGCATCGTCCATGAGATCTATCCGCAAGGTTTGTGAATCATCCTCATCGGCAAATGTTGAAGGGAGTCCTGGAAGGGAATACTTTCCCTTGAATATCTCATATTTCAGAAATTTAAGATTACAGCCATATACACCGTCTTCATCTTTCATTGAAAACGGTGTAATTCGATAGTCTCCATTCCCATAACATGAATACTCCTGTGGCATAACATCAAGAGAAAAAGTTCTCTCTCTCCCTGCTGCATCAGGGTTTCCGGAAAAAGACCTATCGTAATACTGAATCAGATAATCAGTATCCCCATCCACTTTTTTTCCATAATAAAGATGCAACAAATATCCATACTTATCAACCTTCATTTGATAACTCGTACTATCCGTAGAAAGTGTGAAAATACGTTTCTTTTCATCATATTTAATAGCCATAAATAGCTCTTTCCTCCAGAATTCATTTCAAAAATCCAAAAATCTATGCAAGCATATGTTAATAAACAAGCTACGAAATTACAGCTTGCTTCCTGAGGTTGCTATTCCTTGAATAAACTGCTTTTGGAATACCAGGTACAAAATGATCATTGGAACGCACGCGATAAGTGAAGCTGCCATTAGCTCAGGGTATTTAGTAGAATACTGTCCCTGCATAGTCGCAAGTGCTGCCGAAAGAGGCATCGTTTTATTACTCGTGCAAACAACAAGTGGCCATAAAAGCTCCTTATACGCAAATACAGCAGTAAAGATTCCAAGTGCAACCATGGACGACTTTGTAAGCGGCGCCATAATAAATAGAAATGTCTGAAAAATATTACATCCATCAAGCCTCGCCGCTTCTTCAAGGTCTTTAGGGAGTGTCAAATACGCCTGACGAAGTAAAAATGTCCCGAATGCTGTTACTAGTCCGGGGAATACCAGTGCAAACATCGTATTTGTCATTTTTAGGCTGCTTATCATTAAATACTGTGGAATAGTAAAAATCTGGCTCGGAATCATCATTTGAAACAAAACCAGCCCAAACATCAAATCTCTTCCCTTAAACTCGAGCCTTGCAAATGCATAACCTGCAAGTGTAGCAGTCAGGCATGCACATAGAACTCTCCAAAAAATAAGAAGCAATGTGTTCTTATACAAAAGAGCAAAACTCATATTATTCCAAACCGTTTTAAAAGCATCTGTTTTCCAAATTGTCGGAAGAATAACAAAGGGATTTACTGCCGTTGCTTCTGTTGTTGATTTAAATGCCGTGAGTGCCATCCAAACAAAAGGAACAATCATGATGACAGAAAAAATGATTAGGACAGCATGAATAATAACAGAAGAAGTAATTTTTTTACATTTTATGCTCATATGACTTGTCCTTCCTTTACGAATAAAATACCCACTTTTTCTGAAGCTTCATTTGAATTACAGTAATGATCATAATAACTGCTAAAAGCAGCATTACTATAGTTGAGCCATAACCTTTATTATTGTTAACAAATGAATATTGGTAAAACAGATAAACAATTGATTCAGTTTTTTGAAGTGCCGGGTTATTTCTATCCATTACCATATAGATCAAATCAAATACTTGAAGTGAGCCAATTATTCTCGTAACAAGCACAAAAAATACTGTTGGATAAAGAAGCGGAACCGTTATATTAAAAAACATTGCCGGCCCAGATGCTCCGTCAATTTCCGCAGCTTCATAATAATCTCCTGGAATTTCCTGAAGTCCTGCCAGAAACAGTACCATGTTGTATCCGATAATTGACCAAACTCCGATAATACCTATGCTAATCCATGCAATTGAAGGATTGGAAACCCATTCAACCTTGATATGAAAGAGATTATTTATTAGTCCAAATTTTGAATTATAAAGCCATCTCCAGACCATGGCTACAGCTGCAGGAGCAGCAACCATTGGAAGGAAAAATATTGCTCTGTAAATTGTTCTGCCTCTAAGCTTTCGGTTAAGCAAAACAGCCAATATAAGCGCAATCACCACTGAAAAAGGGACCTCTATAAGTGCATATTTGAATGTATTAAATAGAGCCCTCCAAACCTCTCCATCAGAGAACAGCTTTACATAATTATCAAAGCCAATAAATACGTTTCCTTTTCCAAAGTCTCCGGTTTTAAAAAATGTCTGATAGAATGACTGAACCATTGGTATAATATTTAATACGATTAAACCGAGCATAGTTGGAAGAATAAAAAGCCATCCCCAGATGAATTGCTCTTTTTCCCAGACAGTCATTTTATGCTTAACTTTCTTTGTTTTTTCTTGTGCCATCTGTTTGGTTTCCTTTCTGAAAAAGCAAGGGAGCTGCCCCCTGTTAAGAGTCAGCTCCCTCCATTAAGGTTTCTCAACCATTTTCATTTGCTATATCGTCATTCATTTCCTGTGCAAAAGAGGTGCAGGCACTTTCCATTTTCGATGAATCGCTCCATGCATCTACAAGTGCTTCCTGTGCTGCATTAGTCCATACTGTTGAATTGTATGTAAATGGGCGAAGAATAAGTTCATTCTTTGCAGAACCTGTTGAATCTGTTGTTTCATCAAGATATGGCTGGAGGTTAAAATCACTTGTGCAATTAACCCATGTATCTGATGTATTAAGGTATGCTGACATTGTTACTCCAAGATCAGCCTGCTTAAGCTGCATCTCTTTACTTCCAAACCATTCGATTAGTTTCCAGCAATCGTCAGGTCTATCTGTTGAAGCAGAAGCAGCCCATCCAAGTCCATTACAGATTGAAGCTCTAACCCCTGTTTCTTTATCATAAGGAAGTACTGCTACATCACAATTTGCTGTCATATACTCATTCTGCTTAAATGCAGGAACCATCCAAGAGCCCTGAGTACACATTGCTACTGTTCCTGATTCCATCAGTACATCAACACCTGTCTCAGACATTGTTGTTGGATCTGGGCAACAATCAGATACAAGCTTACCTACATAATCCATAGCCTTTAGTGTATTCGCATTATCATAGCCGGATGATTTCTTATCATCTGAAAGGATATATCCACCCATTGAATAAACCATGTTGTAATATCCGTCCTGGTCATTTGAAGGATTAAGTGCATATCCATACTGAGAACCATCAGACTTTGTAAGCTTCTTCGCTGCATCATACATATCATCCCATGTCCATGTATCATCAGGATAACTAAGGCCTGCCTCGTCAAACATTGTCTTGTTATACCAAAGAGCAATTGTGTCGTAATCCTTTGGTACTGCGTATACAGAGTCATTATATGTATAAAGCTGTGTAACTTCTGACATGTAATTGTCAAGATCAATTGTATCGCTTCCAGCAATATAATCATCAAGATTTAAAAGCATGTCATTCTTCATATACATCTGTGAATTATTAGAATGCATCCAGAACACATCAGGCATATCTCCGCCTGAAGCAGCAGCTTCGAGTGTTGTCCAATAGCTAGTCCAATCCTTAACAGTAATATTGACTTTTATTCCTGTCTCAGCAGTAAATTCATCACAGATTTCCTGAATTCCCGGCTGCTGGTTTGAATCCCATATCATTACTTCAAGTGCATCAGATGAAGCCGAATCAGTCGTAGCTGTCTGCGTGTCAGTGGAAGTTGTCTCTTCATCCGTAGTAGTCTCTTCAGTTGATGTTCCTGAATCAGCCGTTTCTGAGCCGCAGGCTGCAAGCGAAGCTGCCATTACAGATGCAAGTAATACAGAAATAATCTTCTTTTTCATTTCTTTGTTCCTCCCTTTTTGTTGGCATTGTGCACACTCATTCAATCCACAATTTGCTTTTGATGTGCATTTTGCATACATGATTGCTATTTCATAATTCAATATTAGTCATTATCCCTAATTGTTCATATGGGAGGAAGAAACTAGTTTATGGAAAAATGTGCTTTTTTAAAGGGGATAATTGATCAAATAATCTCCTTTTTTATTCTTCATTACAACCTTAACATCTGATCTTCGATAATCTTTTGGACTTACTCCAAATTTTTTCTTAAACGCTTTTGAGAATGCAAGCGAATCATCATATCCACAGGATATGGTGACAGCGTATATTGGTTCATCGCTTTTCTTTAGCAGCGCTGACGCAGTTGTAAGCCTAATGTTAATGAGAAATTCCTGAGGGGAAATCCCAGTCTGATCCTTAAAAATATGCGTAAGATAGCTCCTGGTTATTCCTATATTCTGAGCAATATCATCAACATGAATTTTCTCACTATAGTGAGTTCTAAGATATTCTATTGTCAGGCTCACGTACTTGCTGTTCTTCACCGTTCTACTACTTTGATTAGCCAAAAAGCCTTCGTTATTTTCTGTCAAAAGTGCAAAGGTTTCGAGTAACCGACTTTTCCTTCTGAGTTCATCCGTAACCATAAGAGTGGAATATTTCAATATATCAATAATCGAATTGCTAATGAGTATTGGATTATTAATATTTATCACAGGATTAGCATCTGAAAAGCCCATATTATGGATAAATTCCTCACTTCGATAACCATGAAATCCAACCCAGCTGTAATGCCACGGATCCTCTCTATCAGCGTAATAAACTGTTTCAATTCCGGGACTGACCAAAAAAGCATGGCCTGCACCAATTCGGTAGTTCTTCCCATGATTAATATAGTTTCCGTACCCCGATACTATTATATGGATAACATAGTTTCTTCGAATATATGGTCCGAATCTATGTCCGCTCTCGCATTTTTCATCACCGCAGTAATCAAGGCTTATAGCTTCCATAAGATTGTAATCATCTATTTGATCAAGATCATCCAGACACGTATAATTAGGGGATTGTGTATAACCAATTCGAAGCTCTCTGCTACTGTTATCATTCATAATCATCCTCCGGAAATCGTGGTTTTACCCGTCAACCATTTCTTAAGAATAAGTTGACAGGAATATCTTACATGTATATACTGTAAACCATGTTGTATTTCAAGGTTGACAGTATGCATATACAACTAATATAAATAATACAACAAATTTTTACTACAAAAGAATGATTGAATTGAAATGTTCTAAATTAATCATCAATCAATCTCATGAAAGGAATTTTAGAAAAATGAAAAAACAATCCAATATCCGTGACATTTGTATGATAGGTCTTTTTACTGCAATCATTGCAATCCTTGCACAAATCAGTATACCGCTTCCGCTAGGAGTTCCGCTTACGATGCAGACGTTTGCAATTGCTCTTGCAGGAGTAATTCTTGGCGGCAAAAGAGGCGGCCTTGCAACGCTTGTTTACGTACTTCTTGGTGCAATCGGTGTTCCTGTATTTGCAAATCTGTCAGGAGGCTTTCAAAATATTGTAGGACCAACTGGAGGATTTATAATTTCTTTTCCTATAATGGCGCTCCTTATTGGTATAGGTGCAGATTATTATCATAAAAATAAAATCATTTTTGTAATTATGATTATTCTTGGTTTTGTAGTAAATTATACCGTTGGCGTTGGTATGTTCTGCCTTGTAACAGGGAGCTCGGTTTCAGCAGGTCTTGCAGCCTGCGTAATCCCATTTCTTATTACTGATGTCATCAAAATTGTTCTTGCACCACTACTCGGTATCAGAATCAGAAAGCTTCTTCCTGCTGAGATGGTATCTGCATGTGCATAATACTTCGTCCTCATCATCTTCTGTGTACGCAGGGTTTTGAAGGAAAAGGCTATAATAATGAATTTGCGTCGAGAATGTCACTACTTGTTAACAGGCTTCGATCGGAAAAAGAAACAGAAATCCGCATCAGCTTTTCTACTGACGATTTGTGCAGTCACTGCCCAAACAAGGTTTCAGAAGGCGTATGCGCTTCCCAGGAAAAGGTCAAAGAACTTGATAAGAAGGTAATCCAAAATTTTGGTCTTGAAGAAAAGGATTACTGCTACCAGGAACTAATAAAAGAAATTGACAGTAAAATGGCGCCTTCACTTCTTGATAATATATGCGGCAAGTGTGAATGGTATAAGAGCAGTCTCTGCAAGAAAAACATTTTATCTGGCAAATATGTATGATAAATGTATTTCTTAAAATATTATATATTAAAAAACAATCCATGTTGAAATCAGTGCCACCTAAAAGCATCAGATTTCGACATGGATTTTCATAAATCTTTTTTGCGTACTATTGATGAACACTATGTAAAATATCCTTTGGATTTTTATTTGACATTTTTCATCATTGTCCCCATAATAACGTTGTGTTATAACCTAATTAAAAATAATGGAGGCTGACATGCCAGCTAATAAAAAAGTAACTAGAGAAATGATTTTAAATGCTGCAATGGACGTATTTCGAAAGGAAGGCTTTGAGGCAGTAAATGCCAGAAGCGTTGCCAAAGAGATGAACTGTTCTACTCAGCCTATCTATGTTGAGTTTAACAGCATGGATGAAATAAAGAAAACTATCAAGGATGAAGCCCTTGAGCTTCATGCAAAGAAAATCAACGACGCACTTTCAAAGAGTGACGGAAAAGCGTATCTTGCATATGGGATGGGTTTTGTAGAATTTGCCAGAACAGAAAAAATGCTATTTAAGTTCTTTTATCTTGGCTCTGATAATATCGAAAAAGAAATCGACTACATACACTACGAGGATATTATCTCGACAATTCAGCGCGAATATGGCTACACAAGAGAAAATGCCGTGAAATTTCACCGTGATATGTCGATATTTTCACTCGGGCTTTCTATTATGCTTTATCTTGGCAAGAATTCTATGAGTACAGAAGAGATCATGAGCAGATTAGATTCAGAATTTCGAGCATTAACAGCAGTTTACGGTAAGCCGGCAAGATATCCTCATCCGGAAGAACATATTAATGATTAGTATTTTGAGTATGTAGCCTTCAAGGTTGCAAAAAAATCGAGTAGGAGGGAGTGATTAACTCCCGTCCTCTCACAGCACCGTGCGTACCGTTCGGTACACGGCGCTTTCAATAGCCTGCGTGCACAGACTGATAGGCTGTGGCTAAATCATAAAAGCCACTGTTTATTAGTCTTTCTTTTGTTAGTGCTCTGTTGACCGCTCCCATTCCCGATACATACCAGTATTTCTTTCGGCTGTTTGCCGCTTGATATGCAAAATACTCTGGGATTCCAAGCTTAATTAGGTTTCTTTTCTTGGTTTTAGGAAGTTTCCATTGTTTCCATATACACATTCGGATTCTATGATATAGCCATGAATTCACATTTTCTATCCGATTCTTCATATCTGCAACCCCATAATAATTCAGCCAACCACGCATATATACCTTTATCTTTTCTAAGCAAGGGCGTATGCTCTGACATGACCTTCGGGAACTAAGCTCTTTCAGTTTTGACTTCATTTTCTTCCATGACTTTTCATGAACTCGGATATAAATACCCTTTCCGTTCTTTCCCA
>CAZJWA010000023.1:6425-42849 GCA_964549585.1 uncultured Butyrivibrio sp. | reverse complement strand
AAAGACGCGCTGAGGTTGAAGCCGAAGAACGCCGTCAGAAAAAAATTGAAGCAGATTATGAAATAATTAAAGCCGAGAATAGCAACATTAAGTCTAAGTACAACAACGTCAAAGCAGAGAACAGCAGTATCAAAGCAGAGAACAGCAACATCAAAGCTGAAAACCTCAAACAAAGCAAACTGATTGAGGAATTAAAAGCACGGCTTGCCTTAAAATGAAAAGAATAACAAGCAAGAAATAAATAAAAGCTCCGGCTTTTATGTGCTACCTACTAATAAGAGGAACGCATAAAAAGCCGGAGCTTTTTAATAATTTACATAGATAATAAATTTTGCATCTATTTATCTTTTATTGATTACTAAAATTCTGCTATTTTTTTGGACAAAAAAATACTCGAAAGCTTATTCTTTCGAGTTTGGGAGGATGATGGCATCCGGAGGGGAGCCGAATGCCATCGGTATGAAAAAAGTTTTGTTGGGGGAGTCAGAAGTTCTTCGCTTCTGATATTTTTATCATAGAAAATGATTATGTCTACAATATGGATAAATTATAAAAAATAAATAAATTTATTTGAAATTAAGAATAACTAGTGACGTAATAGCATAGTAAAAATACTCCAAAAAAGGCAACTTTTTTTAATGATAATTAAACACTTAACTTTTCTCGATAATAACTTTTTGCTGTGATATAATTATGAAGATATTTTGTAATTAAAGATTGTAAGGAGAAGATAATTATGGGAAAGATAATATTAACCGGAGATCGCCCAACAGGAAAGCTTCATGTAGGGCATTATGTTGGCTCATTAAAGAGAAGAGTTGAGCTTCAGAACTCCGGAGAATTTGATGATGTATATATAATGATAGCTGATGCGCAGGCACTTACTGATAATGCTGAGAATCCCGAGAAGGTTAGACAGAATATAATTGAGGTTGCACTTGATTATCTTGCATGCGGACTTGACCCGGAGAAATCAACTCTTTTTATTCAGTCACAGATTCCTGAGCTTTGCGAACTTACATTTTATTATATGGATCTTGTTACAGTATCAAGACTTCAGCGAAATCCTACTGTAAAGTCTGAAATTCAGATGAGAAATTTTGAAACAAGTATACCGGTTGGATTTTTTACCTATCCCATAAGTCAGGCTTCGGATATTACAGCTTTTAAAGCTACTACAGTTCCTGCAGGAGAAGATCAGGAGCCAATGATTGAGCAGTGTAAAGAAATTGTTAGAAAATTCAATTCAGTTTATGGCGAAACTCTTGTTGAGCCTGAGATTTTACTTCCTGATAATTCCGCATGCCTTCGCCTTCCGGGCATAGATGGTAAAGCAAAGATGAGTAAATCTCTTGGCAACTGTATTTATCTTTCGGAAGATCCTGATTCAATTAAGAAAAAGGTTATGAGTATGTTTACTGATCCTGATCATTTAAGAGTAGAGGATCCGGGAAAAGTTGAGGATAATCCGGTATTTATTTATCTTGATGCATTTGCAAGAGATGAACATTTCGAAGAGTTCCTTCCTGATTACAAGAATCTTGATGAAATGAAGGCTCATTACATGAGAGGCGGTCTTGGCGATGTTAAGGTTAAGAAGTTCCTTAACAATGTTATTCAAGCCGAGCTTGAGCCAATTAGAAAGAGACGTCAGGAGTTCCAGAAGGATATTCCTTATGTTTATGATATACTTAAAAAGGGAAGTGAAAAGGCAAGAGAGACAGCAGCACAGACACTTAGCGAAGTTAAGTCTTCAATGAAGATTAACTATTTTGACGATGCAGAGCTTATTGCAATGCAGTCAGCCAAATATAAGGAAGAAGATTGATATTCAAATTTCTTTTGGGAGAAGAGTTTGAGATAAAGTAACAATCAGACGTGTAGTGGTCGATAGGATGAAAGAAAGGTGTGGGTGATAATGAAGAATATATTATTTGTTGCTTCGGAAGGGGTTCCGTTTATTAAGACAGGTGGACTTGCTGATGTAGTAGGTTCTCTGCCAAAGTGTATTGATAAGGAATATTATGATGTAAGAGTTATTCTTCCAAAATACAAATGTATGTCTGAAAAAATGGCAGCAAAGCTTGAATATGTATCAAATTTCTATATGGATTTCCATTGGAAGAGGGAATATGTAGGTATTTTCAAAGCAACTGAGGATGGGGTACAGTATTATTTTATAGATAATGAATTTTACTTTAATGGACCGAAACCATATTCGGATGATGTATTGTTTGAAATTGAGAAATTCTCTTTTTTCTCAAAGGCGGCATTGTCAATTCTTCCTGTTGTTGATTTTAGACCCGATATTATTCACTGTCATGATTGGCAGACCGGAATCATTCCTGTATTTCTTAAGGAGAGATTTCAGGCAAATGAATTTTATCGCGGGATAAAGACAATAATGACCATTCATAACTTGAAATTTCAGGGGAGATGGGATAAGAAAGAGGTTCAGGATATTACAGGCCTTCCGGACTATTTCTTTACACCTGATAAACTTGAGATGTATGGAGATGCTGATCTGTTAAAGGCAGGAATTGTATATAGTGATGCGATAACTACGGTCAGTGAAACATATGCAGAAGAAATAAAGACACCGTTTTACGGAGAAAACCTTGATGGGCTTTTAAGACAGCGCGCGAGTGATCTTCGTGGTATTGTTAATGGAATCGATTATAGCGATTTTAATCCTGAGACGGATAAATTTATCGACTATAATTATAATGCAATTAATTTCCGCAAGGAGAAAGCAAAGAATAAGCGGGCACTTCAGAAGGAGCTTGGTCTTGCTGAGGATGATAAGGCTTTCATGATTGGAATCGTATCAAGACTTACCGATCAGAAAGGTTTTGATCTTATTTCATGCGTTATGGACGATTTATGTAAGGATGCTGTTCAAATAGTTGTTCTGGGAACAGGAACTGAGCAGTATGAGAATATGTTTAGACATTTTGCATGGAAATATAAGGACAAGGTTTCAGCTAATATTTTCTATTCTGAGCCAATGTCACACAAGATTTATGCTGCATCAGATTCATTCCTTATGCCATCGCTTTTTGAGCCATGTGGACTTAGCCAACTTATGTCGCTTCGGTATGGAACCATTCCGATTGTAAGACAGACGGGCGGATTAAAAGACACAGTTGAGCCATATAATAAGTTTGATTCAACTGGAACAGGCTTTGGATTCTTAAATTATAATGCACATGAAATGCTTGGAACAATTCGTGAAGCTGAAGCTCTTTTCTATGATAAGAAAAGAGAATGGAATAAGATGATTGACAGAGCAATAGCTGTAGATTATTCCTGGAACGTTTCAGCTGGAAAATATCAGGAGATGTACGACTGGCTTACACAGTAAGGCTATTTTGTTATAGAGATGAGTCAGTTATTTATTATGAAAAGAAAAGAACATAATTTATTCATGCAGGCAGGAATTCTTGCTGCTGCAGGAATCATAGTTAGAATAATAGGGCTGCTGTATGGCAGCCCTTTGACGGGGATAATCGGAGATGAGGGTAATGGCTATTACTCTCAGGCTTATAACTGTTATGCTATAATGCTACTTATTTCTTCATATAGTATTCCATCAGCGATATCAAAGGTAATTGCACAAAGACTTGGAACCGGAGAGTATAGGAATGCACAACGGATATTCCATTGTGCGCTTATTTATGTCTTTATTATCGGAACGGCGTTTAGTCTTTTATTGTATTTTGGAGCAGGATTTTTTGTAGCCGGTAATTCAGTTCCGGTACTTAAAGTGTTTGCACCAACAATTTTCTTTTTTGGAATACTTGGTGTTCTTCGAGGCTATTTTCAGGCACAAAAAACAATGATTCCAACATCTGTTTCGCAGATTCTTGAGCAGATAATGAATGCTGCAATAAGTCTTCTTGCAGCATATCTTTTTATCATGATGGTAAGCGGAGAAGATGAAACAACGAGAGCAATCTATGGAGCTATGGGTAGCGCTGTTGGAACAGGCTCCGGAGTAATTACGGCACTTGTTTTTATGACATTTGTTTATTTCAGGCATAGGAAGAGTACCTTTGAACTTATTGAAAGCGATACTCACAGGAAAGATAGCTATAAGAGTATTTTCAAGACAATAATTCTTGTTGTTACGCCATTTATATTAAGCACTTTTATTTATAATTTCACAACAATGCTTGATCAGACCATCTTTACTAACATTCTTATAGGAGTAAAGGGCATTGCAGAAAAAGACGTTTCTACAGCGTATGGAATCTTTTCACGTAAGGCTGTAGTAATTTCAAATATTCCTATTGCGGTTGCATCAGCTATGTCATCTGCAATGATGCCAAGTATTGCTTCAAGCTTTGCCAGAGGCGAGAAGACAAAGACAGGTGAGACGGTTAAGAAAGTTATCAGAATGACAATGCTTATAGCAATTCCTTCTGCGGTAGGTCTTATGTTTTTGTGTAAGCCTATTACATTTATTCTTTATCCGCAGAGAAATTCTCTTACTGAAGCTTCAATACTTCTTGCAGGTCTTTCTATTACTGTAGTGTTTTATTCTTTATCTACAGTTACTAATGCAGTACTTCAGGGAATTGGAAGACTAAATGTGCCGGTTGTAAATGCACTTATGTCGCTTATCGTTCAGGGAGCAGTATTATTTCTTCTTCTTCAATATACAGATATTGGAAATTTTGCTCTTGTAATAGCACTTATTATTTATTCATTCCTTATGTGCGTTCTGAATGGTATGCAGGTTAGGAAAAGCCTTCCTTATAAAACTGATATTAAGGTTACATATTGGATACCGTTTGCATCATCGCTTATTATGGGTGAAACCTCTTATGTCCTTTACCGACTTTTGAATTTTGCGTTTAACAGATTTATTCCATCTAATTATTTTGCAAATTTATTTGCAACAGCAATTTCACTTATTGTTGCTGTAATTATTTATGCATTCTGTATGATTCAGCTTGGAGGAACAGGGGAAGAGGAACTACTTGGACTTCCAAAGGGTGCAAAGATAGTTTCAGTTTTGAAAAAAATTCGTATGCTTAAGTAAAAAAAGTTTATCTCATAAAAAAAGGAGCTACGGTAATTCGTAGCTCCTTTTAGTGCTTTTGAATAGAACAATGCAACCGTGAAAATTTTATTAAGGAGGATTGTGCTTTGCACAATCCTCTTAAAGTTCGACGCTGGTCGAACTTTTACTCTACAGTAACGGATTTTGCAAGGTTTCTTGGCTGGTCAGGATTGATTCCCTTTCCAACGGATGTGAAGTATGCAATAAGCTGGCAGATTATTACTGATTCAAATACTGTAAACTCATCGTCAATTTCAGGAAGAGAAATGTGAACATCACATATGCTTGGATCTGTGATTGATTCATCTTTTGAAAGAAGAATTACATAAGCTCCTCTTGCCTTGACTTCGCGGATATTTGAAATAACCTTGCTGTATACTTTTTTCTGTGTTGCTACGGATATTACAGGAACACCATCACTGATAAGAGCAATAGTACCATGTTTAAGTTCGCCTGCAGCATAAGCTTCAGTGTGAATATACGAAATTTCCTTTAGTTTAAGTGCTCCTTCGAGAGAAAGAGTATAGTCGATTCCGCGTCCGATATAGAAAGCATCTGTAGCGTTTACCATACGCTGCGTAAGAGACTTGATTTCAGGAGCCTTCGCAATAACCTTTTCCATATATTCAGGAAGAGACTGAAGGGTAGCAATAAATTCTTTACCCTCTGCAGTAGTCATTGCATTTTTGAGAAGAGCAAGCTTGCAGGTAATAAGATAGAATGCTGAAAGCTGTACAGTATAAGCCTTAGTACTTGCAACTGCAATTTCCGGACCTGCATGTGTGTACAGAACAAAGTGACTTTCTCTAGCAATTGTCGAGCCTTTTACATTGACAATTGAAAGAGTTTTCTGCGTATATTTCTTGGCAAGTCTAAGTGCTTCGAGAGTGTCAATTGTTTCGCCTGACTGAGAAACTACTATGACAAGTGTTTTGTCTGTAATGACAGGCTCTTCATATCTAAATTCTGAAGCGATTGCTACAGTTACAGGAATATGGAGACGACTCTGGATAAGCGTTCTTCCAACCATTCCAGCATACATTGCAGTTCCGCAGGCAATGATCGTGATATCATTTACATCATCAAAAAGTGAATCGGGAATCTCGTCATCATCAAAGAATGGAAGACCATTTTTGATTCTTGGAGTGATTGTTTTGGTAAGGGCAGTTGGCTGCTCGTGGATCTCTTTTAACATGAAATGAGGATAGCCATCCTTCTGGGCGGCAGTAACATCCCAGTTTACTTCCATATATTCAGGAGTGACAGTATTGCCTTCAAGATCTTCAATTGAAATTCCTGTTGAAGACATAGTCATGATCGTGTATTCAGGAAGTATGAAGTATTTCTTGGAAAAAGAAATAAAGGCTGTAAGGTCAGAAGCAATAAAAGCACCATCATCGCAATATGTTGCAACCATAGGACTTACATTTCTGACAGCATAAATCATTCCTGGCTGATCTCTAAACATAATGCAAAAAGCGAAGGAACCTTTAATTTCTTTGACGCCCTTCTTTATCGTTTCAACCGGATTGCCATCGTAAAGCTTATTGAAAAGAGCGCAGGCAACTTCTGTATCTGTTTCTGAAACAAGGTCAGCAGATAAATCATATTTCATGATAAGCTCATGGTAATTCTCAATTATTCCGTTGTGAATAAGTGCAACCTTGCCAACCTTGTGAGGATGAGCATTTGCGTTGGTTACTCCGCCGTGTGTAGCCCATCTGGTATGACCAATTCCACAGGTTGAAGTATTATCCTCGTCGCAGATAGCGCGAAGATCATTAACTTTTCCGACAGTCTTTCTGATAGAAATATGACCTGTTTCCTTAAAAAAAGCTATTCCGGCACTGTCATAGCCTCTGTATTCAAGACTTTGAAGTCCATCAAGTAAAATGTTTTGGGCAGAGCGAGAGCCCGTAAATCCGATTATTCCACACATAAAAGTATTCCTTTCAAAGGTGTGATATCAGATAACTATGCCTTTATAAAAATGTAACAAAAATAAACCCGGTTCGTGGGGAAATAAAAGCACAGATAATAAAATCAAAAGGTTACAGATTTTAAAAATTCAAAAGGATGTAACGTTTGATTCTGATATCAGTTATTGGTTGTGCGGTATACAGAAATTTGTCCATCCGTTACCGGGTGGGTTTGACCTGTATGCATAGCCGCTTCTATGTCCGGATATCCGCCGAATATTCGATAATCCGAAACCTCGTTAACCGGTAAATAATCATCCCTTACCGGTGCATGGCGCTAAAGTTTCTAAACTTTTCAAAACCGAAAGCCTCTTTTCTTCCGACAAGGGTATTTTATACGCTTTTTGTAAAATGAGCAACCATAAGATTTATGATTGCTCATTTCGGAAATTATAATAGCTCTTTTATCTTAGAAATATCTGGTGAAACAGTCATTGAATAGTTTGTGTAATAAACTACGAACCCTGGCTTTGCGCCTCCTGGCTTCTTGACATTCTTGCGCTGAAGATAATCAATTTCAACCTTAGTCTGTTCGCGGCCCTTTGAATAATATGCGGCAAGACTTGCTGCTTGTTCAAAATCCTTATCAGGGACTTCTTTACCGTCAGTTTTAAGGACAACATGAGAACCGGGCTTTTGCTTTGCATGAAACCACCAGTCGCCTCCGTTTGCAACTTTAAAGGTGAGCTCGTCGTTTTGATAGTTGTTCTTACCAACATAAATATCAAAGCCGTTTTCTGAAACGTAGTGGAAGGGCTTACTTAGAACTTTTTGCTTTTTGCTATTACTTCTTTTCTTATGAATATAGCCGGATGCAATAAGTTCTTCATTTATCTCAAGAAGATCATCTTCCTTCCTGGCAATGTCGAGGGAAGTGCTTATTGATTCAAGATGGTCAATTTCTGCCTTTACCTCTTTGGTTAGATCCAAAAGAGCTTCATATGTCCTTTTAAGCTTTCCATATCTGTCGAAATATTTTTTGGCGTTCTGGATAGGAGTAATAGTTGGATCAAGAGGGATAGTGATGTCTTCTCCTGTATTGTAATCATTTAATTTGACAGATTTTGAGCCTTCAGGAATGTTGTATCCATAAACATTTAACAATTCGCCGTAGGTTCTGTATTTATCCTTCTTTTTGGTATCCTTCATCTGATTAAGCTGAAGGTCATACTTCCTTACCGTTCTCTCAAGGCAGGTTGAAACAATCCTTCTAAGATCGGAGGATTTTTGACGTATTCTGGTAATTGTATTTTTTTCTGAATAATAGCTTTCTAAAAGAGCTGAAATATCGGTAGCTTTTTTTACTTCGCATCCATCCATTGAAGAATACATAGAGAGCGAAATAGCAGCGTATTCTAGCAGCTTTCCATTTTCATAAATAATATTTGGCTCAAAAGAGCCGGTTTTAATCTGAGCAGTAACTGCTTCAAAATGTTTAAATAGGTCTTTTGCCTGAGCATTTGTGACTACAGACATCGGAAGGCCAGAATCAATCCCTGCTCTGTAGCAAATTTCCTGTGAGATGACACTAGAAAAACCCGTGTAGCTTCCATATATAGCTTTATAAACCGGTGAAGACTGCTTTGATGAAAGCATATTACAGAATTCCTCCTCATTAGTATCAAGAGGATTAAGCTTATTCTGCGTCATTGGAATGAAATATTTTCTTCCCGGAAGAACCTCTCTTACTGAACTGACGGAGGCACTGATGTGCTTGATTGAATCAATGATGGTATCATTTTCATCCGTGAAGATGATGTTTGAATACTTTCCCATTAGCTCTATCAAAAGAGTTTTCGACTTCATGTCACCCATTTCATCAAGATGCTCAATATCTATTCGAACAACTCTTTCAAGCCCCGGCTGCGATACTGAAACAATTATTCCGTTTTGGATATGCTTTCTAAGCAGCATACAAAAGCCTGGTGCTGTCATTGGAGAATTCTTGTTAATATCTGAAAGATAGATAAGCGGAAGAGAAGGGTCGGCAGACATATAGAGCCTTTTCTGCTTCCCTTTTTCGGCAGCCTGCTTAATTGTCAGCAAAAGCTCGTCACTTTCTGTCTGAGCAATTTTATATACTCTGCCGCCTGTAAGCTGATCTGAAAGATCACGTACTATATTTGCAACTGTTAATCCGTCGAATGCCATTATTTGCCTGTTCCTTCTAATATTATTTTACAATAATATGTATTATACACATAAAAAGAGCTATTGACCAAGTATTTGCCTCATCATATTCACATTGACGGTTTGATGACATTATCATATAATAAACAATGTATGACTTTGCACGTATACATGATGATAATTCGTTTTGATATGTGAACATATGGAGGAATATATGGTCAGCAGTATGACAGGCTTTGGAAGAAGCGAGATTACAGAAGGACAGAAGAAATTCACGGTTGAGATCAAATCTGTTAATAACAGGTATCTCGATATGAGCATCAAGATGCCAAGAATGTTTAATGCACTTGAGCAGGATATCAGAAACGAACTCAAACGCCATATGAAAAGAGGCAAGGTCGATATTTATATTACATATGAAGATCTTACATCGTCAGATGCAAAAGTTAAGTATAACAAGGCTGTTGCACAGGAATATATGGATGCTCTTTTACAAATGTCCAAGGACTTTGGACTAGAGAATGATGTTAAGCTTTCCGGTCTTTCCAGATATCCGGACGTTTTAACAACCAGCGATGAAATTACAAATGAAGAAGAGCTTAAAGAGCCGCTTCTTAGAGCCGTAAGAGAAGCCGGTGAATCTTTTGCCAAAGCAAGAAATACAGAAGGTGAATTCTTAAAGACAGATTTGCTCGATAAGCTTGATAAAATGCTTATAAATGTTGAATTTATCACAAAGCGGTCACCTATAATAGTAGAAGAATACAAACAAAAGCTTCATGATAAGGTGCAGAACCTGCTTGAGGATACTCAGGTCGATGAAGCAAGACTTCTTACAGAAGTTACGATTTATGCTGATAAGGTATGCGTTGATGAAGAGCTTGTAAGACTTAAGAGCCATATCAGTGCAATAAAAAGTGAACTTGATGGTAAAGATAATGATTCAAGCGGAATTGGAAGAAAGCTGGACTTCCTGACACAGGAGCTTAACAGAGAGGCTAATACAACACTTTCTAAGTCCACTGATACTGAAATAGCAAATCATGCCATTGAGCTAAAGACTGATATTGAGAAGGTTAGAGAACAGATTCAGAATATTGAATAAGAAGTGATGAGGTTGGTAATATTGAGCAGTTTTATTCATGTTGGGTTTGGCAACATTGTTAATTCAAGTAAGATAATCAGCATAGTGTCTCCTGAAGCAGCACCAATAAAGAGGCTTGTGCAGATTGCCAAAGAAAATGGTCTTTCCATAGATGCTACTTCTGGAAGAAAAACAAAAGCAGTACTTGTCATGGAGAATCAAATGGTGGTATTATCAGCTCTGCTGCCTGAAACTATTTCAGCAAGAGCAGCTGAACAAATAAAGGAAGAATATACTGATGAAGCATAAGGGTATAATAGTAGTTATTTCGGGCTTTTCCGGTACCGGAAAGGGAACTCTGATGAAGGAGCTGATAAAGAGATATGACGATTATGAATTGTCTGTATCAGCAACGACGAGAAATCCCAGAGAAGGTGAAGTAGACGGAAGAGAGTATCATTTCATATCAGATGAAGCATTTGAGAAAATGATAGAAGAAGACAGGCTTATCGAGCATGCCGGTTATTGCAAGCATTACTACGGAACACCTAAGAAGTTCGTTGAAGATAAGATAAATGAAGGCAAGGATGTGATTCTTGAAATTGAAATTCAGGGAGCACTTCAGATAAAAAAGAAATTTCCAAATGCACTGCTGCTTTTTGTAATGCCGCCAAGTGCAGATGAACTTAAGAAAAGGCTTGTGGGAAGAGGAACTGAGACGGTAGAAGTTATAAACGAGAGACTTCACAGAGCCAAAGAGGAATCTGAGGGAATCGAGAATTATGATTATATTCTTGTTAATGATAACCTGGATACCTGCGTAGTTGAAATGGACTCATGCATACGTGCTGCGCATCTTGCACCACGAAGGAATGCCGAATTTATTGATGATATCAGAAATCAGCTTAAGAAATTTGAATGATCTTTATTTTTAACTTAGATCATTTGATGATAATAATTAACAATAATTTAAATTATCCTATAGGATTTTGAGAAAAGGAGACTTAAAATGATACATCCATCTTATGTAGATTTAATGAAGGTAGTAAATAAGGGCATTGAGGAAGGCGAAGAGCCTGTAATCAGCAGCAGATATTCAATTGTTATGGCTACTTCAAAGAGAGCAAGACAGCTTATCGCAAATGATGAACCACTTGTTCCTGTAAAGCCAAAGGAAAAGCCACTTAGCATTGCAGTAAGAGAGCTTAATGACGGCGTTGTAAGAATACTTAACGACGATGAAAAGGCTGCACTTGAGCAGGAAAAGCTTGATGAAGAAGCAGCAAAAGCAAAAGAAGCAGCTTTGGCAGAAGAAGAGACTGACTCTGAAGAAGAGAATAAGGAAACAGATGACTGATGAAGGTTTTATTTGTTTCTCTTGGTTGTGATAAAAACCGTGTTGATTCTGAAGTTATGCTCGGAATGCTTGAAGAAAATGGCTTTGAGCTTACACAGGACGATGATGAGGCAGAGGCAGCTATTGTTAACACCTGCTGCTTTATAAATGATGCCAAGCAGGAAAGCATTGACACCATCTTAGAGCTGGCAGACAGGCGAAAGAACGGAAGCCTTAAGGCTCTTGTTATTTCAGGCTGTCTTGCACAAAGATACCGCGAGGAAATCCAAAAGGAAATCCCCGAAGTTGACGCTATTGTTGGAATCAGTGCTATTGATAAGATAATTGAAGCCTTAAAGAGTGCACTTGATGGTAAGAGTGGAAGCTATTATGAAGATTTAAGCCGTTCTCTTAAAGGAAACAATAAGAGAATTCTTACTACAGGTGGACATTACAGCTATTTGAAGATTGCTGAAGGCTGTGACAAGAACTGCACATACTGCATTATTCCTAAGGTAAGAGGACATTATAGAAGTGTTCCTATGGAGGATTTAATTGCAGAGGCAAAGCAGCTGGCAGGTCTTGGAGTTACTGAGCTGATCATTGTTGCACAGGAAACTACTATTTATGGGACTGATCTGTATGGCAGGAAGGCTCTTCCTGAGCTTTTGACAAAGCTATGTAAGATAGAAGATTTAAAGTCCATAAGAGTAATGTACTGCTATCCTGAAGAAATAACGCCAGAACTTATTAAAGTAATTAAAGAAGAAGATAAAATCTGTGACTATCTTGATATTCCGATTCAGAGCGGCTCTGATAAAATCCTTCGCAAAATGGGAAGAAGAACAAATAGAGCAGAGATAATTAGTCTTGTAAAATACATCAGAAAAGAGATACCTGATATTTGCATAAGAACTACTCTTATTGCAGGATTTCCCGGTGAAACAGCAAACGACCATAAGCAGACATTGGATATGGTTTCTGAGCTTAAATTCGACAGACTTGGAGTATTTACATATTCTCAGGAAGAGGATACGCCTGCTGCTGTCATGGACAATCAGGTTACCGAGAGAGTTAAGAAGACAAGGCAGAATAAGCTGATGAAACTTCAGCAGGAAATAGCGTTTGAAGCTGCAAGAGGCATGGTGGGAAGAAAAGTCAGTGTTGTAATTGATGGCAGAATTGATGATGAAGAATCTACCTATGGAACCTATACTTATGTGGGAAGAACATATAAGGATGCTCCTGATATTGATGGATATATCTTCTTGCCAAACGTACCATATGATCTTTGTAGCGGAGTATTTGTAGAAGCTGTTGTAACAGACTCAAATGATTACGATCTTATAGGAGAAATTGTAGAATGAATCTTCCAAATAAATTAACAGTATTTAGAGTAATTCTTATTCCCTTTTTTGTAGTATTCATGCTTGTTGATATTACTGCGTATGATAATTGGATTGCACTTGCAATATTCGTGATAGCAAGTCTTACAGATCTTGCTGATGGCAAGATTGCTAGAAAGTACAACCTGGTAACGGATTTTGGTAAGTTCATGGATCCGCTTGCAGATAAGCTTCTTGTTTGTTCGGCTATGATATGCCTTATTAGTTCCGGACAGATACCTGCATGGATTGTTGTAATTGTTATTGCAAGAGAATTTATCATTAGCGGATTTAGACTTATCGCATCTGATAATGGCAGAGTAATTGCCGCAAGTTATTGGGGCAAATTTAAGACAACGTTTCAGATGATAATGGTTATTCTTATGATTGCTGATATACCTCAGCTATACCTGCTTACGCAGATTGTTATGTATATCGCACTTGCTCTTACAGTAGTATCTCTTGTGGATTACCTTGTAAAGAATAAAGATGTTATGAACGGCTCATTTTGAGTCTTACGGCAGAAGAGATTGTGCTATTCTTCTGCCAATTAATTTGGTTACAGAAGCATTTGCTTTTTAATATATATAAGATAAAGGAAATATATGGCTGAAAATAATGAGCTTGTCCAAAAGCTGATTCAAAAGGAAATGACGATTTCAACTGCTGAATCATGTACAGGCGGAATGATAGCTGCTGCAATTACAGATGTTGCAGGAGCTTCCGGTGTGTTTAAAGAAGGCTTTGTTACATATTGTGATGAAGCAAAAAATGAAATTTTGGGTGTTGATGCAAAGCTTTTACAAAAATATTCAGCTGTAAGTGAGCAGGTAGCGGAGGCCATGGCAAGAGGTGTTGCCAAAAAGGCTGGTGCAGACTGCGCGATATCTGTAACAGGAATTGCAGGTCCGGATGGCGGAACAAAAGATAAGCCTGTGGGACTTGTGTATATTGGTTTTATGGTAGGCAATACAGTCATAGTCGAAAAGCATCTCTTCGATGGTGACCGGAGAGAAGTTCGCAGGCAAGCCGCAGAGCGGGCAATCCATGGGATACTTGAGCTAATTTGAGTCGGTAGGATTGTCAATTGTGCATCGCCGCTAAGGGGCGGCGATATTTTTTCGCGCAAAAATCAGAAATGCATACGCGTATTCGAACCTAGGTTATGGGATTTGGCAGTACAACTGAATGAAAGGTAAAAGAATGAATTTTGATGAAACAAATGTAACAGAAAACGATCTTGCAGGAAATAGCGAGATGGGCGCAGCTGAGGTTCTTAGTGAACTTGTCTCAAATGATGAGCCTAAGAAGACCGAAAAGAGCGAAAATGTATCAGAGAAGAAGGAAGCTAAGAACGAAGAAAAGAAAGAAGCTTCATCTGATGACGACGAAAAGAAGATCAGATATGATGAGTCAGGAATTGACGAGAGAGTTCTTCGTGCAGTAACAGAAATGGGATTTGAATATATGTCACCTATTCAGGAAGCAGCTATTCCTGTAATGATGGATGGCAAGGACATAATCGGACAGGCACAGACTGGAACAGGAAAGACTGCTGCTTTTGGTATTCCGCTTGTTCAGAAGGTTGATCCAACCGACAGATCTCTTCAGGCAATAGTACTTTGCCCTACAAGAGAGCTTGCTATGCAGGCAGCAGATGATGTCAGAGATTTTTCAAAGTATATGGCAGGCGTTAAGGTCCTTCCAGTATATGGTGGACAGGATATTTCCAGACAGATAAGAGCACTTTCATCAGGAGTACAGATTGTAGTTGGAACTCCGGGACGTGTTATGGATCATATGAGAAGACACACCATGAAGATGACAAATGTTAAGATTCTTGTCCTTGATGAAGCAGATGAAATGCTTGATATGGGATTTAGAGAAGACATTGAGACTATTCTTCAGGGAATGCCAGAGGAGCGTCAGACAGCTCTTTTCTCAGCAACAATGCCTAAGCCTATTCTTGATATTACAAATAAGTATCAGCATGATGCAAAATATATCCGCATGACTCCAAAGGAAATTACTGTTGCATCTATCGACCAGGCATATTACCGCATTCCTCGTAAGAATAAGGAAGAGGTTCTTGCAAGACTTATGGACTGCTACCAGCCTGCAAGATCACTTATTTTCTGTAATACAAAGAGAATGGTTGACGAGCTTTCCGAGCACCTTAAGGACAGAGGATATCTTGCTGAGGGACTTCACGGAGATCTTTCACAGAATCAGAGAGATACAGTAATGAATCTCTTTAGAAATGGCAGAATCAATATCCTTATTGCTACAGACGTTGCAGCAAGAGGAATTGATGTAAGTAATGTTGAAGCTGTATTTAACTATGATATTCCTGATGATATCGAATATTATGTACATAGAATCGGACGTACAGGACGTGCCGGTAAGAGCGGAAAGAGCTTTACGCTTGTAACAGGCCGTGAGATGTATAAGCTTCGTGAAATCGAGAAGATTTGTCATACTCATATCGAAGAAAGAAAGGTTCCTTCAGCTAAAGAGGTTACTAAGGCTAAGTGTCATAAGATATTTGGTGAAGTAATTGATATTATTGAAAATGGAGATATTGATTCAACTCTTGAATTTGTTAACAAGAAGGTTGATGAAGGTGAATATACAGCAGAACAGCTTGCAGCTGGATTTATGAAGCTCAAGATGGGCGCTGATATTGAAGAGCTTGTTCTTGATGAGCCTAGAGACAGAAACAGAGATTCTTACAGAGGAAGAGGCTCTCGTGATTCAAGAGGCGGACGCAGAGATGGCAGAGGCTCTTATGGCAGGAGAGATGGCTTTGATCGTGATGGCAGAGGCTCTTACGGCAGGAGAGATGGTTCTGATCGAGATGGCAGAGGCTCTTATGGAAAGAGAGATAATGCTGATCGAGATGGCAGAGGCTCTTATGGAAAGAGAGATAATGCTGATAGAGATGGAAGAAGCTCTTTTGCAAAGAAAGATGGCTTTGAAAAGGACAGAAGAAACTCTTACAGAGGAAAGTCTGACTCAGATGAGCGCAGAGATGGCGATAGAAATCAGGATCGCAGTAGGAGACGCTCTTCTGGATATGATGACAAGGCTCCAAAGAAATTCTTTGGAAAGGATTCTGATAACAAGGAATTCAAGAGAGAATACAAGGCTGGACGCAAAGATGATGGATACAAGAGCGACAAGCCAAAGAAAAAGGGCGTTAGCTTTACAGAAGTAAGCGATAAGGTTTTTGGCAGTATTTCAAAGCGTAATGAATATGAGAAATACAAGAGCGAGAAAGATAGCAGAAGTAATGACGGAAGCAGACCACCAAAGAGAAAGAGACATGATCACAGTGATCAGACAAGCTTTTCGGCACCTTTTGACAGAGTTCAGATAAAGACAAAGAGCTCAGACGGAAAGTTCTATTAATAATAATTATTTGCCGCAGGGCAAACGATAAATATACATGGAGACAGGCTTATATTTTAAGCTCGTCTCCATGTTTTTTTAACCATAATCTGCATTCTTTGTAGTCAGGATAAAAACTTTCTACATCATCCCAAAAGGCTTTGGAATGATTCATGTTTCTAAAGTGGCATAGTTCATGCACAATGACATAGTCTCTTATGTGAGCGGGAGCAAGAATAAGCCTCCAGTTAAATGATAGAGTTCCACTAGAAGAACAGCTTCCCCAGCGAGTCTTTTGATCACGAATCATAATCTTCTTGTGACGAACCGGAATTACCCTTTCATACTGCGTAACTCTTGTTTCAAAATATTCACGTGCGCTTTTTTTATATCTTTTTTCAAGAAGTAATCTTTGAGTATCTGTAAAGCTACATTGACTGCTTAAAATAAAACTTGAAGGCATTAGTTTTCTCCGAATATTTTACGTAATTTCATGTTATAATCTCTTGAATACGAACATATTGTTATTATATCATTAGATGCAAATGAGTAGTGGGGATAAGGGACAGTTATGAGAATTGCAATTTGTGATGATGACACAAGAATGGCTGCTGAGGCTGAGGGGATTGCCTTAGAATGCGACAAGATGACTGACATCGATACGGAGGTCTTTTTATCAGGACCAGAGCTGATAAAATCGCTTGATAATGGAAACTCTTTTCAGATATATCTTCTTGACGTAATGATGCCGGATGTAAGCGGACTTGAAGTGGCAGAACATATCAGGCAAAGAGATGACAGCGCGGTAATAATATTTATTACGAGCAATAAAGAAATGATGCAGAAAGCATTCGACGTTAGAGCATTCAATTATCTTCTTAAGGACGATGATAGAGCACATATGAAGGATGTCATTTATAGAGCAATAAGCTATGTTGACGATCAGCTGTCGTATTTTAGTTATCAGAAGGGGCGAGAGAGATTTATTATCAGAAGCGGGAATATCATGTATTTGGAGAGCAGACTTCGGAAGATAAGAATTGTTACCTGTGAAGGTGAGGATGACTTCTACGGTACGATGGATGATGTCGTAAAGAGACTTAGTCCCGTTTTGTTTGCTCGTATTCATAAATCCTTTATCGTGAAACTTGAATATGTAAAAAAACTTTCCGGAAACGAAATACAGCTTGATAATGGATCGACTTTTAATGTTACTTCAAATTATCAGGATAGCTTTAATGCAAAATACAGTAACTTTGTAATTAGGCAGATGGCGAAATAGAGTTTGTGTAAAAGCATATTATTCTTGTAAACATTTGCTCTTTAATTTCCCCCGCACGGAGATAAATATGATTTCAGAATTATTCGAAATAATTGGCAATTTGATAATATGCATGATGGATATTGCAACCTTCTATTTGTTCATGCATTCTTTTTTTACGCCAAGGGTAAAGAAAGTATGGCTTGGTGTGTGGTTTGTAGTAGCATTATTCATAATGTATTTCGTTAATAAAAGTTTTAATAATTCAGGTTTAAACTGTATTATGACATGCGGACTGATTTTGGGCTTTTGCCTTATATATGAAACAACTGTGTCTCAGAAAATCTTTACATATGTTTCGCTCTTTTCCATCATTTTGTTTTCAGAACTGATAGGTTTAGGCTTTGCATTTAGTAATGGAGCAGTAGAGTATAGCCAGAATATGGATTATTTGATAAATAAGTCGGTATATTTGATTTATTTTGCTTTTGCTTTCCTTAGTAAAGCGACAGCGATTGTAGTGGTACTTATTTTCAGTGTTTGGATGAAGAGAAAGCATATCTTTACTGATTCAAACAGGCTTTCGAGTAATGAAATATACCTTGCGGGTGCGTCTTTTATTAGCTTTGCGGTAATTGCTATTGTTGAGAGAGAATTTTTTTCCGGAACCATTTCGGTCGTAACGTGTTTCTTTGTTTATTCAGCTATGCTCGCAATAATAATTCTTTTTTATATGGCATATTATCATATGATTCAGGCGGATAATGCCATTTTGGAAAAAAAGCTATTGGAAGAGGATTATGCTCATAGAAAGCTATACTATTCTGAAATGGAAAGGCATCAGAATGAAATTCGCGGAATAAGACATGATTTAAAGAATAGGCTTCTTGCTATTTTAGCTGATGCAAACGATGTTCAAAATATAAAGAGACAGCTTGATAGTCTTATGAATGAGATAAAGAACACGGAAATAATAAGTTATTCCGAAAACATACAGATTAATATGATACTGAATGAAAAAATAAAGAGTGCCGCCGTATATGGAATTAAGAGCGACCTTGATATCAAGGTTCCGTATCAGATAAATATCGATTATGGCGATCTTGGAGTACTTGTAGGCAATCTTCTTGATAATGCGATAGAAGCTGCAGCTAAATGCAGCGAAGATAAGCGTCAGATTTCTTTTGGCGCATATTATTATAAAAACTCACTTGTTATTACATGCAGTAACTGTGTTGCTGGCTCTGTAGTTTCAATGGAAACAAGTAAAAAAGATAAAATAAACCATGGATTTGGAATGAAAAGTATTAGTGGTATAGTTCAAAAATATAATGGAAGAATTGAGAATTCTTCTGATAATAATATCTTCAAGACAGAAATCAATCTATGGATTCCTTCTGAAACATAATAAAAACGTGATAAAAAGTTCGCCGCTGGGCGAACTTTTTTGTTGCAATAAAGAAAAATGCAGCTGTGTTACTTCTGTTAAGGAGAATTGGACAAAAGTCCAATTCTCTTAAAGTTAGGCGCAGGCCTAACTTTTTGTTACATTCAAACCGCCATGTTATTACATGCTATCGCATCGAAATATTCATAGTATTAGTATTATAAAAAAGTAGTGAACTTTGCTGAAAACTTTTCTATAAGCAATATGAAATGTGAGGATAAATAGTGAAGAGACTGATCATATATGATATGGATGAAGAAAATGCTCAAAAGCTTTCTAGGAACAAGGACGATATTATGTTTGCAGCAAGACCCGCAGCACATAACTGCGTAGGCTGCTTTAGCTGCTGGATCAAGACGCCGGGAGTGTGCGTGATCAATGATAGATGCAGCGAAATACCGCTTGATATTACTTCGTGCGATGAAATGTGGTTAATTAGCGAGCTTGAATACGGTGGACATTCCAAAGCAGTAAAGACGGTTCTTGATAGAAGCATTGGTTATATGCTTCCATATTTTAGAATTGTTGATGGCGAAATGCATCATCAGATGCGGTATAAGCATTCCTTTAAGCTTGTATCTATTTATTATGGAAACGCTATGGATGAGGAGAAACAAATCGCCAGAGAACTTAGTGAGGCTAATGCAAGAAATTTTGGATGTGAGAATTATGAAACGCTATTTGCAGATGATATAGATAATGCCATTGAATATGTGAAATGATTGAATTTATAGCAGTGATTAGTAAGAGCACTTTGATATTTGAAAGGAAACAAAATGAAAATTTGTATGATTTCTGGAAGTCCCAGGAAAAAGGGCAGTAATTCTATGTATATTCTTTCCCAGCTAAAGGAAATGTTTGACGGAAAGAATTCCATAACACTCTTTTCTTCAGACATCTTTGTAAATAAAGAACATAATATGGCAGATGCTTTTGACTGCGACGCACTTATTATCGCATTTCCGCTTTATGTAGATGGAATACCTTCAAACCTTTTGGAATTTATGGAGCAGGCAGAGAGCTTCTTTCTTGATAATTCTTCAAAGATTAATCATCCTGTACTTAACGTCATTGTTAATAACGGTTTTTATGATGCAAGGCAAAATAGAATAGCAATTGAAATGGCATTTCTTTGGGGAAAAAAGCTTGGACTTCAAAGAGGAAGTGGTCTTGGAGTTGGAGCTGGAGAAATGATGCAGTTTGCAAAAATCGGTCAGGGGCCAATGCATAACCTTGGGGTAGAGCTTACAAAATTTGTACAAAGTATCAAGGATGAGAGAGATTTCGAAACAAGATTTGTTGAACCAAATTTCCCAAGAATACTTTATATACTTAGCGCGCACATGGGATGGGGCAAAATGGCAGCTCAGAACGGACTTAAGAAAAAAGATATAAAAGGTACACTAAGCATTTCTAAATGATAATACTAGGGGTAGTGTGATTATGCTTTCACACTAATTATTACGAAGAATGGAGTTTACTTTGGAAAGACAATATATTATTACCGAAAGAGCACACCTAATGTGTCCTGACATGGAGTTTGGAGTTTATTTTAAGGTGAAAAGCAGGTATGAGTACAAACAGGTAGAAGATACGATAGACTCGCTTGCGTATTTCGGACATCCGTTTATGAGTGCAAGAATTAAAGACGATGAAAATGGAAAACCATATTATGAAATTATGACAAGACCTGAGCTTTTTTGCATGGAAATGCCGCAGAAGGGTTCATATTTTGATGATTTTAAGGCGGAAAGAAATAAGGGCTGGGATGTTTATCATGAACCGCTCTTAAAAGTTTTATTATATCCTGGGAGTGAAGACTTTGGAGCCTTGTTTATTGCACATCATCTTTTGTGTGATGGAAGAGGCCTTATGGGACTTTGCATGGAATTTGCAAAATGCTATATAGAAAATTGTGAGCCAGAACATAGATGTGAGAAGCTTATAGCCTCATATGATGATTTCCCAAAGGACAGCAGACTTCCACTAATTAGCAGGATAATAGTATCTGATGCAAATAAGAGGTGGAGAAGCGAGAAGACAAAGCTTTTATATGATGAATACTTAAGCTTTGAAAAAGAATATATTAGTAAAAGAAGCCTGTTGATTGAAACCAAAACCTTTACAGGCAAAAAGCTTGATGAGCTAATTTCAATCTGCCATAGCCTTGGAGTATCAGTAAATGATTATCTAATTGCAGAGATGATGCTTATCAAAAAGACAAACAAGGTTATCACTGCAGCTGATATTAGAAATAAGCTTTCTAATTATCACGAGGGGAGTCTTGGAAATTATTCAACAGCTTTTTCGGTAAAGGTTAATAAGAGAATTTGCGATGTGAATTTCCTTGCAAAAGAGATTTCAAGACAGAAAAAAAGATAATGAGTACGCCAGATAAGCTTTTTCTTGTTCTTGCCTGTTATCTGGAAATGGAGCCTTGTCTTATTGATGCAGCGCCTGCTTCAGCAATAGGGTATTTTAATAGTAGTGCAGGATCTTTTGTAGGAAGCAAAATGTTTGGTTATCACAATTTAATCTGCGAAAAGAACAGCAACGGTGAAATAGAAGGCAATTGCGATAAATATAACAATTCAGATAAAGGCAGCTATAGCGTTTCTAATCTTGGAAGATTTGAATCAGGATATATGAAAGAAGCAGTGTTTATTCCGCCGTTTTCGCCTGCAAATAAGGAAATCTGGGGAGTGGTTACTGTTAACGGAGTAATGAATATTTGCGCGGTGTGCATTGCAAATTAAGTAGTGCTATGTTAAAATTTAATTAGTCAAAAACGAAGAGAGAAGAGAATGAGTTGGAGGCAGGTTTATTCCTGCACGCTCATTCTCTTTTTTGTGTAGATAAATGAAAGGAGCATTATGGAAAGCATAAGAGATGTAATAATAATTGGAGCCGGGGTTACGGGATGCAGCGTAGCGAGATATCTTTCAAGATATCAGCTTGACGTGCTTGTTTTGGAAAAAGAAGAGGATGTGTGCTCTGAAACCTCAAAGGCGAACAGCGCAATAGTTCATGCAGGCTTTGATGCTGAGCCCGGAACAAAGAAAGCAAGATTTAACGTAGAAGGAAGTCAGATGATGGAGGCTTTGTCTAAGGAGCTTGACTTCGATTATAAGAGAAATGGGTCAATGGTTTTGTGCTTTTCAAGGGAAGATGAGCCTAAACTAATTGAATTATATGAGCGAGGAATAGCAAATAAGGTTGAAGGACTTGAAATTATCTCGGGAGACGAAGCAAGAAAGATAGAGCCTTCAGTATCTGGTGAGGTTACGAAAGCTCTTTTGGCAAAAAGCGGAGCAATTGTCTGCCCGTTTGGACTAACGATAGCTATGGCAGAAAATGCTGCTGCTAATGGAACAGAGTTTGTCTTTAGTGAGAGCGTAGTAAATATCACAAAGGATACTGATGGAATATACACTGTTAAGACACAAATGAATTCATATAAAGCAAGGAACATTGTAAATGCAGCAGGAGTATATGCAGATGAAATCCATAACATGATCTGCGAAGAAAAGCTGCATATTACAGCTAGAAAAGGCGATTATAAGCTACTTGATAAGGCAGCGGGAAATCTTGTGAGCCATACGATATTCCAGCTTCCGGGAAAGTACGGTAAAGGAGTGCTGGTAACGCCTACTGTTCACGGCAATCTCCTTACAGGACCTACAGCAACTGATGTTGATGATAAAGAGATGACAGCTACTTCGGCAGCCGAACTTGAGGACGTATCTTCAAAGGCTTGTTTAAGCGTAAATGGTATACCGTTTAGACAGGTGATCACTTCTTTTTCAGGACTTCGTGCGCATGAAGACGGAGACGACTTTGTAATCGGACAGGCTCAGGATGCCGAAGGCTTCTATGACGCAGCCGGAATAGAATCTCCGGGACTCTCAAGCGCACCTGCAATTGGCAAATTCCTTGCAGAAGAAATAGCTAATAGGAAAGGCGCAGAAGCAAAGGAGAACTGGGACGCAGTAAGAAGAGGCATTCCAAGACCTATGGAAATGGACTTTGAAGAAAAAAGAGCTTTCATTAAAGAAAATCCGTTGTATGGCAAAATTGTTTGCAGATGCGAAATGGTAAGCGAGGGCGAAATTGTAGAAGCAATTCACAGAAAACCCGGAGCTAAATCAATTGACGGAATAAAGAGAAGAACGAGAGCTGGAATGGGACGCTGCCAGGCAGGCTTTTGTACACCAAGAACTATTGAAATTCTCTCAAGAGAGCTTGGAATAAATGAAGCAGATGTCTGTAAGAACAGACAAGGCTCTGAGCTTATAGTAGGAGATGAGGAGGAAAGCCATGAATAAAACAGATCTTTGTATAATTGGAGGAGGACCGGCAGGCCTTTCAGCAGCTGCTGCAGCAAGGAAAGCCGGAATAGAAGATATCCTCATAATAGAAAGAGATACCAAAAGGGGCGGAATTCTTAATCAGTGCATTCACAACGGCTTTGGACTTCATACTTTTAATGAAGAACTAACAGGGCCTGAGTATGCGCAAAAGTATATAGATATTGACGATAGCCTGGATATTCCATTTAAGACCGGAACAATTGTAACTGACATAAGTGAGACAAGGGTCGTTACATATATGAACGCCGAGGAGGGACTATCCCAAATTCAGGCAGGCGCGGTAATACTTGCAATGGGGTGCAGAGAAAGACCAAGAGGCGCACTTAATATTCCAGGATACAGACCGGCAGGAATATATACAGCGGGGACAGCGCAGAGACTTATCAATATTGAAGGTCATCTTGTAGGCAAAAAGGTTGTAATCCTTGGTTCGGGAGATATCGGACTAATCATGGCAAGAAGAATGACGCTTGAAGGCGCAAAGGTTCAGGTGGTTGCAGAGCTTATGTCTTTCTCGGGCGGACTTAAGAGAAACATTGTGCAGTGCCTTGATGACTATGGAATTCCGCTAAAGCTTTCACATACAGTCGTTGGGATTGAGGGAAAAGAGCATTTGACTGGAGTTACTATTGCGGCTGTTGATGAGAACAAAAAGCCAATTCCGGGAACATTTACGCATTACGAAGCGGATACGCTTTTATTATCCTGCGGACTTATTCCTGAAAATGAGCTGTCTAAGGAAGCTGGGATAAGCATGGACCCTGTGACAGGAGGACCAATAGTAAATGACAAGTTTGAGACAAGTGTAAGCGGCATTTTTGCCTGCGGAAATGTACTTCATGTTCATGATCTTGTGGATTTTGTATCCAAAGAGGCGGCACTTGCAGGAGAGAGCGCTGCAGAGTTTATATTGGAGACAAAAGCTCTTTTGGCAAAAGAAAAATCAAATGAGCAAAAGCTGGTAAATATCAAAGCAGAAAACGGCGTAAGATATACTGTCCCTCAGAAAATAAATATTACCAATATGAAGGATAAGCTTACGGTAAGATTTCGCGTAGCTGATGTATATACAGACAGGTCGATTTGTGTGTACTGCGATGATGAGAAGATATCATCAATTAAGAAAAAGGTACTTGCTCCCGGAGAAATGGAGCAGGTAATAATCGATAAAAAGAGCTTTGAAAATCATCAGAACGTTAATATGATTAGAATTTGTACAGAATAAGAAAGGGCAAAGAAGATGGAGAATAGAGAGCTTACATGCATAAACTGCCCGATGGGCTGCCATTTGTCAGTTACAATAGATGGCGATAACATAAGCGTTATGGGAAATACCTGTAAACGCGGAGAAGCATATGGAATAAAGGAAGTAACAAACCCTACCCGAATAGTAACAAGTAGTGTTAAAATAAATAACGGGTGTATAGGAAGGGTATCTGTCAAAACCAAATCCGATATCCCCAAAAATAAAATTGGCGATATTATGAATGAAATACATAAGGTAAGAGTAAATGCACCGATACATATTGGTGATGTGATCATTCATAACTGTGCAGATACAGGAGTAGACGTTGTCTGTACAAAGGATGTCGAGGAAAAGGAATAATTTATTTTTATGAATGAAATGAAACAGAATATGGAAGCTTTTTTTGATAAAAAAAGACAGAAGGAGCTCTTAGATAAGACAAAGCTTTTTGTCCTTGATATGGATGGAACGTTCTATCTTTCGGACGATATTATTCCGGGAGCCCTTTCCTTCCTTGATGAAGTAAGAAATGCCGGGAAGGACTATATCTTTTTTACAAATAACTCTTCGCAATCTGCTTCAAAGTATATAGATAAGCTTGATAGAATGAACTGCCATATCACAAGAGATATGATAATGACATCAGGCGATGTTATGATCAGATTCTTAAGAAGCAAATACCCTGGAAAGAGTGTTTATCTTCTTGGAACGAAGCCTCTTACTGACAGTTTTATAGAGGGCGGCATTAAGCTTGTTACAGATGAAAAGCCTGATATCGTAGTTGTAGGCTTTGATCAGACTCTTACCTATGAGAAGCTCTCAAAGGCATGCACTTACATAAGAGAAGGCGCAGTTTTCTTAGCAACACATTTGGATATTAACTGTCCTGTTAAGGATGGCTTTATTCCTGATTGTGGTGCTATTTGTGCTGCTATAACATTATCTACTGGAAAAGAGCCTAAATATGTCGGTAAGCCGTTTACTGAAACGGTTGATATGATTCTTGATGCAACGGGGTATAAACGGGAAGAAGTAGCTTTCGTAGGAGACAGAATCTATACGGACGTAGCTACAGGCGTTAATAATGGTGCGATGGGACTTCTAGTTCTTACCGGCGAAACAAAGCTAGAAGATGTTCCTTCATCAAAGGTAAAGCCAGATGCAATCTTTGAATCATTAGAGGAAATGGGTGAGAAGTTATGAACATAGACATGACACAGTTACTTGAGAAGTCGCCTGTTGTAGCAGCAATAAAGGATGATGAAGGGCTTGAGAAAGCTCTTTTGTCTGACTGCAGTATTGTGTTCATATTGTATGGAAATATCTGCAGCATAAGTGAAATCGTTTCTAAAGTAATTGGAAGCGGAAAGGCCGCCTTTGTACATGCTGATCTTATAAATGGACTTAGCATGAAGGATGTTGCAATTGACTTTATTAAGAATGAAACAAGGGCTACGGGAATAATATCTACAAAGCCTGTTCTTATAAAAAGAGCTAAGGAGCTTTCACTTCTTGCTGTGCAAAGAACCTTCCTTATTGATTCAATGGCGCTTGCAAATATGAAGAAACAGATAGAGTCATGTAAACCCGATGCACTTGAAATCATGCCTGGAATAATGCCGGAAATAATTAAAAGAATTGATGCATTTACAGATATACCGATTATCGCCGGCGGTCTTCTATCTAATAAGAAAGAGATTATGGCAGATCTTGAAGCCGGTGCTGATGCGGTATCTACAACAAGCAGAGACCTGTGGAATGTATAATGATGGAGAAGGCTTTTTTACTCAAAAAGGCGCAAAGAATTGGAATTAGGAGATTATATGGGGAAATGTATAATTGTTTCTGCAGGGGATTTTGTTCCTGTGGATTTAAATATCGAAGAGGGTGATTATTGTATTGCCTGCGATGCTGGATTTTTTTATCTCGAAAAGATGGGAATTCTTCCAGATCTCATTGTTGGAGACTTTGATTCGACTGCAGAAATGGGTGAGCATTTCCTTCGCTCTATAGAGGAAATAAAGGAAAATGATCCGGATAGAGTCATAAGCCTTCAGGTACATAAGGATGATACTGATACACTTACAGCTGTAAAGATCGGACTTGAAAAGGGCTTTAAGAAGTTCTTTTTATATGGGGCTCTGGGCGGCGAAAGGCTTGGCCATACACTTGCAAATCTGCAGACGCTTTTATTTATTAAGAATTATGGGGCTACCGGATACATTATGGAAGATAAGCAGATGGTGCTTGTAGCCAAAGACGAAACGATAAAGTTTCATAAGGGTATGACCGGAATGCTTTCGATATTTGCTATGGGAGATAAAGCAGAGGGCGTATATGAGAAGGGACTTATGTACAGCCTTGATGATGCTACTGTCACTAATGATTTCCCAATTGGTGTCAGTAATGAGTTTATTATTGATGAAGAGGCGGTTATTACGGTAAGACATGGAACACTTCTGATTCTAATCAGATTTTGACATGGAAACGTAGCTTTTAATATATTGAAAAAGAGGGTAATCAATATGAAGATTTATGTGGATGAAGCAGGCTATTTATTAAATGGGGAAAAGGCAGCAGTTTCAAATGAAAGCGGCGAGTTTAAGCTTGTAGATGCTATCGAGGGGAAGGACATTTGTGGGAATCTTGAAATAACAGAAGCTCTTGATGATGCAAACGCAGGTGAAAAGGCTTATAGAATCGATTTTACTTCTATAAAAGAGCCGGGGGAGTATTACATAGAAGCTGCAGATGGCAGCAGGTCATGTACATTTTCAATATCAAAGAATGTTTACAAAACTGCTAAGAATGCCACGCTTAAAGCGTTTTATTTTCAGCGATGTGGCTGCGGTCTTGACAAGAAATATGCATCTGTATTTGAGCACCCTTGTTGTCATGATTTAAATAAGGTTAAGCTGTTTGAAGATCCTACTACAGAACTTGATATAAAGGGTGGTTGGCATGACGCCGGAGATTTTGGCAGATATTCAACTGCAGCTTCGGTTGCACTTGCACATATGCTCTATTCATATTCTCTTTTTCCAGAAGGTTATGAAGATACAGTTAATATTCCTGAATCTGGTAATGGTATGCCAGATGTACTAAATGAATGCTTGTACGAGCTTAAGTGGCTACTTAAAATGCAAAGGAAGGACGGCGGAGTTTACCATAAGCTTACTACTATGCGTCATGCTGATTTTATTATGCCTGAGTATGATAAGGCAGATTTGTATGTATTTCCGGTTTCTTCAATGGCAACTGCAGATTTTGCAGCAGTAATGGCTCTTTCTTATAAGGTGTATAGGAAATTCGATGCTTCTTTTGCACAAAAAGCACTTGAAAGTGCGCAAAGGGCGGGAGAGTGGCTTATTGCAAATAAGGAGTTCGTAAATTTCACAAATCCTTCTGAATGTAACACAGGTGATTACAGCGATTATTCTGACACAGATGATAGATTCTGGGCGTTTTCGGAGCTTTTATCTCTTTCAGGAAGCGGAGAGGTTCTTGCTGATAAGATGGATATATATGCAACTGAATTTTCATATTATATGGAAGAGTGCCTTAAGGAAGATGCTAAGCAGGTAAAAGAAAAGAAGGCCGAGGATGGCTTTGGCTGGCTTGATGTTTGTAACCTTTCGGCTTTTCCTGTCCTTTTTAGCGGTAGCGATGCTTTTGATGAGACTTCAAAGGATAAAATGTCTAATGAACTTTTCAAAAAGGCAGAGATTTATGTTAGCGAAGCAGAGACGAATCCCTACCATCTTTCGATGAAACCTTCAGATTTTATCTGGGGAAGCAATATGGTTATCACAAACCGAGCAGACCTTCTTATCACGGCAGCTCTTTATCTTGAAAAGAAAGAAGATATCGCTTCAAATTATAAGGAAGGCAGGATCTCGGGATCAAAGAAATATCTGGAAACGGCGCTTGAACAGATTCATTACATACTTGGAAGAAATGCTATGGATACGAGCTATTTAACAGCTATTGGAGAGAATAGTTTTAAGCATCCTCATAACAGACCATCTGAATGCGATGGGATAGACAGACCTATTCCCGGACAGATGAGCGGAGGACCATGTTTTCCGCCTCTTGACCCCGATGGAGTAAAGCTTGTTCCAAAAGGAGCAGCTCCTATGAAATGCTACGCAGATGATGCAAGGTGCTATTCACTTAACGAAATAACTATTTATTGGAATTCATCGCTTTTATTTGCTCTTACTTTTTTTGACCAGGTAAAAAGAGATTTTAATATATAGAAATTGCATAAAAATACAGTTTACATAATGAAGGATACCTTAAAAGGTATAAAAATAGTACTTTTTTGTATAATATTGCACAAATGACAACATAAAGTAAACAAATTAACTGTATATAATGTACGTGGAAACTTGACATTATGGTTTTGGTATTATAGAATCATTTAAGTTTCAAACATAGATACGTGTATACAAGATACAGATTAAATGTTGATTATCGTATTTTTAAGCCGGTGCAAAGAGGTGCGGGATAGCATTTTTTTTTGCATCGGCTATTTTATATATTGAATTCTTTTTTGAAATACTTCGGAAATTAAAAGGAGACACATTTTGGCTAAGTACATTGTAAAGAGAGTTTTTCTGGCAATAGTAACATTATTATTGATTTGTTTTATCACCTTTTTTGCGATGAATGCGATCCCAGGCGGACCATTCAATGGAGAGAAGGCGAAGTCGGCAGCAGTTCTTCAGGTATTAAATGAGAGATATGGTCTTGATAAGCCTATTCTTGTACAGTTTGGCAATTATATGAAGAATCTTCTTCATGGAGATTTTGGCGTTTCACTTAAAACCGGACGTGATATCTGGACAACAATTTCTTCTTCATTTGCAATCTCTGCAAAGATCGGTATTATGGCAATGATCATTGCCATTGTTTGCGGCGTAGTATTTGGTTCTATTGCGGCACTTATGAGATCACAGTGGCCTGACAGAGCAATAATTTTCTTTGCAACCTTAGCTACGGCTATGCCAAGCTTTGTTCTTGCATCATTACTTCTTCTGGTATTTTGTATAAAGCTTCAGTGGATACCTGTATGGAGTTCATCGAGTCATAATTATTTACTTCCGATTATTTCACTTTCATTATATCCGATGGCATATATTACAAGACTGACTAAGACAAGTATGCTTGACGTACTTGGTCAGGATTATATCAGAACTGCAAGAGCAAAGGGAGTTTCAGGATTTAAGGTTATTTTTAAGCATGGACTTCGTAATGCTCTTATTCCTGTTATTACTTATGTAGGACCTATGACAGCATCAATCCTTACAGGAAGTCTTGTTGTTGAGCAGATTTTTACTATCGGCGGACTTGGTTCAAAATTCGTTGATTGTATTACGAACAGAGACTATACCATGATTATGGGAACAACAATATTCCTTGCAACACTTATGGTAATCATGAACCTGCTTAGTGATATTGCTTATAAGCTTGTAGATCCAAGAATCAAGCTTGAGTAATAAGATGGCATTAATTTGACGCGATAATAATAAAGACAATAATGGTAGGAGAAATAGATATGGCAGCAGAGAATACAAACAATGCAGTAAATGATATTCCGGTTCCAAAGAAGAGACCTCTGAGCCTTCAGCTTGATCTTTCAAAGTTTGAAAAGGCTACAGATGAAGAGAAGAGACAACAGGATGTTATGAGCGAATCAACCACCTTCTTCAAGGATGGTATGAAGAAGCTTATGAAGAATCCTCTTGCTGTTTTTTCTATAATAGTTCTGATTGCAATAATCATTATGATGATTGTAGTTCCTATGGTCGTTCCTTATAGCTATTCAGGAATCATTACAGTAAACGGCGTACGTGATTCAGGTGCTAAGAACCTAAGCCCATTCCAGTATTCAGAGCTTGAACAGGAGTTCATGGCACAGGGTGGATCAGTATTTCCTCATATTATGGGAACGGATGAACTTTCACGTGATTACTTTATCAGAGTAGTGTATGGAACCAGAGTTTCATTCATGGTTGGTATTTTCGCAAGTATTCTTGTTCTTATTATTGGTGTTCTTTATGGCTCAATTTCGGGATACGTTGGCGGCAAGACGGATATGATAATGATGCGAATCGTAGATATTATCTATTCTCTTCCTGATCTTCTTGTAATCATTCTTCTATCTGTTGTATTTAAGGAAACGCTTGACCTTAGTAAGGTTCCGCTTCTTAAATCGCTCGGTGTTAACATGGTATCAATGTTCCTTGTATTTGGTCTTTTATACTGGGTAGGTATGGCGAGACTTGTAAGAGGACAGATACTTACAATCAAACAGAATGAATATGTCCTTGCTGCTAAGGCAATTGGAGCAAAGCCTGGCAGAATAATCGCACGTCATATTCTTCCAAACTGCATCAGTGTAATTATTATTACAACAGCTCTTCAGATTCCATCAGCTATTTTTACAGAGAGTTACTTAAGCTTTATTGGTCTTGGTGTTGCACTTCCTATGCCTTCACTTGGATCACTTGCAAATGATGCCCGTTCCGGTCTTCAGTCATATCCGTGGAAGCTTGTATTCCCGGCTATCATGATCGTTCTTATCGTTCTTGCTTTCAATCTGCTTGGCGATGGACTTCGTGATGCATTTGACCCTAAGCTCAAGAAATAATACTAAGTGAAAGCTATGAAAGGTGGTAATCATTATGGCAGAAGAGACAATGGCGGTATCAGAAGCCGCATTAGAGAAAGCTAAAGAGAACGAAGAGAAATCGCTTCTCAGCGTTCAGAATTTACATACATCTTTTTTTACAGAATCAGGTGAAGTAAAGGCAGTTAATGGAGTATCCTTTAATCTTACTAAAGGAAAGATTCTTGGAATTGTTGGAGAATCCGGATCTGGAAAGAGTGTTACTGCATATTCAATCATGCAGATTCTGGCAGATACAGGAAAAGTAGTTGATGGAAAGATACTTTATAAGGGAAAGAATGTCCTCGATTTCTCAAAGAAGGAAATGCATAACTTTAGAGGTGAGAAGTGCAGCATTATCTTCCAGGATCCTATGACAAGTCTTAATCCTACATTTACGATTGGATCTCAGATAAATGAAGCAATTATGCTTCACACAGAGAGAAAGCACAAGAAAGAGGCTACGGAGCGTTCAATAGAGCTTCTTAAGATGGTTGGAGTTAATGAACCGGAGAAGAGAATTGAGCAGTATCCTCATGAGCTTTCAGGTGGTATGAGACAGCGTGTCATGATTGCTATGGCACTTGCCTGTGAACCGGATATTCTTATTGCTGATGAACCTACTACAGCTCTTGACGTTACTATTCAGGCTCAGATTCTTGAGCTTATGAAAGACTTACAGAAAAAGCTTGGAATGGCTATAGTTTTAGTTACACATGATCTTGGAGTTATCGCTTCAATGTGCGATGAAATAATCGTTATGTATGGCGGAAGAGTCTGCGAAAGAGGAACTGCAGATGATATTTTCTATAATCCATGTCATGAATATACAAAGGGTCTTCTTCGTTCAATTCCTAATGTTGATGATATGAAGGCTAAGCTTATTCCTATTGCCGGAACACCTATAAACCTTCTTAATATGCCTAAGGGCTGCGCATTCTGTTCACGTTGTGACAATGCAATGAAGATATGCCTCGATCAGGTACCTGAAGAAATGATGATGCCTGATGGACATTATGCATCGTGCTGGCTGAATGTTAAGAAACAGCTTGAAGAGAGTAAGTAAGAAGGGATGGAAGAGAACATGGCAAAGAGTGAATACCTTGTTGAAGTAAATGATTTAAAAGAATATTTTCCTATAAAGACAGGTCTTTTTGAAACAAAGCAGCTTAAGGCGGTTGATGGTGTCAGCTTTAATATTAAACCTGGTGAAACACTTGGTCTTGTTGGAGAGTCAGGTTGTGGTAAGACTACAGTAGGAAGAACACTTCTTAGATTATATAAGCCTACCGGCGGAGAATTTAAGTTTAATGGTCAGGTCGTTGATGACAAGAATATTACAGAGCTTCGCAAAGAGATGCAGATGGTATTTCAGGATCCATATTCGTCACTTAATCCGAGAATGACTGTTGAGGATATTATTGGAGAGCCTCTTGATGTGCATAAGCTCTATACAAATAGAGGAGAGAGAAGAGATAAGATTCTTAATCTCATGGAGCTTGTAGGACTTAATGCAGAGCATGCAACTCGTTATGCTCATGAGTTCTCAGGTGGACAAAGACAGCGTATCGGTATTGCAAGAGCTCTTGCTGTTAACCCGAAATTTATAGTATGCGACGAGCCTGTAAGTGCACTTGATGTTTCAATTCAGGCACAGGTCGTAAATATGTTTGAGGAACTTCAGGAAAAGCTTGGAGTTGCATATCTCTTTATTGCGCATGATCTTTTGGTAGTTCATCATATTTCGCAGAGAATTGCTGTAATGTATCTTGGAAGAATAGTTGAGATTGCAGATGCAGACGAACTTAATAATGCACCTGTTCATCCATATACACTTTCCCTTTTATCAGCTGTTCCGATTCCTGACCCTAAGAGGGCAAAGGAAAGTAAGCGTATTATTCTTGAGGGAGATGTTCCAAGCCCAATGAATATGCCTACAGGCTGTGCATTTAGAACCAGATGTAAATATGCAACCGAGAGATGTGCTATGGAGTGTCCTTCTCTTACTGACAGAGGAAACGGTCATATGGTTGCCTGCTTTAATAAATAATTTAATTGCTTGATAAGTTATGCTCATTGCACTTTGATTCAAATCATTTCATGGTAGTTACGGAATTGATGCAGCTTCGATACTGCAACGATAAACCGAAATTATAAAATTATTGATTTTAATATCAAACAGGAGGAAAAGATTTATGAAGAAGAAGCTTTTAGCAATGTTACTTGTTGGCTTAACGACAACATCTATGCTTGCAGGCTGTGGTTCATCTACAGGCACTGCAACAACAGACGCATCAGCGTCAGCAGCACCAGACTGGACAGCATATGATTCACTTATTGATGAATGCAGAACTGATACAGATGGAGCTGATCGTGAAGCTAAGCTGCACGAGGCAGAGGATATGCTCATGGATACAGGAGCAGTTATCCCGATTTATTATTACAATGACCTTTACATGATGAAGGATGGCACCGAAGGAATGTGGTCAACACTCTTTGGAACAAAGTACTTCATGTATACAACAAAGACTGACGGAAGCACAACACTTAAGATTAACCTTGCTTCAGAGCCAGATCACCTTGATCCAGCTCTTAATACTTCAGTTGATGGCGCTTGCCTTGCAGCAAACTCTTTTGTAGGCCTTTATACAACAGATAAAGACGGACAGAATGTTCCTGCTCTTGCTGATGGAGAAGCTCAGGTTAGTGATGATGGTCTTACATACACAGTTACTCTTAAGGATGGTCTTAAGTGGAGCGATGGTTCTGACCTTACTGCTAAGGATTTTGAGTATTCATGGAAGAGAGCAGCTAACCCAGATACAGCATCAGATTATTCATATCTTTATGATATCTTTGCAATAAACGATGATGGTTCTATCATGGTTTCAGCAAGCGATGACGGAAAGACTCTTACATGGACACTTTCAGCTCCTTGCACATACATGACAAGCCTTCTTGCATTCCCAGTATTTATGCCAGTTCCTCAGGCTTCTGTTGAAGGCGCAGCCGATGCAGATACTAACCCTGGTTCATGGGCTATGGAAGCTGGATTCGTTACAAACGGTGCTTATACTCTTAAAGAGTGGAACCACAACGAGTCAATGGTTTATGTAAAGAACCCATATTTCTATGATGCAGACAATGTAACAATGGACGAGATCGATTGCATGCTTAGTGCTGATGATACAGCTATCCTTGGCGCATACAATGCAGGTGACCTTGATTTCATCGATACAGTTCCTAATGATGAGATTGCAACACTTAAGTCTCAGTCAGATTTCTATGTAGTACCTAACCTTGGAACATATTATGTTGGATTTAATGTAAACAGTGATCTTTTCTCAGGTATGACAGCTGATCAGGCTAGCAGCATGAGAAAAGGACTTGGCTACCTCATTGATCGTCAGATGATCGTTGATAATATCGGTCAGTGCGAGCAGGAAGTTGCTACATCATTTATTCCTACAGGAATGAGCGATGGACACGGCGGAGAGTTCAAGACAAATGATGATGCTTATACATATCCAGTTGATAACGGATATTATGCACCTGAAGTTGATGTTGATAAGGCAGTAGAGCTTCTTAAGGAAGCAGGCTTCGAGTTTGATGATAACAACATGCTCTCAGCTAGTACTCCAATTGATATCACATACCTTACAAACGATGGAACAGGACACGTTGCAATCGCTCAGCAGATCCAGCAGGATTTCGCTCAGATCGGTATCACAATGACAATCGAGCAGGAAGATTGGCAGACATTCCTTAATGATCGTAAGGGCGGTAACTTCGACGTTGCTCGTGAAGGATGGCTTGCTGATTATGATGATCCTATCAACATGCTTGAGCTCTTTACATCAGAGTCAGGAAACAACGATATGCAGCTTGGTAAGATTGGTTAAAAGTTAAAGCTAAAGCTTTAACTTTGAGAGGTTTATGAAAAGCATAAACCTCTGTACAATGATGCTAAAGCTAGAGCATTAACTTGATAAAAATAGGGAGAGTCGGTGTCATAGCCGGCTCTTCTTTTATATAAGATGAAAACATTGGTTTTCTGTCTTGAGCTTTGGAATAAAAACAAAGCGGCATTTATTTAAAATGATGAGGTTTATTATGAAAAAAGATGTTTCAAAACTATTAACTACTTCGGGGGTGGTTATTTTTCTTGCTGTTTTCTGTAACTTTTTGTGGGGAAGTGCATTTCCTGGAATAAAGATAGGATATAAGCTTTTTCAAATTGATGGAAGTGATACATTTTCTCAGATTCTTTTTGCTGGATGCAGATTCACACTTGCAGGAATTCTCACAATTTTGATTGGGAGTATTTCTTCAAGAATGGTTCTGTTACCAAATAAAGGAAATGCAAAGAAGATACTGATTCTTGCTTTGTTTCAGACTGTTTTGCAATATATCTTTTTTTACATTGGACTTGCAAATACAACTGGAGTAAAAGCGTCTATAATAGAGGGAGCAAATGTCTTTATCGTAATAATTTTGTCTGCACTGATTTTTAAGATGGAAAAAAATGCAGCAGCAAAGCTACTTGGATGTATCCCTGGATTTATTGGAGTAGTACTTGTTAATCTTTCGGGAAGTGGACTGACATTCTCTTTTAATATTGCGGGAGAGGGCTTTATTCTAATTTCAACTTTTTCTGCTGCAATGGCGGCTGTTCTTATTAAGAGATTTTCTGTTAACGAGAATCCTGTTCTTCTGTCAGGGTATCAGTTTATGACGGGCGGAGTTGTTATGGTCATAGCTGGAATAATGGGAGGTGGAAGACTTACCATTAACTCACCGGGATGCTTCTTTATTATTCTTTACCTGGCATTTGTATCTGCAGCAGCTTATTCGATTTGGGGGTTATTACTTAAGTATAATCCGGTTTCAAAGATTTCTGTTTATGGCTTTACCAATCCTGTATTTGGAGTTATTTTATCTGCAATTGTGCTTCATGAAAGCACAGATGCATTTGGAATTGTAACAGTGATTTCGTTGGTACTAGTGTGCCTTGGAATCTATTTAGTAAACAACAGCAAGCCCCGCGGCTTGCTG
>CAZJWA010000023.1:0-6325 GCA_964549585.1 uncultured Butyrivibrio sp. | reverse complement strand
TAGTAAACAACAGCAAGCCCCGCGGCTTGCTGGAAAGGTAGAATAGCATGACTGAATTTCTTGTTAAACACTTTGTTAAGGACTCTGATAATGTTTCTGATCCGGGTGTTAGAACCGGATATGGAAGTCTGGCAAGTATTGTCGGAATAATATGTAATTTAATACTTTGTGCTATGAAAATTTTTATCGGTATTGTAAGTAATAGCGTTTCTATTATTGCCGACGGTGTAAATAACCTTTCTGATGCATCGAGCTCTGTTATTACGCTTCTTGGATTCATTATTTCCAAAAAGCCTGCTGATGAAAAGCACCCATATGGACATGCACGAGTAGAGTATCTCTCGGGACTGGCAGTTGCAGCTCTTATTATTGTTATCGGCGTAGAGCTTGCTACCAGCTCTTTTAACAAAATATTAAATCCTGAGCAGGTAGAATTTTCTGCTGTTCTCGTAATTATTCTCCTTGCTTCAATTGCCGTTAAAACCTGGATGAGCTTGTTTAACAATAAGCTTGGCAAAGTAATAAACAGTACGTCTATTCTGGCGACTGCTGCTGATAGCAGAAATGATGCGATAACTACCTCGGCTGTTCTTCTTGCTGCGGTTATTTCAAAGATTTCAGGCTTTAATCTAGACGGAATTATCGGACTGATAGTAGCACTTTTTATTCTTTGGAGTGGTTTTGGAATAGCAAGAGATACAATAAGTCCGCTACTTGGAGAGTCGGCTGACCCTGAGCTTATAAAACTTATTCATGATCAGATGCTTTCTTTTGACAAGAGAATTCTTGGAATTCATGATCTGATGGTTCATGATTATGGCCCTGGACAGCAGTTTGCAACAGTTCACGCCGAGATTAATGCTAATGAAGATGTCATCGAAGCTCATGAGATGATTGATAACGCCGAGAGAATGTTTAAAGAAAAGTATCACATTCTTTTGACCGTGCATTATGATCCGGTTATTATGAATAACCCAGAGCAAAACAAACTTCGTGATAAAACAAATGAGATAATAAAGGAAATTGATGAGAGACTAAAGCTTCATGATTTTAGAATAGTTAGCGGCAAAGGGCACACAAATATTGTTTTTGACCTTGTAATGCCATCAGATTTTACCGGAAGAGAAGATGAGATGAAGCAGCGCATAGAAGAAAAGCTAAACGCTGATAATCGAGATATGAAGTACTATACAGTAATTACTTTCGATAGCGAGAATTTTAATATGATATGAGTAAAAAGAAGAAAACTATTGAGTTTCGTTATTATGAAATACCAGGAAAAAACTATGTTCTTGCGATGCTTGGAAAGGGCTGGGAGCAGGAATATGGCTTTAGAGACATGGGAAAGCTTCATTTTCATAACTATCTTGAAATCGGATATTGTTATAATGGACATGGCAATCTTGTAATAACAGATAATGTCTATAGGTAGAATGGTGATACAATCACATTTATACCTGCAAATATTCCACATACAACGGTCAGCGATAAAGGAAATATTTGTAAATGGGAATTCCTTTTTATTGATGTCGAAAGATTTATTAAAAATGAAATGATGACTTTTCCAATTCCGGCAGATGAAATAATAGACGTTATAAATTTGCGTGGATTGTTTCTAAAAAAGTCTGAAAATAGAAATATAGCTTTTTTGATTCATCAGATTATTGAAGAATGCAGAATGGAGCAGCCATATTTTGAAGAAGGGGTAAAAGGATACCTTACTGCGCTTATTACAGAAGTATTTAGAATGGAACAGGAACATGCAAGAGTCACCAAGAATATCTCAACGAATATTGGCATAGAAAAGGGAATAAATTTTATCAAAGAACATTTTCAAGAGGAAATCAGAATTGCTGATGTTGCCAGAAATAGTGGGCTAAGCGAGAGCCATTTCAGACGTATATTTGAGGAAACTACTGAGATGACACCGGTTGACTTTGTTAACCGTGAGAGAATTGATATGGCATGTGAACTTATTATCAAAAAAGATATTTCAATGGCTGATATTGGCAGAATGGTTGGATATCAGAATGCAAATACATTTATCAGAAACTTTAAGCTTCTTACTGGGCTTACTCCACTTCAATGGAAAAATTCAGCGCAGAAAAGAGGAATGAATTTGAATGAATATAGAGTAGTTCATCTTAAGGGATGGGAAGCCTAGATTTGTAGAAAAGAATAGATGACCAGACTAAAGGGAAATTTTGGAAAAGAGAAGGAAACATTATGAGTAGCTATGGGTTTAAAGTAACACAGCAGGTTAAAAGAAAAGAGAAGAGGGGCAGCACAGTATTAAGAATTATCATGATAATACTTGCTGTTCTTTTTCTTTTTATGGGAATTATTTTTTCCAGAGGCTTTTTGTTTATATGCTTTTTGATGGCAGGATTATATTTCTTCTATGATGCAAATTCAGCGAAGGAATATGAATATATTCTTGAAGGCAGTTCTTTTCAAATAGATGAGATACGTGGACATAGATATCGCAAAATAGTTCACAGTCTTGACCTAAATGATCTTGAAATACTAGCACCACATGATAATAGTGTCGTTTCTAAATATAAAAAGGGTGGAAAAGAGAAAATAAAGAAGTTTGATTATACATCGTACGATGATAACACACCATACTATACAATGATTATCACGGAAGATGGAAGAAAAATAAAACTTTTATTGGATATTAATAGGGAACTCTTTGATTATATTAGTCTAAAATGCCAACAAAAGGCGATAAAATAGGGAACTATTAGTTGAAATGCACATAAAAAGTCGAAAATGTTAAAAATATAGGTAAAAATGTTAACAAACGATAATACAATTTGAGTACAATAGTTTTATGCAATTGATTAGTTGAAGCGCTTCAACTATGAAAGCGGGCATAATTTTAAGGAGGAAATTGTATTATGAAGAGAAAGATAATTTCAGCAGTTCTTGCAGGAGTAATGGCAATGTCACTTACTGCATGTGGAGGACAGACAGCAAGCACAGATACGACTACAGCAGCAGATGATTCAGCTGCGGCAGAATCAAGTACGGCTACAGCTGATGTTGCAAGCGAAGATGAGCATACACTTTCAGTATATGCATGGGATAAGAATTTCAATATTCCTGCTCTTCAGGCTGCAGAAGCAGATTATCAGAAAAATGTAGATCCTGATTTTAAACTTAATATTATTGAGCAGTCACAGTCATTAGATGTTGAGACAGCTATCACAACAGCAGCAAGGGCAGGAGATTACAGCACACTTCCAGACATAGTTCTTTTCCAAGATCATTATTTCCAGAAGTATGTAACAGATTATCCGGATGCTTGGCAGAATTTTGATGGCGTTGATATTGACTGGAGTGATTTTGGAGCTGAGAAGCTTTCATATTCTACACTAAATGATGTACATTATGGTATTCCGGTTGATAACGGAACATGCATATTTGCTTATAGAACAGATCTTCTTGAAGAAGCAGGATATACAATTGATGATGTTACAGGAATCTCATGGGATAAATGGATTGATATAGGTGCAGATGTTTATAAAAAGACAGGCAAGTATCTTCTTTCAATGGATGGAGATGGAAATGACCTTCCTTATATGATGCTTCAGGCAGAAGGTGCTTCACAGTTTGACGAGAACGGTGATCCTCAGCTTACAAGCGATGAAGTTGAGAAAATTATCGATGTTATTATAAGAGCTCAGCAGGCAAATGCTCTTTATCTTGCAAATGACTGGTCAGACTATACAGATCAGACAATCGTTGGAGATATGGTAGCTGGTGTTTGCAATGGTAACTGGATTATTCCTACGATTGAGCAGGTTTCTGCTAACAGTGGAAAGTGGGAGATTACAACAATGCCTACACTTGAAGGTGGTAAAGAAGGCTATGCTTCAAACGGCGGTTCTTCACTTTATATCACAGCTAACTGCAAGAACTCTGATCTTGCAAAGGATTTCCTTGCAAAGACATTTGGAGCAGGCTCAACAGAAACATATGATGCAGCACTTACAAATGGTGGTGTTATCACATGCTCATCAAAAGCAGGGCAGTCTGATGTATATGCACAGGGCGTTGAATATTTCAATAATCAGCCAATCTATTCAACAATTGTTGAATATGGTACACACGTACAGGTTGTAAAGCAGTCTGATTATCATTACACAGCTCGTGAGCAGGTTGCTGCAGCAATTCAGAATGTTCTTACAAATGGATATACAATTGATGATGCAATGAAGGAAGCTCAGGATCAGCTTAAATTCGCAATGGGTAAATAATTAACAGGGGTATAGCAGAATCAATATTTAAAATCAGGCGGGGATCGGTAACTGACTTTCCGAATCCTCGCCATTTGATATTGTTATATGGTTAGATATCTTTTTACAAAAATAATACTTGAAAAGGGGAGGCTAAACATGAAATCCTCGAAAAAGAAATTTGGACTGCTCGCTAAGCAGCAGGCAGCCGGATGGGCATTTCTTACACCGGCTTCATTACTGATATTTATTATGTGCTTTTACCCAATGGTTCAGGCTTTTATTACTTCATTCAAAACAGGGTCAAGTGCAAATATGCAATGGGCATCGCCTCTTACATATAATTACTCAAGAATGTTTCAGGATAAGCTGTTTCAAAGATCTATCGGAAACACTTTTCTTTATTTGATCATAGAAGTTCCTATTATGCTTATTCTTGCAATTTTACTTGCACAGATTTTGAATAATAAGGATCTGAAATTTAAAGGCTTTTTCCGTACATGTGTATTTCTTCCATGTGCGACATCACTTGTATCATATGCACTCATTTTCAAATCTCTTTTTGCAACACAAGGACTTATAAATACAATTCTAATTAATATGGGTCTGATTCAAACAGGGATTAATTTTCTGGGAACTCCAGCAACTGCAAAAGCAATAATCATTATTGCTCTTATTTGGAGATGGACCGGTTATAACATGGTCTTTTATCTTGCAGGACTTCAGAATATAGAGTATTCAGTATATGAAGCTGCAAAAATCGACGGAGCAAGTGGTTGGAAAACATTCTGGTATATTACAGTCCCTCTTCTTAAACCGGTTATTGTTATGACATTTATTATGTCAATAAACGGAACACTGCAGCTCTTTGATGAGTCTGTAAACCTTACTAAAGGTGGACCTGCTAATTCAACTATCACAATGTCACACTATATTTACAACAATTCATTTGGAGAGGGTGTTGCAAACTTTGGATACGCTTCTGCAATGGCATTTGTGATATTCATAATGGTTGCCATACTTGCAGCAATTAATCTGAAAGTAGGTGATACTCGTGACTAATACTAAAGTGAAAAAAAATAAATCAGCAACACAAAGAAGACTTATTCCAAGCTATATTTTTCTAATTTTTTGGTCGCTTATATCGGTGTTCCCGCTTTACTGGATGATAACAGCTGCTACGAACCTTTCAGTAGATGTTGCACGTGGCAAAATATGGTTTGGAACTGCTGCCATGGAGAATTTTACAAAGCTTACTTCTCAGAATAATTTGTGGGGATGCCTTGGAAACTCTTTTAAGTATTCTATCGTTCAAACAATACTGTGCATGTTTATCTGCTCGCTTGCAGGCTATGGATTTGAGTTATATCATGACTCTGCAAAGGATAAACTATTTGCTGTACTTCTTCTTGCAATGATGGTTCCACAGGTAGCAACACTTATTCCACTATTTAAAATGGCCTCAAAGGTTCATATACTTAATACTGTATGGGCATTTATTTTGCCATCAGTATCAACGCCATTTATGATAATGATGTTTAGACAAAATTCCAGAAATTTCCCTGTTGATATTCTGGAGGCGGCAAGGCTTGATGGACTTAGTGAATTTAAAATTTTCTTTAAAATGTATTTTCCTGTAATGAAGTCCACATATGCGGCTGCAGCAGTTATTACCTTTATGAATGCATGGAATTCGTATTTGTGGCCAAAGGTAGTCATGACTGATAACAGTGCGCAGACTATGCCAATGCTGATTGCGAACCTAGCTGCAGGATATACTACAGATTACGGCGTCCTTATGATGGGCGTATTGTTCTGCTCGATTCCGACAATGCTTATATTCTTCATACTTCAAAAGCAGTTTACGGAAGGAATTACAGGATCTGTCAAATAGTTGAACTAATATTTATGCATTTTTGTAAAAATAGCTGTTGCATGTACCGAACTTTAATTGTTGGTTTTAGGACTAACTTTTGAAGACACCTTATGCATCAGCTCTTTTTTGGTATATAAATCAAAAAATTCAGTGTCAAGCGTTTTTGAAAATGTCCCAAAATAATTAAAATATCTGCCCCGGTAAA
>CAZJWA010000022.1:0-46957 GCA_964549585.1 uncultured Butyrivibrio sp. | reverse complement strand
GGTACGCACGGTGCTGTGAGAGGACGGGAGTTAATCACTCCCTCCTACTCGATTTATGAAAGTTACATTATTTTAAAATATATTCAACTATATTTATCCGTTAAACACTTCTGAAAAAGCACCGGATGCAGAGACAGGCTCATTATGTGCATAAAGATGAGAAGTACTTCCAAGTTGCTGAATTCTAAAGAGAGCATTATCATTAATTCTTTTTTCGGAGTTAACAATAGTAACTGACGAAGGCGCAAGATATGTTCCTTGCCAAAGCATACAAGGAGATACTCCAATAAGATGAGCAAGTATTGCACATGAAACTCCAAGGTGACAGAAGAAGACGAATGTTTTGTCATCCTTTTCATTTTCCGAAAGCTCTACGTGATAATAATTTCCTTCTCTGAAATAACCATTAGAAGATAGAACCTGATCAATTCCATTGCAGACATCTCTATATGCAGTTTCAATTTGCGGATTTGTTTTATAAAGCTCGGTTCTAAACCAGTTATCCTTATCATAATAAAGCGGATCTTTGGTATAGTATTCCGGCATTAAATCCCAGGGTACGTGATGTTTACCTGTTACCGGGTCGTCAATAGGATAATAAAATTCTTTGAGCCAGTCATATACAATGGCTTTTCTATTCATCTTTTTTAAGGAAAAAGAAGCTGTCACTTTAGCTCTGCCAAGTGGTGAAGAATAAAATTTATCAACATCCCAGCTGCTTACTCTTTCTGAAAGAAATTCTGCTTCGCGCATGCCCTTTGGCGTAAGAGAATCAATATCATAATCCGGCTCTGCATGCCTAATAAATATAAGTCTCATCTGTCCTCCATACTTCGACCTTATAATAAAAATCGAACATATTTTCTTAACATAAACTATAATCTATGTTAGAATAAATTGTTGATAAAAGCAATGTTCAAAAGATGGATATAAATATGAATCGCATTAAAGTTTATCTAAGAAAATATAAAGCGGATCTGATTATTTCTGCTATCGTGGTCATTATTTCAATTGTAATCCTTCTTATTCCAAAAAAGAGCGGCGATTATGCTGTCGTTTATATTGATGGGGTTCAAACTGAAAAATATAATCTAAGTATTGATACAGAAGTCGACATAGTTTCCTCAAACGGGGGACACAATGTTATGAAGATTTCAGGTGGCGAATGCTATTTGACGGATTCAAATTGTCCTGACAAAATATGTGTCCACCAAGGAAAAATTTCTCAAAATGGACAGAGCATTATTTGCCTTCCTCATAAACTTGTCATTACTATCGAGAGTAATAACAAAGCTGAAGTAGATACGATTTCAAGATAAGCACTTTTTTAATATAAGCATTGTTTTTAAGATAAACACTGCATTAAAGATAAGAATCGTTTTAAGATAAGGATTTTTATGAATAAACATGATTCCAAAAAGACTGATCATTTGACCAAAATGGGTCTGCTGCTGGCACTTAGCCTGATATTTTCGTACATTGAATTTATAATACCATTTAATTTTACTGTTCCAGGAATGAAGCTTGGACTTGCAAATCTTGCTGTTGTTCTAACTTTATATTTATTTGGCGAAAGAGATGCGTTTTTAATAGATGTGCTTAGAGTAATTCTATCCGGCTTTTTATTTGGAAATCTGGCCGGAATACTTTTTTCTCTAGCAGGAGCAGTGCTTAGTTTTGCAGCAATGGTAGTTGCCAGAAAACTTAAGATATTTAGTATATGCGGAGTTAGTATATGCGGCGGAATTTTTCATAATATAGGACAGATTATTATTGCAATGTTTGTCGTAAAAACGATGGGAATTATCTATTATTTGCCGGTTCTTCTTATAACAGGGGTTATAACTGGAGCTCTTATAGGAATATCGTCTGCGGCAGTTTTGAAATACAAAATCAAAGATACAAATAGAAGCTAAGAATTATTTACCATAAAATACAAATTATTGAGGAGAATATATGATTTCTTTTGTCAATGGTCTGCTTGCAGATGTAGATACTGATCAGGTTGTTATAGACGTAGGCGGTATCGGATACCAGATTTTCGTTTCGCTTTCCACTCTTGATATGCTTCCGGCTATCGGAGAATCTTTAAAACTATATACATTTATGAGTGTTAAGGAAGATGGAGTATCTTTATTTGGCTTTCCGGGAAAAGATGATCTGAAAATTTTTAAACTCCTTATTACTGTAAGCGGAATAGGTCCAAAAGGCGCATTATCGGTTCTTTCAACTTTATCTCCGGATGATCTTAGATTTGCAATTCTTGCAGGAGATTCAAAAGCTATTTCAAGGGCACCTGGCGTTGGCAAAAAAACTGCTGAAAGAATCGTACTTGATCTTCACGATAAAATTTCAAACGATGATATTACAGGAAATACAGGAAATTCCGGCTCCGTTTCAAGCTTATCAGATACAGATAATGAAACAAGAAATGAAGCTGTTCAGGCACTTATTGCACTTGGCTATAATTCAGCTGATTCACTTAAGGCTGTTAGAAAAGTTATTCAATCAGATGAATACAAGAGTAATATGGCCACTGAAGATTTACTTCGATATGCCCTAAAAGAAATATTCTGATTTACATAAATAAAATCATCACGGATGGAATCTATGGAAAAAAGAGAAATTAAAACAAGTAGAAATACTGATACAGCTTTTATAGGAGAAGATAGTCAGATTGAAGGATCTCTTCGCCCCAAAAGGCTATCAGAATATATCGGTCAGGAGAAAATAAAGAAAAGCCTTAAAATCTATATTGAAGCAGCAAAGCAGCGAGGAGAAAGTATTGACCACATACTTTTTTATGGGCCTCCTGGGCTTGGAAAGACTACGCTTGCCGGAATTATCGCAAATGAGATGAAGGTAAATATTAAAATCACGAGCGGCCCAGCTATTGAAAAGCCCGGTGATATGGCAGCAATTCTAAATAATCTTCAAGAGGGTGATATTCTCTTTATTGATGAAATTCACAGACTTAATAGACAGGTTGAAGAAGTCCTTTATCCTGCAATGGAGGATTATGTAATAGATATAATGATTGGCAAGGGGCCGACAGCCAAATCCATTAGAATGAAGCTTCCAAGGTTTACACTTGTTGGGGCAACAACAAGAGCCGGTATGCTTTCTGCTCCTCTTCGCGACAGATTTGGAATGCTTCACAGAATGGAATATTACGATACAACTGAGCTTTGCAGCATAATTATGCAGAGTGCTGCAACACTTGGAGTTTCTGTAAATAAAAACGGTGCTACTTCTATGGCAAAGAGATCTAGAGGAACACCAAGACTTGCAAACAGAATACTAAAAAGGGTACGTGATTATGCTCAGGTAAAAGGTATTAGTGAAATTAATGATGAGATTGTAATGGAAGCTCTTAATTTAATGGATATAGATGATCTTGGACTTGATCATACTGATCATAGTATTTTACTTACAATGATAGAGAAATTTGCAGGCGGACCTGTTGGTCTTGATACTCTTGCGTCTGCAATCGGAGAAGACTCCGGAACTATTGAAGACGTATATGAGCCCTACCTTATTAAGTGCGGACTTATCAATAGAACTCCAAGAGGAAGAGTGGTAACTGAAATTTGTTACAAGCATTTTGGACTTGAAAAGCCTAATAATAGTGATATATAATTGCATTTATATATATTTGTCATCTAGGGGAAGGTCGGGAGCTCATTTCGCACTTTAGTTTAAATAATGAAATTTGTATATTCCGGCTATAATGGAGAATATTATGGCATCTGATAAAACAGACACAGAGGTTGTTATTGGCGGACGTATGTTTACACTCAGCGGATATGAGAGTGCTGAGTATTTACAGAAAGTAGCTACATATATCAATAATATGATTGCTGAGTATGGTAAAATTGAAGGCTTTAAGAGGCAACCGCTTGATATGCAGAATACTCTTTTGCAGCTTAATATTGCAGATGACTACTTTAAAGCTAAGAAACAGATAGCACTGCTTGAAGAACAGGCAGAAGAAAAGTCCAAAGAGCTTTATGACTTAAAGCATGAACTCATTGCTGCTCAGATAAAGCTTGAAAATACTGAGAAGAATGTTAAAGAACTTCAAAAGAATCTTGATGATGATTCAAAGAAGATAATCAAAATGGAAACAGAGCTTGGAGCTATGAATAATAGTTCAAGTTCATCTAAGAAGAAATAAGATTTTTAAAGCGTTCGCTTACGGGCGAGCGCTTTGTTTTTTGTAGACTGGAGATAATTTGAAAAAAGTTGAACTTCTTGCCCCATGTGGAAACTATGAAACATTTATAGGAGCATTAAATGCAGGTGCAGATGCCGTTTATTTTGGCGGATCAAAATTTGGTGCCAGAGCATACGCAGATAATTTTAGTGAAGATGAAGTTATCAGGGCAATCAGATATGCCCATTTGCATTCTAAAAAAGTTTACATGACAGTAAATACGCTTGTAAAAGAAAGAGAATTCGATGAACTCATTCCTTTTATGAAGCCATATGCCGATGAAGGCCTTGATGGAGTTATTGTTCAGGATCTTGGAGTACTTAAAGCTTTGCAGGAAAGCTTTCCCAAGCTGCCTCTCCATGCAAGTACTCAGATGGCTGTTACCGGTGTTTATGGAGCAAAGCTTTTAAAAAATATGGGAGCAAAAAGAGTCGTTCCAGCAAGGGAACTTTCTTTAAAAGAAATCGCCCGAATCAGAAAAGAAGCTGATATTGAGGTTGAAGCCTTTATTCATGGCGCTATGTGCTATTCATACAGCGGAATGTGTCTCTTTAGCTCACTTGTTGGTGGAAGAAGCGGTAACAGAGGAAGATGTGCCCAGCCATGCAGACTCTCGTATGACCTGAAGGAAGCTGGAATCAAGGACAAATATCTTCTTAGCCTCAAGGATATGTGCGTGATAGATATGGTCCCTGAACTTATTGAAAGCGGAATTGATTCCTTTAAGATTGAAGGCAGAATGAAATCTGCTGAGTATTCAGCAGGCGTCACGTCCATCTATCGCAAATACATCGATAAATATTTGGAAGATTCACAAAAGGCTTATAGAGTTGATTCTAATGATATGGACAAGCTTGGGAAACTTTATCTTAGGTCTTCTGTAAGCAGAGGCTATTATAAGAAGCATAATGGTAAGGATATGGTAACAATTTCACTTCCTGGATATAAAGGTCAGGATGAAAGTGTTCTTGAAGAAATCAGAGATAAATTTCTTGTAGGCGAGCAAAAGCTTCCTGTAGAAATTTCCTGTAGCTTCTATATTGACAGACCCTGCTCACTTACTGCTTCGTGTCTTGATAAAACAGTATATGCAGAGGGATTTGTAGTCCAGGAAGCTGGAAAAAGACCTATGTCCAAAGAAGATATTGTTAAAAATATCGAAAAGCTTGGCGGAACTTTCTTTTACTGCAGTAACTGCGAAATTGAAATTGATTTAAATCCAAAAGGAATATTTGTACCTGTTAAGGAGATTAATGAGCTTAGACGAAAAGCAATGGATAACCTGCTTTTAGAGCTCTTAAACAGATAAAAAACAAATACTTTTAGATAGGATAAACTATGATAGGAAACCATAAAATTGAAGTCTCTGTAATGACAAAAGCGCAGCTTGAATACGTTCTTGATTCAAAGATTTCTTTTGACAAAATAATAATTGAAGAAAAGCTCTTTCTAGATGGAGACATTGACTTAATAATAAGTATGCTTCAAGGAACTTCACTTGAAGTTTATGTGGCACTGCCTTATATTATGAGGAAGGAAGAAAACTCTGATCCTGCTAAAGAAACAATAGACCTTCTTTGCGGAAATTCCAAATGGAGTTCATTAATTAAGGGAGTTCTCGTAAGAAATATAGAAGAACTAGGTCTTCTTAATGATATCAATTACGCAAATACAATTTATGCTGATTATGGCATGTATGCCTGGAATACGATGGCGAGAATTAAGTTAAGTGAAATTGGCTGTGATGAATTTGCACTTCCTTTTGAACTTAATTTTCATGAAATAAAAGACTTGTTAGGGTCAAAAAATGCTAATAACTTAATTGAGAGCATATGTATTTATGGAAATATACCAATGATGATAAGTGCAAATTGCCTTAATAAAACCGGAATGGGAACCTGCAGCGGTCCTTTAGGCGCGCAAAACCAGGGAATAAATAAACTCACCGACAGGAAAGATCATATACTTCCTGTAACTTATGAGTGTAAATATTGCTATAACATTATTTGGAATTATTGCAAATTGTCACTTCATAATCAGTTAAAAGAAATCTTTGAGACGAGAAATGCTTACGGAGATTATCTAACTCTTCGAATGGATTTTACTACTGAAAGCAGCAAAGAATGTATCAATACTTTGAACTTTTGGGCAGAATTATTAAACACAAAATATGGAGAAAGAAAAATCACGCCTCCGTACAATGAATTTACAACAGGTCATTTTAAGCGTGGTGTTGAATAACAGATGGAATTATATATTACAGAATTATCAAAGAACCTAATAAATGTTTTTTTAATAATCTATACGGTTATTTCGTTTATTTGCTGTATAAAAAAATCAGAGGATTCAAGAAAGCCTTTTTATATTATTCAAAATATTCTCATGCTTCTTACACAGTTCCTATGTTTTTTACAAATAGAAACAAGAACCGGTCAGATTACATATCTTTTTTATTATGCAATTTGTGCGATTGTTTTGATTAGTACGATGGTTTTATTTGGAGTCATTTATCCCGATGGAAATACACTTATCATTAATAATATGTGTATGATGCTAATGCTTGGGCTTGTACTACTGATTCGTATAGACTCAGGGAAAGCTGTAAGGCAGCTTTTCATCGTGATTTTTTCTCTTGTAATTGCTTTTTTTGTTCCAAAGATAATAGCAGAGTGGGATTCACTAAAATATATTCCATTTGTATATGCAATTGTTGGAATAGCAGCGCTTCTTATTGTTCTTATTCTTGGATCAGTAACTAATGGGTCAAAGATTTCATTCACTATTGTAGGTGTGACATTTCAGCCTTCTGAGCTTGTGAAAATTTTGTTTGTCTTATTTATTGCAGCTGCATTTTATGAGTCTGTTTCATTTAAACAGGTTATACTTACAGCTCTTTTGGCAGGCGCACATATTATTATCCTTGTTATTTCAAAAGACCTTGGAAGCGCTGCAATTTATTTTGTCGTGTATTTATGTATGCTTGTTGTTGCAACCGGAAATATTCTTTATTTGTTTATTGGAACTTTTATGGGATGCAGTGCTGCGGTAGTGGCGTATCATTTATTTACTCATGTGCAGAACAGAGTTCAGGCATTTCTTGATCCCTGGAGCTCAATTGATTCAATAGGCTATCAGATTACACAATCTCTTTTTGCAATAAGCAGTGGAGGATGGTTTGGCCTTGGTCTGTTTTGCGGCTCACCACAGGACATTCCGTATGTAGAAGATGACTTTATCTTTTCAGCACTTGCTCAGGAGCTTGGAATTATTTCGGCAGTTTGCGTTTGCCTTATTTGCGTCAGCACTTTTATCATGATATTAAAGCAGTCCTATTATATGAGAAATCTTTTTGAAAGACTCCTTTCTTTTGGATTTGCTGTAACATATATTTTTCAGATATTCCTTACTGTTGGAGGTGGAAGCAAATTTATACCTCTAACCGGTGTAACATTTCCACTAGTAAGTTATGGTGGTTCATCAGTGCTTACAACAATCATAATGTTTTTTGCCGTTGAAGGCTGTCAGATATCACATATAGAAAGAAGACGTGAAACAATAATTAATCAAAGGCGAAACAGATATGAATGATGAAAGAAACAATAGCAATAGAAATAGTCGTTATCAAGATGATGATGACTATAAACCTAGAAGAAAAAAGAGAAAAAAATTTGATCCTGAAAAAGCCGGAAAGCCACATTCACTTGTAGCTATTGGAGTCTTTTTTGGCGCATTATTTGTTTCACTTTGCTCATATATTTGCGTATATTCATATGTAAACAAGCAGGTTTTGTTTAACAATAGCTATAATAAGAGACAGGCAACTTTAAGTGCTCAAAACACCAGAGGAATGATTCTCTCTTCAGATGGAGAGATACTTGCCCAGACTGTAACTGATGAAGAAGGTACCGAAACAAGAACATATCCTTTTGGAAGCGAATTTTCGCATATTGTTGGTTATTCGACACATGGTAGAACCGGAATTGAAGATTTAGCAAACTATTATCTCATCAATTCAAGTATTTCTCTTTCTGAAAAAGCTTCTGATGATGAGCAAAACACTAAATATCCGGGTGATAATGTATATACAACGCTGATTCCAAGCCTTCAGAAAATAGCCAGTGATTCTCTTGGCGTATACAGCGGCGCAGTAGTTGTAACTAACCCTAAAACCGGAGAAATTCTTGCAATGGTTTCAAAGCCGGATTATGACCCAAATGATATTGATGCAGAATGGGAAACACTTACAACAGATTCAAAGAATGAATCAAGGCTGTTAATCCGTGCTACGCAGGGACTATACCCACCAGGATCAACGTTTAAAATCATGACTTCTCTTGAATATATCAGAGAAAATCCTGATACCTATAATAATTATTCATATACATGTACAGGATCATTTTCTCACGGCGAAGATACAATCAAATGTTTCCATGGTAAAAAGCACGGAACCCTTGATTTCTTTGGCTCTTTTGCCAAATCCTGTAATTCATCATTTGCTAATATCGGACTTACGCTTGATAGGAATAAGTACAATGAAACACTTACCGATTTAATGTTTAATGAAGATTTGCCTCTTGATCTTAATTATTCAAAAAGCACAGCTATTTGTGAAGATGACACATCCGATTCTGATATTATGCAGCTTGCAATTGGGCAGGGAACGACATCGATGTCACCTATGCATCTTAATATGATAACATGTGCAATAGCTAATAATGGCGTTTTGATGAAGCCATATGTTCTCGACCATGTTGAGAGCGATGATGGTAAAACCGTTGAAAGCTTTAGCTCAAAGCAGGTGAAAAGGCTTATGTCTGATTCTGAAGCAGAAATTCTTACTCAGATGATGGAAGGCGTTGTTAATAATGGAACTGCCAGCAGACTTAAAGGATTAACTTATACAGCTGCAGGAAAAACCGGATCAGCAGAGTATTCTAATTTAACTACAGATTCTCATGCATGGTTTACAGGATTTGCTCCGGCAGATGACCCGCAGATATGTGTTACAATAATTATTGAAAAAGCAGGTTCCGGTGGCGAGTATGCTGTTCCTGTTGCAAAGAGAATTTTTGACGAGTATTTTGGCGCATAAAAAGAGGTATCGATGCAAATGCGAAGACATTTCCTATTCTATAGATATCTTTATACAGATTCTTCCATAAAAAACATTAAGAAATTCAAACACGATCTCGTTCATGGAAAGGTAGACCCTTTTTCTTTCCTTATTGTGAGGTCTTGTAAAGCTTTTGACCATCAAGTTGATGATCATCAAGGTGATGATCATCATTCTAACAATAAACAGAATAGCTTTGATCAGCTTGAAATTATAAGGGCAGTTTTTTTGACTAAGGGTAATGTTAGAGACACTGATATTATGGTTTATGGAATTGCTTCTAGCTATGATAATGCACTTGATCTTATTGTACAGATAAGTGATGAAGCCGCAGAGTGTGGCATAGCAGGAGAACTCATAAATTACCTTGAACACCATTTATGCTAGATTTTTTATTGACATCAAGATTTAAAAGGAGTAGTAGATGCTGGCAATTATCTTATCTGTACTAAAAATTATCGGAATAATTCTTCTGATTATTCTATCAGTCTTCCTGGTAGTTTTAGTTTTAGTACTCTTTGTTCCTATAAGATATTATGCAGATGTTAATGTGCCCAAAAAAGTATTTGATGACCTTGATGATTTATCAGATGATGAAAAAATATCCTATTTACTTGAAAATATCACTTTTCGCGCTGGATTCCATTATCTTTTCTATCTTGTTCGCGGGAAAATCGATTATCCTGTTCTTGATAGTGATGGAAAGCCTTTACCAAAAGAATTGCCAAAATTCATTGTAAAGGTTCTTTTCTTTACTATTTTTCCAAAGAAAGAAAAAAATGATAATGAAAATAGTGATGATGAGGATATTGAAACAGAAGATATTGATGAAGAGAATAATTACGAGAATCCCGAAACAGAAGGCGCTGTTGATGAGATAATTAATAATGAAAATTCCGAAACAGAAGGCGTTGTTGATGAGATAATTAATTCTGATACTGATAATAAAGATAAAAAAAGTAAGCAAGGTAAAGAAAATATATTTGACAAAATAAAGAGCTTTATTTCTTTTGTAAAAGCAAAGCTTAAAGATATTACTTATTTGCTTCAAAATCAACAGGTTGCGTTTAAAAATATCAAGTATACAATATCTAGCTTCTGTGATAAAATAAATCTGATTAAAAAGACGCTTGAAAGTAAAACTTTTAAACGAGCGTTTGATACGGTAAAGGTACAACTTTTAAAATTAATAAAAAGTATTGCACCTAGAAAAGCTGATATTATTATGACGTTTGGAACGGGAGATCCTGCTTCTACGGCAGAAGTGTTAGGAGCATTTTCTGTTGCTATTGCATTTTTACCTGGAAATATTGTTATCAGTCCTTGTTTTGATAATATGATGATCGAGTTAAAAATTTGCATCAGAGGCAGAATCACTCTTATCAGAATACTAATTACAGCAATAGTTATTTATTTTAATAAAGATATCAGAAAAGTAGTTAAGCGTTTTAAGAAAATCTTCAGATGATGTTATTTTAAGAAAGGCGTTTATTATGGCAGATAATAATGGATTTTCCTCAGGAATTGAAAGCTTGCTTGGAGGAATGAGCTCACTTTTATCATCAAAGACAGTTGTTGGTGAAGCTACGAAAATTGGTGATACGATAATTCTTCCTCTTGTTGATATAACACTTGGCTGTGCTGCAGGTTCAAAAGAAGGCACAGGCGGTGGCTTTGGTGCGAAGATGAGTCCAAGTGCTGTTCTTGTAATTAAGAATGGTTCAACTAAGCTTGTCAATATCAAGAACCAGGATGCTATAACCAAGATTATCGATCTTGTTCCGGATGTAATTGATAAAATATCAGGTGTCAAGAATTCAAAGGATATGATGGATGATGATGACGCCGTAGATATTGCTTTTGGAGATGACTCTGAAAAGTAATTAAAAATTTATTTCCGAAATTCTTTGTTATTGTTTTGCAGCTTTGTTCAGTCATAAGAAACATTTTTTCGTTTGTCAAAAGGCAAAAGGTTTTTATTATGGAGAACGCAGCTAAGATTAAAGAGACAATTGAAAAGGGAAGTGAAGACGAGCTTTGTGATCTTCGAATGTGGCTTTTTAAAGAAAGCTGCAGGCTTGAAAATCAGGAAAGCTATGTGAACGACAGATTTAATCATTTGCGTGATGAAGAAGTTGCTTCAAATTTAAGAATAGAAGAGCAAAGACGCGAGATTAACGCTTCCAAAAAGAAATTAAAGAGTGATCAGGATTTTTTTGAAAAAAAATATGCAATACTGACAAAAGGCTTTAATGATCTTGCTGAAGATAAAAAGAAGCTCGCAAAAGAATGGGATAGGCTTCGCTATGAGGAAGAATATGCTCAAAACGAATATGACGATTCCAAAGAGTTATTATTTAAAGGCGTTAATTCTTTAGTCGCATTAAAGAAAAGATATAAAGACCTAATAAAGATTTACCATCCTGATAATATCTGTGGAGACCATGATATGATTCAGCTTATTAATAAAGAATATAATAATCTTTTGCAGGAATTTGATATTAGTATGAAGGCTTGAATTATAGTTTTTTAACCAATTGGTCGAATTGTGCCTTAAATTGTACTTAATATGTGTGCAATTTAAGGTTTATTTTTTTTAGTATTAATCATATAATTGTTTTATATGCGAAACTTTTTAAGGAGGGTATCAAATGAAAGCTTCTTCTATGAATACACATATGGGAAATATTTCTATAGATAATGAAGTTATTGCTCAATATGCAGGAACTGTTGCAAATGAATGTTTTGGAATTGTCGGAATGGCAAATGTCTCTGTTAGGGACGGACTTGTCAAATTATTAAAACTTGATAATATGACTAAGGGCATTAACGTTACTATTGCTCCAAACAAAAAACTTATACTTGATTTTCACGTGATCATTTCATATGGGGTAAGCATTTCTGCAGTTGCAGATAATCTTATTGACAGTGTTAAATACAAGGTTGAAGAGTTTACCGGTCTTGAAATAGAAAAAATCAATATTTTCGTCGAAGGCGTACGCGTCATTGACTGATATTCAGGAGGAATTTTAAGTTGAATAACAATGCTATTGATGCCGCAATGCTTTCCAAGATGTTTTTAGGCGCGGCTGATAATCTGAATGCCCATAAGGATATTATTAATGAACTGAATGTTTTCCCGGTTCCTGACGGAGATACGGGAACAAATATGACAATGACGATTACATCTGCTGCCAAGGCTGTAAAAGAGTGCGAAAATCCGAATATGGAATCAATCTGTAAATGCATTTCTCAAGGTTCGCTTCGCGGTGCAAGAGGAAATTCGGGCGTAATTTTATCACAGCTTCTTCGCGGATTTACCAAGGTTGTCAAAGAACACGATGCTATTGACTGTGCAATTATTGCGGATGGTTTTGATAAAGCAGTTGAGACAGCTTACAAAGCAGTTATGTCTCCCAAAGAAGGAACAATTTTAACAGTAGCTAAGGGCGCTGCAGAAAAGGCAAGAGAACTTGCAAATAATGGAGCTGATGACCTTGAACCCTTTGCTGCTGAAATAATTAAGTATGCTGATGAAACTCTTGCAAAAACCCCAGATATGCTTCCCGTTCTTAAACAAGCCGGTGTTGTTGACTCAGGCGGAAGAGGACTTGTTGAAGTGCTTAAGGGCGCATTTGATGTCTATCTTGGCAAAGAGATTTCTTTTGAAATACCTGAAGAAGAAGTTCAAAAGAATGAATCAAATGAAGAACAGCAGGTTGAAATCAAATTTGGTTATTGTACTGAATTTATTATTATTCTTAACAAAAAGCTTAACGTTAAGCAGGAAATGGACCTTAGAAATTTCCTTGAATCAATTGGAGATAGCATAGTTCTTGTTCCTGATGACGAGATTTGTAAGATTCATGTTCATACAAATGATCCTGGACTTGTTATTCAGAAGGCTCTTCTTTACGGCCAGCTCAGTAATATGAAGATTGACAATATGCATATGGAACATCGCGAGAAGCTCTTTCATTTAAACGCTGATGGGACTGCTAGTGAGATGGAAACTGAGATATCCGGCCAGGCGGAGAAGACAATTCCTCAGCCTGTACAGTTTAATATGTCTTATGGTAAGGAAATTCCGCTTACAAATACGACGTCTAGTGAACATGCTGCGCTTGCTAGTGAATATCTTGATGAAGAAACAGATAATTCTGAGAAAAAAGATTTTGGCTTTGTTACTGTTTGTGCCGGTGATGGTATGCATGACATATTTAAGGATCTTGGAGCAGATTATGTAATAAAGGGTGGCCAGACAATGAATCCAAGCACCGAGGATATCCTGAGTGCTTGCGAGAAAGTAAATGCTGACACGATTTTCATTCTTCCTAATAACAAGAATATCATTATGGCTGCTAAGCAGGCAGCACAGCTTGCTCCTGATGACAAGAAATATGTTGTTGTTCCTTCAAAAACCATCCCTCAGGGAATTACAGCTTTGATTAATTTTATTCCTGATCAAAGTGCTGATGATAACTTAAGTAGCATGGTTGAAGCAATCGAAGGTGTAAGTACTGGAGAAGTTACTTATGCTGTAAGAGATACTGTTATTGATGATGTTCAGATCAGACAGGGCGACTATATGGGAATTGGTGATAGTGGAATTCTTACTGTTGGAAAGAGCATCGAAGACGTTACATCTGATATGATTGATAAAATTTCCGCAGATGAAGCAGAACTTATTTCAATATATTTTGGATCTGATATCACAGAGCAGAATGCAAATGATTTTGCTGATAGAGTCAGAGATAATCATCCAGACTGCGATGTTGAACTTCAGTTTGGTGGTCAGCCAATTTATTATTACATTGTTTCTGCTGAATAAGAAAAATGATACTGATTATTATGCCGTGTGGTTTATTCTATTGACCACACGGCATTTTGGTAATAAACAATAAAGACTATGGAAAAAGATTATCTTAATGAAAGTGTAATTTCACTAAAGGGAATAGGCGAAAAAACAGTAAAGCTGTTTAATAAATGCGGCATTTTTACTGTTAATGACCTTTTACATTATTATCCTAAAGATTATGACCTTTTTGAAAAGCCCAAAAATATAACTGATATTGTTCCTGGTGAAGTCTGTGCTATAAGATGCCTTGTTAGAGGAAATACTATGACAAAGCGCATCAGGAGCCTTTCTATAACTGCTTTTGAAGCTGAAGATATAACCGGAAAGATAAAAATCACATATTTCAACGCCCCTTTTATCACTAAAGGAATTACAAAGGGTATTTATATTGTTTTTCGAGGAAGGACGACAAAGAAGGGCAACTACGTCTATATGGAGCAGCCCAGAATTTACAAGACTTCAGAATATGAGCTTCTTCAAGACACGATGCAGCCAAAATATGCTCTTGTTAAAGGGCTTACTAATAATATGATTATCAAGGCTATGAATAACGCCATTTCATATACTCCCTATCTTGAGGAAACGCTTGATGAAGAAACGCTTCATAATTCCGGCGTCTTATCAATCAGCACTTCAATAAGGCATATTCATTTCCCTAAGAACAAAGAAGATTATATTAAAGCCAGAGAAAGAATAGCCTTTGAAGAATTCTTTTTATTTATCATGAAGCTTCATCTAATAAAAAGAGCTGATAAAAAACTTTTAAATCCAAATAAAATGATAGAAGTTGCAGATACAAATAGGCTTATTGAAGAGTTGCCATATGAGCTTACTAATGCTCAAAAGGATGCATGGAAGGATATTGAAAACGATCTTACTAGTGACGCAGTAATGAATCGGCTTGTACAGGGAGATGTTGGTTCCGGTAAAACAATCCTAGCCTTTTTAGCTCTTCTTATGACTGCTGCAAATGGTTATCAGGGTGCTATCATGGCTCCTACTGAGGTTCTTGCAAGGCAGCATTTTGATTCTTTTAGTGAAATGGCTTCCAAATATAAGTTACCAGTAACACCTGTTCTTCTTACAGGGTCGCTTACAGCCAAAGATAAACGAGAAAAAAAGGATCTTATTAAAAATGGATTTTATAACTGCATTATTGGAACAAATGCACTTATTCAAGATAGTGTAAGCTATAAAAATCTTGCTCTTGTTGTAACAGATGAGCAGCATAGGTTTGGAGTACGTCAAAGGGAAAATCTCGCTGGAAAGGGTGATGGTACCCACATTCTTGCAATGAGCGCAACGCCGATTCCGAGAACTCTTGCAATTATTCTTTATGGTGATTTACACATTTCACTTGTAAAAGATGTTCCAAAGGGAAGAATTCCAATCAAAAACTGCGTAGTTGGAACTAATTCCAGATCAGCTAGTTATAAATTTATAGAAAAAGAAATCGCTAAGAAACATCAGGCTTATATTATTTGCCCTATGGTAGAGAGCGGTGATAGCGATACTATGGAAAATGTTACAGATTATAAGCAAAAGCTTTGTGCTGAGCTTGGCAGTAGTATTAGAGTAGAGATGCTTCATGGCAAAATGAAAGGCTCATTAAAAGAAGCGATAATGGATGAATTCGCAAAGGGGAATATCGATGTCCTGGTATCAACGACAGTAATAGAGGTTGGGATAAATGTTCCAAATGCAACTGTTATGATGATTGAAAATGCTGACCATTTCGGGCTTGCGCAGCTTCATCAGCTTAGAGGGCGCGTTGGAAGGGGAAGCTCTCAAAGCTATTGCATTTTTCTAAATTCATCCGATAAAGAGGATGCTGCAAAACGTCTTGAAATTTTAAACAATTCAAATGACGGATTTGAAATTGCGGCAAAGGATTTGGAGCAGAGGGGCCCCGGCGATATTTTTGGTATAAGGCAGAGCGGCGATCTGAATTTTAATATAGGCGATATCTATCAGGATAGTGAACTGATTAAGCTTGCATCGTCGCTTGCAGATAAGGCTCTTGATGATAATTTTGATTTTTATAAAACCAGAATGACTTCAGAAATATTCTACTAAAAACATTTGTTCGTATTTTGACCGCTTTTTATTGACTTTACGCACCAAAATAAGTAAAATATATAGGGCTTTACATAAAGTTAGACCACTAAATATAGATTTAATAAGAAAAAACCTTCGGCTTTATCTCAGCAAGCTTTGCAGAAAACGCAAAGTTTGCAGTTTTACAATATTAAGGAGATTATGAGAAAAAGCCTTCGGCTTTATCTCAGCAAGCTTTGCAGAAAACGCAAAGTTTGCAGTTTTACAATATTAAGGAGATTATGAGATGGCAAAAGTTGCAATAATGACAGACAGCAGTAGCGGGATTACTCAGGATGAAGCTATGAAGCTAGGAGTTTATGTACTTCCTATTCCTTTTATGATTAATGAAAAGGAATACCTTGAGGGAGTTAATCTTTCTCAGGATGATTTTTACCAAATGCTTAATTCTGATGAGCCAATTGCAACGAGTCAGCCCACTCCCGATTCAATTCTTACAATGTGGGATAATATTCTTAAGGATTATGATGAAATCGTATATATCCCTTTAAGCAGCGGACTTAGTGGCTCTTGCCAAAGTGCAATGATATTTGCACAGGATTATGATGATAAAATTTATGTTGTAGATAATCAGAGAGTATCGGTAACTTTGCGTCAAAGCGTTATCGATGCAAAAGAAATGGCAGAAAAAGGTTTTAGTGCCAAGCAGATCGGTGATAAGCTTATGGAAGTAAAGCTTTATTCAAGTATATATATAATGCTTGATACACTTTATTATCTCAAAAAGGGTGGCAGAATAACTCCGGCTGCAGCTGCACTTGGAACACTTTTAAAACTCAAACCGGTTCTTACTATTCAAGGCGAGAAGCTGGATGCTTTCGCAAAGGCAAGAACAAGTATTCAAGGAAAGAAAATCATGCTAAATGCAATGAAAGAGGATCTGGAAAAGAGATTTGGAGGCTTTGATTCTCACCATATTCACCTTCAGGCATCTTATACGTTCAATACAGAGTCTGCAGAAGCTTTCAAAAAAGAGATAGAAGAGGCTTTTCCAGGATACGAGGTTCATATGGACCCGCTGCCTCTTGCAATTGCTTGTCATATTGGACCTGGAGCACTCGCAATTGCCTGTTCGGAAGTAGTTGATTATTAATTTGAAATGTTCTGCCACATCGGCAGTTTAGTAATATTTTTTGAAAGGTTGTAATAATCTATGTCACAAGACCAAAATTATAATGCATCAAGTATTACAGTACTTGAAGGCCTCGAAGCAGTACGAAAAAGACCAGGTATGTATATCGGAAGCACCTCTACAAGAGGTCTTAATCATCTGATATATGAAATAGTTGATAATGCAGTTGATGAACATCTTGCAGGATTTTGCAGTCATATTCATGTTACACTTGAAGCGGATGGCTCTGCTTCAGTAGATGATAATGGACGTGGTATTCCTGTCGGAATGCATGCAAAAGGAATTTCTGCTGAACGAGTTGTTTTCACAATGCTTCATGCAGGCGGAAAGTTTGACAACAGCTCATATAAGACAAGTGGTGGTCTTCACGGCGTAGGTTCTTCTGTAGTAAATGCACTTTCAACATATATGAGAGTTCGAGTTAAGAACGACGGCAAGATATTTGAAGATACATACGAGCAGGGAAAGCCTACTACAGAACTGATAAAGGGTCTTCTTCCTGTTGTTGGTAAGGCCAAAGATACCGGTACAAGCATTACTTTTTTACCAGATCCGACAATTTTTGAAAAAACAAGATTTAAAGAGGATGATATCAAAAATCGTCTTCACGAAACTGCATATCTTAATCCTGCCCTTACTATTGTGTATGATGATAAAAGGCCAGAATCAGCCGAGCATCTTGAATTCCACGAGCCAGAAGGAATTACAGGCTTTATCAAAGAGATGAACAAAGCTAAAGAACCTGTATGTGATGTGATTTATATAAACGGAGAAAGTGAAAATATCTCTGCGGAAATTGCTTTTCAGTATGTTGATGAATTTCATGAGGAAGTACTTGGATTCTGTAACAATATATATAATGCTGAAGGCGGAACGCATCTTACCGGTTTTAAAACCATGTTCACGACGATAATTAATAATTATGCTCGTGAGCTTGGGATACTTAAGGATAAGGACGCGAATTTTACTGGTGCTGACATAAGAAATGGTATGACTGCAGTTGTATCAATTAAGCATCCTGATCCAAGATTTGAGGGCCAAACTAAAACAAAGCTCGATAATCAGGACGCAGCAAAGATTGTATCCAAAATAACCGGCGAGGAACTCACAAGATTTTTTGACAGAAATCTTGATACTCTTAAGTCGATTATTGGTTGTGCTGAAAAAGCAGCAAAGATACGTAAAGCAGAAGAGCGAACCAAAACAAATATGCTTACAAAGCAGAAATTTTCATTTGATTCAAATGGAAAGCTTGCTAACTGTATCAGCAAGGAAGCAGAAAAATGTGAGATTTTCATTGTAGAGGGAGATTCTGCGGGCGGCAGTGCCAAAATGGCCAGAAACAGAATGTTCCAGGCTATTCTTCCAATCAGAGGAAAAATACTTAACGTTGAAAAGGCAAGTATTGATAAGGTTCTTGCCAATGCAGAAATCAAAACAATGATAAATGCTTTTGGCTGCGGATTTTCTGAGGGCTATGGAAATGATTTTGATATTTCAAAGCTTAGATATAATAAGATAATTATTATGGCTGATGCCGATGTCGATGGATCTCATATTGCAACACTTCTTTTGACATTATTCTACAGATTTATGCCAGAACTCATTTTTGAGGGGCATGTTTTTATTGCTATGCCTCCGCTATATAAGGTGCTTCCTTCAAAAGGCAAGGAAGAATACCTTTACGATGATAAGGCTCTTGAAAAATATCGTAAGAATCACAAGGGTTCATTTACCCTTCAAAGATATAAAGGTCTTGGTGAGATGGATCCCTCACAGCTATGGGAAACAACTCTTGACCCTGAAAATCGTATGATGAGATCTGTCGAAATTGAAGATGCTAAACAGGCATCATATATGACTGAACTCTTAATGGGTCAGGATGTTCCTCCAAGAAGAGATTTTATACATGTTCATGCTACTGATGCTGAACTTGATATTTAGGAGTAAGAGATGGAAGAAAAGATTATCAGAAGCGAATATTCTGAAATAATGCAGAAGTCATTTGTTGATTACGCTATGAGTGTAATTATAGCAAGAGCACTTCCTGATATCAGAGATGGACTAAAACCTGTTCAGAGAAGAACTCTTTATGATATGTATGAACTGGGAATAAGATATGACAGACCATACAGAAAAAGTGCACGTATCGTCGGCGATACCATGGGTAAATATCATCCTCATGGTGATAGTTCAATTTATGAATGTCTTGTAGTAATGGCTCAGGGCTTTAAAAAGTGCCTTCCTCTAGTTGATGGACACGGAAACTTCGGCACTATCGAAGGCGACGGCGCTGCTGCAATGAGGTATACAGAGTCAAGGCTTGCAAAAATAACTCAAGAGGATTTTCTAGGAGATCTTGATAAGGATGTTGTAGACTTTGTTCCTAATTTTGATGAAACAGAAAGAGAACCATCCGTCCTTCCTGTTAAAATTCCGAATTTTTTAATAAATGGTTCTGAAGGTATTGCTGTTGGAATGGCTACAAGTACTCCGCCTCATAATCTTGGAGAAGTTCTTGATGCAGAAATAGCGTATTTACAGGATGATTCACTTACTTCAAAACAGTTAATGAAGTATATAAAAGGTCCGGATTTTCCTACCGGCGGAATCGTCATTAATAAAGATGACCTTGTAAGCATATATGAAACTGGAACCGGCAAAATAAAGCTTCGCGGCAGAGTAACTACAGAAAAAGGTAAAAACGGTCATATAAATCTGATAATTACAGAGATTCCATACACAATGATTGGAATGGGAATTGGCAAATTTTTATCAGATGTGGCAGCACTTTCAGAAAATAAGATTTCTAATGATATAGTAGATATCTCTAATCAGTCTTCAAAAGAGGGAATTAGAATTGTAATTGAACTTAAGAAGGATACTGATGTAGAAAACTTTACAAATCTTCTTTATAAGAAGACCAAACTAGAAGACACATTTGGCGTAAATATGCTGGCTATAAGCGATGGAAGACCTGAAACACTTAATCTTGCCCAGATAATGAAAGCAAGTGTAGATTTTCAGTTTGAAACTGCGACCAGAAAATATAATACTCTTTTAAAAAAGGAACAGGACAAGAAAGAAATTCAGGAAGGTCTTATAAAGGCCTGCAACGTAATCGATCTTATCATAGAGATTCTTAGAGGCTCTCATGATAGAAGCATGGCAAAGCTTTGTCTTGTATCCGGACAAACTCAAGGTATAAAATTTAAGTCAAGAGAATCAGAAGTTATGGCAGGTCAACTTATGTTTACCGAAAACCAAGCTGATGCTATTCTGGATATGAGACTTTATAAGCTCATTGGTCTTGAAATTGAAGCTCTTTTAAAAGAGCACGAAAGTACAGTGGCAAATATTTATAAATATGAGGATATTCTTGAAAACCACAGTACTATGGCAATGGTTATTCAAGAAGATTTGATTTCCATTAAAAAGGAATATACTAAAAAGCGTTTAACAGAGATTGATAATGCGGCAGAAGCGGTATATACTGAAAAGCCTGTTCAGGAAATTGATGTTGCATTTGTTATGGACAGATTTGGTTATGCGAAAACTATCGATTCTGTTACATATGAAAAGAATTTAGATACAATAAATGAAGAGTTCAAATTTAGCTTTATTTGTAAAAATACCGGTAAGATAGTTCTTTTTACAGATAAGGGAATGCTTCATTCAATTAAGGTTCAGGATATTCCACAGGGAAAGCTTCGTGACAAGGGTGTTCCTATTGATAACATTAGTAATTTCAGCTCATCAAATGAGGCAGTAATACTTGCTGCAACGCAAAGCGACCTTAATCTTTATAAGCTCCTTTTCGTTACAAAGCTGTCGATGATGAAAGCTGTTGATGGTGGAGAATTTGATGTTTCTAAAAAAACGGTTGCTGCAACAAAGCTTAAGGATGGTGATGAGCTAATTAGTGTCGAAATCCTTCACGAGCAGGAAACTGTAGTTCTTTGCTCGGAAAATGGATTTTTACTCAGATTTCCTGTCGCAGATATTCCTGAACAAAAAAAAGCAGCTGTTGGTGTTCGTGGAATGAGACTTTCTACAAAAGACTTTATCAGAGATACTTACTATCTTAATAAAGATGAATCAATAGAGATTAGCCATAACGAAAAAAAGCTTAATTTATCTCACCTTAAAATTAGCAGCAGAGATACAAAAGGCACCAAACCAAGAATATAAGGGTGGAATTGTTTGATAGTTATTTCACAATACTATTTGAACTTAGCACAAACCTTCGACCATGATTTATTTTTTTGTTGATCGGTTTATACCGGTTTATTTTGAAAGGTAAGGATTATATATGAGAGTTATTTCCGGAAGCGCCAGAAGACTTAATCTTGTTACACCAGATGGTGATAACACAAGGCCTACGCAGGATAGAATAAAAGAAACATTATTTAATATGATTCAAAATGATGTACCAGGAAGCGTGTTTCTTGATTTGTTTGCAGGAAGTGGCGGAATTGGTATAGAAGCACTTTCAAGAGGAGCAGCAAAGGCATATTTTGTTGATAATTCAAGAGAAGCTTCTTTATGTATTCAAGAAAATCTTCACAGAACACATTTTGAAGATAAGGCAACATTTTTTAAGCAGGATTGTACTCTTGCACTTAGAAATATTCATGAGAAAGAGGCTGACATAATCTATATCGACCCACCTTATGAAAGCGGACTTTATGAAAGAACCTTATCCCAGCTTCTTCAGATGCCTTATCTTACTGAAAATACGATAGTAATTTGTGAAGCAGATTTGGATAATGATTTTTCTTTTGCATCTGAAATGGGCTATTCAATTTTGAAGGAAAAGAATTATAAGACAAATAAACATGTCTTTTTGAAAAAAGAGAAATAGTATTTTCTTTACGATATTTCATATTTGAATTGGAGATATTATGAAAATTGCAGTATATCCGGGAAGCTTTGACCCAGTCACCTTTGGACACCTTGATATTATCAGAAGAGCTGCACAGATGCTTGATGATGTTATTGTTGCAGTAATGAACAACTCAGCTAAGACTTCGTTGTTTTCAACGGATGAACGTGTTAAAATGTTACAGGATGTAACAAGTGATCTGGATAACGTTCAAATTGAAAGCGTTGACGGACTGATGATAGATTATTGTCGCAGTAAGAATATTCATATAGTAATTAGAGGATTAAGAGCTATTACTGATTTTGAATATGAACTTCAGATTGCTCAAACAAACAAAGAATTATCACATAATGAAGTTGATACGGTATTTCTTGTAACCAATTTAAGATATTCTTATCTTAGCAGCTCTACTGTCAAGGAAGTTGCAAGATATCATGGTGATGTCTCTGAATGCGTTCCTGAGACTATCCAGAAAATGCTTTACGAGAAATATGGATTCACAAATAAAGAAGCCGGAGGCCCAAAGTGAGCAAAATCGAACAGCTTATAGATGAGATTGAGGTCTATATTGATCAGTGTAAGTATCAGCCATTATCAAATACAAAGATAATAGTTAATAAGGAAGAGATAGATGAACTTCTAAGAGAGCTTCGTTCAAATACTCCTGATGAAATTAAAAGGTATCAGAAGATGATTTCGAATAAAGAGGCTATTCTTAATGATGCAAAGCAAAAGGCCCAGTCTCTTATTAATGAGGCAACTGTTCAGACGAACAAGCTGATAAATGAGCATGAAATTATGCAGCAGGCTTATGCTCAGGCCAATGAGGTTGTTGGCGCTGCAGCAGCTCAGGCACAGGATCTTCTTGATAAGGCTACGAACGAGGCCAATCAGATGAAATCTGCTGCTGTAACTTATACTGATTCGCTCCTTGCTGAGGTTGAACAGGTCCTTAATAAGACTATTGATTCAACAACAGCTCATTATGAGAGTGAACTTTCTGAACTTGCAAACTATTCGGAAATGATTAGGTCTAACAGAGCAGCACTCGTTCCACCGTCTCCGATTGTTTCGAATATTCCGGCTCAGGCATCTGAAGAAACTAATAAGGTCGTAGATGCAGATTTGCCACAGATTTAAATAATTACTGAGAAAAAATTTAATTTTTTTCTCATACTATCCACTTAAATTACTTATATTCAATCTTTGCAAGAAGAGCAAAGGTTGCTGTGAAAAAGCAAAGACTTTTTCACATAATCTTCCTGAACCGGTTTTATGGAAAACATAAAATCGGTTCTTTTAAGAATTAAATAAATTTTAAAGAGGCTTTTATGAATAATAATTTTAGTAATATCTTTTCTCATTTTACAAAAGAATTGTTAATAATTGTTTTGGGGGTTGTAATTGTAATGAGCTTATTAATCTCTTTTCCTGATAGAGTAAGTGCAGCAGCTACGAGTTCATCAAATCCGGTTGTCATTTGTATTGACCCTGGTCATGGCGGAACAGGAGACAGAAATCTTGGTGCTCAGTACAATGGAATAAGCGAAAAAGAAATCACTCTTGTAACAGCAGCTGCGATGAAGGCAGAGCTGGAAAAGTATGATAATGTTAAAGTTTACCTTACAAGAAATGATGATAGATATGTTTCCCTTCAGAGCAGAGCAGATTATGCAAAATCTGTTGGAGCTGATTTCCTTTTTAGTATTCACTATAATGCTTCAGCTGACCATTTAGCATATGGATCAGAGATTTGGGTTTCTGCATTTGGCAGCTACTATCAAAAAGGTTTCTCTTTTGCTTATAACGAAATGAACGAACTTGGCGTCCTTGGTTTATATCAAAGAGGAATAAAGACAAGAATTGGTAATTCAGGAAATGATTATTATGGAATAATCAGGGCAGCTACAGCTGATAATATTCCAAGCTGTATTATTGAACACTGTTATGTTGATCAGGCTACCGATCTATCATACATAAAGAATACCCAGAATTCCTACGAAGCACTTGGAAAAGCAGATGCTACAGCTGTAGCAAAATACTTTAACCTAAAGTCAGAATCGCTTGGGAAAGATTATTCGGCATATCAGAATATAACAGTAAGTGCTCCTACAACGATTCTTTATGACGATAGGACGGATCCGGAAGTTTGTACACTTAATTCTGCTTCCTATAATGCTTCTACCAGGAAACTATCATTAAATATTACTGCTCAGGATTCTGGAAGCCCAATTATTTATTATTCTTATAGCACCGATGGCGGTAATACTTTTTCATCATTAAATATTTGGGACAGAACAAAAACAACTGATACTGTAAGCGTTTCTTTAAATTCGAAACCGGCAAGTGTAGTTGTCAGAGCATACAATCAGTATGATTTTTATAAACAAAGTAGTGTTGTAAACGTAAAATAATAGTTGAATTTTAAAAGTATAGGTGATTAATGCAGAGAATTGATAAATTTCTTTGTGACTTTAATATTGGCACAAGAAAACAAGTAAAAGAATATATTAAAAATGGAATGGTTTCGATTAATGGAAATGTTATTTCAAAGCCAGAGTTTCATGTTGATGAAGAAAATGACGCCATAAAGTTTAACGGTGAAGTTCTTGCTTACTCAAAATTCCATTATTATATGCTAAATAAGCCTCAGGATGTTGTTTCTGCCACTACTGATGGGAAAAGCACAACAGTAATAAACCTTCTTTCTGATGAAAATGTTAAAGGACTTTCTCCGGTTGGAAGACTTGACAAAGATACAGAAGGACTATTACTAATTACAGATGATGGAATATTGAATCATAACCTTTTGTCTCCAACAAAGCATGTAGAAAAGAAATATGAAGTTCATCTTGCAAATGATATTTCCGATAAGGAGCTTCACATACTTGAACAGGGAGTAGATATAGGAGATGACAAGAAAACTTTACCTGCTAAAGCTTATAGAAGTGACAGCTACGCAGATACGGATCAAGATAGAATAATTTATCTAATTATCTGTGAAGGAAGATTTCATCAGGTAAAGAGAATGCTTGAAGCAGTTGATAATGAGGTGGTTTTTCTAAAAAGGATTTCTATGGGTTCATTAGTCCTTGATGAAAATCTTTTGCCTGGTGAATATAGAAAGCTTACAGGTGAAGAACTAAATAATCTAAAGAATAGATGAATAGAAATAAGGGAATTTTAAGTATGAGAGTCAATGATTTTGATGCAGTTATTTTTGATTTAGACGGGACACTCGTTGATTCAATGTGGATGTGGAAGGATATTGATATTGAATATCTTAATAGATTTGGTATCAGCTATCCGGATGGTTTACAAGAAGATTTAAACGGGATGACATTTGAGCAGACAGCCTTTTATATGAAGGATAGATTTAGTCTTCCTGTTTCTCCAGTAAAAATGATGATTGACTGGAACGAAATGGCGCACGATAAATATCTTCACGCTGTTCCGCTTAAACCGGGAGTAAAGAGCTTTATTGAAAAATGTAAAGCAAATGATATTTTACTTGGTATAGCGTCTAGTAATTCAAAGGAACTGATTGAAAATGTTTTAAATGCGCATGGAATTGCAGGAGAATTTAAAACTATCAGAACAGGAACTGAAAGTATTGAGAGTAAACCCGCTCCTGATATATATCTTGCCGCAGCGGGAGATTTAGGTGTAGCACCATCAAAATGCCTTGTTTTTGAAGATATTGTTGAGGGTATTATGGCAGGTAAATCTGCTGGGATGACAGTTGTTGCGGTAGAGGATGATTATTCACAAGATCAAAAAGAAAAAAAGATTAAATTTGCAGATTATTACATTGAAAGCTATGATGAAATTGAGATTTAATTCTTAATTTATTGAAATTAGATTAGTAGTTAGCAAAACAATAATTATTAGCGGAGACTTTATGAAAAAAAATATTATATCAAAGGGTAGTTATGGATACATTCTTTATTCAAGAAAGAAAGCACTTATCAGATCAATTATTTCTGTTGCATTATGTTTTATTATTTTTTTAACAGGACTTGTAATGTATGGTTCAAATAAGAACTATTTTAGTATTATAGCAGCTCTTGGATGTTTACCTATGGGTATAAGCGTTGTAAACTGCATAATGTTTTACAGAAGCGGTTTTTGCAGCCTTTCTTCATATGAAAAGATTCAACAGCATAAGGGCGGACTTTTTGTTCAGTATGATCTTGAAATGACCTCTGAAAAAGAAAATTATTCTATTTCTGCTGTAACTGTTATTGAGAAAAATGTCTGCTGCTTTACAGAAGATAGAAAGCTTGATATTCCTGATTGTGAAAAACACATACTGCTTCAGATAAGCCAAAGCGGATATTCACATTATGCAGTAAAGGTCTACAAGGATATTGATGAATTCTGTAAAAGGCTCGATCAGCTTGAAAAGCTTAGGGCTTCTAGAAATGTTGACCCGTTTGCAATAGAAGAGAGCTGGGTTCCAGGAACAACTCAGACCGCAGCTTCGGTTCTTAGATCAGTTTCGCTTTAACTTATTTTATCACGTTTAAGCTTAGCAATTGCATGAGGGCAATATGAGAGAGATTAACATAAACAAGAATGAAGCCGGGAAACGATTTGACAAGTTTTTGATTCAATACCTGTCAAATGCTTCAGCCGGCTTTATTTTTAAGATGCTTCGCAAAAAAAACATAACACTCAATGGTAAGAAAGCTACTGGTAAGGAAATTTTATCAACTGGTGATGAAATTAAGATTTTTTTTACCGATGAAACAATGGAAAAATTCACTAAGAAAATAGACGCTGATGAATTCATCAAAGCTTTTAATAAGTTTGGCAACATTGAAATCGTCTATGAGGATAGTAACATAGCTTTGCTAAATAAACCTGAAGGCCTATTATCCCAGAAAGCAGAACAAAGTGATTTATCTATTAATGAATGGTTTATTGGATACTTAATTAGCACAAAACAAATCATTGATGTTAAAAGCCTTTCAATTTTTAAGCCATCTGTTTGTAACAGACTAGATAGAAACACATCAGGAATTCTAATTTGCGCAAAAACGCTTCCTGCAACGCAGTTTATGGCACAACTTTTAAAATCAAGAAATATTCATAAATTTTATCTGACAATTGCGAATGGAATAATTAAAGAAGCAGGAGACTATTCTGCATTTGTTTTGGATGAAAAAGATCAAAATAAGGTTACTGTTACTACTAAGCAAAGCAGTGAAAAATCACATAAAATAGAAACAGCTGTTAGGCCACTTTCTACAAATGAAAATAGAAATATTACCCTTCTTGAAGTGGAACTTCTAACAGGAAAAACTCATCAGATTCGTGCACACCTTTCTTTTCTTGGGCATCCACTTATCGGCGATTATAAATATGGCCAAAAAAACATCAATGATTATTACAAAGAAAAAAATAAAATTGAAAGCCAGCTTTTGCACAGTTATAAGCTTGTTTTTCCAACAGAAATAGAAGGAGATTTTGCATATCTTTCCGGTAAAGAATTTAGCTGTCCGGTTCCGGATAACATGGAAAAAGTAATCAATGAATATTTTAAATACTAATTAGATTTTTTCTACAAGGAGAACAAATGGCTACTTGGAATTCGAGAGGACTTAGAGGCTCAACATTTGAAGATATGATAAACAGAACAAATGATAAATACCTTGAAGAGGGACTTGCTCTTATTCAAAAGATACCTACTCCAATTACACCAATAAATATTGAGAAGGAAACTCGTCATATTACTTTGGCTTATTTTGACCAAAAAAGTACAGTTGACTATATCGGAGCAGCACAGGGAATACCAGTCTGCTTTGATGCAAAGGAAAGCGCTGCAGACACTTTTTCTCTTGAAAACATCCATCAGCATCAGGTAACATTTATGGAAAATTTTGAGAAACAGGATGGCATCGCTTTTTTTCTAATTAATTATTCCAAAAAAAATATAATGTATTACCTTCCATTTAGAGACCTGATGGTTTTCTGGAATAGAGCACAAAACGGTGGTCGAAAGAGTTTTCGTTTTGAAGAGCTTAAAGATGAATATTTTATCAAGCAGGGGAGTGAGGTATTTGTTCCATATCTTGAAGCTATTCAAATTGATTTGCAAAATAGATGATGAATAAATAGTATGTTCTTCAAGAAAAATTTGACAAAGAAGCCTCGTTACTGTAAACTAACAAAATGTGACTAGTTTAGCCTAGTAGCACGTTACCACAATAAAGCGTTTCTTAAGGAGTTTTGATGAATAATGAACTAGTACATACTCCCGAGGGAGTAAGAGACATCTATGGTAAAGAGTACTATGAAAGAGAACACATCGAAAAGATGGTTCATGATGCAGTAAAGAGCTTTGGTTACAGCGACATTACTACACCAACATTTGAATTCTTTGATCTTTTTGCCAAGGAACTAAGTGCAACAAGTGCTAAAGAATTATATAAGTTTTTTGACAATGAAGGAAATACTCTTGTGCTTCGCCCGGATTTTACTCCATCTGTTGCACGATGCGTTTCCAAGTATTTTCTTGAAGACGATAAGCCTATAAGGCTTTGCTATAAGGGAAAGGCCTTCACAAATAAAAGAAGACTTCAAGGTAAGCTCCGTGAATCGATGCAGATGGGCGCTGAACTTATGAATGATGATTCCGTTTATGCAGATGCAGAAATGATTGCTGCTCTCGTTGAGGCTCTTTTAAAATCTGGTCTTAATGAATTTCAGGTTTCAATAGGAGATGCAGACTATTTTAAAGGAATATGTGAGGAAGCTGGAATTTCTGATAATGTAATTGATGAAATCAGAGAGCAGATTATTGTTAAGAACTATTTTGGCGCCGAGAAAATCATGACTGATAATGGAATCAGTAAGAAATATATTGATCAGATTTTGAGATTTTCAGAATTCATCGGGTCTGAGGATGCGCTTGATCTTGCAGGCCACCAGGTTCAGAACAAGAGAAGTCTCATGGCTATAGAAAGGCTAAAGGATATTTACAGGGTTCTTGGATTATATGGTATTTCGAAGTATGTTTCATTCGATCTTGGTATGCTAAGCAACTTTAATTATTATACAGGTATGATTTTTAAGGCGTATACATACGGCGTTGGCGATGCAATTGCTACTGGTGGAAGGTATGACAATCTTCTTGAAAAATTCGGTAAGAAAGCCCCTGCCGTTGGTTTTATGGTAAACATTGATGATTTGATGAGTGCACTTTCAAGTCAGAATATTGAAATTGAATCTGCTCCAAAACCAATTCTAATCACTTACCTTGGCGACGATGATTTTGGAAGTGCATTAAATATTGCAAAAGATCTTAGAGCAAAAGGAAATGCCGTTATTCTTGAAAAAGCATAACAATTTATCACTAAAGACAATTATTGAAAGGAATATCCGTTAATGAGATATCTTACTTTTGCTCTTGGAAAGGGCAGACTTGTAAATAGTACTATGGAACTATTAAGTAAATGTGGAATTACATGTGACGAAATTACAGATAAGAACACACGAAAGCTTATTTTTACAAATGAGGAGCTTAAACTTAAATTCTTTCTTGCAAAAGGGCCTGATGTTCCAACATACGTTGAGCATGGAGCTGCAGACATTGGAATAGTTGGAGAGGATACGATACTTGAAGAAAAAAGAAATGTCTACGAAGTTCTCGATCTTGGCTTTGGAAAATGTAATATGTGCGTATGTGGGCCACAGGATGCTAAAAAGCTTTTAGACCATCATGAGCAGATAAGAGTTGCCAGCAAATACCCAAATATTGCAAAAGAATATTTTTATAATACTAAAAATCAGACTGTTGATATAATAAAGCTAAATGGTTCTGTTGAACTTGGACCAATCGTAAAGCTTAGCGATGTAATTGTTGATATCGTTGAAACAGGCTCAACACTTAGAGAAAATGGCCTTGAGGTTCTTGAAAAAATATGTCCACTTTCTGCAAGAGTAATTGTTAATCAGGTTAGTATGCAGATGGAATCTGAGAGAATCAGAAAGCTTATCAAAAATATGAAGGAGAATTTGTAATGAGAATTGTTGAACTTAATGAAAATACCAAAAGTGAACTTCTTGATAAGCTTATTCAAAGAAGTCCTGCAAATTACACCGAATATGAGAAGACGGTTTCTGAAATTGTAGAAAATGTTCGTCAAAATGGTGATAAGGCAATCTTTGAATACACAAAGAAGTTTGATCACTGTGATGTTGATAAGAATAGCGTTCGCGTTACAAAAGAAGAAATTGAAGAAGCCTATAACAGTCTTGACCCTGATTTTATTCGCGTTCTTAAAGAATGTACTGAAAATATCAGAGTTTTCCATGAAAAGCAAAAGAGAACTACATGGATTGATACAAAAGATGACGGAACAATTCTTGGACAAAGAATTATTCCAATCGAGAAATCCGGAGTTTATGTTCCAGGCGGTAAAGCTGCGTATCCTTCAAGTGTTTTAATGAATGTCGTACCTGCAAAAGTTGCAGGAGTATCTAACATTGTAATGCTTACACCTCCCGGAAAAGATGGCAAAGTAAATGCAGGAACTCTTGCTGCTGCCGATATAGCAGGAGTAGATGAAGTTTATAAAATAGGCGGAGCACAGGCAATAGCTGCTATGGCTTTTGGAACAGAATCTATTCCAAAGGTTGACAAAATCACCGGCCCCGGAAATATTTTTGTTGCTCTTGCCAAAAAAGCCTGCTTTGGTTATGTAGGAATTGATTCAATTGCAGGACCTAGTGAAATTCTGGTTCTTGCTGATGAAACGGCTAACCCAAGATTTGTAGCTGCCGACCTTCTTTCACAGGCAGAACATGATGAAATGGCAAGTGCAATTCTAATTACAACAAGTAGAGAAATTGCAGATAAAGTATCTGATGAAGTTGATGGATTTTTAAAGACACTTGAAAGAGCAGAGATAATAAAAAAGTCCCTTGATAATTACGGATATATTTTCGTTGCAGATAATATGGAAGATGCTATTGATGCTGCAAATGCAGTTGCTTCAGAGCATATGGAAATAGTTACAAAGAATCCTTATGAAGTAATGACAAAGGTAAAGAATGCCGGAGCTATTTTCCTTGGAGAATATTCATCAGAGCCTCTGGGAGACTACTACGCAGGACCAAATCATATATTACCTACAAACAGAACTGCAAGATTCTTTTCACCGCTTTCTGTGGATGATTTTGTTAAGAAAACGAGCATTATTTCTTATTCAAGAGATGCACTAAAAAAAGCCAGTGCTGATATAGAGCTTTTTGCAAAAAAAGAAGGGCTGACTGCTCACGCTAATTCTATTCATGTTCGTTTTGAAAACTGATTATATGATAATAATTGAAAGGAAACCCATATGAGCGAAAGAGTATCTGAAATAAGTCGTGTTACTGGTGAAACAAATATCTATGTAAAGCTTAATATTGATGGCAGTGGAAAGAGTGAGATAAATACCGGAATAGGTTTTTTTGATCATATGCTTGATGCCTTTGCAAGACATGGACTTTTTGACCTTACAGTAAAGGTTACAGGAGACTTAAATGTTGATGGTCACCACACTGTTGAAGATACCGGAATTGTTCTTGGGCAGGCAATAAGAGAAGCTATTGGAGACAAAAAAGGTATTAAACGATATGGCAGTATGATTTTACCTATGGATGAAACACTTGCTCTTTGCGCAATTGATTTGTGTGGACGACCATATTTTGTTATGAATGCAGAATTTTCTTCTCCAATGGTGGGAGATTTTGACACACAGCTTGTAAGCGAATTTTTCTATTCAGTTTCTTATTCTGCTATGATGAATCTTCACCTTAGAATTATCGAGGGAGTAAATGAACACCATAAGATTGAGGCAATGTTCAAAGCTTTTTCCAAAGCTCTTGATCAGGCAACTATGTATGATTCCAGAATAAGTGACGTTCTTAGTACTAAGGGCTCATTATAATTTATTATTTGAAAGGATTTATATGATTAAAGAATTTATCCCATGCATATATCTCAAAGAAGGAAAAGCCATTACTTCGTTTACCGATGAAACTATTGTTAGTGAAGACCCTGTAGAACTTTCAGTTTATTACAATGATATGGGCTGCGATAAGCTTATTGTATTTGATCTATCAAAGACGGATGAGCAACATGAAACTGCTCTTGATATTATCAAAGAGATATGCAGCGAATCTGATGCTCCTGTAATAGGGGCTGGAAACGTGTTTCGTATGGAGGATATCAAAAAGATTCTTTATGCAGGTTGTAAAGCAGCTGCCCTTAATTTTTCAAAAGAAGGCAATAAGGACATTCTTGAAGAAGTTTCCTTAAAGTTTGGTAAAGACAAAATCGCAATTTCTTACCTTGCAGAAGACAATATTTCTGCTTATGAAAAAAAGATATGTGAATTCTCATCTCTTTTGATAATGATAAATGCTGACAGTACATACGATAATTCATTTGAGAAGCTTCCAAATATAATATGTCTTTCTGATATGGACTCTAATGAATTTCCTGATATTTTATCTGAAGATAAAATATGTGCTGTTTCTGGTCCTTCAATGAACAGAGCTGCTGATAAAATACTTGATATTAGAAAAAAGTGTTCTCAAAATGGTTTGGATGTCTTTGCACTAAAACCAAATTTTAAGTGGTCTGATTTCAAGCTGGGTATTGATGGGCTCGTTCCTGTTGTGATTCAGGATTATAGAAATGATCAGGTTCTGATGGTTGCATATATGAATGAAGCTGCCTATATAAATACTATTGAGACCGGAAGAATGACATATTATAGCCGAAGCCGCAAAGAACAATGGGTAAAAGGCGAAACAAGCGGACATTTCCAGTATGTTAAGTCTTTAACAGCAGACTGTGATTTAGACACAATTCTTGCCAAGGTTAAGCAGGTCGGCCCTGCATGCCACACCGGCTCGCGTTCATGCTTTTTTAATTCTATTGCAGCCAAGAAATACAATGAAAAAAATCCTCAAAAGGTTCTAGATAATGTATATAGCGTTATATGTGACAGAAAAGAAAACCCAAGAGAAGGATCATATACAAATTATCTCTTTGATAAAGGAATAGATAAAATTCTTAAAAAATGTGGTGAGGAATGTACTGAAATAGTTATAGCCGCAAAAAATCCAAATCCTAATGAAGTTGTATACGAAATGTCAGATTTTCTTTATCATATGATGGTTCTTATGGCAGAGAAAAATGTTTCCTGGGAACAGGTTACTGACGAACTTTCGAGGAGATAATAAACATTTAAAGCATTGTGTTTATGAGCAAATTTATATTTACTTATCTCACTTTTATAAAGAAATAAAAATTTCCGAAGGGATAATCATGTATAATGTATGTGATATTCCTTCGGCTTTTTTGTTATTTTGAAATTAGAATACATAGAATTATTAGATAAGTAGATACGTTGCTTGAAATTTTAATATTTGAATGGAGATTGTTTTGAATACTAATACTATTTTGTTGTTTCGAAAGGAAGAGGCATCAAACTCAAAAATTTATTTAGGTGCCTTTATAGATGGAAAGCTTGAATATATAGAAGATACCGGTAATGATGACGGAAATGTTTATGCCGGCAGAGTCGATAAAATTATGCAAAATCTGGATTCTGCTTTTGTTAAATTCGGACAGGGCAGAAATGGATATTTAAATGGGGATGAAGTATATAGTTTTGATGATAGCTCTTTTGACAAAGAGATTTCAAAAAAATTAAAATGTGGGCAAAATATTGCTGTTCAGATTAAAAATAAAAAAGTAAAAAGTAAAAATGAAGCATTAACAGGAAAAATATCTCTTGCAGGAAAATACTGCGTTGTTACAATAGGTAGAAGAGGAATAGGCGCTTCCAAGAAGATTCCAGAGCAGCTCCAAAGAAAAATGGTGAATGATCTTCGATTTGAACTTACACATAATTTTTCGCAAATTGACTTGACTAAATTTGGCGTTTTGATTAGAACTGAATGCTATAAATTAAATGCTTCTCCAAATGAAATTGCCAAAGAATGTGCAAAACTCTCATTAGAAATTGAAGGTATCATTCAGAAAGGGAAAAGCCTAACGGATGGAAGCATTCTATATTCTAAAAAACCTGAAGATTTATTAAATGAGCATCTCCTTAATTTAGTTCACTTTATTGAAATGTTAAATAATGATCCTATAAGCATTAAGTCCGGAGATAAAGAGCTTTACGATGCTGTTTTGAGGACTGAAATTGTTAGCAATAAAACTTTTGCTGTATCTGACATTTCGTTTTACAATAATAAGGATTATTGTATTATTTACAAACTAACAGCTCTTTTTGATGAAATGTATTCTCAAAGAGTATGGCTTAAATCCGGCGGATATCTTGTTATAGAAAAGACAGAAGCTTTTATTTCAATTGATGTAAATTCAGGTAAAAATCTTTCGCGTGGCAGAAATGTCTTTTTGCAAACAAATATTGAAGCGGCGCACGAAGCAATGCGGCAGATAAGGCTTAGGGATTTGTCTGGCATGATTCTTATTGATTTTATTAACATGGAAGATGCGAATGATAACGAGACGCTTTCAAATGAGCTTATAAATCTTTGTAAAATAGACCCCAAGCGCAGCAATTTTGTAGATATTACAGGACTTGGTATCGCAGAAATTACTAGAACCAAAAAATAACTCATGTATTTATCATGAAATAATCTGGAGTATGTTTTGATTGATAATTATATAAATTTAGTAGTTGAACTAATTACTAAATATGCTAAAACTGCATTTTTAGATACATTTAATTTTTGGACAACATATTATATTCAGGCGTGTGAATGCGGGCTTGTGGTTCTATTTTGCTGCTTTATTTACAGCCTCATTATGCATAGAAAATTTAAAACTTATAATTTAATATTTACTTTTCATTTTGGAGCATACTGCTACTATATTTTCGCAATTGCTTTTATGTCGAGAGAGGCAGGTGCTTTTCAAAAAGTTAATTTAGTTCCTTTTGATACTATCAAAAATATTTATAGTAGAAAATTTGCTTTGGAAAATCTTTTTATGATGATGCCACTTGGACTTCTCCTTCCAGCGGTAGCAAAAGTTGGCAGAAAGCCTGCAGTAGGTCTTCTTTCAGGATTTGCGCTTGCTGCTGTAATAGAAGTTGCACAACTGATAACTGGAAGAGGCTATTTCGAGATCGATGATATTATCTTTAATGGTCTTGGTGAAGTTGCAGGATGGCTTATTGCTATGCTTATTTATGGAATTATTCTGATCTTAAAGCATTTTACTCGTCCATTAAGAAAAAGAAGAAGAAAATAAAATGAATTTTACAAATGAGTTTTTCTGTGCGATAATTTTGTGCGTAGTAGAAACCGTTTATTAAAATTAGGAGGAATTATTATTATGAAAAAGCCATTAAGCTTATTAGTAACTCTTGCGCTTACTGCTTCACTTCTTGCAGGATGTGGTTCATCTGCAGCAAGCACAACAGCATCTGACGAAACATCTACTGAGGATGTTACAAGCGATGCTACAGCAGAGGATTCAACTGCAGATACAGCCACTTCTGATTCAGCTGCACTTAAGATTGCAATCGTAAGTTCACCTTCAGGAGTTGATGACGGATCTTTCAACGAGAATAACTACAATGGTATTCTTGATTTTATCGCTGAGAATCCAGACAGCACCGTTACTCCAGTAAGAGAAGAGACAGGTGATACAGCTGCAGCAGTTCAGGCAGTAGCAGATATTGTTGCTGATTATGATGTAATCGTATGCTGCGGATTCCAGTTTGCAGGAATAGGAACAATTGCAGAAGAAAATCCAGATGTTGATTTCATTCTTGTTGATGCATATCCAACTGATGCAGAAGGTACCGAGACAGTTTATGATAACATTTATGCAATGCAGTTCAAGGAGCAGGAGTCAGGCTTCTGTGCAGGAATAGCAGCAGCACTTGAGACAAAGACCGGCAAGGTTGCAGTTGTAAACGGAATTGCTTACCCAAGTAATGTTAACTATCAGTACGGATTTGAAAGCGGCGTTAATTATGCTGTTAAGCATTATGACGCTACAGCAGAAGTTGTTGAACTTCCTTCATATGCAGGAACTGATGTTACTGGTGCTAATGTAGGCGGTAACTATGTTGGAAACTTCTCTGATGAAGCAACAGGTAAGATTGTAGGACAGGCTCTTCTTGATCAGGGCTGTGATATCATCTTTGTTGCAGCAGGTCTTTCTGGAAATGGTGTATTTACAGCAGTAAAAGAAGCAAAAGATGCATATGTAATTGGATGCGATGTAGATCAGTATGACGATGGCGATAACAATGGAAGCAATATAGTTCTTACATCCGGACTTAAAGTTATGGATAAGAACGTTACACTTCAGCTGAACAACGTTAAGGATGGTTCTTTTGCAGGTGCAAATGATCTTCTTGGAGCTGATTCTGATTCAACAGGTTATGTAAGTGAGACAGGAAGATGCCAGCTTTCTGATGATACTATCAGCAAGATTGACGAAGCATTTGCTCTTGTTAAGAGTGGTGATATCGTTCCTGCAGCAAATTTTAATGATCTTACTCCTGAGACTTTTACAGGACTTGAATAATTTTATTATTTGATACTAATCATGTTATAATATACACATGAATAGGCCCAGGGAGGGTCACATCTCCTTGGGTCTTTATTATGAATATGACTTTATATTCATATTTAAAAAAATCCATCTATATGAGGCAATTTATGGACAATCAGTATATTGTTGAAATGAAGCACATAACAAAGCGTTTTCCTGGTATTGTTGCAAACGATGATGTAACAATACAAATTAAAAAGGGAGAAATCTACGCTCTTTTAGGTGAAAACGGAGCTGGAAAATCCACTCTTATGAGTATGTTATTTGGTATGTATGAACCGGATGAAGGCGAGATACTTATTAGAGGTAAGAAAGAGAATATTTCATCACCAAACTATGCTACTGAGCTCAATATAGGAATGGTTCATCAGCATTTTAAGCTTGTCAGTAATTATACAATTGCTGAGAACATTATTCTTGGCCGTGAGCCGCTTAAGAAAATAGGCTTCATAAATACTGTTGATATTAAGAAAGCAAATAAACAGATTGCAGAATTATCCGCAAAATACGGCTTAGAAGTAAATCCTGAGGATATCATTGAAAATGTAAATGTCTCCACAAAGCAGCGCGTAGAGATACTAAAAATGCTATATAGAGAAGCTGAAATTCTTATTTTTGATGAACCTACTGCAGTTTTAACTCCACAGGAAATAGAATCTCTTTTGGTAATAATTCAAAAGCTTCGTGATGGCGGCAAAACAATCATTCTTATCACTCATAAGCTTGAAGAAATTAAAAAGGTTGCAGATCGCTGTGCAATCCTAAGACGCGGTAAGCTAATTGATATCAGAAACGTAGCAGATACTCAAACCAAAGAAATGGCTAATCTCATGGTAGGGCGAGAGGTCTCTTTTGAAACTCCTAAAGCGGAAATGAAAAAAGGGAATGTAGTTCTGGAAGTCAAAAATCTCACAGTACAAAATGATGAAAAATTTGAAGTTGTTAAAAATGTCAGTTTTGATGTTCATGCAGGAGAGATATTTGCAATTGCAGGAGTTTCTGGAAATGGACAAACAGACATTGCAGACGCGGTTGCAGGCCTAATTAAGACTCATAGTGGAAATATTATTATAAATGGCATAGATATTACAAAAATGCCTGTTAGAAAGCGTTCAAATTCCGGAGTTTCATATATTCCTGAAGACAGGCAGCAAGTCGGCCTTATTATGGATTTTTCATTAAGCGATAATCTTGCTCTTAGAAAGTATTACAAAGAACCTTTCCAAAAAGGGAAGATTCTTCAGGAACAGGAATTTGAGTCCTTTGGACAGAAGCTTATAGACAAATATGATATCAGAAGTGGTCAGGGAACTACAACAATAGTAAGGTCAATGAGCGGAGGCAATCAGCAAAAAGCAATTGTTGGGCGAGAAATTGAAGAAGACTCGCCTTTAACTATATTTGTTCAGCCAACTAGGGGCCTTGATATTGGTGCAATTGAGAACATAAGAAAACAAATTGTCGCAGAGAGAGACAAGGGAAAAGCAATTCTTCTTATATCACTTGAGCTTGATGAAATCATGGATTTAGCAGATACGATTGCTGTTATTTATAATGGAGAAATTGGAAAAATTGCTCCAGCTTCAATATTAAATACAAATGAAGTCGGAGAATATATGATGGGCGTTAAGAAAAACGACTCAATAAATATCGGAAAGGAGATTACAAAATGAAAAAATCAGGTAATATGATTAAAGTAGCACTGATTTCTATTATTTTAGGTCTTCTTTTTGGAGCTATATTTATTGCCATTCTTGGTAAAAATCCATTTGCTTCTTATTATAATTTTTTGCAGGGATGCGGGATCACTCCAAAAGCCAAATATGCCGGGTCTAAAAGCATGCTGACGGATTTTTCAAGCTTTGTTGACTTTTGGACTCCAATGATTTTTGCTTCTTTATCTGTTGCAGTAGCACTTAAAGCAGGCCTTTTTAATATTGGAATCTCTGGACAAATGCTTATTGCAGCCTTTATTTCGACTATTACTGTTGGATATGCTACGCTTCCTGCAGGTATTGCCAAACCGCTCGTTATAGTTATCGGAATAATAGCAGGTGCCCTTGTTGGAGCACTTATTGGTTTTCTTAAATACAAATTTAATATTAACGAAGTAGTTTCCTCAATTATGATTAATTATATTGGTGAATATATTATCAGCTTTTGTATTAATTCTTTTTGCATTGATCCTGTTTCAAGACAGTCAAAAGAAATACAGGCTTCTTCTAGGCTAACGTTTCATCAAATAGTAATCGGGGGCTATAAATACGATATTCCTATCGGCTTTATAATTGCGATCATTTGTGTTTTCCTTGTAAAAATTCTTTTAGACAGAACCACATTTGGATATGAAATAAAAGCGGTAGGCTCTAATAAAACAGCAGCAAATTATGCAGGTATAAATGTCGGGAAAAACATTATTTCATCTATGGCAATTTCCGGAGCACTTGCCGGACTTGCCGGAGTTACCTATTATCTTGGCTATTTTGCTTCAATTCAGCCCAAGACTCTTCCTTCAACCGGATTTGATGCAATTGCTGTATGTCTTCTTGGAAGCTCTAATCCATATGGAATTCTTGGCGCATCATTTTTGATTCAGGTAATTGAAAAAGGTTCAACTTATATGAGTTCACAAGAGGGACTTGAATCTGAAATTGCTTCAGTTATTACAGCAGTAACTCTTCTTTCTTCTGCATGCAGCGCCTTTTATTTATTACTCATCAAAAAACATGAGGATAAAAAGAGATCTGCATTAGTTGAAAAAAAGAAGGGAGAAGCAAAATGAACGTAATTAACAGTATTATTATAGATGGTATGTCTTTTGCGGTTCCACTTTTTATAATGGCAATTGGAGGTATCTACTCTGAAAGAAGCGGTGTAACTAACCTTGCACTTGAAGGACTTCAGGGAATGGGAGCATTTATTGGTGCCTTGGTTGCTTATATAGTTGGTCTTCACGTTGCAACTGGTTCTAATCTGCCATATTATATGGCAATGATTTTTGCAGTGATTGGCGGAGCTATATATGCGCTTTTGCATGCTGTTCTTTGCATAAAGTTTAAAGCAAATCAGGTTATTAGCGGCGTAGTAATAAATATTCTTGCTTCTTCACTTACTTTGTTCCTTACCAAGACTATTAATCGTAATATTTTTGGAGCAGCTTCTGATAAAATCGACCTTGGAGTATCTTCAAGAATAACTATACCGGTAGTTTCTGATATTCCGGTTGTCGGAGCTTTTTTTACAAACATTTATCCATTTGAAATCATAATTATTGTCCTTGCCATTATTGCATGGTTTATTCTCTACAGAACTCGTTTTGGGCTTCATTTAAGAGCCTGTGGTGATAATCCTCACGCAGTTGACGCCGCAGGAATAGACGTTGCAAAGACGAGATATCTTGCAGTAATGTTTTCAGGAGCCTTTTCGGGACTTGCCGGAATTTCTTTTGCTTATTCAATTTCAGCTAAGTTTTCTTCTGATATATATGTTGGATATGGATATCTTGCAATAGCAGCTCTGATATTTGGAAACTGGAAAATCACACCAACATTGTTTGCATGCCTTATTTTTGGATTTGCAAGATCAGCAGGATATCAGATTGTTCAGCTACTTGGAATGCCAAGCGCATATTCTGATTTGGTTATGATTCTTCCATACGCACTTACATTATTCCTTCTTATATTTCTTTCAAAGCACAACCAGTCACCAAAGGCGCTTGGGCAGATTTATGATAAGGGAGAGAGATAGAACTTTAGATAGTCTTCTTCAATTATCAGGATCAATTCTTAATCAGAAAATTTTGGAATAAAATATTTTGAGAAATTTCTTGATTTAAGTTGACATTTGTTCGTGAAATTGATATTATACATTGGTATGCCGCATAACGAGGTATAAGTGTGTCCGTTTATGAAGGATTCCGCCATAGTTAGCGAGTTTTTGAAGAAGGAGGTACCTTATGTACGCAATTATTGTTACAGGTGGAAAGCAGTATAAGGTTTCCGAGGGCGATGTGCTCAATGTAGAGAAGCTTGATGTTGAAGCTGGTAAAAGCATCACATTTGATCAGGTTATCGCATTAAATGATGACAAGACTCTTAAGGTTGCAGGAGATGTATCAGGAGCAAAGGTTGAAGCTACTGTTATGAACCAGGACCGTGATAAGAAAGTTCTTGTTTATAAGTACAAGAGGAAGACTGGTTACCATAAGAAAAATGGTCACAGACAGCCTTTCACACAGGTTAAGATTGACAAGATCACAATGTAATTTGTGATCAGAATTTTTATTGATTCGACATAGTGGCTGATGACAAAGATTACATTTTATAAATCCGATAAAGAATATAAAGGCTTTAAATGTAGCGGGCATGCTGATTTCGCTGATGAAGGGAAAGATATTGTATGTGCTGCGTTATCTATTTTAACTATTAACTTAGTTAATTCTATAGAGACCTTTACTGATGATTCTTTTAAAGGCGAACAAGATGAGGAATCTGGTTTAATTTCACTAATGTTTACAGGAGACATTTCTAAGGAAAGCGATTTACTTGTTAAATCATTCGAACTTGGAGTAATCTGTATCAAGAATCAATATGGTAAGAAATATTTGGACATAAAATATAAGGAGGTGTAAAACCATGTTAAATATGAACCTTCAATTTTTTGCTCATAAAAAAGGAATGGGTTCTACCAAGAATGGTAGAGATTCAGAGTCTAAGAGACTTGGAGCAAAAAGAGCTGACGGACAATTCGTAAAAGCTGGAAACATTCTTTACAGACAGCGCGGAACACATATTCATCCAGGTGTAAATGTTGGAATTGGAAGCGATGATACATTATTTGCTCTTGTTGATGGTGTTCTCAGATTTGAGCGTAAGGGCAGAGATAAGAAACAGGCCAGCGTTCGTCCTGTAGAAAACAAGTAATTACACGAATAAGTTCAGGGCTTCAAACATTTTGTTTGGAGCCCTTTTTTTCAAAGAAGTAAGGAGTAATATGCCAGAATTTGTAGACAGAGCCAGGATATTTGCAATAAGTGGAAAAGGCGGAGATGGATGTGTATCTTTTCGCCATGAAAAATTTGTTAACGCAGGTGGACCTGATGGCGGAGATGGTGGAAGAGGCGGAGATGTAATTATTAGGATCGATGAAGGTCTTAATACTCTTTCAGATTTTCATTATGGTGGAAAATATAAAGCTGTCAGCGGTGAAAATGGAAGCAAACGCAGAAGTAGTGGTAAAAGCGGTGAAGATATAGTTATTAAAGTTCCTGAAGGAACAGTTATTAAAGAGGCACAATCCGGAAAAGTTATAGCGGATATGTCAGGCAACAATAAAGAAATGATTCTATTAAGTGGCGGAAAAGGTGGAAATGGTAACATGCATTACGCTACATCTACCATGCAGGCTCCGATGTACGCCCAGCCAGGACAGCCAGCAAAAGAGCTTGAACTAATGCTTGAGCTTAAGGTTATTGCTGACGTAGGACTTGTAGGATTTCCTAATGTTGGCAAATCTACATTTCTATCTAAGGTTTCAAATGCAAAACCTAAAATTGCAAATTATCATTTTACAACGCTTAGCCCAAGCCTTGGAGTTGTAGACTTAAATGATGCAAAAGGATTTGTTGTAGCTGATATTCCCGGTCTTATCGAAGGCGCCAGTGAGGGCGCAGGTCTTGGTCATGAGTTTCTTAGACATATCGAAAGAACCAGAATGATAATTCATGTAGTCGATGCTGCTTCAACTGAAGGAAGAGATCCAATTGCTGATATTTATGCAATCGACAAAGAGCTTGAAAACTATAATTCAGATATTAGTAATAAGCCTCAGGTTATTGCTGCAAATAAGCTGGATATGTTAAGTGAAGACGAGCAGGAAGAAATTTTATTGAAGCTTAGAAATGAATTTGAACCTAAGGGTGTTAAAATTTTTCCAACTTCTACACTTACAGGTATGGGATTAAAGGAATTATTATACTATACTAGTGATATGCTCCAAAAAACATATAAAAAACCGGTTGTTTTTGAACAGGAATTTTTCCCTGAAACAATGCTTGAAGGTGAGGATTCATCGTTTACGGTTGAATATGATTCGAAAGAACATGAATACGTTGTTGAAGGACCAAAAATCGAAAAAATGCTGGGTTATACAAACCTCGATTCTGAGAAAGGCTTTGCATTCTTTCAGAAATTCCTTGTTGATACAGGCATTAACTCTCAGCTTGAGAAACTTGGAATACATGATGGTGATACAGTAAGAATGTATGGCCTTTCCTTTGAATACTTTGGCAATTCATCAACAGGAATACCAGAAGACTAATATTTCTAAACACTCAATAGAATGGAGATTTTATGACATTTACCAGTAAACAAAGAGCATATTTAAGAAGTCTTGCCTCAGATCTTTCACCTTTATTTCAAATTGGAAAAGGTGGCGTTTCTCCTGAAGTTACACAGGCAGTTGAGGAATCTTTTAATACAAGAGAATTGATCAAGCTTACTGTACTTAAGAATTGTACAGAAGATATTCAAATGGTTGCTTCTGAAATTTCAGAAAGAACACATTCTGACCTAATAAATGTTATTGGCAGAAAAATCGTGCTCTACAAACCATTTAAAGAAAATCCGGAGATTGTTTTACCTAAGTAATCTCATAAAAATGATGGGAGAATCTTATGAAAGCAAGAAAAATTGGTATTATCGGTGGTACATTTAATCCTATACATTATGCGCATCTTCTTATTGCTGAAAATGCAAGAGAGCAGTTCGGCCTTGATAGAGTAATATTTATTCCTACAGGAATTTCGTATATGAAACAAGATAATGAAATTCCAAGTGGTGATATACGATATCAGATGGTGAAGATTGCCATTGAAGGAAATCCATATTTTACCTGCTCAAGAATTGAAATGGATAGAGAGGGTTATACTTATACCGTCGACACTTTAAAAGAACTACAGAAAATGTATCCTGGTGACAAATTGTATTTCATCATGGGAGAGGATAGTCTTCGAAATCTTGATACATGGCATGACTACGAGGAAATTTTTAAGCTTGCCACAATTCTTGTAACAAAAAGAAGAAACGATGATACTAGTGAAATCAAGAAGCTTATCTCAGATTTTACTAAGAATAATAAGGCTCATATAAAAGAAATTATTAGCTCTGAAATGGAGATTTCTTCATCTGTTATTAGAAAGAAAATCAGTTCAGGAAAGTCAGTTCGTTACCTGCTTCCTGAAGATGTCGCAGAATATATTGCTGTCAAAAACTTGTATTCGCCTTCATCAATTAAGAATAGTATCAATGAAGAAGGGGAAGAGAATGAAAGATTACGAATTTGATTTTAAGCTTTTAAGTGACGAGCTCGAGAAATGTCTTTCTGAGAAAAGATTCCAGCATACGCTTGGCGTTGCATATACTGCCGCTACAATGGCTTTTATGTATGATGTTGATTCTCATAATGCTTTTATTGCCGGAATGCTTCATGACTGTGCCAAGTGTCTGCCAATAGAAGAACAGCTTGAAATTTGTAAATCTGGAAAATATGAAGTATCTGATACAGAACGCGTTAACACCGGGCTTCTTCATTCAAAAGCAGGTTCAATTTTAGCCAAAGATAAATATAACATTACAAATCAAGAAATATTATCAGCTATAAAATTTCATACTACCGGGCAACCTGCCATGACAGATCTTGAGAAAATTATATTTATAGCAGATTTCATTGAACCAAACAGAAAAATGATAATCGACCTTCCGGAAATACGTAAGGAAGCATACCAGGACTTAAATAAATGTGTGACCCACATTCTAAAGAACACACTTAGTTACCTTAATGAAAAAGATGCCGTTAAAGACGACATGACGCAAAAGACGTATGAATATTATGTAAGATTAGGAGCATAAATGAGCGAGAAAATCACAGACACAAAAGAGCTTGCAAAGCTTGCAATTAAAGCAATTGAAGACACCAAAGGAGAAGACATCAAAGTACTTGATATCAGCACAGTTTCTACTCTTGCAGATTATTTTATCATAGCAAGCGGAACAAATAGAAATCAGGTTCAAGCACTTTCAGATCACGTTGACGAGGCATTAACAAAAAATGGTCTTGCAGTAAAAGAAGTTGAAGGCTATGAGATGGCCAATTGGATACTAATGGATTTCGGAGACATTATTGTTCATATTTTTGATAAAGAAAATAGACTTTTCTATGATCTTGAAAGAATATGGAGAGATGGAAAAGAAGTAGACCTTTCAAATCTATAATGACAAAGTATTATAATAAGCGTTATCACAAATTTATGTGATGGCGCTTATTTTTTTATAAAAACAAAGCATGAACCAAACTCCAGAAATAAACACCATATAACTAATAAAAAAGAGAACCGGGCTAATGTCCAATTCTCTTTTACGTGTGTCAAACAAATCTATATTCTAAATTCAATAAACTATTCAAATCAAAACAGTCTTAAAACTCCAAAAACTTTTCCAAGAATTCTGCAATCATCAACGATAATAGGATCCATAGTATCATTTTGAGGCTGAAGTCTAATATGACCTTTTTCCTTATAAAAAGTCTTAACAGTAGCGCTGTCATCAATCAAGGCAACGACTGTATCACCATTTGAAGCGGTATCGCATGAATGAACAAATAATTTGTCTCCATTAAAAATACCAGCATTAATCATTGATTCACCCTTAACATTTAAAATATATGAATCACCTGGAGGACACATATCAGCAGGAATAGGAAAATAAGAATCAATATTCTGCTCAGCGAGAATAGGAAGACCAGCTGCAACCTGTCCTATAACAGGAATATTAACTATTTCAGTTCTTACCATCTGGAAACTGTCATCACAAATTTCAATAGCTCTTGGCTTAGTAGGATCACGACGAATATAGCCATTCTTCTCAAGTGTTTCAAGATGAGAATGAACAGAAGATGTAGACTTTAAACTTACTGCCTTACAAATATCTCTAACCGAAGGCGGATATCCTTTATCTAAAACTTCCTTCTTTATGAAATCCAGTATTTCCTTTTGTTTTGCAGAAATTCGACCATTGGACATATTAATTCTCCATTCTTTATTAGATTTACAGGTAAAAGCATAAGTAGAACCTGTATTCAATCAGTCAAACTGTAAGGATAGCAGTATTGTGATCAATATTCTTAAAATAATAATAAATAACTAAACTAATTTTAGCATAGCATTTCATCGAAAGCAAACATATATTCAGAAATAATGTTCGATTTTTCTGTGAAAAAGCATTGACAATAGAATAAGTGTTCGATATAATTCATTTATAGAACAGATGTGCGTATCAAATGTTCGCATCAAACGTTCGCATTTTAAGAACTCTATCGATTGCTTTTACACTTAGAAAGGATGCAATAACTATGACAGCTTCAATGAATTACACATTCAATTCTCTTTATAGAAATGGATTTTACAATAAAAATTTTATTGCATCTAAAAGCTCTTATTCAAATGCAAGAAGTGAGCAAAGAATCGCTAATAACGCTAACAGAAGAAATAGACAGCTCAGTTTTCAGAAACATATTCTTGTATTTTTTGCTATTACTTTTTCTGTTGTAATGATTTTTATTGGAATGTTTTCTCAGGTACATGCTGAAGATGCAGTAAAAGAGTATAAGTATTATAAGAATGTTACAGTTGGTGTTGACGATTCACTTTGGACAATAGCAGAAGACAATATTTCATATGATAATTATAAAGATATTGATGCCTATATTTCCGAAGTTAAATTTATCAATCATATAGATGATGACGATAATATAATCTTTGCCGGATCCAATTTGATAGTACCGTATTATTCTACAGATCTAAAATGAATTAAATATAATCTTTACCTGATCCAATTTAATAATACCTTATTATTCTACAGACCTAAAAAAATTTTAAATAGTCTTTGCTGGATCCAATTTAGTAGTACCTTTTTATTCTGGGTTGAGTGAAAAGTTTAATTCCACATGTAAAAGTAAATTCCATACTGAAGAC
>CAZJWA010000021.1:7035-47780 GCA_964549585.1 uncultured Butyrivibrio sp. | reverse complement strand
TCCAATTCTCCTTAGCGTCTGAAACACAGCTGCGAATTTTTATCAATTAAAAAAAGTTCGCCCAGCGGCGAACTTTGCGAGAATTGGACTTTCGTCCAATTCTCCTTAGCGTCTGAAACACAGCTGCGAATTTTTATCAATTAAAAAAAATTCGCCCAGCGGCGAACTTTGCGAGAATTGGACTTTCGTCCAATTCTCCTTAACGTCTGAAACACAGCGGCGAATATATATTAATTAAAATAAAAGTTAGCCCAGCGGCGAATATATATTATTTTAAAAAGGCCTACAAAGAATTTGCATTCTCTGTAAGCCTTGGTTTGGTGCGGGAAAATTAGGAATTAAATTTAATTCTTTAATCTAAATAGAACTTTAAGAATTCTTATTTTAATCAATAGTCGATTATGATATACTTACCCCAGTCAATTTAGAACTTTTGAGGATAGTTCGGTGATACCTTTTCGGAAACGGAAAGGAGGCTTGTATGAATACAATGGAAACATTGACTTTAATTCTTGTGATTTTTGCAGGATTAACATACATAGATAACCACCGAAAGAAATAAAACAGCTATCCTCTACTAGCAATAGGGGATAGCTCGTGCTTTGTAACTTGTTTACTTATCACTTTGTTTCCGAAAGCCAATCATCGGATGTTCAAATATCCATTGATTGATTTTAAGTTGATTATAAGGTAGTGACCATCAGAAGTCAATGCTTTAGGTTAAAGAGGATGCTTAGGTGTCCTCTTTTTCTTTTGCTAACTCTGTCATATGTCCTGCAGTGAATATTCCCGTTTAAAAACATCTCTAAAGCGCGCTCTCTGTAAGCGTTGGTTTAGAGCGCCATTTGGTGCGGGGAAATTACATTTCTATTGCTATCATACATGAAAAGAACTAAAATTCATTCGTTAATGAAAAATGATGGTCATTTATAAATTTCCAGGCTCATAGCTCAGCTGGGAAAGCGCCGTATTCGGGACGCAGAGGTCAACGGTTCAAACCCGTTTAGATCCATATGAGTAAAGCCCTGTCTGTAGATGTAATTGTCTATAGGCAGGGCTTTAATTAATTCAATTTATGGTTATATCAATTTATTCCTATCTTGTCCATTGTATAGGAACTTTCATAAATTATTAGCTTTATTATGTTTTAAAATTTCACATTTTGTAAAATTCTATCATCTTCTATCCCAGCTACAGAATTATAAGAAAACATATATGCATTATAATCTCTATCACTCTGTGTATCATCCCAATTTAAAATAGGCATTCCTAGTTCTTCTTGTTTGATCAGCTACCTGTTCAATAATATCTCTAAAGTTCTCTCTATCCTCGTGCAGATACATATTTTACCCCTGTCTCATAAATGGCCTTGTATATTTTAGTCGGATAATTTGCTATAAATTGATCTATTATTTCTTTTGTAATACTGTTTTCTTTAATATATCTAGATAATATTTCGCCACAAGATTCCAAATCCTCCTCTGCACATTTATCAATGTCTTTCAAACAATCAAGAAGCTGTAATACCGGGAAATTCATTTCATTAATTGAAATAACTGGTCTACGAATAACATATTTTCTATTTCTTATTGAAATTTCCCTTACTGGCGCTGGAGCATAATTACTTGTGATTTCTTCTGTAAATGGAACCTGAGTTGACAATCCCATACGATTTGCTAGTGTATATCCAGAGTAGAACCCTACACGCTTTCCTCTTCTTCTAATATACTTATTAACAGCAACCACATCCGGTGACAATGCCGATTTTTCTCCAAAAATATTATTCTTTGGGAAATAATAGATTCCTGGATCAAATCTCCAAAGAATACCTTCATCTGTATATTTTTTTAAATGATAACGCAAGTTTTCTTCTGTAATATTTGGAATAATAATATCTGTCAGAAAAATAGGTTCACCAATTTCATAGTTTTCTTTCAAATAATCTAATACCATTTTTTCACCGCTTTCAGATTGTGAAGATTGCTTTTACTTATTGTTAGTATATTGTTTATTGCCTATTATGTCAATTTATCTCGCCGTAGAATTATTAAAAAAAGAGGAATCGATTAGTTTCCCAGTCGATTCCTCTTTAAAAAATATAATTTTATTTACTGCTCAATCAGCCATTAAGTGCTTCGTTAACAGCTACTGCACAAGCAACTGTCATTCCGACCATCGGGTTGTTACCAGCTCCGATAAGTCCCATCATCTCTACGTGAGCAGGAACTGATGAAGAACCAGCGAACTGTGCATCTGAATGCATACGTCCCATAGTATCTGTCATGCCGTAAGAAGCTGGGCCTGCTGCCATGTTATCTGGGTGAAGAGTACGTCCTGTACCGCCGCCTGATGCAACTGAGAAATACTTCTTGCCCTGCTCGATACATTCCTTCTTATATGTTCCTGCAACTGGATGCTGGAAACGTGTAGGATTGGTTGAATTTCCTGTGATAGAAACGTCAACGCCCTCAAGGTGCATGATTGCAACACCTTCTCTAACGTCATCAGCGCCGTAGCAACGAACCTTTGCTCTCTCGCCGTTTGAATATGCAATCTCTTCAACAACGTTGACTTTACCTGTGTAATAGTCAAACTTTGTCTGAACGTATGTAAATCCATTGATACGAGAAATGATCTTAGCTGCGTCTTTTCCAAGACCGTTAAGAATAACTCTAAGAGGCTCTTTACGAGCTTTGTTTGCGCTGTTTGCAAGTCCGATAGCACCTTCAGCAGCTGCAAAAGACTCATGTCCTGCAAGGAATGCAAAACACTTTGTGTCTTCTGAAAGAAGCATAGAGCCAAGTCTTCCATGTCCAAGGCCTACTTTTCTGTCATCAGCAACTGATCCAGGGATACAGAAGCTCTGAAGTCCAAGGCCGATCATCTCAGCTGCCTCAGTAGCGCTCTTTACGTTCTCTTTAAGTGCAATAGCACATCCTGTAAGGTATGCCCATCCTGCATTTTCGAAGCAGATAGGCTGGATGCCCTTAACGATATTGTAAGCATCTACTCCTGCTTTATCACAAATTTCCTTTGCTTCCTGGAGAGATGAGATGCCATGCTTTGCAAGCTCAGCATTTATCTGATTAATTCTTCTGTCATAGCTTTCAAATAATTCTTCCATTAGATTTATCCCTCCTTAGTCTTCTCTTGGGTCGATAAGCTTAACAGCGTCTTCAACTCTGCCGTACTTACCGCTTGCTTTTTCGATTGCTTCCTTAGGCTCAATTCCCTTCTTGATGAATTCCATCATCTTACCGAAGTTGATGAACTGATATCCGATGATTGTATCATCCTTATCAACAGCAATCTTTGTGATATATCCCTCAGCGAGCTCAAGATAACGAGGTCCCTTAAGAGTTGTAGAATAAGTTGTACCAACCTGTGAACGAAGTCCCTTACCAAGATCCTCAAGGCCTGCTCCAACAGGAAGTCCGTTCTCAGAAAATGCTGTCTGAGATCTGCCGTAAACGATCTGTAAGAAAAGCTCTCTCATAGCTGTGTTAATAGCATCACAAACAAGGTCTGTGTTAAGAGCTTCAAGAATTGTCTTTCCTGTAAGAATCTCAGCTGCCATAGCTGCTGAATGAGTCATTCCAGAACATCCGATAGTCTCAACAAGAGCCTCCTGGATAACTCCGTCCTTGATATTCAGAGAAAGCTTACAAGCTCCCTGCTGAGGTGCGCACCAGCCAATGCCGTGTGTAAATCCAGAAATATCTTTGATTTCCTTTGCCTGAACCCACTTGCCTTCCTCCGGTATCGGAGCAGGACCATGGTATGCACCTTTAGCAAGAGGGCACATATGTTCAATTTCCTTTGTGTACATCATAACTTATCCTCTCTTTCATCTGTAAGTAAAAGAAATAACTGCTAATCCGATGTACAAATCTCAAACTAATAGATTTGTATATTCTTTAATATATAGAAATTCATCGGTAAAAACGATTGTAATGACCGTTTTTTCACGACTAACAGTATAACGCAGAGCCATGGTGTTAGTCAATCGAAATCACCTTGTAGTCTTGAGCGGTAACTGCATTTGTCAATTCCTCATCAGATATCTTTTCACTAATAGATACAACCGCTGTTCCTTCCTTGAAACTAACATTTGCTTCTGTTACCTGTGGAAGTGCCTCAAGCGCCTTCTTAACACGCGCCTGGCAGTGCTCACACATCATTCCTTCAATCTTCATTGTTCTCGTCATCTCTTTTTCCTCCAAATTATTAATAATTCTATGTCTTAACTGCCTGTCATGTCGATTATCATGAACCTTGGCAAAGTTTAACCTAAGTGCATTTGTTACAACCAAAAAGCTGGATAAGCTCATTGCGGCTGCGCCAAACATGGGGTTTAGTGCAATTCCAAACGCCGGAATAAATGCTCCGGCCGCAAGCGGAATTCCGATTATATTATAAAAAAATGCCCAAAAAAGATTTTCATGGATATTTCTTATCGTAGCACGGCTAAGCCTCACGGCAGCCGGCACATCAAGAAGATTACTGTTCATGAGTACAATATCCGCAGCATCAATTGCAACATCAGTCCCGGCGCCAATCGCTATTCCGATATCTGCTCCTGTGAGCGCCGGTGCGTCATTAATGCCATCGCCAACCATGATAACTTTCCCTTTTTGCTTAAGTCTCTCGATTACTTCAGCCTTTTGAGCCGGGAGTACATCAGAAATCACTTCTTCAATACCGGTTTCCGCTCCCACTGCTTCCGCACACGCTTTATTGTCTCCTGAAAGAAGGACGCTTTTAATTCCCATGTTCTTAAGCTCATTTACAGCATTTTGGGCTTCGCTCCTGGCCTTATCCGCTGCTGCAATGATTCCGATTAATTCTTTTTCTTTTGCAAAAAGAAGTATTGTCTTTCCTTCACCTGAAAGCTTCAAAATCAGGTCTTGGGTTTTGGTATTAACAGCTGCAATATCTGAAATATATCTCTGGCTTCCACCATAAACTTCGGTTCCCTCTATTTTCCCGCAAAGTCCATTTCCCGGAACCGCTTTAAAATCAGTAATTTCTATTTCGCTATTTTGATGGTTTTGGCTTTCCAAAGCATCATTATAAGATATTACTGCCTTTGCAAGCGGATGCTCGCTTTTCCTCTCTAGCGCGGACGAGATGCTAAGCAGCTCTGATTCCGAATAGTTATTTAGGGGTATTACGTCAGTCACAGTTGGTGTGCCATTTGTAATCGTTCCTGTTTTATCAAATACGATAATGTCAGCTTTTCCGGCTGCTTCAAGGGCGGCTGCTGTTTTGAACAATATTCCATTTCTGGCTCCAAGTCCGTTTCCAACCATTATTGCAACTGGAGTTGCAAGTCCAAGAGCGCACGGGCAGCTAATTACAAGAACTGCTATTCCTCTTGATAAGGCAAAAGAAATTTCAGCACCTGTAAGCATCCAAATAATAAATGTAATTAACGCTATACCGATAATTACTGGGACGAAAATTCCTGCTACTTTATCTGCAATTCTTGATATTGGTGCTTTCGTAGCAGCAGCGTCACTGACCATTGATATAATTTGTGAAAGTGATGTATTTTCGCCTGTAGCAGTAACCTTGCAGGTCAGAAAGCCCTCCTGGTTGATGGTTCCTGTGCTGACCCTGTCACCCGGCTTTTTCTCTGAAGGAATGCTCTCGCCTGTAAGCATTGACTCATTCACAGCGCCGGAGCCATCTTCAACTACCGCGTCCGCAGGAACTGCTTCTCCGGGGCGAATTATGATTCTATCTCCGGGTTTAAGTTCATCTGCAGGAATCGTCAGCTCTTTTGACAAAGAAATCACATGAGCAGTCTGCGGAGCAAGTTTTATAAGACTCGTCAGTGCACTCGTAGTTCTGCCTTTACTTATCGATTCCAAGAGCTTTCCCACTGTGATGAGTGTCAATATCATGGCAGCGGATTCGAAATACAGATTATTCATGAGCGCCATGGCGTCTGATTTGCTTCCAGATGCACTGATAACTGTCACTTCGACAAGTGAATAAACGCTCCACACATATGACGCCATTGACCCCAGCGCCACGAGTGTATCCATGTTTGGTGCGCCGTGGCAAAGTGCCTTTGTTCCACTGACAAAAAATCTCTGGTTTATCACCATAACTATCCCTGCAAGAAGCATTTCTATTATGCCAATTCCAATCGGATTATCCTGCAGAAATCCCGGAAGCGGAAAGCCCAGCATTATGTGCCCCATGGACAGATACATCAGTAATATGAGAAAAACTAAAGATGAAATGAGACGGTTTCTAATTGTTATTATCTGAAGCTTTTGCATGCTTTCCAGTGAATCAGCGGATTCCGTTTTGCTATTTGAAGCTTTGCCCTTACTTGTTTTGCTACTGCCCTCTGCATTATTTCCGGTACTCTTTGCACTTGCACCATACCCGGCATTCTCTACAGCCCTGATTATTTCATTTATGCTTGCATCCCCCTCAACTCCCATTGAATTAGTCAAAAGAGATACTGAACAAGACGTTACACCGTCAACCTTGCTGACAGCTTTTTCAACTCTGCTACTGCACGCAGCACAGCTCATTCCAGTAATATTGTATTGTTCCACCTAGTGTTTCCTTTCTTAATTAGGAATAAGTTCGCCGCTGGGCGAACTATTTATTTCTATTCCAATTCCGCAGCTGTTTGAATCATTTCAAGAGAGGATTGCGAAGCAATCCTCTTATAGTTCGCCGCTGGGCGAACTATTTATTTCATAAGCTTCTGCAGCGTAGCAACCAGTTCATCTATTGATTCGTCTTTGCCGGCTCTGATATCATCAGCCACACATGTCCTAATATGATTTGCCAGCAGCACTTTGTTAAAGCTGCAAAGTGCCGCATTAATTGCCGAAACCTGAATCAGTATATCCGGGCAGTAGCTATCAGACTCTACCATCTTCTTAACGCCCCGGACCTGCCCTTCTATTCGGTTTAATCTATTGATCAAATTTTTGTATTCCTTTTCGGAACGTTTCTTGGTTCTATGTGATGAGCAGCAATTCATTTCTTCAGCCATTTCTTCCTCCATTTTCACCTTTATTTGTGCCTCCATTTATGCATCATTGTGTTTTGTATGCTGTCCCTATATAGTGGACACTTAATCCTCTATTCCACATACACTTTTCATCAATTTTACATGCCTTCCGGCTCCAAACTGTATGCGTGTAGCAAGAAACCTCTATCTCACATACACTTTTCATCAAATATATATGCCTTTCGGCTCCAGCCTGTATGCGTGTAGCAAGAAACCTCTATCTCACATACACTTTTCATCAAAAAATCATTCAGACCCTCTAAAAAAGGGCTAAAACTGTATGTCAAATAAAGCAACACTTATTCTCACATACACTTTCTCTAAATATATGGTTATTATACCCCATAGGGGTATAATGTCAACAAAACAATTTGTCGTAGCTAACTCGATTCAATAATAAATCCGCCAAAACAATAATAAAACCATCAATACAACAATAACTCCATCAAAACAACAGTAAATAGGTCAAAACTACTTCAGACACTGAACACTTAAAATCAATTCAGACTTCAAATAAAATCTGAACAAATGGGCGGAATGAACCTGGCAAGCGCATCCAGAAATCGCTCATTCGCATACAAAAAAACAGCCACAAACAGGGTAATACTCATGTTTATGACTGCTTACATGTCTATTTTTCAATTATTAAATGCATTTACCTAAGCCCAATTCTTAATATGCGCTTAGCATCGCACATCCTTTTATTCTTATCAATATGACAGACAACTTCTCACATACTCTTCAAAAGCTTCTTCGCGCTTACAAGTCTTACGCAAACAGTAAAGAGTGTTGCCGCAATTTTAAGATCTTCAAGTGGCGGATATGTAGGAGCAATACGAATATTTGAATCCTCAGGATCCTTGTGGTATGGCCATGTTGCACCTGCATCAGTTAATGTAACGCCGGCCTTCTTGGCCTCCGCAACTATCTCCTTCGCACATCCAGTAAGTGCATCAAAGCTGATAAAATAGCCTCCGTTTGGCTTTGTCCATTCACCAACTCCAAGACCTTCCAAGTTCTGTGCAAATATCTCTTCGACTGCTTCAAACTTTGGTCTTATTATATCAGCATGCTTTCTCATGTGCTCTTCCATTCCATGAATATCCTCGAAGAAACGAACATGGCGAAGCTGATTAACCTTATCATGGCCTATTGTCTGATGCTTTAGCTGGCTCTTAATGTCTACAAGATTGTTATCAGATGTCGCAAGTGAAGAAATTCCGCTTCCAGGGAAGGTTATCTTGGAAGTAGAGGCAAACTTGTATACCATATCAGGATGGCCTGCCTTCTTACATTCGTCAAGAATCTCAATAATATAATCCTGATGATCATCATAAAGATGATGAATTCCATATGCATTATCCCAGAAAATTCTGAAATCCTTTGCAGCAGGATTAAGTCTTGCAAAGCGTCTGACAGTTTCATCTGAATAAGTATAGCCTTGTGGATTGGAATACTTTGGCACGCACCAGATTCCCTTTATAGATTCATCCTCTGAGACAAGCTTTTCTACGACATCCATATCAGGACCTGTTGAAGACATCTTTACAGGAATCATCTCAATTCCAAAATACTCAGTTATTCCAAAATGTCTGTCATAGCCTGGAACAGGGCAAAGAAACTTCACCTTATCAAGCTTGCACCATGGGGTATTTCCCATAATTCCATGAGTATATGCACGGGCAACAGTATCATACATTACGTTAAGAGAAGAATTACCATAAATAATAATATTATCAGGGCTGTTCTCCATCATATCTCCCATGAGAACCTTAGCTTCTGAGATGCCATCCAGAACACCATAATTTCTACAATCTGTGCCGTCCTCGCACATCATATCTGCATCTGAATTTAATGTATCCATCATAGGCATGGAAATATCAAGCTGCTCGCGGCAAGGCTTTCCACGTGACATATTCAGGTTAAGATCCATAGCCTGATATCTCTTATATTCTGCAAAAAGAGCTTCATACTCACTCTTCAGCTCGTCTTTAGTCATCTCACTATATGCCTTCATAGCATTACTTCCTTTCGTATATCAATCTTGCCACTTTATGCTCTTCATAAAGCTGCAGCGAAAAACCGCTTGGGTTTTCTCGCTTGCGTTCCCCCAATGTATGATTGTATACAGTGATACATTTCAAGTCAAGCCCTTTTAGCACTTAGTCCAAAAATTCTTTTTGCATGAATTAAAAAAGAATAAAAAAAGGAAGAAACTTCTTTCAAACAAAAAATGTCTGCTTCATGAAGTCTCTTTCCAATTCATACATACAATATATCTAATGGCATCCTTTTGCTAGTTCAATTATTTCAAATAAAAGGATTGTAGAATCTTGTTCCATCTGCAAAAGTAAATACAAGTGCAGCAACACTAAATACTACAGAAAAAGCTATAACAAGATAATCCATCTTTGAAAGCTTTCGATGAGAATACCACGTACGCTTCTTTTTCTTTCCAAATCCGCGAAGCTCCATCGCATTACTTACAACATCGATTTTTTCCATTGTTGAGAACAAAAGAGGGAAAATAATCGCTGCGGTACGCTTAATCTTCTCATACAATCTGGCCTTGGAACTCATTTCAATACCTCTGGCCTCTTGAGCATTTCTTATTCTTCTAAATTCATCCTGAATGTCAGGAATATATCTAAGTGCAATAGCAACTGAATAGGATATCGTATACGGTATTCCTACTCCATTAAGCGATGCCGCAAACTCACTTGGATCGGTAGTAACAAGGAAAATAAATACCGCAGGAATTACCGTAAAGTATTTCATCATTACATTAAGCTCATAGAATAACTGCTCGTACGTTATGCTGTAATTTCCAAATAGATGAACAATAACCGTCTTAGTACCATAAAGCTCTGTTCCCTGATATGGGGCAAAAAAGAATATGCAAATAAGATTTACTGCCATGAAAAACATTACAGCCTTAAATACGGTGCTTACCTGACTCCACTTTGTTCCCGACGCAGCATAAATCGTAATGCTCAGTACTATCATTATTGCCAGAATCCTTGTATCAAATGTAAGTGCACTTGTAATACACCATAGTAGGAAGAAAAGAAGCTTCGTAAAGCCGCTTAATCTGCCAATCCAGTTGTCTTTAAGAACATACGAAATAAGATTAGACATTTACTGCCTCCCTGCCCATCACAGAATCAGATTCCTCAGAATGAAGTTTGTCTGCACATGATTCATCTGTAGTACGGCTTCGTTCAAACGCAATAAATGTATCAACAAACTTTGTAGCATCTTCCTTTTCTATTCCGCACCTAAGTGCAAGATCATAGAGCGAAGTTTTCTTAAGATAAGCTTTATCAGCCACTTCCTCATTTGTCAGAACCTTAGAAGGTGTGTCATCAGTAAGAAGGTGACCATCTGAAAGGACTATAGCTCTATCAGTATATTCCAGCATCAGATGCATATCATGAGTAATCATAAGAATAGTAATGCCTGTCTCTTCATTGAGCTTCTTAAGGAAATTCATAAACGATGTATAATGCCTATAATCCTGCCCTGCAGTAGGTTCATCAAGAATCATTATCTCCGGTTTCATTACAAGAATTGAAGCAATTGACACTCTCTTTTTTTGTCCAAAAGAAAGAGCATTTACCGGCCAGTTTCTAAATGGATAGAGTCCGCAAATCTTCAGCGTTTCGTTAACGCGGCTCTTTATCTCATCCTCCGGAACTCCTCGCACCGATAAACCAAGTCCGACCTCATCCATAATCATTGGTTTACTAATCATCTGATTGGGGCTCTGCATTACAAGTCCTATTCTCTCACCTCTCTCTTTAACAGAAAGCGGTGCAATATCCTTTCCATCAAGCTTTATCGTTCCAGAAAGAGGCTTGTAGAAACCGCAAATCAGTTCTGAAAGAGTAGACTTTCCTGCTCCGTTCTTGCCAACAATACTGATCATCTCACCTTTTTTTACTGAAAAAGAGATATTCTCAAGCACATTTATACCTTTATCATATGCAAAAGAAAGATCCGTAATCTCAAGCACATTACTCTCGTTATTAGCCTTTGGTGTTATTTCAGTATTTCTAAACCACTTTGTGACACCTTCAGCATACGGAGTAATATTCATCGTTTCAATATGAGACGGCTTATCAGCTGGATTTATTGTCATTCCGGCATGTTTTATAGCTGAAACATAAAGAGGCTCTCTAATTCCCTGATTAACAAGAATATCACTGCAAAGAAGCTCATCCGGCTTCATATCAGCAATGATTTGTCCATTATCTACAACAATGACTCTGTCAACGTTTTTATACAAAACATCTTCAAGTCTGTGTTCAATAATAAGAGTTGTAACATCCCCTTGCTTCATAATGTCATCAATCAGCGCAATAGTTCTTTTGCCGGTAGCAGGATCAAGATTTGCGAGTGGTTCGTCAAAAAGAAGTATCTTGACATCATCGACAAGGACTCCGCCAAGTGATACTCTCTGTTTCTGTCCACCTGAAAGCGCACTCGGAGAATGCTTCAAGAACTTCTTCATCTGAACAAGTTCAGCTACTCTGTCAACCTTATCAAATATCTCACTTTGAGGAGTTTCATCGTTTTCAAGTGCGAATGCAAGGTCTTCTGCTACAGTAAGGCCAATGAACTGTCCGTCAGTATCCTGAAGAACCGTTCCAACCTTTTTGGACATACCAAAAACGCCCTCCTTGGACGGATTCTTGCCGTCAACAATGAGGGTTCCTGTAACATCACCGCCAAATGAGCACGGAATAAGAGCATTGATGCAATGGGCAAGTGTTGATTTGCCAGAGCCCGAAGGCCCGGCAATCATCACTTTCTCACCCGGATAAATTTTTAAATTAATATTACTAAGAGTTGGCTGCGTTTGGGATCTGTATTTAAATGAGAAATCCCTAAACTCGATAATTGGATTCAATTTTTAATCTTCCTTTGAGAGACTTGAAGCCTTTCCTGATACCTTTGAATATGCAACAAGGAGAAGTGTTCCGAGAATACCGATAATAATGATATTTCCAAGGAAAGCGAAAAATCCCTGTGCAATAACCTTCGTGGCAGGCTCACTATATACAAGAACGTCAAGAAGCGGTGCAACAACAATCCATGCAACAGCATTTGCAAGAACCTGAGCAACATTAAATGTCACTATGTTCTTAACTGAAGTAAAGCCGCCTTCACGCACTGCAAATTTCTTAGCAAAAAGACCTACTACAATTCCTACAACTGCTTCTGGGAATACCCAGCTCCACCAAACTGAACCATAAAAAAGAGCATCTCCAAGTGCGTGGCCAAAAAGACCAATGATTGCTCCAACAACCGGTCCAAATACTGCTGCAAAGAATGCAAGAACTGCCATTCTTGGCTGAAGTGCTGTATTAGGCACGATCACTACCGGTATCTGAACCTCTGTAAGAACAACAAAAAGAGCTGTTCCGATTCCGATTGCTACAACTTCTTTAATTCCAAACTTCTTGTTCATCCCTTTTTCCTCCATAAAACCATTAATAAAGTTACTTCTATAGTAAAAGCCTCAAACGGCTTTCATAGACAAAGCGAGTATATCATATTGAAACTGATTGCAAAACAAGCAATATAAGTATATAAACAAACGTCATAACGCTCATTCTATACTACAAGAAAAAGAGCTTTACATTACGTGAATCGTTGCTGCACTCTGCGCAAATATTTCTTCTTTATCATCATCCTCAGCCTGAGAATATGTAATTATGTACGTTTTAGTATCCACGTTAACTATATAAATATTTTGAATTATCTTTTGGCTTTCAGGTGTAATCGTGCACTCTGCCGCATATCCGGAACATCCATCAAAACTTTTTTCTTCAAAACTATCCAGCGAAAAGTCAGTGTCATTTCCATAAAGTTTTTTATATGCCGCTGTCATTTTCTGGTCAAAAATCTCTTTGGTCAAGGCAGAATAATCTATTTCTTCATTATCTTTTCCTGAGTTTTCCTTCAAATACTCTGCGCGCTCATTATTTGTCATTCCCGCTGTATCATCATTTTCAATTATTTTATAAGAAATATTCGAAGAATCAAGTGGTGCATGACTACTGACAAATATACCATCAGAGTTAAGCTCATAGCCTTCCGGAATAATAACCGTACAGATTTGTGCACTTTCAGATACATTTTCCAAAGCTTCCGATGAAGAATCCCCTGCTATATTACCATTTTCTATAGAATTATCTGACTCTACTAAATTCCCCGTCTCTGCGGCATTACCTGTCTCTGATGCATATGCATTCCCGGCAAAAGAAATTACGAAAATGCTCATATATACTGCTGCCACTATGCTTACTTTACTTATGAAATTCTTATTGCCTGTCGCAAATCTTCTATTCATAATATCTCCAGCCCCGGCTTATAAAGCTCTCGGGCTCCATAAATCACTCTATGTTCCCTCTTAGGAAATCTCAAGTTCATATATGTCAAACCAGTACCTTTCAAGCATGCAGCTCCCTGTATCAGTACTATCAATACCATAATTTTCCTTCCACTGTGCAAGTATTTCATCCCTCGCATTAAAGCTTCCAAGAAAAATTACATTTTCCCCATTATCAAGCCATTCTCTAATCTGTGAAGCATCTGCCAGAGCCACTACCTGCGGCATCATTTCTGCAATCAGCGTCTCTGGCTCCGCTTCATAGAGATATATTTCGTATTTACTTCCATCAATTCCAAGACAGTTTTCAAGCTCATACAAAGTAACTCCCTGAACCTGCATGAAATTACATACAATCTTTGTATCAGGAGAAATTTTTAATAACTGCGTCTTTGTATTCTCCATTTGGACTTCTTTGTACAGCTCATTCCCACGAAATGCCCACACACCACGAATTCCGCAAATTAAGATAACCAAAGTGAAAAAAGCACTAAGAAGCTTCACAAAAAGTTTGCTCTTATCCGCCTGAACCCTTTTCCAGCATTCCTGAACTGAAACACCTACAGCAAGCCATAGCCCTCCACATGCAGGAAGCATGTATCTGTATACAAAAACAGGTCTGATCAGTGCTGAAAGAATAAATCCTGCAGCCACAAGCATTACAAGAGTTCCAAGGCTAATTATTATAAAACCTGCTTTTAGTTTGTCACTACATTTTAAAACAGTATAAATACAAACGAAAGCTGCGCCTGCAAAAAGAACTACTGCAAAAGCATTAGCGAGAATCTGATTGCTAAATGAAGGCTTAAACAAGAATTTTATACAGCCCCCAATACTTCTTATTGTAAGAGGCTGAATCCAGTAGCTGCTCTTAACATCGCCCACCTGCCCTGCAAGGGCGCTCACCCATGGCAAAAAAGAAAAGGCAGTCAGATTAGCATCAATGAGCAGTACTCCAAATACTCTAAAATTAAGCTTTCTTTCTAAATAGAATGGATTCCTGTCACTTCCTGTCTTTAAGAAAAACACTATCATCCAAATAAACATTAAGAAATAAATGCAAAAAACGGCGATACAAGCATAGTAATGCGTATAGCATGCTGCTATGGAATATAATGCAAGAGGTATCGCATCCGAAAGTCTCCAGCTCTTTTCTCCAAAAGGTTTGTCCTCAAGAAGTGCATATGCATGGAGAAGAGCCGCCGTAACAAAGAAAAGTGCCCAGCCGTACATTCTGATTTCAACCATATAATCAGTCATCTGCGGCATTGCCATTGTGCAAAAAGAAAATACACCAGCGGCAAGATATCCAAAGGACTTTCTGACCTTTGTGCATGCGAGAATAAGTATTAATATAAAAGGAACTACTGATACTATCTTAGCAATTACTACGCCATTTACTAAAGGTGCATAAAGTTTTCCAAGTGCGAGTCCAAACTTAACCAGAAAATAATACAGTGGTGGATGAACATCTCTTGCTGTAAGACTAATCATTTCAGTGACAGGCTTATTCGCAAATTCCATCGTAAAGAGCTCATCGTACCAGATATCCGTAGACGTACACAAACTAAGTGCCCTTAAAATGCAAAGAGCACTTAGTATAAGTAACGCTATTCCGATTATTTTATCAAGCTTTTTCGTCATATCTTTTGATTGTGTTCCATAGGTCATGTTTCAAGCTTACCATTTTGCTTAATTGGTCCAGTACAAAATGCTTTAGTCTATGCTGTCAATAAGCTCAAGACTGTGCTCTTCATTCATCTTATTACACATACTAATAAATGTATCAAGAGGCACATTCTGAATCTGTCTGTTGCTTCCACGAACATTGATTGAAACAGTGTTTTCTTCTGCTTCTTTATCACCGATAACAATGATATATGGATCTTTATAATTCTTGAACTTTTTGATCTTTTCCTTCATATTATTATCAGTATAATCTGCTTCAAAGCGGATTCTGTTCTTTCTAAGAAGCTCAGCAACCTTCATAGCATACTCATTATGCTCAACTCTGATTGGAACAATACCAACCTGGCATGGAGAAAGCCAGAATGGGAAAGCACCCTTGAAATTTTCGATAAGTATTCCGATAAATCTCTCCATTGATCCAAAGATAGCTCTGTGAATCATTACAGGCTGCTTAAGTGTTCCATCACTTGCTGTGTACTTAAGTCCAAAGTTTAAAGGAAGCTGGAAATCGAGCTGGATTGTACCCATCTGCCATTCTCTTCCGAGAGCATCCTTCATTTTAAGGTCAATCTTTGGTCCGTAGAAAGCACCATCTCCTTCATTTATCTCATAGCCGCCTTCACCATATTTTTTGTCCAGAATGTTCTTAAGGGCAGCTTCTGCAGTATTCCATGCGTTGATATCACCCATAAAATCATCCGGTCTTGTTGAAAGCTCAGCGATATATGTAAGGCCAAAAGTGCCATAGATTTCACCCGCGATATCCATGATATCACTGATTTCATCCTCAATCTGCTCTTCCATAAGAAGAGTATGGTCATCATCCTGACGGAACATCTGAACTCTGAAAAGTCCATTAAGCTCTCCAGATTTCTCTTTTCTATGAATAACATCAGTCTCACTAAAGCGAAGAGGAAGATCCTTATAAGACCTTGGCTTTCTCTTATAAACCATAACTGCATTCGGGCAGTTCATAGGCTTACATGCATACACATCATTATCATTTTCAGCCACATCATCACCTGGGATAATGAACATATTGTCCTGATAATGAGCCCAGTGACCGCTTGTCTCCCAAAGACTCTTATTATTAATTACAGGTGCAGAAATTTCCTGATATCCGTGAACATCATGAATTCCTCTCCAAAAATCAAGAAGCGCATTAAAGAGCTTCCATCCTCTTGGAAGCCAATATGGCATTCCTGGAGCAGTAGCATCAAACATGAAAAGATCAAGATCAGGTCCAAGCTTTTTATGATCTCTTTCAAGAGCTTCCTTAACAAGCTTTAAATGATCCTTGAGCTCAACCTTTGAAGGGAATGCATAGCAATATATTCTCTGAAGCTGATCCCTGTGCTCATCGCCTCTCCAATATGAACCTGAAACAGTACGAACCTGAAAAGCAGCATTCATAAGTTCCTGCGAATTTGCAACATGAGGTCCTCTGCAAAGGTCAACATAATCATCGCCTGTATAATAAACTGTAATAATCTCATCTTCAGGAAGATCCTGTATAAGCTCTGTCTTAAACTTCTGATCCTTGAATATTTCAAGAGCTTCTGCCTTTGATACTTCCTTACGTGTCCAGTCTTCTCTTCTCTTAATTATTTCATGCATCTTGTTCTCAACTGATGCAAAATCATCCTTGTTAAGAGTTCTAGGCAGTGTAAAATCATAATAGAATCCGTCTGCAATCTGCGGTCCTATCGCATACTGAACTTCATCCTTACCAAAAAGCTCAATTACAGCCTTTGCAAGAATGTGTGACAATGAGTGACGATATAATCCTAAATACTCTTCCTTATCCATTATTTGCCTCCATGCTACGACTGTTTTTTAGGAGGAGCTTATGGCTCGAGGTTATGCGTAGCAATAACCTCGTAAAGATAAGTGCTATGCACTTATCTTTTTGCCTCCATTATTAATTTAAAAAAGTCCCCTGTACAATTAAGTACAAGGGACGTCATTAACGCGGTTCCACCCAGTTTACCGATGCAAAGCACCGATCTCTCTATTGATTGTAACGTAATCAACGTGCCGTATTGGGGCCTCTCAGAGGTAGTTTTGGGGCATTTCTGAACGGGTACTCACAGCACACCTATTATTAATCCTTAGGCGGTACCTTTCTCTTTGAACATCCAATGCCTTACTCGTCTCATCAACGATTTATCTGTTTCAATAACGCAATTCTAAATCACGTTTCTCACTTTGTAAAGCTAATTTTTTATAGCTTTTGATATATTTTTATATAGCTTTTGCTAAGTTTTTGACAGCTTTTTGACAAAAGAAATATGAATCAGAGTTTACTTTTCTTCAGCTTCCTGCTGTGATTTAATCCTGCCATGGCACTTCTTATATTTCTTACCGCTTCCACATGGGCATGGATCATTTGGATAAATCTTTACAGCATTACGAACTGTGTTAGAGTTCTTCTGCTCCTTATAAAGCTCCTTGCGCTTATCTTCAGGGAAGATTGAAGCCCATTGTTCAAGATTGTAGAGCCAGTCAGCGCCTGCTGCAACCATGTTCTTATATAGAAGCTCTTTATCAAATCCAAGATTAACCTCTGTATCCTCTTCCATTTCCTCAATAGGATTGCGAAGAACAAGGCTCTCATCGATTCCATCAAGAAATCCTGTCATTGTCATAATATCAACACTATATTTATCTGCAAGCTCCTTAACAGTTCCTCTTACCTCTTCATCTGGTTTAGCAAGAAGCGATGCGTATATATCACGTTCCTTTTGGAAATATGCAGTCCATAATCTCTGAAGATCTCCTTTATTAGCGGTCTCAGAATATGCCATATCACGCCATTTCTTAAGTAATGCCATTTTTTTATCCACCTTTTCTAAATTATAATCACTTTACATAACGAAATAATCGTAAACCCTATTTTATAATAAAAAAGCTATTGTTTCAACCACATGATTTTGATTGAATAGGGTCTCACTAAATTAGGACAAACAGCGCCTCATACTGAACCTCATACTGAAAATAATGCCAAAATAAATGTTAATTTTTTGTTAAATACTAACGTATTTTTATGCTAATATTGTAATATTTGTCACATCTATGATAGAATACATAGTTATGTAGATATGGAAACTACATTTGCAAAAAAATTATCATAACATAAAGCAGTCGTAACATTATAACTACGAGATGGAGGCTATGAGATGAATGCTTCGCATTCTTCTCTGCGAGGTTATTTTCAATAACCTCGTGCCATTAGTTACTCCTAAAAAACAGTCGTAACATGGAGGCAATATGTCATCTTACCAACAGCCAAGAAAGCATCGTCATAAGAGGCATTATACTATTTCGATAATTTCAGGCGATTCAGACGGATCAAGTAAACGTATTCACATTGGTCATGTGAAAACACAGATCATAGCATTTGCAGTCTTTCTATTCTTGCTTGCAGTAGTGTGCTATGCAATCTATTCAAGCATCGTTATCAGAAACAATAAAACACTCGGACTAGTGCAGGCCGATAGGATTAATACCCTTTCATCAGAAAATGCTGCTCTTCTAGCATCAAACACTGAACTAGAAAGTGAAATAGACCAGCTTTCAGTTGCTCTAAACCAAAAGGTTCAAGAGGATGAATCTGCGGCTCAGGAAGCGGAGGCAGCAAGTGTACCAAAGGGATTCCCGGTATCAACTTCAGCAACCTATAAACTAAAATACGATGACCCGAACGCTTCAGCTGATGACAGCGCAGAAGCAACTTCGGAAACAGGCAATCCTATTCTCGTATTCACAGCAGAAAAGGGCTCTCAGATTGTCGCAACAGGAGACGGAACAGTTTCTACTATTACAGCTGATCCAATTTATGGCAACTGTGTAACAATTGATCATGGAAATGGTTATGTATCAATATACAGAAATGCCGGAGATTCGCTCGTTAAAGAAGGTGCCAGTGTTTCAAGCGGCAGTCCTCTCTTTGTAGTAGCTGACAAAAACACAAAGCTTGGATATCAGATACAGCAGGATGATACATATGTAGATCCTGAAACAGTAATTGAAATTAACGGATAATAAATAACGAAAGGAATAAAGTTATGTTTAATAGTAATAAGAAACCAGTAGTAGCAACATATGATTCAGAAGCAGAAAAGGTAGTAACTCTTATTGGAGAGGGTGCTATATGTGATGGTCCATTTAGTGCAAAGGATTCAACAAGAATTGACGGAACAATAAACGGCGGAGTTGTAATAAACGGAACTCTTATCCTTGGTCAGTCAGGCAAAATTCTTGGCAATGTCAAAGCTCAGAACGTTTTTGCTGCAGGCGAAATTAACGGAAACATTGATGCTGGTGCCGGTAAGGTAGAAATCAGTGATACAGGTAAAATCATTGGTGATATCACAACAAAAAGCATCGTAATTGATGAGAATGCTCTTTTTCAGGGAAGCTGTAATATGACAGGGGATAAGACTTCTGCAGAAGCAGCAAAGGAAAGAGCTGTAGACGTTATTTCAGACAAAAACGAAAAATAATTGTATTCAAAATGTAGTACATAACAATAAAAAAAGAGCTGGTAACATATCAAAAATATGCACCGGCTCTTTTTATTTTATTGAAGTCTGTCAAAAATCAAATCATATCCGTCATCACCATAATTAAGTGATCTGTTAACACGACTTATCGTTGCTGTTGAAGCTCCTGTCTTCTCTGCTATTTCAAGATATGTCTTATGCTGGCGAAGCATTGAAGCTACTTCAAATCTCTGTGATAAAGATAAAATCTCATTTACAGTACATAGATCCTCAAAAAAGCTGTAGCACTCCTCTTTATTTTGAAGGCAAAGCACTGCATCAAACAAATGATCTACCGCATCGGTACGTATTTTTTTATTCATATAATAATCTCCAATCTAATAATAAATCGGCAGTTTCATGCCAGACATGAAGCTGTTTATTCGCATTTCTAAGGCAAAAAATAATAAGCTATGCTTTTTATTTTCACGTCAACATTTTAACATACTAAAGTCTTAAAGTAAATCTTTTAAAAATAAAAGTGTAGAAAGTTTTCAAAAAATTCAAATAATTTCTTTACTTTCGTTTTGACATGTGCTATTGTTTATTTGTTGCCAAATGGGCAATATATCGTTAATAACGATATAATGAATATTTTTTATTTTTTATGGAGGTATTAAAATGAACAAAGGTACAGTTAAGTGGTTCAACAACCAAAAGGGATACGGTTTCATCTCTGATGAAGCAGGAAATGATGTATTCGTACATTATTCAGGACTTAACATGGACGGCTTCAAGTCTCTTGAAGAAGGCTGCGCAGTTGAGTACGACGTAATCCAGGGCGAAAAAGGACCACAGGCCGTAAACGTAAGCAAGCTTTGATTAACCTTTACAAAGCGAAATAATCAGACTACATATGTGCCTTATTCTCAATATAAATGATGAATTTTATTTGGAATTCGCAATCTGTAATTGATTAGAATTAACCAGCGTAGTAATTACTACGCTGGTTTTTTTCGTTATCTGATATTAATTAATTTCGCTGGCACATCTCCACTCTTCAAAAAAAGCCCTCAAAAGCATTGCTCTCGCTTTGCCTTTGGGGACTTAAATTTATCTGACTGCTTCTATTATATCTTCAATTTCCATACTTCCGCCAAATATCTTAAGTGCGCTTCCGACGGTGATATCAACTTTTTCTTTACCAAGCTTCTTTAGAAGTTCAATATCTTCTATACTATGAACGCCTCCAGCATAGGTAACCGGGATGGTGCAATAATTTCCAAGTAGTTCTGCTACCTGTTTCTCGATGCCGTTTTGCTTTCCTTCAACATCCGCAGCATGAATAAGAAATTCATCGCAGTATGAAGATAGACTTGATAGCGTTTGCTCATCGAGCTTTGTATCCGTCATCTTCTGCCATCTGTCAGTAACTATATAGAAATCACCATCTTTTTTCTTACAGCTAAGATCAAGAACCAGCCTGTCACTGCCAATTGCGCTGCCGAGTCTGTTCAAATTCTCATAATTTATCAGACCATTCTTAAATACAAAGGAGGTAACGATAACGTGAGAAGCACCCGCATCAAGAAATTCAGCGGCATTTTGGTCACTAATTCCTCCGCCAACCTGAAGGGAGCCCTCTCCTTGTCTTAATGCATCAAGGGCCTGCATCTTTGTCGCTTCATAGTACTGACTGCCTTCAGGATTAAGTAAAATGACATGTCCTCCAAAGAGTCCCATTTCACGGTACATTTTGGCATAATATGATGCTTCTTTTTCACTGAAAAAGTTCTCTGCTGCAACTGATCCTTTATCAGAAAGACTTCCTCCAACTATCTGCTTAACCTTTCCGTTATGAATATCTATACATGGTCTAAATCTCATGAAAACCTCTCTTAACCAATGACATTACTCATATCATACATTCCTGCGCCCTTGCCGCCAAGAAATTTCGCTGCTTCAACAGCTCCTTTTGCAAAAATTTCTCTTGAATAAGCGGTATGTGAGAATGTAATTACTTCATCTCTTCCGGCAAAAATCACGTCATGATCGCCCACTATTGATCCGCCTCTAACAGAGGATATGCCAATTTCCTTAATAGGTCTTTTCTCTCTTCTAGAAGATCTGTCATAAACATATTCATAGTCTCCGCCTGCTGCCTCATTAATATCATCAGCAAGTGCAAGCGCTGTTCCGCTTGGTGCATCGAGCTTTTGGTTATGATGCTTTTCGACTATTTCCATATCGAATCCCGCCGCTGCAAGTGTAGGTGCTGCTTCTTTTAAAACCTTCAAAAGAACATTGATTCCTACTGACATGTTGGCAGATTTAAGTACTGCTGTTTTCTCTGATGCTTTTCTAACATGCTCAAGCTGCGCATCAGAAAGACCCGTTGAACACAAAACGACTGGAATTTCTTTTGAGGCAGCAAAATCAAGAAGCCCGTCAACCGCTGCTGCATTTGAAAAATCGATGATTACATCAGCAGCTTCTTTTACCAAAGAAAGCTCTTTATAAACAGGAAAAGAATATGTACTTTCCCCATAGGCGTCAACTCCTGCAACTATCTTTGTATCTGCATCGGCTGCAGCAATATCTGCAATAACATGTCCCATACGGCCGTTACAGCCGTGCATAATAATTTTTGTCATATTCTTCACCTTTTAATTTATTAAATTAGTTCAAGCTTTTTCATTTCAGCTTCGAGTACCTTTGCATGCTCAAGAGTAAGCTCTGTAAGTGGAAGTCTAAGTGGTCCAGCCTGAACTCCCATGAGGTTTAATGCCTTCTTAACAGGTATTGGATTTACTTCTGAGAAAAGAGCTTTAATCAGCGGAAGAGCCTTAAGCTGAAGCTCGAGTCCTTTTGCAAAATTTCCGTCAAGACACTCTGCGCACATATCATGTGTGAGCTTTGGTGCTACATTTGAAAGAACCGAAATAACTCCCAGCGCTCCAAGAGACATCATAGGAACTACTATATCGTCATTTCCCGAATATACATCAACGCATCCTTCTGCAAGCTGCATCATTACTGCTGTCTGTCCGATATTTCCAGTGGCATCCTTTATAGCAACGATATTATCAACATCTCTGCAAAGCTTTACTGCCGTTTCCGGTAAGATATTACAACCGGTTCTGCTTGGAACATTGTACATAATAATAGGAATATCTATTGAAGCGGCAATTGCTGTAAAATGAGCAACAAGACCGTCCTGTGTAGCTTTATTATAATATGGTGTAACAGAAAGAACTGCGTCAGCGCCAAACTCCTGAGCTTTCTTAGAAAGCATAACTGCTGTCTGAGTTGCGTTTGAACCAGCTCCTGCAATTACAGGAACTCTCTTTGCAACCTTATCTATACAGTAGCGAACAACTTCAAGATGCTCATCCTCTGACATAGTTGCTGATTCGCCTGTAGTTCCGCAAACGATTATAGCATCTGTTCCGCCTTTAATTTGAGCTTCGATAAGATTACCAAACTCATCATAATTAACACTTCCGTTTTCATAAAATGGTGTTGCTATTGCAACTCCCGCTCCTTTGAATATTGCCATTTCGCGCTCCTTATCTCTTTTTATAAAAAGAAATCTATTATTAGTTTTCAAAAAAATAGCCGGCTCAAAAATGAGTCGGCGCTTAAAATTCATATCAAGAAACCTAAATGAATTTCGGATAGCGCCCCATCATAACGATGACAGTAATACAGCTATTTGCTGTACTCCCAAGAACTCGACCATCAGGTGATCGAACCTTTCGGCGTATTCTCCTTTGGTCTATTCCGCGCTTGTGCCTGACACATTGGAACATCTACTTATAGGATACGCAACCTCTATCTCTTTGAATGACTACATACTACACCTATGCATTTATAGTGTCAATTGCATATTGTGCGCCTGACATATTAAAAAATGCGATAGAATATGCTCATATTATCGCGCATATTTGTAATTTTTTTCATTGCAACGGATTTTTTGGCGTGATATACTATTAAAGTTTGCAAAGGAACGTTTATTCGAGCCGGAATCATTCGAATTCCGCGGAACATGAGGAGTACTACTAATGAAACAGACCAGAAATGATGTTAGAAATGTTGCTATTATTGCCCACGTTGATCACGGCAAGACCACACTTGTTGACGGACTTCTCCGCCAGAGCGGTGTTTTCCGTGCCAATCAGGAGGTAGTTGATCGTGTCATGGATTCAAACGCAATCGAGAGAGAGCGTGGAATTACTATTATGTCCAAGAACACAGCTATCACATATAAAGATATTAAGATCAATATTATCGATACCCCAGGCCATGCTGATTTCGGCGGCGAGGTAGAGCGTGTACTTAAGATGGTTAACGGCGTTATTCTTGTCGTTGATGCTTTTGAAGGACCTATGCCACAGACAAAGTTCGTTCTTAGAAAAGCAATGGAGCTTAAGCTTCCTGTTATTGTCTGCATCAACAAGATTGACCGTCCTGAAGCAAGACCAAAGGCAGTTATTGATGAAGTTCTTGAGCTTCTTATGGATCTTGGCGCAGAAGACAAGCTTCTTGACTGCCCATTCGTATTTGCATCAGCAAAGGCTGGAACTTCTTCGCTTAGCCTTGATGAGAGCGGCACAGATATGAAGCCTCTTCTTGATACAATAATCAACTACATCCCAGCTCCTGTTGGAGATCCTGACGCAGGAACACAGGTACTTATCAGCACAATCGATTATAACGAATATGTTGGACGTATCGGTGTAGGTAAGGTAGATAATGGTTCAGTTAAGGTTAACCAGGAAGTTCTTATCGTAAATCATCATGAACCTGACAGAAGCATCAAAACAAAGATCACTAAACTTTATGAGTTTGATGGTCTAAGTAAGGTAGAGGTTCAGGAAGCTGGAATTGGTTCACTTGTTGCTATTTCCGGAATTGCTGACCTTAAGATTGGTGATACTATTTGTTCACCTGATGCTCCAAATGCTATTCCTTTCCAGAAGATTTCAGAGCCTACAATTTCCATGGATTTCATGGTAAATGACTCTCCTATCGCCGGTCAGGAAGGTAAGTTTGTAACAAGCCGTCATATCAGAGACAGGCTTATGAGAGAGCTTAATACTGATGTTTCACTTCGTGTTGAAGATACTGCAGAGACAGATGCTTTCAAGGTATCAGGTCGTGGTGAGCTCCATCTTTCAGTTCTTATCGAAACAATGCGTCGTGAAGGCTATGAGTTTGCAGTCAGCAAGGCTCAGGTTATTTACAAGACAGATGATAACGGAAAGAGACTAGAGCCTATCGAGAACTGCTACATTGATGTTCCTGATGAATTCTCAGGTGCCGTTATTTCCAAGCTTAGTGAAAGAAAGGGTGAGCTTCTTAATATGGGAGCTGCACAGGGCGGCTATACTCGTCTTGAGTTCTCTATTCCTTCACGTGGACTTATCGGATACAGAGGTGATTTCATGACTGATACAAAGGGTAATGGAATCATGAATACAGAGTTTAGCGGATATGCTCCATTTAAGGGTGATATCACATATCGTAAGCAGGGTTCTCTTATCTCATTTGAGACAGGTGAAGCTGTTACTTATGGTCTTTTCAATGCTCAGGAGCGTGGTGTTCTATTTATCGGTGCCGGTGATAAGGTTTACCAGGGAATGGTAATCGGATCAAACGGAAGAGGTGAGGACGTTGAAGTTAACGTTTGTAAGACAAAGCACCTTACCAACACAAGAACATCATCAGCTGATGAAGCTCTTCGTCTTGTACCACCAAAGGTTATGTCACTTGAGCAGGCTATTGATTTCATCGATACAGATGAGCTTCTCGAGGTAACACCTACAAAGCTTCGTATCAGAAAGAAAATTCTTGATCCTAGAATGAGAAAGAGATCGAACTTTAAATAATAAAAAGATTAAAAACAGCCCTCTAGGGGGCTGTTTTTAACTTTGCAAGCTTCGCCTTTGGCGAAGTTTGCGGGTTATGAAAGTAGAAACTCCAGTCCTTTAAGGGCTGGAGTTTTTTTACTTAAGTATGAAATATCCGATTTCATTTTCATGAATTTTAATGTTTCCATTTGTCTTTTGGCGAAGGGCATTAATTATTTCATCTGCAGTATCATCTGCAATCGTAATGTCCATCTCCACTTCGCTTCCATATCTGCTTTCATCTAGTGCTATTTGGTGTTGTACCAGATAATACTGAATCGGATTAATCTGATCATATGAAGTTTCAAGAGTAATCTTTCGGCTATAGGTCACCGTTCCAATTTCTGCCGCCATAAGCGCTTCCTTGGCAGCAGCAGTATATGCCCTTACAAGTCCGCCTGTTCCAAGAAGCGTTCCTCCAAAATACCTCGTGACAATAATTATTATATTGGTAATTCCACTTCCTTCTATTACATTAAGTATTGGTTTTCCTGCAGTTCCCTGTGGCTCACCATTATCGCTGGATCTTTTCATTTCAAAATTATCACCAAGTACAAGTGCATAACAGTGGTGCTTTGCATCATAATGCTTCTTGGTAATTTGTGCTATTCTCTCTTCCGCATCCTGCAAAGTAGTAACAGGAAATGCATTTGCTATAAATTTTGATTTCTTTTCCTCTATCTGCCCTTCACAAGGCTCCATAAGAACTTTATAAACGTTCTCCATATCTTCTCCGTTCTGTCTCATAATTCGCATGGTAATCTCACACTGCATTATTATACATGATAGTAATAGTAAAAAGAGATGAAATAATTAGTAAAATATTAATATTGTAGGTAATTCTACTGCTTTATAAGATTCTTTTGATTTGTTATAATAATATGTGATTTTGTTGAAAAATGAAATATAAATGCAAAAAGCAGGATTATATAATCAATCGTACTGTTGTATCTTTTATATCATACAGCCGTTTACAGCTCTTTTTGCAGGAAAGAAGCTTTACTATATGAATTATGGAAAAAAGGGAATAAAGAGAAAAAATAGTAAAATGCACCGCAACTCTAACCGTTGGGGCAAGAAGGCCGGGCTTATTATCTTCAAGGTTATACTGATTCTTTTCATATCAGCAGTCGTTATTGGAGTAAGTGCCGGAATTGGTGTATTTAAAGGAATAATTGATTCTGCTCCGGATATTAGTAATCTCAGCGTTACTCCAACCGGATACAGTACCTTCGTTTATGACACTGAAGGCAATCAGACTGCGAAGCTGGTCTCAACCGATTCTAACAGAATTCCGGTTACCATGGATATGGTTCCTGAGAACTTGTGCAATGCTTTCGTAGCTATCGAGGATTCAAGATATTATGAGCATAACGGAATTGATATTCAGGGTATCATAAGAGCAGCTTGGGTTGGTGTTACAACAGGAGATTTTTCACAGGGTGCAAGTACAATTACTCAGCAGCTTATTAAGAATAATGTACTTACAAGCTGGACAAGTGAAAATACTTTTCTTGACAGTTTAAAGCGAAAGATTCAAGAGCAGTATCTCGCACTTCAGCTTGAAAAGACTATGAGTAAAGAAGATATTCTTATCAACTATATGAATAGTATCAACCTTGGTCAGAATACTCTCGGCGTGCAAGCAGCATCACTTAGGTACTTTAACAAGTCAGTTAGCGATTTAACTCTTTCAGAATGTGCTGTAATTGCCGGCATAACTCAGAACCCAAGTAAATACAATCCTATTACTCATCCTGATGCAAATGCCACAAGACGTAAGAAGGTTCTTGAAAACATGCTTGATCAGGGATACATAACACAGACAGAGTATGATGAAGCAATGGCTGATGATGTTTATTCAAAGATTCAGCAAACTGATCAGGAAACCGAAGACGATACAGTAAATTCATATTTTGTTGATGCACTCACAAATGATGTACTAGATGATTTACTTGCTGCAGGATATAACGAAACACAGGCCTATACGCTTCTTTACAGCGGTGGTCTTAAAATTTATTCAACACAGGATCCTGAAATTCAGACAATCGTCGATAGTGTATTCCAGGATGAATCAAACTATCCTGAAGGTACGAAATACCTGCTTAGCTACGCTCTTACAGTTGAAGAAGCAGATGATTCGATGACTAATTACAGCTCTGAAATGATGGAGTCATATTTTAAACAGCAAAAAGCAAGCTTTAATATGCTCTTTTCATCTGAAGAGGACGCAAATGCAGCGATTGAAGAATACAAAGCTTCTGTTGTCGGAGATGGTGCTAGTGTTTATGATGAAACAATTTCCCTGACTCCTCAGCCACAGGTTTCAATGACAATTGAGGATCAGTCAACCGGTTATGTTGTTGCACTTGTTGGAGGAAGAGGCCAAAAGACAGCAAGCAGAACTCTTAACAGAGCAACCGATACTGTAAGACAGCCCGGTTCAACATTTAAGGTTCTTTCCACCTATGCTCCTGCTCTTGATAGTGGCGGACTTACACTTGCAACAGTATTCAACGATGCCCCATTTAACTACAACAGCGGAACTCCGGTTCACAACTGGTATGGTGAAACATATAGAGGGCTTACAGCAATAAGAACAGCTATAAAGGATTCAATGAACATTATTGCTGTAAAGACGCTTACAGTGATCACTCCTCAGCTTGGATATGATTATTTACAGAACTTTGGATTTACTACTCTTGTAGATAATGAAGAAATTAATGGAAAGATTTATTCAGATATAACTCAGACACTTGCGCTTGGCGGAATTACAAAAGGTGTTAAAAACATTGAAATAAATGCAGCATATGCAACTATAGCAAATGGCGGAGAATACATTAAGCCAAAGCTTTATACAAAGGTTGTAGATCATGATGGTAATGTAATTCTTGATAATACGCAGCCTCAAAGTAAGCAGGTAATCAAATCAACTACTGCTTTTCTTCTTACAAGCGCAATGGAAGATGTTGTTACTTCCGGAACAGGTACAAAATGTAATTTTGGTGGAACGGCTATAGCCGGAAAAACTGGTACAACATCCGATGAAAATGATGTTTGGTTCTGCGGCTTTACAACCTACTACACTGCTACTACATGGGCAGGTTACGATAACAATGTTGACCTTTCTTCATCAGCTGAAACTTCTCTTGCTAAAACGATGTGGAGAAAGGTAATGGAGCAAATACACAAAAATCTTCCATCTACTACATTTAATGTTCCTGATGGAATAACTACTGCCACTGTTTGTTCAAAATCCGGTCTGCTTCCTATCGCTGGTCTTTGTGATGGATGCCTTAAGACAGAATACTTTGAACAGGGAACTGTTCCTACAGAAACCTGTAACGTTCATTATTCAGGAGATATATGCCAGTCAACCGGTCTTCCTGCATCAGACCAGTGCCCATTTAAGGTAAGCGGTGTATTCGAGCTTACTCCGACCGAACCCGAGGCATTGTGGCAGGGATCAGGTACAAGCGGCTCAGCAAGTGTATCAACTACTACTGATGCTGATGGAAATACCGTTACCTCAGCGGTTCAGCAATGCCCGCATGATGCATCGTTCTTTGCTCAGTCTAATGCAGCAGCGTTAATTGCTCAGGAATCGCTTGCTTTGCAACAAAAGAATGCTGCCGCAGCCGGTGTATCACTTGATGAAGCTACTGCAGCTGCAATAGCAGCACAGGTTGGTCAAAATGCTGTGAATAGCGCAAATGGACTTCCTACAACAGCTATTACTACTCCGGATGCTTCAACAACCGAAACATCTACAGATCAATCAGGAATCGCTACAGATCCAAATGCTGCTGCATCTGATACAGTTCAATAAAGAACAGGCCACCTGGCCTGATTAAAGCCTGCATCTTAGCGATGCAGGCTTTCTTAATTTAAATATACACAGCTGCGAAATAATTGGTTTCCATTAAAAAATCAGGCCACCAGGCCTGATTTTTTAATGGATCATTCTATCTTCTGCCTCATCATGCGGCATTCTTCGTCCAACTTTTTTGATGAAATATAAATAATAAATAAGGAACATAACCGATGTAATGCTCCAGCTAAGTGGATAGCTTTCAAGAACCTTTATCATTGTATGATGAGATGGTATATATGCCAGTATCCATATTATTCTGAATATACACACTCCGCTAAGTGTAATCGCCATAGGAATTACTGAGCTTCCCATGCCCCTCAAGGCGCCTGAAAGAATTTCTATAAGAATATACGTTACATAGAATGGAACGAGGTATTTGAGCATCTCAGTGCCAATTCTGATGACCTCTGTATCAGTCGTAAACAAATAATACATCTTATCCCCAAAATCATACAGAGCAATAGCAAGAGCTGTCGTAAATATCACAGAAATAATATTTCCCTGAAATACGCTCTTCTTTACTCTGTCATATTTTCCTGCTCCGTAATTCTGCCCCACGAAGGTAGTAACAGCTATTCCAAGAGAACCAATAATCATCCAGTAAATCGTATCAATCTTGCTATATGCCGCCCAGGCAGATACCGCATCTGTATCAAAGCTGTTAATTGCAATTTGGATAAGAAGATTTGATATAGTGTACATAACCGACTGTATTCCTGCCGGAACACCAATGTGAAGAATTCTTATTGTCATTGGCTTCTCAATCTTTAACTTTCTCCATGCCATCCTATAGCTTCCAGTTGACATTGCGAGCATAACGAGTACAACAACAGCGCTAAAAGCCTGACTAAGAATTGTTGCTATCGCAACGCCCTCAACACCAAGACCAAGCACTACAACAAACAACAGATCAAGTACAATATTGACAAAACAGCTTGCAACAAGTACATATAGAGGTCTCTTTGAATCGCCAACAGCTCTTTGAATACCCGCTCCCATATTATAAACAAGATTTGGAATCATTCCACAGAAGTATATCTTCAAATAAATAAGTGAATCATCCATCGTATCGAGAGGAGTCTGCATTTTAACAAGTAGATAGCTACTTGATGCGATTCCTATTACCGTGCAAATTGCCCCACCAACAACCGCAAGAGCAATCGCTGTATGAACAGCTCTACTGACTTCACTGTCTCTCTTTGCACCATAGTACTGCGCAATAATTACTGTAGCTCCTGATGCTATTCCCACAAAAAAGCCAAGAAAAAGGCCTACAATTATTGCTGCCGAACCACCAACTGCCGCAAGCGCTTCTTTTCCAACAAAACGTCCAACCACAATTGTATCAACAGTATTATATAGTTGCTGAAAAAAAGTACCAAAAAGAAGAGGGAAAAAATATAAAAGAAGCTTCTTCCATATTACTCCGTTAAGTATTCCCTCTTCTGTACCAATATTCAGTTCTGTATCCTTTATTTCTTCCATTGTTATTAGACCTTGTTTCTACAAATTGTTTCAAACTATCATTATCTATACTTGCCAGGTATGATTTGCCTTATGACCACAAATCAGCCAAAACAGCGAGCAGCGACTTCATTATAGCACTTTTTCTCATAATCATTAAGATTGGAGTGTATTCTATCTTCATTTTATGCTGGCCTGCGGAATAATCCTACGCCATTTCGCACTCAAAGGGCGCGAGCTTGCCCCACTTTTGCTCTTTTCTCACCAGTTTAGGGGGCATGGGTGGCTATTTCCTGCTCTTTTCTTTGGCTCTTCCGGTGCTCTCATGCCCCACTTTTGCTCTGATTTTACCTATTTGTGGGGCATGAACATCACTATCCTGCTCATTTCTTTGACCTAATCTGCTCTCTCATGCCCCACTTTCATGTCAATTTACCTTGCTTAGGGGGCATGAGCGACTATTTCCTGCTCTTTTCTTTGGCTCTTCCGGTGCTCTCATGCCCCACTTTTGCTCTGATTTTACCTATTTGTGGGGCATGAACATCACTATCCTGCTCATTTCTTTGACCTGATCTGCTCTCTCATGCCCCACCTTCATGTCAATTTACCTTGTTTAGGGGGCATGAGCACCTATTTCCTGCTCTTTTCTTTGACCCAATCGGCACTTTCATGCCCCACTATATTTCTTACACTCACTTTGCTAGGGGGCATTCATAAAATACTTCATTACCTCGTTGACAATAAAGCCTCTGTTTGCTACAATAATTTTTGTGTCAATTCACAGATATGCTGCTATGGCTCAGTCGGTAGAGCGTCGCCTTGGTAAGGCGGAGGTCACGGGTCCGATTCCCGTTAGCAGCTTATTTTATTTAAAGGCTTAACTTCGCTAAGTGGCGTAGTTAAGCCATTTTTATTTCATCTATAAAATGTGCTCTAATAATATGAACGATTTATGTAGATTTAAACTAAAAGTGCACATAGCAAAAGCGGCGTCCCACTACACAAAGAAGCAGGAGCGCCGCTTATAAATTTCATTATTTCCGCTATCTAATCGCTTAACAGAGCAATTAGATAATCACACGTCTTAATACTTTACAGAGCAATTAGATAATCACATCTTAATGCTTTAAAAAGCATTTAATCACATAAAGTTAGTTATCAGCGAAATAATTCGAAGCATGAATAATACAAATATTACCCACATAACAGGGCTGATATCTTTGGCTTTATTTGAGAAAACCTTTACGATTACCCATGTAACGATACTAAACATGATACCATTTGCAATTGAGTATGTAAGAGGCATCATCATAAGAGCCATGTATGCACCAACTGTATCAGCTACGTCGCCATCAAACTTGATGTTCTTTGCGCTGCCAACCATAAGCATTCCGACATAGAGAAGAGCCGGAGCTGTAGCAAAGCCAGGGATAGCAAGGAATATTGGACTAAGAACAAGTGAAGCAAGGAATAAAAGACCTGTTACGAAAGCTGTAAGACCTGTTCTTCCGCCTGCTGCAACACCTGCACTTGATTCAACAAAGCTTGTGATTGTTGAAGTACCAAGGCAAGCACCTGTTACTGTTCCAACAGCGTCTGCCATGAATACCTTACCAACACGTGGAAGCTTACCATCTTTATCAAGAAGTCCTGCCTTATCAGCAACACCGACAACAGTTCCAACTGTATCGAAAAGATCTACGAACAGGAAGCTGAATACGATAGCGATAAACTGAATAAGATGTGAACCTGCCCAAGCAAAGTTAAACTTGAAAGCTGTGTTTGCAATTCCATCAAGATGAAGACCACCTGAGAAATCAGGGAAGCAGTTTCCTGCTGTGTACCAACCAGCCTTCTGAGCAAACATTCCCATAATCCATGTAGCAATGATTCCGATAAGAACGGCGCCGCTTACATTGTAATGAGTAAGAACAAGAATAAGGATAAGTCCCACAAGGCAAAGGATTACTTCAGCACTTCCAAAATTCCCAAGACCAACAAGTGTTGAATCATTGTTAACAACAATTCCTGCACCCTGAAGTCCGATGAAAGCTACAAAAAGACCAATACCTGCTGAAATCCCATATTTCAGGTTCTGTGGAATACCATTGATGATCTGTTCACGGAACTTGAAAGCTGAAAGGATTATAAAAATAATACCTTCTACTAATACTGCTGTTAAGCATACAGTAAATGCATTCTCAACATCAGCGAGCTCTCCGAGGCAGACTGTATATGCAAAATATGCATTAAGTCCAAGACCTGCTGAAAGAGCTATTGGGTAGTTTGCAAGAAATGCCATAATAAAAGTGGCAATTGCTGATGCCAGCGCTGTTGCAACGAATACCCCGTTTGCATCCATTACGTTTCCGAGAATACTTGGATTTACTGCAAGAATGTATGCCATAGCCAGGAATGTAGTAATTCCGGCAAGGACTTCTGTTCTCACATTAGTTCCATGCTCCTCGAGTTTGAAAATTTTCTCCAACATTTTAACTTCTCCTCCTTAATATTGGGTTATCAACTCCATACAGAGTATTCTATCAGTGTGAAAAAAATATGTAAACTGAATTTAGGTCATTTTTCCACAAATTTAGCATTATTTTTAACATAATCTTCAGACTTCAGATTTTCGCAAAAAATAAGCAATAATAGTGAATCAAAACTGTCTCTATTTGAGAATTTCAGTCACAAAACCCTCAAATTCCTCTAAAGCAGAATGTAAATTCAAGTTTCTCATCAGCCTTAACAAGGTATTCTGGATGCGTTCTTGACCCCCATGTATCATCACCCGAAACGCCCATCTGCGCCTTGGCCACTCTGACAACAGTATAATGAACCTGTGGAAGCTCAAACTCATGCATAGCATTCTCAATCTCGTGAGGAGTATAGGCAAGCGCACTAAACGAAAGCTCGTCTCCCATAAATACCATTCCTCTTCCCTTGTAATCAGTAACCTTGGCATACCTTACACCGCACTTGTTCCCGCACTCCTGTGGCACGAGGTATTTCGCCATATTATCAGACACCTTGTTACTATATATGGAAAGCTTTGCGCCGTGCTGCCTGTCAGCATAAGTTTCAGCCTCGCCAAGACCATACCAGGTTACGTTTTCATAATCCGCATTCAGTTTGAACATCATACCAAATTCCGGCATATCATGAAGTTCCTTAACAGGATCGTAGGAAAGCGTTGTTTCAATCGTTCCATCTCCAAATACCTTGTAGGAAACCTTGCAGCTGCTTGCCGGCGTTGTCGGCATGAAATATGTATAGGTAATCCTAATACTATTTTTAAGCTCCTCTATTTCAGGAACCATCGGTGCTCTCTCATCCTTTGACACATCATAGGATGAAATATACATACTCGCTATCTTCCACTGCGCATATCTTTGCGGCATATTGTTGCCATTATCATTATCAACAGGAGCCCTCCAGAAATTTGGCTTTGGAATAGCCTCTATCATTTCCTTGCCCGCATACACATATGAAGTAAGACCTGGATTTAGTAATGAGAAAAGAGCTGAAAAGTTCTCACCACTTACTCCGATATTCATTCTGCCATTAACAACCTTTAGCTTTCTGCTACAGTAATAGCTGCCAACTGCCTTCTTAAACACGTGCTGCCCAAAAGCCACTTCATGCCCACGCTTTGCCCAGAGCATATCTTCCTTCAAGGAAAAAGAAACAGTAATTGTAAATTCATTTCCATCAAATGGAAGCACATTTAAATTCTCACCACTGCCACCAAAGCCATAGCCGGTTACGACATTCTCGCTAAAATCTTCCATACCGCTTAGGCTATCAAGCTCATCCATTTTCTGAAGTATCTTATCAGGAACAGTGAACATTTCCTGCGATAATGGCAAAACATCACAGTCCATTCTCACCTTCATGATATTTCTACCATTAGCAGATAATATGACATTCATGTCATAAATATCAGTTCCTACAAAAAGATTCTTATTGATGACGGTAAACTCAATACCAGAACTTCTACCACCTGCTTTACCTGCTTCACACACCTCTTTACCTGCTTTTGGCGAAAGCTTATCTAAATTCTTCCGAGCCTTCTCTGATGAAGCATTTGCAAAGATAACGGAAATATTCTGATAGTTAAACTTTACTTCCTGCATCTTCGGAGAACTTTCTCTGTCTCCGCCATATACAATTCCGTTTCCGCTGAAATTATAATCACAAGGCCTATCGCCAAAGTCTCCGCCATATGCCTGGAACCACTTGCCATAGCGATCTTTTTTCATAATAGACTGATCTATATAATCCCAGATAAAACCGCCCTGATAACGCTCATTTGTATCCGTAAGATCGGTATATTTGTGCATTGCTCCGCATGAGTTGCCCATTGCGTGCGTATACTCACAGCAAATAAACGGCTTATTGTCATGCTCAGATAGAAACTTCTCGATAGAAGCAGCCGAAGGATACATCTGGCTTTCCATATCGCTCGTTTCATTGTATCTTCTATCTGCAAAAACTCCTTCGTAGTGAACAAGTCTGTGCTTGTCCAGTTTTCTGAAAAGATCAGCCATATCGCGAATAACACTTCCGCCATAAGATTCATTTCCAACTGACCAGATAAGAATAGCCGGATGATTTTTATCCCTCTGATAGCATGAATTAATCCTATCGAGAAGAAGATTTCTCCACTCAGGCTTATCATTTGGAACGATGAAATCCTCATCAGCTCTTTTTGCAAAATAAGCCATCCAGGTTCCGTGGGTTTCCATATTATTCTCGGCTATCATATAAAGTCCGTAAATATCACAAAGCTCATAAATATAAGAAGCATCCGGGTAATGACATGTTCTGATAGCGTTAATATTATTACGTTTCATCGTGACGATATCCTTGATGACATCATCTCTTGACGGAACACGCCCGAGTGCAGAACTAAATTCATGGCGGTTTACTCCCTTAAATACAATTCGTTTACCGTTTAGGCACATGAGACCATTCTTCATCTCAAAGCGCCTAAAGCCAACATTCTGGCTCATCACTTCGGCAGTCTTATCGTTTTCATCAAGGAGCTCTATATTAAGAACATATAGATTTGGCGCCTCTGCACTCCACTTTAATGGATTTTCTATGTCAAAAGAAATATCAAGCTTCTCCCCTGATATCACAATTTCCTTTTCAGAAACGGCTTCGCTCTCACCTCGCTTTGTAAGGCAAAGCTTCATTTTACCTTTTCCCTTTACAAGCGCCGTAATATCGAGCTTTCCATCAGTATATGAATCGTCAAGAGTTGGGACAATACTGATATCTCTGATATGAGCATTCGGAATAAGGCAAAGTGACACACTTCTAAAAATTCCAGAGAAACGAAAGAAGTCCTGGTCTTCGCACCATGAGCTCGCTGTCCACTTGAACACCTGAACTGCAAGTGTGTTCTCTCCAGCCTTAAGCGCGCCTGTCAGATCAAATTCTGCAGGATCAAAAGAATTCTCGCTATAGCCAATGTATACGCCATTTAACCAAAGTGCGAAACCGCTTTCAACACCTTCAAAACAAATATGAACTTCTTTGCCATTCCAGCTCTCCAAGAGCATAAAGCTCTTTAAATATGAGCCAACAGGATTAAACTCTGAGGGAATCTCTCCCGGCACAATATCTTCATGTCCATCCCAAGGATACTGCGTATTAACATACTGTGGTACGCCATAGCCTTCCATCTGAATATGTGCAGGAACACGGATATCTTCAAATGCTGCGCTGTCAAAGTCTGGAGCTTCAAAGCCTGCAGGCGCTGACTGATAATTCTTCGAATAAAAGAACTTCCATACTCCATCAAGGCTATGCCGTAAACTTGTCATTTCGTTGTGAAGCTCAGCTTCAGAAGCATATACAACGTGGTCGGAATGTGCAGGAAGTCTGCCCTCTTCAAATACTTCTGGATTTTTAACAATGTCATAATCAAATTTGTTCATATGTACTCCATTCTTCCTATAAACTCAAATCTTCAATTAAGAATAAAAGAAACAAAATAATAATTGAGTAGGTTCCCTACTCGATTACGATAATGATATCCGTCATCTCATGACTATCGTCATTCGATGATGGATATTCGCCAAATATACAGATTTTCGTGCAAGCACGAATCTGTATGCTTGGCTCATTATCTACACAAAAAAATCTACTATTTAAGTAACAAAGCTAATTACCTAAATAGTAGACTATATATCTTTTTACTTCAAGGACAAATTGTTGTCCCAAGCTGTCAAAATGATTACTACTTATGAAGCTTTATTTCTGATAATGCAGCTTCATCTCCAACAAGGATTACATCATTATGAAGCTGAAGTACAGAAGCCGGAACCTCAGGGGTTATCGGTCCTGTAAATGCTTTTCTTACAATCTCAGCTTTTCCCTCGCCGCATGCAACAAGAAGAATCTTTCTTGCCTGCATCACAGTTTTGATTCCCATAGTTATTGCCTGCCTTGGAACCTTCTCCATATCATCTTCAAAAAATCTTGCGTTTGCCTGCCTTGTTCTCTCTGAAAGCTCCACTATATGTGTCAATTTATCAAATGCTGCTCCCGGCTCGTTAAAGCCGATATGACCGTTATGTCCTATTCCAAGAAGCTGAAGGTCTACGCCTCCGACTTTCCTGATGGTATCGTTATAATCAGCACATGCCTTTGCCGTATCCTGCTCTGTTCCACTTGGAACAAATGTCTTTGTCTTGTCTATGTTTATGTGGTCAAAAAGATGTGAATTCATAAAATATCTGTAGCTCTGATCATTTGCTGAATCCAGTCCTATGTATTCATCGAGATTAACACTGGTAACTTCACTAAAATCGAGATCTCCTTTTTCATACCATCTAATAAGCTGTTCATAGGTTCCTATTGGTGTTGAGCCTGTTGCAAGACCAAGTACGCAGTCAGGCTTCATGATAACCTGAGCTGAAATAATATTTGCTGCAATTCTGCTTGCATGATAATAATCTGGTGCACTGTATATTCTCATATCAAAATATGTTCCTTTCAATCATCTTTTTTCTCTATATTTTATTTCGGTATTCTCCTGCAGAGATTCCTTCCTGCTTTTTAAATACTCTGGAAAAATGAGCCATATCGAGAAAGCCTACTTCTTCGGCGATATCTCCTATTCGAAGAGAAGGATCCTTAAGGAGTTGTTTGGCTCTATCAATTCTGATTCCATTTAGTATTTCCGAAAAGTTCTTACCTGTGTGTTTATTTAAAAGCTTACTAAGATGCCACTGGCTAACGTATATCTTATCTGCAACGTCTACAAGGCGCAGTGTCTCTGCATAATGAGCCTGAATATATTCAACGGCGTTTTTTACTATAAAGCTGCTGGCCTGACTGCTATATAAAAGATCATCCATTTCCGGCTCAGGTTTATCAATCTGCTCTTCATCATTTTCCTGTTTCAGTGCCTGTGAATAGATCTTTACTTCTTCATTTCTTTGCTGATTCTTCTTAAGGCGCTCTGTCATTTCATCTAGAGCCTCTTCTAGCTCCTTCATCTTGGAGGGTTTTAAAAGAAATCTGCATACGCCAAGGCGAAGCGCCTCCTGTATGTAATCAAAGTCACGAAAGCCGGTAAGAATCGATACCTGAATCCACGGAAATTCGGATTTAAAACCGGCAATCATATCAAGACCGCTCATTTTGGGCATACTTATATCTGTAATGACAATATCTGGCTGAAGCTCTCTGATAAGACTTATCCCCTCGGCGCCATTCTCAGCTGTTCCGACGATCCTGCAGTTCCAGTTTTCCCACTTCACAGTTTGAACAAGACCTCTTACGATTATCGGTTCATCGTCAATAATAACCACACCAAACATAATCTACCCTCATCTCTAAATCCATATTCGTGAAATTCAATGCTTGACAGCTTAAAAAAAGTCATAAAGGCTTGATTATAACGTTTTAACCTTTTATTGCTCCAGCTGTCATCCCTTTAATTATATACTTTTGAAGGAAGCAGTACACAATTATTACCGGAACTACGACAAGTGTTACAGCAGCTGCCATGAGTCCGTAGTTAGTCCCCTCCTGCGATGTAAGCTCATTTAAGAGCCTTGTGATTGCTCTCATCTCCGGTCTTCTAAGGAAGAACATCTGTGTAAAGAGATCGTTATAGCTCCACAGAAACGAAAAGATTGCTACGGTTGCAAATGACGGCTTCGCTAGTGGCATTACTACTTTAAAATATATCTGGATGGGGCTACACCCTTCCATATATGCCGCCTCTTCAAGTTCTATTGGAAGCCCTTTGATAAATCCCATCAGCACAACTATTGCAAATGACATATTTCCTGCAACCTGTGGAAGAATAACTGAAAGCATAGTCAATATCCAGCTACTGGTATTAACAATTCCCCAGGATGATTCCATCTGAAATACAGGTATGATTGTTGCAAATACTGGAAACATCATGCTCGCAACAATAAGTGAACTAAATGCTCCGTGGAGTCTGAATCTGTACCTTGCCATAGCAAATGCTGCAAGTCCTGCAAGAAGAACCACAAATACTGCAACAAGTCCTGCAATAAAAATACTGTTTTTATATGCTCCGAAAATATCCAGATTTCCAAAAGCTTTTTTAAAATTAGCAAGAGTAAAAAGGTCTCCTGTCGGAATAGAAAACGAATCAGTAAGAATCTTGTCTTTTGCCTTGAACGAATTCTGTACTACCCAAATTATCGGATAAATTGTTGACGTCGCCCATAATATCAAAAAAACATACATTAGCGCTGTAAGCACCGGGCTGTCTGTTTTTTTCTTTCTCTTTTGCTTCATAAAGCCTCCATGTGCAGATCTGCTGCCACTGTTAAATCAATAGTCTTTCTCTCTAAAGATCCTGTTTACTACCTGACTGAAAACTATTCCAAGTATTACTATCAGAACCGCAAGCGTTGAGCCATAATCGACATTTTTGGCTTCCATCGTCTGATAATACATATATGTTCCTGTAAGAAATGTAGATTTAAGCGGCATTCCCTTTGGAAACATCGTCCACGGAAGGTCAAATACCTTAAGCGCTCCAGTTACGGCAAGAATAGCGCAGGTGCAGATCACGTTATGAAGAAGCGGAACAGAAATATATTTTATCTTCTGCCATTTGCTTGCTCCATCAATCTCTGCTGCCTCATAAAGTTCCTCATCTATGTTATTTAATCCTGTTGTCAGTATGACAAAATAAAAGCCAACATACTGCCAGACAACCGGTATCATCATCGTAATTAGTGCAAGTGACTCGCTCTTCCAATCGGTAAGAGTTGTCTTTCCAAGTGCTTCAAGCATCTGATTGAGCATGCCCTTGTCATATAGGAATATCAGATTAAATAAAAGTCCAAGTGCAGTTGCTGAAATAACAATTGGGAAAAAGAAAACCGTTTTAAAGAGGTGTTTTCCATGCTTTACGTTATCAACCATCAGTGCAAGGATAAGAGCTAGTCCTACCTGAAAAACAAGTGTTACTGCCATGATGATCAAAGTGTTTATCAGCGCAGTTTTTACAACCGGATCAGTAAAAAGCGTTATATAATTTGAGTACCATGGATCATTCCATACCGTAGATGTTTCTCCAAGCGTTTTGATCTGTTTAAAGCTATTAACGATGTTTTTTATAAACGGATAATACAGATAAACTGCCATAAAAAGAAATGCCGGGAAAAGAAATAGGATCAGCGGTTTTTTCTTTCTATATATATAAGCTCCCATATTTTTAACCACCTTTTTTGCGAAAAAATCTGTTAATTATAGCCGGGGATAAAGAGTCCCCGGCCATATAAGTATTTCTTTTTACAAAAGAACTATTAAAACATTTTAGTATTTATTGTGCTGCTGCATATGCGTCAAGGCCTTGCTGAACAGCATCTTC
>CAZJWA010000021.1:0-6935 GCA_964549585.1 uncultured Butyrivibrio sp. | reverse complement strand
AGCATCTTCAGCATCAGACTGACATGCTCCTACGATTCCGCCAACCTTCCATGAACCATCGATAAGGAATGCTGCCTTTGAATCTGTAAACATTGCAAATGTCTCATCATCTGTCGCTGAAAGTGTGTTATCAGGGAAATATCCAGCTGTATAAAGGTCCTTGATATCATTCATTCCAGATACCCATGCTTTTCCAAGGTCATCTGTTGTTGAAGTCGGAACTTCAAGATGATTTTCTGTTGTTTCATGATTAAAGATCGAATATTCCCACCAGTAATGAGGAATATTTCCAAGTGCACATGCTATAGGTGTATAGCCAGCTTTCTTGATCTTCTCGCAGTCTGCCTTAAACTGATCCATTGTATAATCAGCTCCCGGGACCTCAACTCCAGCTGCATCTAAAACCTCCGTATTACAGAACATGGCTTCCCAATAGCCATTTACAGGTACTGCATACTTCTTGCCATCAACTAGAGAAGCTGCAATAAGATCATCATTCATGTTATCTGCATATTCTGGATATTCTGCTCTTATGTCATCTATTGAAACCACCTTCTGTGCTTCAACGATACTATTTGCATCTGCCCCGTTAAAAAAGAAAAGAACGTCAGGTTCTGAACCTGTTTCAAAATCAGTGATAACTCTTGACTTAAATGTCTCATCAGATGTTGCGGATGTATCTGCAACAGTATTTCCTGTCTCATCGCACCAGTTACTTACAGCATTTTGAAATTCTGGGCATTTCCATCTTCACCTGCAAATGTTGTTGTAACGTTAAGTTCTACCGGAGCTGCAGCTTCTGTAGTTTCTGTAGCATCACCTGACTCAGTAGTAGTTGTATCTGTGCTGTCAGTCTTTGCCGTAAAAGAACTGCTTCCGCATCCGGCAAGCGATAATACCATCACGCCTGTTAAAAGTGTAGCAAGTACTCTTTTCTTCATTAAAATAACCTCCCAATAAGTAATTTTGTTTTGGAAACTATTTTTCGTTTCCTGTTAAATTCATGATATATCCGGCGAGCTTAAAGAGTAATTGCCAGACTTGGCAAGTTTTGCCAATCTTTGTTATCACAAAAAAAGCAAAATTACAAAATGCATTTTAGCTTTATCGTACTTACTGTATTTCCATTATCTGTAGATGTTATTGTAAGTCCATACTCGTCTCCATACATAATCTTTATCCGTCTGTTAACGTTTCTGATCCCAAGGCTTACTCGCTTTTCTTTATTAGGATCAGGGTTCCCATTAAGGAGCATATCTACCTTCTCCTTATCCTGCCTGGTCATCTGTCCATTATCTCTAATTTCAATAAAAAGAGCTTCCTGCAGCGTAAATATTTTTATGGAAACTTTTCCCGTTTTGGATACATCCATGCCATGTTCAATCGCATTTTCCACGATTGGCTGAATGATAAGACGCGGAACCTTATATTCAAATAAGCTTTCATCTATATCTTTTTTTAGTTCAAATCTATCTCCAAACCTTTGGGAAATAATGAAGAGATATGCATCCACATAGCTCATTTCCTCGCTAAGCGAAATTTCAGACTCTGTTCTTCTATTCATAGTAGCTTCAAGCATAGTAGAAAGTGCCTCGATCATCCCGCTGACTTTGTAGTTTTCCTTAAGTCTTGCCTCCCAGTTTATTATTTCGAGTGTATTGTTAAGAAAATGCGGATTTATCTGTGACTGAAGCGCCATAATTCTTGCATCGCGAAGTGCCAGCTCCTCAGAATAAATCTGATCAAACTGTGCTTTGAGCTGACTCGACATAGAATCAAATGCGTTTCCAAGGTCATTTATTTCCATTGAAGAAGCTTTTTGGGTAAGAAGTACTCCGTATTCCCCATTCTCTATCCTCCTAGTCACCGCTGTGATATCAGCAAGAGGATCTGTTACTTTTCGTGAAAAGAAATGAAAAATAATCCCAATTAGTGGAAACATGAATATCGCAATTATTAATACAAGATACAGAACCGTCTTATGCTCTGCATAGACAACATTTTCATCAAGCGCGGTAACAATTGTAATAATATTTCCATTTCCCGTCTTTAGCTGTCCTATCAGAAATGGATTATCATTATCGCTATAAAAAGAAGTTTTTCCGGTTCTGGCAATTTCATAAATCTTGTCATTTATTGAAGCAAATTCACCAGAATCATCTGCACCTGCTATCAGCTTCCCATCATCATATATTTCACGATCTGCATACCCCCAAATGCTTTCGATACTATCAAAAACCTTATCTGAGTTTAGCTCAAGTGACAATACAGCATAGGGATTAAAACTGCTGTCTACAAGATTTCTAACAAGATATGTCCTTCCTCCAAAACTAACTATCATGGTGTCAGTACCAAGCGTCCTTGAAATCGCGCTTATCTCAGGAAGAGCATTATTCTTAAAATCACGTACATTCACATAGGACGAATTTGTCGAGTTATTATAAGTAAAAAAGACATCATAATTTCTATCAGTAAAGAACAGCTCCGCTGATTTAAAGTTTTCATTATACTTGTACTGCTGTTTCAAAAATAACGTAATATCGTTATAGAGTTTTTGCCTGTCACCTGTCTTTTTATAATCCTGGTTAGCCTTTTTGATTGTAGGAAGATATGAAGCATTCTTAGAAGCTGTAACACAGTCTTCGAGTCTAAGTGCACATATTTCAATAGCTTTTTCACCAGAGGCTTCAACCGTACTGATTATCTGTCTGTTAACACTCGCCGACACGATATTTCCTATTATGATCATCATCACTATAAGAGGCAAAAACCACCCAAAAAAGAGCATTAGTATCATGCTCCATTTGAGTGGTCTATGTTTCTTTTCATTATTATCTTTTTTCCAAAAAAATCTTCTTATTTCAGTTCCAAAAAGTCCTCGAATATTTCGCATAGTTTTACAGCGTCTTCCTTTTCATCCATTTCACAGAAGATGCGAAGCAGAGGCTCTGTTCCGGAAAAGCGGATGCTAATCCAACCGCCATTTTCAAGGTAAAGCTTACAACCATCAAGGTAAGAAACATCCTTAAGCTTAAATGGAATAGATGGAAGTTCTCTGTCCTCCAAAAGCTTTTTCATAATTTCAGATTTCTTTTGATGGCTAAAACGATAGTCACGCTCCTCCATGGCAATATATCCATAAATATCACAGATTTCATCCATGATTTCGGAAAGCTTCTTGCCAACTACTGCTATCATTTCAACAATGAGCGCAGAAGCGTATATTCCGTCCTTACCTCTAATATGCCCGCGTACCGAAAGTCCTCCTGAAGACTCTCCTCCTATTACTGCATCTGTCTGATACATTTTTGAAGAAACGTGCTTAAAGCCAACAGGGACCTCATAGCATTTCTCGCCAAAGCTTTCCGCAAGCTTATCAAGTCTGTGGGTCGTGCAGATATTTCTGACAACCGGTCCCTTCCATCCCTTATATTTTAACAGATAATAGTACAAAAGAACCAATATATCGTTTGGATGAAGAAAACGTCCCTTATCGTCAATCACACCAATTCTGTCAGCATCACCATCTGTTGCAATTCCAAGATCGCAGTGCTTATCCAGAACGAAATTTTGAAGATCCTTAAGCGTTCCGGCTGTTGGAGCAGGGAGTTTTCCTCCAAAAAGAGTATCATGTCTTTCATTTATCGTTTCAACATCGCATCTTGCAGAAAGAAGTATCGTTTTGAGCGAGGTTTCGCTCACGCCATACATTGGATCAATTGCTACCTTTAAGTTTGCCTCTTTAATCTTTTCCATATCAACAGCTTCAATTATGCTGTCAAGGTATTCATTAAATGGATAGATTTCCTCAATAAGCCCCTTTCTAATACCTTCTGCATAATCCATTTCTGTTACCGGTATATCTGATACCTCTGAAATGTATTTTTCTATATCTGCAGTCTGTGCCTCATCTGCATCTCTTCCGCCATAGGTAAATACCTTTATTCCATTATAAATTGCAGGATTATGACTTGCTGTTATCATCATCCCATAGTGAAGCTGATGCTTCATTACATAAAACATAACAAGAGGTGTTGGAGCTGATTTATTTATAAGCTTTGAACTTATTCCCTCAGCAGCAAAAACCTGTGCGCACCATCTCATAGACTCTTTTGACAAAAATCTCCTATCATACCCTATTGCTATGCCATCTTCTGCCACACCCTCTGCCTTCATCTTGTCAGCTATGGCACGCGAAAGTATCTGAATATTATCCTTAGTAAAGTCATCGCCTATAACAGCTCTCCAGCCGCCTGTTCCAAATTCTATCATCTGCTTCCTCCTCTTTTCTCCTAGAAACCTTTTGAAATCTTTTTTTACATAAACGCTTCAACATTTATTTCACTACCCTTTTCCATCAACGGAAGAATGAATATCTTATCATCAAATGCTGCATATGGTTCCTCCTCTAGCGGCGGCATAACGCCTTCTAGCTCTGCTCCGTTTACAAGTACTCTTTTTATTCCTTTCATACTGCCACTTGAATTTGTAACGTGAATATTGTATGTTGCTCCTCTAAAAACTCTCTTTACGGCAAACTCTTTCCAGCTCTTTGGTACACATGGGTCAAGCAAAAGCCCATTATACATAGGTCTGGTTCCCAGAATGTACTGTGTTGCCGTATAATATGACCAGCCACCCGAGCCTGTCATAAAGGGATGCCTTGCTCTTCCAAAGGCCGTGTGATCAGGTCCGCAAACAAACTGGCAATATGAATATGGTTCAGACTCCCTTATCTCTATCTTGTCATTTTGGTCATATGGGCATAAGGCTTCATAGAATTTCATCGCGATATCGCCTCTTCCAAGAACACATGCCGCTGCCTGCGCCCATGGATTTGGATGTGAAAATACTGATGCATTTTCTTTCAGCCCCGGGTATACTCTTGTTACGAAGCCAATATCATCATCAGGAACTGTATAGGCAGGCGTATTTAGCATGATTCCATACTCAGTATAAAGATATTCATCTATAGCATTAAGAGCCTGCTTTGCCTTTTCCTTATCTGCTGCCCCCGATAAAACAGCCCATGAATTCGATTCAAGATGAACTCTTCCCTCTTTATCTCCATGAGTCCCGATTTTATTTCCATTTTTGGTGATGCCTCTTATAAACCAGCCATCCCCTTCTTCACCATCGTCCCACAAAGCATTATTGCAAGCCTTTTTTACTTTCACAGAAAGCTCTGTATATTTTCTTACATCTTCAAAACGCCCAAGAAAGCGAGAAAGTGAGATGAATTGTAGCAGTGCAAAATAGTGCAAAAAGCTTACCATTGCACTTTCGCCGCCGCCAAGATTAAGACAATCATTCCAGTCTGCGCGAAGCCCTTTGCAAATTCCGGTAGCCCCTATCTCTTTTGCCGAAAAATCCAGAATTCGCTGCAGATGCTCATAAACTGTTTCCTTTCTTGCTATGGATTCTCCAAAAGCATTGATGCCATATAGATTTGTTTCAGAATTTGAATTCGTATCTTCATTTTGCCAAAAGAACGTGTCTGCATATGTCAGCTCTTCATCAGCAAAAGAGATATCTCCGGTTTCTTTAATATATTCACAAACGCTCATGACAAGCCATAGCGCATCATCCGAACATGCATTCTCTATCCCATGGATAATACTGGCGCCATTTACTCCGGGTACTACTGTCGGAGATTTAAACGGAGCTTTTGATGTCTTTTCTTCAAACCACTCAGGCTGAAACAGATGAAGTCCATAACCCATTGATGTAAGCCCTTTAAGGAGCTGAATCAGCCTTAATTTGCAGTTTGCAGGATCAATTGCAGGAATGGTCATTGCATCCTGCGCTGTGTCTCTATAGCCAAGTCCAACTCGCCCGCCTACTTCAATAAAAGAAGCAAATCTTGAGAACATAACGTTTATTTCAGACTGATAAAGTGTCCAACAGTTGATCAGACTATTCATACCTTGTTTGGGAGTATTTATGACAAGACGCTCAAACCTGTCATTCCAAAATTTCTTTAGCTTCTCATATGCATCATCAACTGCATCCGTATTACTGTATTTTGAGCGTACCAGCGCACCCACTTTTCTATTTCCTTCTCCAAGCATGAGGATATATCTTACCTCTTCTCCTGGTTCAAGGCATACATTCTTTTGAAGAGCTGCGCAGTGATTTCCTCCTTTTTCAAAAGAGCCATGACACGCGCCATTTATTACAACTTCAGGATGGGCCTCATCCCCATATGTTCCAAGAAATGTATCTCTCATACAATCAAAGCCATCTGGATCAAAGCTTGAAGTAAAATACTGATATCCGAATTCCTCGTAAAAAAGATCCTCCTCAATAATTCCATCTTCGAATGAAGAGCCTGCCGCATAAAGGCTCATCTGAAAGTTCTGATTGTCCATAAGAATATGATGAAAAGAGAATTCAAGATACGAAAACACACTAAGGCTCTTAACGGTTTTACCTGTATTCTTAATCGTCACATCAATAAGTTCTACATCATCCCCAATAGGTATTGATATCTTCTGCGTCGCATGAATATCATCATAGTCACATGAATAAACCGAATAGCTCATTCCATGACGACAACTGTATTTTGCCTTTGAAAGATTTTTTCCTACAGGCTGCCACGAAACAGACCAGTAATCTTTTGTATAATTGTCCCTTAAATAGATATAATGGCCCGGCCTATCCATCGGCACGCCATTTCCTCGAAATCTTGTTATTCTATGATATTCAGGGCTTTTATAAAAGCTGTATCCTCCGGCAGTATGATTAACTACCGTAACCATATTCTCTACTCCAAGATAGTTAGTCCACGACGTAGGCAAATCCACCCTGTCAATCACATATTCTTTTGCCTCATCATCAAAATGTCCGTATCTCATTTAGGTATACCCTTTCGCATGCTTGTTATTCTTATATGCTGTTTTTACCAGTTTCATTCAAACTTTTTCACAAAAAAT
>CAZJWA010000020.1:0-47820 GCA_964549585.1 uncultured Butyrivibrio sp. | reverse complement strand
TGCACCGTCCATGGGAACTGATCGCAGCAGCAGCCGCGGCGTACGTAGTAGCCTGCTGCCTCCATGATTTCCAAATCTCTTGCAAGAGAAGTAGGCTTACATGATACGTAGACAATATTCTGAACGCCGTAATCAAGAATCTTGCGAAGTGCCTTTGGATTTACGCCATCACGCGGCGGGTCAAGTATTATGAAATCAGGCTTTTCTTCAATGTTATCCAGTGCCTTTAGAACATCATCTGCAATAAATTCGCAGTTGGTGATTCCGTTCATTTCAGCGTTTTCTTTGGCAGCTGTAACAGCTTCCTCAACAATCTCTACGCCGATTACCTTTGAAGAAACAGGTGACATCAGCTGAGAAATTGTACCGGTTCCGCAGTAAAGATCGTACAAAATCCCTGTGTTTTTCCCACCCATAACTCCTGAGACATAGTCGCGCACGGTATCGTATAGAACCTCCGCACTAAGTGAATTCGTCTGGAAAAAGGAAAATGGTGTAATTCTAAATTTAAGTCCAAGAAGCTCCTCATAGAAAAAGTCAACTCCGTAGAGAATCTCCGTGCCATCGTTCTTAACAGCATCAGAGAGCGAATCATTAGCCGTATGAAGTATGCCAACAATCCTGCCATCAAGCTTAAGATCAAGAAGTGCATCAACAAACGGAGTAAGGTCGTGAGTCTCCTGCGTAGTCGTAATAATATCGATAAGAATTTCGCCGGTCTTTGCAGCTTTTCTAACCAAAAGGTGACGAAGATAGCCAACCTGTTTCATTCTATGGTAAAAAGAAATCCTGCCTTCATCATAGTCCTTTGAAAAGACTCCAAGCACTGTACGCAGAATCTGTCTATAATCATCGTCTACAATCTGGCAATCCGTTACGCTGACAATATCATAAAAACTTCCTCTCTTATGCATTCCAAGCGCAAGAGGGCCATCAAGCTCCTCATCGCCAAAGGTAAACTCCATCTTATTTCGGTAACCAAACTGGGCAGGGCTTGCTTTAATTCCTTCCCATGTATAAGGCTGGCTCTGAGCATCAAGAATAGGTGCAAGAAGTCCTCTTACCTGCTGTTCTTTAAGACCAAGCTCTTTTATGTATGGCATTGAAAGATAGTTGCAGCCTCCGCACTGACCAAAATGTCTGCACGGACTCTTTACTGCATCGCTATCCTCTTCTATTACTTCAAGAAGCCTTGCTTCTGCTTTATTCTTCTTAAGCTTTTGAATCTGGGCTGAGATTTTCTGTCCCGGAAGCGCATTCTTTACAATGCACTTGGTCCCATCCTCAAGCATAATTACGCCCTTATTGGGAAAGTCTACTCTTTCAACTATCCCCTCAACTATATCTCTTTTCTTCATAAAATCCTTTCAGATGCGCTCAAAAGCGCCTCTGCATAGAAAGGGCGGAATGCGATAATTACCACACTCCGCCGCGCTCTGCAATAAAATAATCACATCTTAGTTCTTCGAATCTGAATCTTTGTCATCTTCATCATCGAGATCATCATCGAAGTCGTCATCGAAATCATCATCATCAAAATCATCTTCATATGCCGGTGTCAGATAGTTGTAAACAGCAAAGGCTATTGCTGCAACTGCTGCAACTGCTCCGATCACTGCAAGCACCCAGAGGATAATGTTCGAAGGCTTGTTCTCCTGCTCTTTCTTTCCAACAAGTTCACCTAACCTGTCATTGAGCTTTGTTAATTCCAATACATCATCAAATTTAGTTTTCATGTTATTTGCCCCTTTCCCAAAAGTGCTTTATATAGTTAATATTTTACCACTTTGTTAATGTAAATGCTATTATTTCAGATTTTTTTGAGCTTGGCGAAAGAAGCAAACATAACCTTTGGTCCGGCTTCATCAAAATCTACCGTAACCTTATAATCTCTCGCGCCATCCTCAATAAGTCTAACCGTTCCCTCTCCGTATCTTACGTGCTCAACTCTATCGCCTGCTACATAGTTAAGCTCTGCCTGAGCCGGCATTCCCTTTGTTAGCCCGTCTATTGCTGCAAGCTTTGAAGCATTAGAATGCCTGTTTGAAGCTCCTGCAATAAATGGCTTGTTTGGAACAGCTCTTTTCTTAGGAGGAGCCGCAACCGCCTTTGGCCTTCTGCCAAGGCCGTAGATACTGCTGCCATATTCATGATCTATGCTGCCACTGTTTCCATATGACTTCCCACTGCCATATGAACCTTTTGAGCCGCCGTATAAGCTGCTTCCATATGAGTTTCCACCGTTTCTGCTTCCATATGAGCCTCGTCCTGACGAAGCTCCACTTCTATTTGAAGGAGCTTTATACTCATAATCCTCGAGGTCAAGAAATGATGGCATATCACCTTTTCTTTTGCCAAAAGAGTCTTTCCCGGACTTATCCTCAGTATCTAGAAGGTCATCTGGTATTTCCTCGACAAATCTGCTTACGTTATTGTACTGAAGCTCTCCTCTTATCATTCTGCTCTTGGCGCAGGTCAAAGTCAGATGCTTCTTGGCACGAGTTATTCCAACATATGCAAGACGTCTTTCCTCTTCCATCGCATATGGATCGGTATCCTCTTCCTGAAGAGTCATATAGCTTGGAAAAAGACCTTCCTCCATGCCTGCAATGTAAACATTATCAAATTCAAGTCCCTTTGCACTGTGAAGCGTCATCATCAGAACCTTATTATCTTCTTCCGAGGTATTATCAATATCTGCAATAAGAGCTACATCAGACAAGAATCCGCTAAGTGAAGGTTCTTCCGCGCTCTCCTCATAGCTTACGACTTTACTGATAAGTTCCCCAACGTTCTGCTCACGGCTGTTGTCACCGCTTCCATCGTCATCCTCATCAAGAGTTTTAATATATGCTTTAAAATCAATTACTTCGATAATGTTTTGAAGGAGTGCTTCGAGTGTTCCTTCCTTCTGTCTTGCCCTAAAGCCCCTTATCATAGTCTCAAAAGAAAGAAGCTTTTCTCCTGCTTTTCCTGATACAATTTCATCTGCCTTGGAAAGAGCGCTAAAGAAGCTAATCTGATGTTCATCGGCATATCCCTGAACCTTGGATATCGTTGTAGCGCCTATTCCACGCTTTGGCACATTGATAACTCTTTTTACAGCAAGGTCATCTAGTCCATTATCGATTGTCTTGAGGTAGCATAGAAGATCTTTAATTTCACGCCTTGAGTAGAAGTTCGTGCCTCCAACGATATTGTAAGGAATTCCCTTTATAACAAACTGCTCTTCAAGCTGTCTTGACTGCATGTTGGTTCGATACAGAACTGCCATATCCTTATAATCCGCGATACCATTTTGTTTATTTCTATATATGTCCTCAGCGATAAAAGAGGCTTCTGTATATGCCGTATCAAATCTTTCAAGGCGAACCTTATCACCGGTTCCCTCGTCAGACCAAAGAGATTTGGACTTTCTACCCCTGTTATTACTAATAACGCTGTTTGCAGCATCAAGTATCATCTGAGTTGAACGGTAATTTTGTTCAAGTTTTATAACTACTGCATTATCATAGACCTTTTCAAAATCAAGGATATTCCTGATATTTGCTCCGCGGAATCTATAAATAGACTGGTCATCATCACCTACAACGCAAAGGTTCTTGTACTTAGAAGCAAGAAGTCTTATAAGCTCAAACTGTGCATTGTTAGTATCCTGATATTCATCTACCATAATGTATTTGAATCTTTCCTGATAATATTCAAGCACATCAGGACAGGATTTAAATAGCTCTACAGTATTAAATATCAGATCGTCAAAATCCATTGCATTATTTTTACGAAGTGACATCTGATATTCGTGATAAGCCTTTGCTATTTTAATTTTATCTGAGTCGTTTCCACTACTAAGTCCATATTCAGAATCAGTAACCAGATTATCTTTGGACGAAGAAATAGAGCTAAGAATTCTTCTGACCTTAAGTGACTGAGTCTCTAACTGGTATCTCTTACAGATATCCTTCATAAGGCTTTTTTGATCATCACTGTCATAAATAGTGAAATTAGTCTGATATCCAATTCTGTCTGCAAATCTTCGAAGAATTCTTACGCAGGTTGAATGAAATGTAGTTACCCAAATGCTTTCAGAGCCAAAGCCGACTATCTTATCAACTCTTTCTCTCATTTCTCCTGCAGCCTTATTGGTAAAGGTTATCGCCATTATATTCCAAGGATTAACGCCGCATTCATCTATCAGGTAACAAACTCTGTGAGTAAGAACTCTTGTCTTTCCAGAGCCTGCTCCGGCAAGAATCAATACCGGCCCCTCGGTTTGCATAACCGCTTTTTTTTGTTCGGAATTAAGTGAATCATAAATGCTCAATTTTCTGTATCTCTCCGCTTTTCTTTTTTCTGTTTCTTAAGCGCTTCTTTTTCTGCCTTCGCGCGGCCCAGCTCTGCAGCCTTTTTGGCATCATCTTCTGCTCTGTAATTATCAAGAATCTTTTCGATTATCAGCTTTTTAAGATATACGTCATACCCAAGCTGCGATATAAATGCAAACATCTGCATCTTCTCTTTATCATCGCCATCGTAATCCTCGAAGGTATGCGCAGCATAATTATACTTCTCTGTTATATCATCCTTAAGTATCTGTGCCTGATCTCCCTCAAGGTTAAACATAGATTTATATATTTCACTTAGTGAAAGCTCATCATCACTTATGTGAAATCTTTCCTTTAATGGCTCGATAAGAGTCTGAATATCATTTATCGTCAGGATATTCTTAAAATAGAATATGAATATTAAAAGGATAATGTGATCCTTGGAATATTTCTTTCTAATAGGTGGAGGAAGAAGGTCGTTTTTAGCGTAATTATTGATCATTGTCTTTGTAAGGACCTTATCTTCTCCCGGATATCTGGTGGCTTTTTGAAGTCTCTCCTCCATAAACGTAGTGAGCTGATCCATATATAAATCTATGTCGGGTATTTCTTCAAGTTTAATATTGTCTATTCTGTCTAGGCTACCAAGTATGCTGCCTATAAAATCATCTTTATCAAGTGTCATGTCATACCTTTTCTTTCTTAACCTGAAGTGCCTGTTTTCTCATTTCCCTGGCGTTTTCTAATCCTGCCTTTGTTACCATCTCTCCTGTGAGAAGCCTTGCAAGTTCTTCTATGCTTTCTGTTTCCGAAAGCTCTTTTATTCCGGTAACAGTTCTCTTATCATCATCAGAAAGAGACTTTGCAATAAGAAAATGTGTATCAGCCATAGCAGCTATCTGAGGTAAATGTGTAATAAGAATAACCTGATGATCATGCGCAAGTATTCCAAGTTTTTCGGATACCTTCCACGCAGTTCTTCCACTTATTCCGGTATCTATTTCATCAAATATCAGTGTGGAAATATTATCTCTTTTGGCAAGAACGGTCTTAAGAGCAAGCATGATTCTTGATAGCTCACCTCCGCTTGCTATCTGATCAAGTGGTCTTATAGCTTCTCCAGGATTGGTTGAAATCATAAATTCAACGTCGTCATATCCATTTGAAGCTATGTTTTCTTCATCAGGTCTAACCTGAATCTCAAAACGTACATCCAGAAAATTCAAATCCACAAGAGCTTTTATCATAAGCTCCGAAAGTGCCTTTGCTTCTTTACTTCTAATATCAGATATTTTCCTGCAGGTAGCCATTACCTTCTTCTTAAGCTCCGAAAGCTCTCTCTTTAAATTCTCTTTATGTGCTTCAAGATTACTTAGATTTTCAAGTTCAAGTTTCTTTTCATCATAATACTTTAAGATTTCCGGGATAGTATTTCCGTACTTTTCTTTTAGATGATTTATCAGATTAAGTCTGTCTTCAATTCTATGAAAATCTTCGTCATCAAATTCCAGGCTGTCTATGTAATCGGTAAGAGAATGCGTAAAATCTCCTATAAGATTATCAATATCAGAGAGCTGGTCACAGAGTCCCTGAGCCTCCTTGTCAAAAGAGCTGATACTCATTATTTCACGAAGTGCTCTCGAAACTGCATCTGATACATTTTCATCGCTTTCGCCGCTGATAATCTCCATAGCATTCGATGAAGTTTCCGTTATTTTACGGGAATTTAGCATTCTGCGGTAGTTGCTCTCTAGTTCGTCATCTTCGCCTTCTACAAGCGCTGCTTCTTCTATTTCATTTACTTCATATGAAGCAAGCTCCTGAGCGTGAAGCCTTGTCTTTTCATCTATATCTGAGCCTTCATATTCTTTTTCAAGCTCTCGTAATTTACTAACCTGTTCCTTAAGTTCCTTCTTAAAAGGAGCAAGCTTCTGCTCGGCATAGCCGTCGAGGATTTCGAGATGTCTTTTCTTATGAAGAAGCTCTTGATGGTCATTTTGACCATGGATATTTATCAGGATATTTGAAAGGTCACGAAGCTGCTTTACTGTAACAGTTTCTCCTCCTACCTTACATATACTTCTTGCAGGAAGAATCTTTCGCTGGATTATCAAAGTTCCATCGTCTTCAACAGGAATACCAAGCTGCTTTACCTTTGATTTTTCTTCATCATCTTCAAGTCCGAAGATCATCTCGATAAGTGCATACTCGGCCCCGGTTCTGATAATATCTTTATCAGCCTTGGCTCCAAGGGCAAGATTAACTGAACCGATAATTACAGATTTACCGGCTCCTGTTTCACCCGTTATTATGTTAAGCCCTTTCCCAAACTCAATTTCCTGCTCTGAGATCAGTGCAAGATTTTTCACATGTAAACTGTATAGCATTCTAGTTTTCCTTTAGCATTTCGTGAATCTTATTCATGACATACTCAGCATCTTCACTAGTTCTGATAGCCGCCATGATAGTGTCATCTCCTGCAACACATCCTACAACTTCTGGAAGCTGAAGCGCATCAATTGCTGCAGCTACTGCCATTGCCATTCCGGTAACTGTCTTTAGTACTACAATATGCTCGGCGTGGTCCATAGAAACATATCCATTTTGAAGTACATGAATATACTTACTCTTGAGCTCGCCATTATCCCTATGAATTATGGCGTATTTTTGTTTGCCATCACCTGTTGGAATCTTAGTCAGTCTAAGGTCTCTTATATCTCTCGAAACCGTTGCCTGAGTAACATCGTAACCAGCCTCGCGAAGCATATCAGCAAGCTGTTCCTGTGTTTCAACATTATTCTTTTCAATCAGTTCGATTATCTTATCATGTCTGTTCTGTTTCATAGCTGCTTACCCCACCTGTTTATATCAGTTTACGATGTAACAATTCCAAAAAGCTTATCTGATTTAGTCTGATTATAGATGTCATCATATCGGCTCTCTTTATTTCTACTTTATCAAGGTCGGAAACAGACTTATGAAGCCTTGCATCAAAGCTTGCCTCTATCTGCTGCCTTCGTCCGCCCTTTCCCTCACAAATTTCTACTGTCACCTTATCATCAGGAGATAAGACAATACTTCTTGGAGTCATGTCATGCGGACAAATTGGCGTAAGTAAGAGCATCTGAGCTCCCGGCTCAACTATTGGTCCTCCTGCTGACATACTATAGCCTGTTGACCCGGTTGGCGTTGATACAATTACTCCATCTGCATGATAAATGTGAAGGAGCTTATCATTTACATATATATTGAAGCTTATTACCTGAAGAACTGCCCTTCTTGTAATTACAATATCATTTAAAGCATACTCAACATTTCCGTCTCTGTTTATCTCGCCGCGAATCATCATTCGTCTCTCGATTGAGAACCTTCCGGAAAGGAGCTGCGCAAGAGCATCATCAATTGATCCGGTCTCAACCTCAGTAAGAAATCCAAGCGTTCCAAGATTTACTCCAAGAAGCGGAATATCTCTTCCTACAACATTATGAGCTGCCTGAAGCATTGTGCCATCACCGCCAAGAACTATGCAGCAGTCAACGTCCATAGGAATGTCATACATATACCTCGAAGCTCTGTCGTCTCCATTTACATCTGCGCGATAATCCTCTGAAATATAACACTTCTTGCCATGTTCTTTAAGATAATCTGCAATATGACCGGTAAGCTTCAATCCTTCATCTTTTTCTTTATTGGTTATTACAAAAAAATTATCCATCAAAGCTCCTTGTGTGCGCTCTCCACAACTTCTATAATATCATTTCTATGAATAGATGAATACGGTATAGCGTTAATATCTTCACTGCCTTTTCCAAGATAGATTAAGTATTCAATATTTCCTTCAGGGCCTCGTACAGGGGAAAAAGAAATACCAAGCACTTTAAATCCAAACGCCTGCGCATTATCTGCTATCTTACCTATGACACTTATGTGAATCTTTCTATCCTTAACAACACCCTTTTTGCCGATGTTTTCTCTTCCGGCTTCAAACTGCGGCTTAATAAGGCAAACCATCTGTCCGTCATTTTTTAAGAGTGCAAGTGCAGGAGGAAGAATCATTAAAAGTGAGATAAAAGAAACATCAACTGAGGCAAAATCCAGCTTCTCAGGTACATCACTTTCTCCGATATACCTAAAGTTAACGCCTTCCATGTTTATTACCCTTGAATCATCAAGAAGCTTTTTATCAAGCTGATCATGCCCTACGTCGACGCTATAAACCTTCCCCGCGCCGTTTTGAAGCATGCAGTCTGTAAAGCCACCTGTTGATGCTCCAATATCCATGCATATTTTATCAGATAAATCTATTGTAAATGTTTCAATCGCCTTCTCAAGTTTAAGTCCGCCTCTGCTAACGTACTTTAGTGTTTCTCCGACAAGCTCGATCATATCATTTGAAAGCGTATCCTCATCAAATGTTTTCCCAGGTTTTGTTTCAAGCATATTGCAAATCCGGATATTTTCTCCAATTATTGCCGCCTTAGCTTTTTCTCTTGATGAAAAGAAATCTCTTTTTACCAGAAGAGTATCAAGCCTCTCTCTTCCCATTTATTTCCTCATATTCCTAAATCAAATTTGCTTATCAACCGTTTATTTATCTAACGGCTTCAAGAATTCTCTTTGTGATCGAATCAGCATCCATTCCAAGCATTTTAAGAAGCTCATCTGGCTTACCGTGGGTTACAAATTCATCAGGTATCGCTATCGTAAGAACCATCGACTCTGCCTTCGCTTGATCAACACATAGTCTTACCTTCTCGCCAAAACCGCCGCTTTCCACATTTTCTTCCATTGTAACGATGAGTCTGTGCGTTTTGCAGGCTCCCTTTATATATTCAGTATCTACAGGCTTAACAAATCTTGCATTTGTAAGTGAACAGTTTAAGCCTTCTTCTTTTAAATTATTTCTAACTATAGTAGCTGTCTTGACCATGCTCCCTGCTGCCAGAAGAAGTATATCTTTCTCTTCATATATCGGTTCAGCCTTTCCCATAACGATAGGAGCACGATATTCCTTTAATCCGTCATACGCTTCTCCTCTTGGATATCTGATTGCTGAAGGCCCATCAAGTGTAAGCGCAAACTTAAGCATATCAGAAAGCTCCCACTTATTCTTAGGTGCCATAACCGTCATTCCCGGCATGCTCGAAAGATACGAAAGATCAAATATTCCCTGATGCGTCTCGCCATCTGCTCCAACTATTCCTGCCCTATCTACTGCGAATACGACAGGGAGTTTTTGAAGACAGACATCTTCAAGTATCTGGTCATATGCTCTTTGGAGAAAAGAGGAATAGACCGCAAATATAGGTCTTTGTCCTCCAATAGCAAGTCCCGCAGCAAACGAAACTGCATGTTCTTCAGCAATTCCAGCATCAAAAAATCTGTCAGGATACATATTTCTAAAGCGCTTTAGACCTGTTCCATCTGCCATTGCTGCCGTGATAGCGACAACCTTGGGATTTCGCTCGCCAAGCTTACACATACATGTCGAAAAGATATCCTGATAATTAGCCTTTAATCTATGATGGCTTAGAATACCATTTTCAATTACGAAAGGCTCCGTGCCGTGGAATCTTGCAGGATGTCTTTCAGCAGGCTCATACCCCTTACCCTTCTTGGTAATGACATGAATCATTACTGCCTTCTTGACCTTCATTGCTTCCTTCAGCTCTCTCTCGAGAGCAGCCTCATTATGTCCATCAACTGGTCCTAGGTAAGTTATTCCAAGGTTCTCAAAGAGCATTCCTGGAACAAAGAACTGTTTGAGACTGTTCTTTGCCTTTCTAATTCTGCTAATTACCTGAGGCTTTCCAAGTAGCTGCTGGTATACATCTTCTTTCAAATCAAGGTAGCCCTGCGATGTGCGCACATTATTTAAATACTTTGACATACCTCCGATACTCTCGGAAATTGACATATTGTTATCATTTAAGATAATGATGAAATTTGTTTCAAGCTTAGCAGCATTATTAAGTGCTTCATAAGCAAGACCTCCTGAAAGAGAGCCGTCTCCAATAACTGAAACAACTGTATAATCCTCACCTTCAAGGTCTCTTGCCTTAACCATTCCAAGTCCTGCAGAAATTGACGTCGAACTATGACCTGTATCATAGCAGTCGCAGTCACTCTCACTTCTCTTTGGAAATCCGCTCATTCCGCCAAACTGACGAAGATGATCAAAGCCGTCTTTTCTTCCTGTAAGAATTTTATGCGTATAGCATTGATGTCCTACATCCCATACAATCTTATCATCAGGCATTTCAAGGACTCTGTTAAGCGCAATGGAAAGCTCAACAGTTCCAAGATTTGACGCAAGATGACCTCCTGTTACGCTTATCTTTTCTATTAGAAAATCCCTTATCTCCTGTGCAAGATCATCAAGCTCGGATGCAGGAATCTTTTTCACATCATTTGGTTCATTAATCTCATCAAGTAATCCAGACATTTCGTCCTCCGGTCAGTTCAAATTTATTTCTCTCTGTAAATCATCCATTTTACAAGATCTATAAGGAATTTATCTTCCTTTTGATTCTTCTTCATAATATCTTCAAGAATATCAATCGCCTCGTTTGAAAGTTCCTCAACATCCTTTTTGGATTTATCCATTCCATATATTGTTACATATGTAGACTTTTCATTCTTCTCATCAGAGCCTACTGCTTTGCCAAGAACCTTTGTATCACCTATTACATCAAGAATATCATCCTGTATCTGGAAAGCGATGCCTATATTGCTTCCCGCCTTTTCAATATTCTTCATATCATCATCGGATGCTCCAGCCATACATGCTCCGATAAGAAGAGAGCTTTCAATCATAGCCGCTGTTTTATTCTCATGAATGAATATAAGCTCATCAGCAGGAACCTTTTTGCCTTCAGCCTCAACATCAACGCACTGTCCGCCTACCATACCGTATATTCCGGCTTTATTTCCGAGAATATCAAGTGCCTTGAAACATCTCTCTGTGTATTCTGCTCTTTCCGCTCCGGAAAGCTCATTTCTTACATCAGCACTCTTTAGTGCGGTTTCAAAAGCATAATTTAGAAGTCCATCTCCGGCAAGAGTTGCCATTCCTGCACCATACACAGCGTGAGTAGTCTTTCGGCCTCTTCTGTACTCGTCATTATCCATTGCAGGAAGATCATCATGCACAAGAGAATATGTATGTATCATTTCAATTGCAGCCATAAATGGCTTTATTTTCTTTTCATTTTGTCCGCCAAACATCTCAAAGGCTTCCTTCATGATTACCGGTCTTATCCTCTTACCACCGGCTAGAACGCTATAATTCATTGCCTCGATAATAGTTTTTTGTCTTCCTTCTTCCTTTGGAAGAAATTCTTTTATTGTACTCTCGGCATAGCTTACTCTTTTTTCAAAAGAAGTATTAAAATCCTCTGTCATTTTTATTAGTCTCCATGCTGCGACTTATTTTTAGGAGCAGCTAATGACTCGAGGTTTAACGCAGTTTAAACCTCGATATTTGAAAGCGAAGCTTTCAAATATTAGTCTCCATCATCGTGATCTCTAATTTGCATTACCTGCTTCTCGACCTTGTCGATTGAAGCATTGCAGTTCTTAAGAAGGTCCATACCTTCCTTATATAGTTTGAAGGAATCCTCAAGCGATATATCATCCTTTTGGAGCATTCCTATCTTCTCTTCAATTTGCCCGAAAGCTTCTTCAATAGAAAGCTTCCCAGAATCTTCGGTTTTAGTCTTTGCTGCCATTACTACCTCCATACAGTGATTTTGTAGCTACAGCCTCAACAATTCCATCGCTTACATTGATAATAAGATCATCACCCGGATTCACATCATTGCAGCTTTTGATATTCTTTCCATCTGAATCCGTAACATACGAAAACCCTGACTTAAGCTTTGAAAGTGGTGATAAGCCTTTCATTATTTCGATATCCACATCCAGTCTATGCCGTACCATAGATAATTTACCTGTAATCAGATTAGAAAGCATATCCTCCGCCGAGGAAGCTCGCATCTTCTGATTATTTAATTTTGTTACCGGACTGTATCTGTCAAGCTCTTTTCCGAGCATCTGACCTTTTACCTTTGCATCAGAAATCTTTCTATCCATCAGTGTCGTCAGGGTACTTTCATAATCATAAATATCCTGCATTAATCTGTCATATTCATAAACCGCAAGTTCTGCTGCCGCAGACGGAGTTGGTGCCCGTAAATCTGCAACATAATCTGCAATTGTAGTATCTGTTTCATGACCTACTGCTGAAATGATCGGAATAGGGCAATTAAAGATGGCATCAGCCACGCTTTCTTCATTGAATGCCCAAAGATCTTCGATAGACCCGCCACCACGACCGACGATAATTACATCTACCGCACGTTCCGATAAAGCTTTGATGCCACGAGCAATGCTGGCAGCGGCCTGTTCACCCTGCACGATAGCAGGATACAGAATAATTTGTAAATATGGATTGCGGCGCAGACTGATGTTAATAATATCCTGTACGGCTGCACCTGTTGGAGCCGTTACTACGCCAAGCTTATGAATAAATTTAGGAATCTGCCTCTTATATCCGGCATCAAACATTCCCTGTTCTTCAAGCCGCTTTTTGAGCAAAAGAAACTGTTCATATAGTTCTCCTGCTCCAAGCTGTTCGATGTTCTTTGCATAGAGCTGATACTTGCCATCACGCTCATACACTTCTACCGAGCCTGTTACCTGAACCTTACTGCCGTCAGTCATCTGAAACTTAAGCCCGCCTCTGTTTCCGGCAAACATAACGCATGAAATCTGTCCACCCTGATCCTTTAGAGTAAAATAAATATGTCCCGAGGAGTGGTATTTACAATTACTCACCTCTCCCTTTACGGTAATCGCCCGAAACATATACTCCTGGGCAAACATATTCTTAATATAAGCATTTAGCTGACCAACCGTATATACATTATGCAAATTTCGCCAACACTCCGTTTACGAACGCCGGGGAACCATCCTGCCCGAATTTCTTGGCAAGCTCAACAGCCTCATTTATTGCAACACCTGTCGGAACCTCGTCATCAAATTTAATTTCATATATTGCAAGTCTAATAATCGTGAGATCTGTCTTAGCCATACGCTTTGTATCCCAGCCTATGGTTTCCTTATTAATCATCTCATCGATTTCACCAAGCTTTGCCTGAATACTTTCATACTTGGTTCTGACATCCTGTGCGTCCTTAGACGTCAGTTTGCTGTCATTATTCTCGACAAAAAGATCTTCCTGCTCCGGCATTTCTTCAATAGTATTAAACTCTACACGAAAAAGGAGTTTAAAAACCTGTTCTCTTATCTCACTTCTGTTCATATAATCTTCCTTGTTTCCTTTAGGCTCTTGGGATTGTGATGCCGGCTATTCTAATGTCGACGTCTTCAACTTTAAGACCTGTCATATTTTCAACTGTATTCTTTACACGTGTCTGAACATTCTGACATGTAGTCTGAATATTATATCCATAATTCATCATAAGCGCCAGCTTAACGTGTATGCTGCGTCCTTCAAATGTAACCTTTACTCCATTTGCAAGATTCTTATGTCCTACTCTGCCAAGAAGCTCTGTTGTTATGTTACCGGCCATAGCTGATACGCCTTCAATCTCCATAGCTGCAAGAGCTGCAATCATTCCGATAACATCATCTGCTATCTTAACTGTTCCAATATCAGCATTATCCTGTAGTGTAAATGTACTGCTATCTGTATTTTTATCCATTTCAAGCCTCCTAAAAAAGCATCTTTTCATAATTTCATAGATATCAATATTATACATAATTTTATGCATTTTGCATAGAAAATGTGCATAAAAAACTATATTACCAATTTGCACTCATATGTCTACTATTATTCGCCTAGGCTAGTAGCTCTTTTTACAAAAAAAATCGTTATCGTGTGAAGGTCGTCCGAAGAATAATAAGACACCTTGCTGGTTCCGCTCTGAAGATAATCAAACATTTTGCTGTTTGTAAGAAGATCTTCCTTCATCTGTGTATAGACATCATTAGAAGCACACTTAAATGTTACATTATCTGCGCCCTCTGCGTATTTTCTGTCAAAAAGGCTCTGTAAAAGTGCTGTATCATATGACGTAAAATAGCTTCCATCCTTAACATAATAATTATCATCCATCGACGTACACTCGGGGACGCTCACAACATTACTTATTGAATGCGTTGTGGATATGTCCGAAGTGGTATCACACAGAAAATTGTAATTGATAATTTGCTTTGCACTGCTATCTCCTGAAGCATTAAGAAAAGAGCCATCACCCCACGTAGTATCAACGTTGTACCACTTTCCATCAGCCTTTACCATATTCCATGCGTGTGCTGTATTTCCACTTGATAGCTTGACCGTTCCTGTAACAAGAATTGTCTGAACGCCAAGCTTATTAAGAAGATACTGCGTTGCCTTTGAATAGCCTTGGCAAACACTGCTTCCATTTATAAAAACTGAGCAAATATTCTGATTATCAGCAGCAGAAAGATTATAATCCGTATTCTTAATCAGATAATCATATACATACTTTATTTTAGTGTAATCATCAGCAGAACTTGATATCCCTGAAAGGCACTTATTTACATAGCTATCAATCTGCGTCTGCCTTGATGCGACTTCGTCTGCAGAAACTGTATAAGTTCCGCTAAAAGTAATGCCCTTAACATTCCCATCGCTTCCGGCATACTTTGTTCTTGAATAACCATTTACATAGAATATTTCAGGGTGATCATTCAACACGCAGCTATTTACCTTATCGATCTGATCGGTATCCTTTGAGGAAACGTAAATATTCTCTGCGTGATTTTGAAGAATTATAAATATCTCTGCATAAAGAGTTTTCTCATCATCAGATAATTTTTCATAGCAGTATAGGCCGCTACAGCTCTTCTTTGCAGCAGTAAGCCCTGCATCATCAAGTCCAATAGCTTCTCTATCTGAAATCATTTCTTCGGTCGGAAGACCCTCGCTATCAAGAACAGTTTTGCCTGAACTTTTTGATGAAGAGGATTCTGCAGAAGACGATTTACTACTTTTAGAACCGGAATCTCCTGATGATTTGTTGGAAGAGCTTTCTGTAGAACTGCTATCCGATGCATCGCTGCTTTGCCCTTTAGTCAAATCGTCCGTCCCGGATGTATCACTATCCAAAGATCCACTATCAGCTAAAGAACCAGAACTACTTTCAGAAGAATCCTGTGATGAATTATAATTTGATGGAAGTATATTAAGTTCCTTTAATTTATCCTCTATATCTTTACTCGCCGCGCAGCCGGTCAGCATAGACATCGTCAGCACTATACATACAAAAAAATTAAGAATTTTCTTCATTTGCCTATATCCACTTTCGCACATTTTTCATACATTAATGATATGATACATATTAAGGCTTGATAATTCAATCAATTTATTCATACTCAGTCTTTAGAAAGGTTTATCAAAATGTCACAAAACATAATTGCCAAACAAGTCAGAAAGTCCGTAAGTTTCACAAGTATCGGTGTTATTATCTACAATATCATTATGTACGCAGTAGTCCTTGGATGCTTTTTTCTAAGCGTTATTTACATTGGCAAAACCAATCCGGCTATCCTTGCATCGGATAAGTTATACAATGATTTTGTTACAAAAACGGTTGAATCAGGCACCTCATCCATAATATCTCTTTTTATAGGTTTCCTTTTTCTTTTACTCTTTTTTCACAAAGATAAACCTCTAAAGGGTGCATTTAGTGATAACAATAAAATGACGTTAGTAAAATTTCTCTCATTTATTCCACTAACCATGATGTTTCAGCTAGTATTTTCTGTTTTTTCAAGCGGCCTTGAAACACTGCTTAATGGTTTTGGATACTCTGTAATGGATTCTATTGAAAGCGCCAGCAGCACCTCACAAACTCTGTCAATGTTCTTATATGCAGCAATATTTGCTCCTATTTTTGAAGAAGTGATTTATAGAGGCTTTGTACTTCATTCTCTTCAAAAATCCGGTAAAATATTCGCTATAGTTCTATCTGCATTGTTCTTCGGATTTATGCATGCAAATATAGTTCAAGGTTTCTATGCATTTTTTCTTGGCCTTTTGTTTGGCTATATTGCTACAGAATATTCGCTAAAGTGGACAATACTTCTTCACATGATCAACAATATGGTATTTGGTGAATTCCTGTCATATGCCATGGCTCCGTTATCTGAAGATTTACAAAGTGTTATCACGGGATTTATTTGCATGGTATTGTTTGGAATCGGTCTAATCATACTTGCTTTTAAATATCAGCATGTGGTAGATTATTTCACATTCAACCGCACTGAAAAGAAATTTTATAAATATGCATTTTGTTCAGTTTTCTTTATCATTTTTGTTGTACTTGAAATCATAATGGGGGTTCAGGGAATTACTACAATATAAGAAAGACCAATTGCAAAACGCTATGCAATATAATGTGCAAAAAAAGGCCGCGAATGAAAATTCGCGGCCCTTTTTTTTGATACAATTACTTCTAATTCAATTTGAATTACTCTTTTCTAAACTCAGAAAGGACAAGCCCTTCGTTCCTCTTAACAGTCATATCAACGCTCCATTCGTTTACAAATAAAAGGAGCGGTCTGTCATTCATATCCTTAATCTTCTTCATATCAGAAGTTCCAACCAGGGTATTCATGTCAGTTTCGGGAGAATCTACCCATCTGATATATTCATAAGGAAGCATCTCAAGGATAATCTCAACATTATATTCGCTTTGAAGTCTGAATTTAAGTACATCAAACTGCAAAACACCAACAACGCCGACAACAATTTCTTCAAGGCCCATGTTGAATTCCTGGAAGATCTGAATTGCACCTTCCTGCGCAATCTGTGATATGCCCTTAACAAACTGCTTTCTCTTCATGGTATCAACTTGCCTTACTCTTGCAAAATGCTCAGGCGCAAAAGTTGGAATTCCCTCATATCTGACATTATCCTTAGGGCAGCATACTGTGTCTCCAATTGAGAATACTCCAGGATCAAATACGCCCATGATATCACCGGCATAAGCTTCTGTCAGGATTTTACGTTCATCGGCCATAAGCTGCTGAGGCTGCGAAAGTCGCATCTGTCTACCGCTTTGAACGTGTTTTACTTCCATATCAGCATCGTATCTGCCTGAGCAAATACGCATAAAAGCTACTCTGTCACGATGTGCTTTATTCATATTCGCTTGAATCTTGAAGACGAATGCTGTAAAGTCATGTTCCATTGGATCAATTAATTCTCCATCAGACATTCTTCCGACAGGTGTCGTTGCCATTTGAAGAAAATGATGAAGGAATATCTCAACGCCAAAATTCTGAAGGGCTGAGCCAAAAAATACAGGTGTGAGCTTTCCGGCTCTAACTGTATCAAGATCGAACTCTGCTCCTGCTCCGTCGAGTAGTTCTATCTCATCATTTAATTTATCCATTGCGTCCTGACCAATAAATTTATCAGTCATTTCTCTGTCATCGGGATCAATAAAGGTTTCTGTTCCTTCCTTTGTTCCCTTCATAGTATCCTGGAATGTAACTATTCTGTTTTCCTGTCTGTCATAGATGCCTTTAAAGTTCTTTCCTGAGCCAAGAGGCCAGTTCATAGGACAGGTTTCAATTCCAAGATTATCTTCGATATCAGAGAGAAGTTCAAAAGTATCTCTTGCGTCTCTATCCATCTTGTTAATAAATGTAAAAATCGGGATGTGACGCATCGTGCAGACCTTGAACAACTTCTTGGTCTGAGCCTCGACACCCTTTGAAGCATCTATTACCATGACTGCCGAATCCACAGCCATAAGTGTACGATATGTATCCTCAGAGAAATCCTGATGCCCCGGCGTATCAAGAATATTGATACAGCATCCCTCATAATTAAACTGAAGTACTGAAGATGTAACAGAAATTCCTCTCTGTTTCTCTATCTCCATCCAGTCAGATACTGCATGCCTTGACGTAGCCTTACCCTTGACACTTCCTGCCATGTTAATTGCTCCTCCATAAAGAAGGAATTTCTCTGTCAAAGTAGTTTTACCTGCATCAGGATGGGAAATTATCGCAAATGTACGTCTTTTTTTTATTTCTTCTTCTGTTAATTTGTCTGCCATTACTCTTAGCTCCTCTTTTATAAAAACAGTTATACAATCAGCGCATCAATTCGTCCAAAAAGCCGGCATGCATGATAAATCGCATACCGGCTCATAACGAAAATTACTAATTCTTATCGGAAAACTCCGGCTTCATCAAAAAAGTCAGAGGTTTCACAGTAAGAATTTGTACTTTCCGTCTGCCAACGCGTTAATTTGTAGTCACTGCTGAGCAACATCCTTCATAGAGAAGCTGATTCTGCCCATACGATCCTTGCCAAGGCAAACAACTGTTACTACGTCGCCAAGAGTAAGAACGTCTTCGACATGCTCGATTCTATCCTTTGAAATCTTGCTGATATGAACAAGTCCTTCTTTTCCAGGAGCAAACTCAACAAAAGCACCGAAATCCTTAATGCTGACAACCTTACCCTTGAAGATCTGACCCTGCTCGAAATCTGTAGTAATGATTCCAATCATATCAATTGCCTTCTGAATAGCATCCTTATCGTCTCCGCAAACAGAGACCTTTCCTTCATCAGTAATATCAATCTTGACGCCTGTACGAGCAATGATTTCATTAATTGTCTTTCCACGCTGTCCAACAACATCACCGATCTTGTCAGGACTAATCTGAAGAGAAACAATCTTAGGAGCATACTTGCCGACTTCACTTCTAGGCTCTGCAATTGCAGGAGTCATGCATGAGCTCATAATGAACTCTCTTGCTTCCTTACAATGAGCAACAGCTGTCTCAACGATAGGCTTTGTAAGTCCGTGAATCTTAATATCCATCTGGATAGCAGTAATTCCGTCATGTGTTCCGGCTACCTTAAAGTCCATATCTCCAAAGAAATCCTCAAGACCCTGAATATCTGTAAGAACGATAAAGTCATCATCTGTATCGCCTGTTACAAGACCACAGCTGATACCTGCAACCTGCTTCTTGATTGGAACACCTGCTGCCATAAGTGCCATAGTTGACGCACAGATAGAAGCCTGTGATGTTGATCCGTTTGACTCAAATGTTTCTGATACGCAGCGAATTGAATATGGGAACTCTTCAGTACTTGGAAGTACAGGAAGAAGTGCTCTCTCTGCAAGTGCGCCGTGTCCGATTTCTCTACGTCCAGGTCCTCTGCTTACCTTTGTTTCACCAACTGAATAAGCTGGGAAATTATACTGGTGGATATATCTCTTCTCTGTTACGTTTGGATCAAGTCCTTCTACTCTCTGAGCTTCTGATAAAGGAGCAAGTGTACAAATATCACAAATCTGTGTCTGTCCACGCGTAAACATTGCGCTTCCATGTACTCTTGGAACAATATCAACTTCAGCAGCAAGAGGTCTGATCTGAGTAATCTCACGACCATCTGGTCTCTTGTGATCTTTAAGAATCATCTTACGAACAGTCTTCTTCTCATACTGATAAATTGCATCAGGAAGAACAGCAAGCCAATCTTCTTTATCAGCAAAAGCTTCTGTAAGACGATCTGTAATCTTAGAAATATTAGCTTCACGAACCTGCTTTTCATCTGTAAATACAGCTGTTTCCATTTCTGCAGGAGGAACAATCTGCTTCATAGCATCATTAAGTTCCTGTGGAACTGCGCAGCTGATGTATTCTGACTTTGGCTTGCCACATTCAGCAACAATGCCCTTTATGAAATCAATTACAGTAAGGTTAACTTCATGAGCCTTATAAATTGCTTCAAGCATCTTTGCTTCAGGAATCTCATTAGCACCTGCCTCGATCATGATAACCTTCTGACCAACTGATGCAACTGTAAGACGAAGGTCGCCCTTGTCCCACTGCTCCTGTGAAGGGTTAACGATAAATTCGCCGTCAACCATACCCATCTGTGTCATTGCACATGGGCCATCAAATGGAAGATCCGAAATGGAAAGTGCAATTGAAGAGCCAATCATTGCTACAAGCTCAGGACGGCACTGTGAATCAACAGCCATAACCATATCTTCAAGAGTTACATCATTTCTGTAATCCTTTGGAAAAAGAGGACGAATAGGTCTGTCGATAACACGGCTTGTAAGAACAGCGTTCTCAGAAGCCTTTCCTTCTCTCTTATTAAATCCGCCTGGAAATTTACCAACTGAATAGAACTTCTCGCTGTATTCAACGCTAAGTGGGAAGAAATCTACTCCATCTCTTGGCTTCTCTGATGCAGTAGCGGTACTAAGAACTGTAGTATCACCATATTTCATAAATGCGCAGCCGTTGGTCTGCTTACCAACTCTTCCGATATCTACGCTAAGTGTTCTGCCTGCAAGTTCCATTTTAAAATTCTTGTACATAAAATCTCCTTTTCTGCTCATCCGTATCACTCATTTCTCAGAGGTACGTGTGCAGTTTCTCTCTACTTTGCCTATACTCCTACAAAAGGCGATAAAAACTCATAGTTTTTACCGCCTCAATAACCAAATCAATAATTACTTTCTAAGTCCGAGCTGCTCGATAAGCTTACGATATCTCTCAATATCCTTCTTCTTAAGGTATGAAAGAAGTCCACGTCTCTGACCAACCATCTTAAGAAGTCCTCTGTTAGAGTGCTTATCATTTGGGTTAGCCTTAAGGTGCTGGTTAAGCTCAAGAATACGCTCTGTAAGAATAGCTACCTGAACTTCCGGTGAACCTGTATCATTTGCCTTTGTTGCATACTTGTTAATTACTTCTGTCTTTTTCTCTTTTGAAATCATTTTCATTCTCCTTTGTATTAGATTCGCCATATACCGGGAAGCGGTTGGAGTATCCAAAATCCAGGTACAGGTAAATTCGCATCCGTCGCCACAATGGCAACTAAATTACTTTACCACAGATGAGGGTTCCTGTAAAGAATCTTTTTCGTATTTCTCATGAAAGATAACACCGTCAGAAACATCCTTATTCATCTGATTTTTAAGTGCTTCAATGCTATCAAAATGCATTTCTGCTCTTCTATAAGAAAGAAGTTGCACTTCAATGAACTCTCCATAAATGTTCTCATTAAAATCATAAATGAAGGTTTCAACGCCAACTTGTCCGCTGTTTGAAACGGTTGGTTTACAGCCAATATTGGTCATCCCATTATGCTTTATGCCATCAATATAGACATATGAATAGTAAACTCCATTTGGAGGAAGGAGCTTTCCTTTTTCAGGAAGAAGATTTACGGTAGGAATTCCAATCGTATGCCCAAAGCTTCTGCCATGTTCAACTATTCCGCTAACCTGATATGGGCATCCAAGAAGCTTTGTCGCCATTTCCATATTTCCTGCAGCGACTTCACTCCTAACATATGTCGAACTAATTTCCTTCCCTTCAATTCTCACCTTTGGAATAAGGCTCAGCTCATATCCATAGCTCCCTGCCATCTTCTGAAGAAGATGATAATCGCCTTTTCCTCTGTCGCCAAAAGATACATCCATTCCCGCAGATATAAATTTTGCATGAAGACTGTCAGAAAGAATATCCTCTATAAAAGCTTCTGGAGGAGTTACTGCCGTTCTGTTATTAAGCGGAAATTCTACAAGAATATCTATCTCGTTTTTTTCAAACCAGCGTCTCTTTTCATCAATAGTCATAAGAATAGGCATCTGACGCCCCGAAAAGAAGGTTCCAGGATCAGGATCAAATGTAAAAACTACGCTCTTTAATCCTCTCTTTTTCTGAGCAAGAAGGTTCTCAACAAGCTTTTTATGTCCAAGATGAATTCCATCAAACTTGCCAATTGAAACAGCAGTCTCTCCATCAATATTAAATTGTTCAAGTCCGTGAATTATCTTCATTTTCAGTCCATGCTGTTATAAAAAAATTTGTCTGTGCAAAACCTCTCAAGCCTTGCATCGTATTTGTATACTCCAAAAAACACTCCGTCTTCACCATAGGCTCTGACGCTTATTCTATCTTCAAACTGTTTGTCGATTTCTATAATATCCTGCTCATCATCCGGGTTTTCATTTATGATATTTGAAAGTCCAAACGCATTCCCGTTCTCAAGCTGTTTTCTGAATTCATTTGAAACCGTAACACGGTCAAGATCTTTATATACAGTTTCAACTGACATAATATGATCAGCAAGAGCTTCTTCATCACGAAGGTGTTCTATCTGAGTAAGCGTAAGGCTATCCTCAAGCCTAAAGCTTCCAACTGCAGTTCTTGTCAAATGCTGCATAGCAGCTCCGCATCCAAGCTTTTCACCAATATCATTGCAAAGAGTTCTAATGTACGTTCCTCTCGAGCATCTTATTTCCATTGTAAAAACATGCTCATCCAAAAGATGCGACGTATCAAGAATTGAAATTGAACTAATTTTTATTCTTCTGGGTTTTCTTTCTATCTCTTTGCCTTCTCTTGCAAGCTCATAAAGCTTTTTGCCGCCAACCTTAAGCGCAGAATACATCGGCGGAATCTGATCATATTCGCCAACGAAAGCCATAACTGCAGTATGGAGACTCTCTTCATCTACATCTACTTCATGCGATGAAATAACCTTTCCTGACATATCCTGCGTATCAGTAGTTACTCCAAGTCTGCATACAGCGATGTATTCTTTTGTATGTTCTGTAAGAACATCACAGAGCTTTGTTGCACCTCCAAGGCATACAACCATCACTCCAACTGCATCCGGATCAAGAGTACCTGTATGTCCTATCTTCCTTTGGCGAAGAATTCCTCGAAGCTTGGCCACCACATCATTAGAAGTGAATCCAGCCTCTTTATTTACATTCAGAAGTCCATTAAAATTATTTCCCATATCACCATTCTCATTTATTAATTATGCCGTTTTCTATCAGCTGCTGCTCAATAAACTGCGAAAGATTATTAATAACATCATAGCTCGTTCCGTTCATCGTACAGCCTGCAGCTCTTGCATGTCCGCCGCCTCCAAACATTTCAGCAATAGAAGCTACATTTACGTTTCCATTAGATCTAAGACTTACCTTATATTCAAGACTCCCCATTTCAGAGGCAAATACAGCACAGTCTACGCCCTTTGTAAGCATTAACTGGGAAACAATTCCCTCAAGGTCACTGTTAGCAGCCTTATAGAAATCCATCGTCTGCTTATTTACCGCTGCATAGATGCAATGCCCACCCATTAAAAGTGTACTTTCAAGAAGTGTTCTTCCAAGAATCTGATTCTGTACATATGTCTTTTCATAAAAAATCGAATCAATAATAGTACCAAAATCAAATCCATATGAAATAAGCGCTGCTCCGGTTTTCATTGTTTTGGGGGAAGTATTTGAATACTTAAATACCCCCGTATCAGTGATTATTCCAGTATATAAAGCCTTGGCAATGCTCTCGTCCATCATTTCCTTATCAAGAACATCGTAAACGAGTTCGCATGCAGAGCTTGCAGTAGGAACGATATAATTCTCATCACCTGTCCCGAGGTTACTGATGTGATGATCGATATTAGCTGTTTTCTTTGCCTTGTCAAAAAAGCTCTCGGCATCACCAATTCTTTCCTTACCACAATCAAGCACAATAAACAAATCGTAGCTTTCAACATCAGTTTTAAAATCCGTTTTAACTGCATCTACGCCTTTTAGGATCTTATATTCAGGTGGGATAGTCTGAAGAAAAACATCTACTTTTTTGTCAGGATAGCTTTTTGTGAGATAAAGATACATTGCAAGACACGAGCCAATGCAATCTCCATCAGGTCTTATATGTCCACTTATTGCTATAGTCTGTGCATCAAGAGCCAAATCATCAATATTTATCACAAAGTGCCTCCATCTTATTTTAATTCAAATTACTACATGTCAAGTTTACTTTCGTTATTACAAAGAATGCAGAACTAAATAGCTGCGTTTAATCTTCTTAGCTGATTCAGTTCTGCATTCGCAGTTACTAAATAATCAATATTAGTATTATAAACCATTATTTGTTATCCAAAGAAATAAAAAAGTTATTCCTCAGAATCAGAGTCATCAGCATCTTCATCGCCTTCGCGTTCTCTACGCTCTTCGATTGCTTCATTATCTTTCTTCGTAACTTCGTCAATCTTTTTGGACATATTAATGGCATATTCAATGGAATCATCCATTATGAATGTAAGCTCAGGTGTATTACGAAGATTGATTTCCTTCGCAACTGTACTTCTTATGTAACCTTTAGCACTTTCAAGACCTTCCATTGTCTTTTGTCTGGCTCTGTCGTCACCAAGTACGCTGACCCAAACCTTACATGTCTTAAGGTCAGCAGCGACATCAACCTCCATGACCGAAGTCATGGGGCTGATACGAGGATCTTTGCTGTAACGAATAGCTTCAGAAATCACCTTCATTACTTCGCCGTTTATTCTTACATGTTTAATATTATTTCTCATATTAATCCCTATACCTTAGTTAAGTTCTTGGAACTTCAACCATCGTGTATGCTTCGACAATATCGCCCTCGTTCATCTGATCGAAATCTTCAAATACGAGACCACATTCATAGCCTTCCTTAACTTCCTTAACATCATCCTTGAATCTCTTAAGAGAAGCAAGATTTCCCTCAAAGATCTGCTCATCTGCTCTTGAAATACGAACCTTGCAGCCCTTCTGAATGTTTCCGTCAGTTACAATAGCACCGGCAATATTTCCAATAGCAGAAGCCTTGAATATCTGACGAATCTCAGCATGTCCGGTAACCTTCTCTTCATAGATAGGAGCAAGCATTCCCTTCATAGCTGCATCAACATCATCAATCGCCTGATAGATAACCTTGTAAAGCTTAATCTCAACGCCTTCATGCTCAGCCATTGACTTTGCTGTAGCATCAGGACGAACGTCAAATCCAATAATGATTGCATCAGATGCAGCTGCAAGAGTAACATCTGACTCATTTATCGCACCAACACCATTGTGAATGATCTTAACAACAACTTCATCATTTGAAAGTTTGATAAGACTCTGCTTAAGAGCTTCTGCGCTACCTTGTACATCAGCCTTAATAATGATGTCAAGTTCCTTAAGCTTTCCTTCTTCAATCTTTGAATAAAGATCATCAAGTGACATCTTAGCCTTTGTCTCATCAATAAGATCTTTCTTATGCTGCTGAAGGTATGTGTTAGCAAAATTCTTTGCTTCCTTATCACTCTCATGACTTACGATTACTTCGCCTGCATTTGGAACAGCTGATAAACCAAGTATCTCAACTGGCTGTGAAGGAAGAGCTTCCTTGACTCTCTTGCCCTTATCATCTGCCATTGCTCTTACCTTACCATAAGATGCTCCTGCAGAGACAAAATCTCCAACATGAAGAGTACCCTTCTGAACAAGAATATTAGCAACAGGTCCACGTCCCTTATCAAGCTTAGCCTCAAGAACAAGTCCTCTCGCCATACGATTTGGATTTGCCTTAAGTTCAAGAATATCTGCAGTAAGAAGAATTGTCTCAAGAAGAGTCTCAATTCCTTCTCCAGTTTTTGCTGATACAGGAACAAATTCTGTAGTTCCGCCCCAATCAGTAGCGATTAGGCCATATTCTGTCATTTCCTGCTTAACTCTGTCAATATTTGCATTTGGTTTATCAATTTTGTTAACTGCAACAATTATTTCAACATTTGCAGCCTTAGCATGATTGATAGCTTCTATAGTCTGTGGCATTACACCATCATCAGCTGCAACTACAAGTACAGCAATATCTGTTGAGTTTGCACCACGCATTCTCATTGCGGTAAAGGCTTCATGTCCAGGTGTATCAAGAAACGTAATATTCTGACCCTTTGCCTTAACAGTATATGCACCAATCTTCTGAGTGATTCCGCCTGCTTCCCTCTCAGTAACGCTTGTTTTACGAATAGCGTCAAGAAGTGAAGTTTTACCATGATCTACATGTCCCATTACGCAGACAACAGGTGGTCTCTTCTCTTCAGACTCAAGTGTATCATCATCTTCCTTAAGAAGTTCCTCGATTACATCGACCGGAATTTCCTTCTCGCAGATAATATCATAATCAATGGCAATATTTTCTGCCTCTTCATATGTAAGCTCTGTATTAACAGTTACAATCTGCCCTGCAAGGAAAAGCTTTTTGATGATAACAGATGGCTGCATCTTCATCTTATCAGCAAGATCCTTAATATTAATACTATCAGCAACAGAGATAACCTTGATCTGCTCTTCAGGCTCTTCAACCTTCTTGATTTCAGGCTTAATGAAACGTCCTACGCGCTTACTTCTTGGCATAAGTTCTTCATCTTCATAAGTCTTTCTTGATCTCTTATCTCTTTCCTGGCTCTGGCGGCGCTTCTCTTCCTCTCTATGCTTCTCACCATCTTTACCTGATGTAGGAGCAAAGCCTTCTCCGCCTCCGAAACGATTTCCCTGTCCCGGACGAGCATTATTACCACCAAAACGATTACCGGCTCCATTACGATTTCCCTGGCCGGCTGCGTATCCGCCCTGACTTCTGTTGTTATTATATCCGCCGCCGTTATTATTAAATCTTCCGCCGCCGTTATTGTTATTAAATGAAAGTCTTCCGTTAAATCCGCCTTGACCTCCCTGACCACGGTTGTTATATCCGCCCTGACCCTGTGGTCTGTTATTGTTATATCCGCCCTGGCCCTGTGGTCTATTGTTATTATATCCACCCTGGCCCTGCGGTCTGTTATTATTGTATCCGCCCTGGCCCTGTGGTCTGTTATTATTATATCCGCCCTGACCCTGTGGTCTGTTATTATTGTAGCCGCCCTGACCCTGTGGTCTGTTATTATTATATCCACCCTGGCCCTGTGGTCTGTTATTGTTGTAGCCGCCCTGACTTCTGTTGTTATTATAGCCGCCCTGACCCTGTGATCTGTTATTGTTATAGCCATTCTGACCCTGCGGTCTGTTGTTGTTATAACCATTCTGGTTTCTGTTATAGCTTCCACCATTATTATCTGGTCTGCTCTGGCTCTCGGTTCTGGTCTGATCAGCAGCTGAAGCAGTCTGTTTTTCTTCAACAGGTGTTGAAGTAGCTTCAGAAGCAGTATTTACAGGTGTATTTGCTACAGCATCTGTTCTTACTTCAGGAGTGGTTTCTTCCTTCTCAACAGGCTTCTTAATTCTATCATTAGTCTTGTTCTGGAAGCTGTCTGTTCTTGTAATATTATTCTCATAGCTGTCAAGCTGTGAAGGTGCTGTCTTAGGCTTGATAGGATGATATGTATTCTGAGAATTAGCAAAAGAATTGTTTCTGTTGCCATAGTTATTAGAACGGTTGTTATTGTTATTATAGCCACCGCCATTGTTATTATTATTGTTGTTATAGCCGCCCTGAGGTCTGTTATTACCATTATTATTGTTGTAATTATTATTGCTTCTTCCGCCCTGATTTCCTGAATTTCTGGAATTATTAGGGTTACTTACAAAAATAATTTTCTTTTTCTTCTTAAGATGAGCATCATCTTCTGCACTTGTAGCAGCTGAGTTATCAGATGAAGACTCATTTGCAGTCTTAGGAGCTTCTGCTGTCTGAACCTTATTAGGCTCTTTGGCTTCAGTGTTTTCCTTCTTGGCAGGAGCTTTCTTTACAGGCTTCTTATCATCAGCGGTTTCTGAAGACTTTCCTGCTTTAAAATGCTTCTTTGCAATAGCTGCTTCTGTATCTTCTATTGAACTGGTAGAACGTTTTGCTGCCTCAACGCCCTTCTCCTGCAAGTAGCTTACTATTTCTTTTGATTCGCATCCAAGCTCGGTTGCAAGTTCGGATATCTTAATTTTTGCCATTCATTGTTCCTCCGTACTGTTCGTATGAGAGCAGTTTCTTTGTAAGCGTTCGTGCCAGCCCTTCATCAGTTATTGCAAGACTTGTTCGTTCCGATTTACCAATCGCACTTCCAAGTTTGTATTTCTCACCGAATTCTATGACCGGAATATTGTAGTATGTACATTTATCTGTGAATTGTTTCTTAGTATTATCAGAAGCATCTGTACTGATAATAACAAGTTCAGCCTTATGAGAGCTTATGCTTTTCTCTACTGCAAGTTCACCTGAAGAGAGCTTACCGGCTTTTATACAAAGCCCCAGCAGAGAATAAATTTCATCATGAATCATCGCCATCAAACTCCTTTTCCAGGCTGTCATAAACATCAGGTGGAATCTGCTGTTTAAACGATCTCTCGAGTCCTTTATTCTTGCGGGCCTTTATGAGGCATTCCTTATTATTACAAATATAAGCTCCTCTTCCGTTCTGTCTGCCTGTCTTATCAAGCAGAATGTCTCCCGAAGAAGTCTTAATAACGCGAATCATGTCCTTTTTAGGAATCATTTCTCCGCATCCGATACATTGTCTCATCGGAATCTTTTTTGCCATTAACACGCTCCTGTTATTCTAATCATCAACTCAGAGTTACAATTCAAAATAAATGCTATACCGCATTATTCCTCTGCGTTATCACCAGACTCCTTGGATTCTTCATCCGAAAAGCCTTCCTCCTCAAACTCCTCATCGCCTTCAAACTCATCGTCCATATAATCTTCATATCTAAAGCCCGGTGCGTCCTTAGCCTGAGTTTCACTCTTAATATCTATCTTATAGCCTGTAAGTCTTGCTGCAAGTCTTGCATTCTGTCCTTCCTTACCAATAGCAAGTGAAAGCTGGTAATCAGGTACAACAACCTTAGCTGATTTCTCATCAGGGTCAGCAAATACTGCAACAATCTTTGCTGGAGATAATGCATTCTGGATAAAGTTTCCAGGGTTCTCATCCCAGTTAACAATATCAATCTTCTCGCCTCTAAGCTCATCAACAATAAGATTAACTCTGCTGCCGTTTACACCAACGCATGCTCCAACTGCATCAACATTCTCATTGTTACTCCATACAGCAATCTTTGTACGGCTTCCTGCTTCTCTTGCGATAGAACGAATCTCAACTGTACCATCCTTTATTTCAGTAACTTCCTGCTCAAAAAGTCTCTTAACAAGATCAGGATGTGTACGGGAAACAAGGATTCTTGGTCCCTTGCTGCCATTTTTTACTTCAATAATTAGAACCTTTATTCTATCTGTTGGTCTATATACTTCGCCCTTAACCTGCTCATTCTCTCCAAGCATCGCATCTGCTCTTCCAAGATTGATGCTGACATTCTTACCAAGAAATCTCTGAATCGTTCCTGTTACAATATCATGCTCCATAGAGAAATATTCATTATAAACTGCTCCGCGCTCTTCCTCACGAATCTTCTGAGTGATAACGTTCTTGGCATTCTGAGTTGCAATACGACCAAAATGCTTAGAATCAACAGGAACATTAATCATCTCGCCAACCTTGGCATTCTTGTCAATCTTCTGGGCATCATCAAGTGAAATTTCAATCTGAGGATCCATAACATCATCAGCAAGCTCAATTATTTCCTTCTCGGCATAAAGACTAAAATCACATGTCTCTCTGTCAAAATTAACCTTAACATTATCAGATCTTCCAAAATTATTCTTGCACGCTGCAATGAGAGAATTCTCTATAGCATCATAAAGGCTTTCCTTGCTGATGTGTTTCTCTTTCTCAAGTGCGTCAAGTGCTTCTACTAATTCTTTGCTCATTATAATCTCCATTTCCGCTTGGATTAGATATCCAAGGCCAGCCTGATTATTGAAATATCCTTCTTAAGGAATGTTAATTCCTGATCATTCATAGTAATAACAATATTATCATTGTCAAAAGACTTAAGGACTCCTGCAAACTCTTTGCATTTATCAATTGGCTTGTAGGTCTTAAGTTCAACCTGCCTGCCTATGCTTGCAGCAAGATGTCTGTCCTTCTTAAGTGGTCTCCCAAGACCCGGGCTGCTAATCTCGAGTGTGTAAGCATCCTCTATAAAATCTTCCTTATCAACCAAATCAGATACTCCATGGCTAACATCGACGCAGTCATTAATATCAACTCCGCCTTCCTTATCAATATAGCCGCGAAGGTACCAGTCACTTCCTTCCTTTACGTATTCAACATCGTATACGCTGACTCCATGTTCCTTGGCAATTGGAGTAAGAAGGTCTTCAAACCTGCGCTCAATATCGTCTTTTCTGGACATATGACTCCTTCATTTTGAACCGCATTAAAAAAGTGGACTTTCTGCAAGTCCACTTTTACAATCACTACTTTGTTAAGATAGCACATGGGACACACTAAAGTCAAGCCTTTGTGCCCCATCCGTGCTATTTTTCTTACTTTTTTATTTCTTTTTACCTGATAATCACTTATTGATGACCAGGATTACTTCTTACGAGATGAATTGATACCAAATCTCTTGCCTATCTGATCACTTACTTCAAGTGCTCCGCCTAGTATCAAGAGTATCAGCCACCATAAGTCTTTTTTCGCAGAAGTCTGTGCTGATAGAGGAGTCTGTTCATCCTCAATCTTGCTTAACTGTGCCGAATCAGTTTCGGTATTATCTGTCTTTGGAGAAGCTGTAAGTGCTACGCCATCGTCTGCAATATTAGTGATATCTGCGCCATCTCCTGTAACAAGATCTTCGCCATTACCTGTATTTAATGTCTGGGTGCCTGTTTCCTGTCTGTCCTGGTTTGTATTTCCGGTTCCCTGCGCCGAATCTGCAAGTGCTACAGCCGGGTCAGTAATCTCAACTGTGGTTCCATCTGCTGCAACGTCCATAGTCTGAAGCGTTGTTTCAAGTTCTGTAATAAGGTCAGATACTACCGCAGCCTCTGCTGTAACAGTTGTAGCTCCAGTTCCACCTGTTCCTGTTCCACCACCATTATCAGGATTTGTAACGTCCGTTCTTATTGGAGCAGAGTTCTGTGCAAGGTTTCCATCTGTTCCGGCAAGTTTTAATGCATTTAGATATGTCTTTGCAGCATCTATCGTATCCTGAACCTGTTCCTTGTATTCTTTTGCGCTCATCGTCTTTTCATCTGCATTTACAAGGCTGTTTACATTTGTTTGAAGTGCAAGCAGTGCAGCAGCTGCGCTGGCAATCTGATTTGAATTATCAGTTAGAATCTGGTTAATCTTTGTCTGATAACTTGCAATTATAGTATTAACTGTTGTGATCTGGTCGTAGGTGTAGGTGAGTCTTCCTGTGAAAGAATTTCCTCCTGTAGCCTTATCATTATCATTATTCAAGTTCTCTTCATTAACTGTAGATGAAGACGTAACCGTTTCTCCGCTCTTTGATAATGTAATACTGTAAACAAGTGCTTTATGTCCGGTTGCATCAAGAACACTGCTGTCTTTAGATGTTACATTTATTGAATAGCCATCAGCAGTCTTTACTATTGTCCAGATATATCCATCGTTTAGATCAGTTCCTGAAATTGCCGCGCCACCAATCTCATCTCCAAGAAGAGAAGCAATATAAGCGTTTATTGAAATCTTGTTTCCAGAAGAATCCTTAAGCCCTGCAGAATATCCATTCGCCCAATTTGTTCCGTTGGAATCGAGTGTAGTATTATTATTTTTGCCAGTAAAATATTTTACTATCGCTTCTGAAAAAACATTATTTCCACTAAGTTTCTCCGCAAGTATTTCTGCAATTGCCTTGCTTCCACCATTTTCAAGAGTTGTAACTGCCGTTGTATAATCGTTAGTAGCTGTATCTTTATATCTTCCTGACCAGGTTTAGCTGTCATAAGCTGCTGTTTTCTCGGGATTAAGAGCCAGAAAATCATTCTTTCCATCATTTCTGTTCTTCGTTCCAGTTAGATTTACGCTCTTATCTCCTGTAGGATCTGCAGAGGTTCCGGTGCAGGTAATAAGCTTTTCAGCTGTACTATTTGAGCCCTTTATTGCCAGTGAGAACGAATATGAACCATCCTTATTTTGAGTAGCTTGCCAGTAATATTTAGCTGTTACAGCTTCGGCAGAATCAAGTCCAAGAATAGCTGCAAGCGTAGTGTTTATTGTTTCAGCTAAGACAACCGTTCCGTTTCCTGATCCATTTGCCCAGTTTCCGCCTTCAGAATCAAGTTCCGTACTTGTTACTGTGCTAAAGTATTTACTCAATGAATCACTAAGTGTAGAGCTGCTATCAGCTGCTGCCTTAAGAATCTTTTCAAGATCAGTATTTGCTGCTTCGATAGCTTTTTCTTCTGCAATTTCTGCCTTTACTTCTTCAGGAGAAGAAATGGTTCCTGCTATCTCTAGACCTGCATTAGTAGTTCCATCTTTTTCCGCATCTGCTGCCTCTTTTGCTGCCTGCCCAAACTCTGTAACAGATTTCTGGTAATTTAGTATTGAAAGGTTATATGCATTTATAGCCTGCAGATACTCAACTACCTGTGCCTGCGCCTCTTCTTCTGTCATAGTAGTAAGTAGATTGTTTCTATATAAAGTAACTGTATTTGCAAACGCATCTGTCGTTGTATCTATAAGCTCACATTTATTTACATCAAGAGTAGTACCAGGCTCTGTAGGAACTGCATCTAATGTAGCCTGAACATCACTCGTAATTTCACTGGTAGTTACGACTGCCTGTGCTTCTACAAGCGCTGCAACTGATTCTTCATAGTCTGTTCTTGCCTGCGTAACTTCAGCACTTGTTGAAACAACTACCTGATTAGCTGCCTCGTATTCAGCCTTTGCTGCTTCATAGTCTGTTTCTGCATCAGCAATCTTATCATCAACTGTTGTATCAGCCGCCTGTTGTACTCCTGATGAAGCTCCAGGGTCTTGTGCACCGTTTCCACTCTCTGCTGTACTTCCTGCGCCGCTATCTGCTGCCGGAATGGTTGCAGTAACTTCCTTTTCAACAGTATCCTGAACAGATTCATCAACCGCGCCAATAACAATGTCTGCTGCCTATGAAACCTTGCCTGAATCCACTGTTTCTGGGATTCCTTCAGTCGGCGCCGTAGTAGCCGGGTCAAGAGTAGTCTGTGCTTCATCTGCTCTGTCAAGGCCATCTGATACATCACTTGCAAGATTATCCTGCGCAGTAGTAGTCTGTGTTTGTGCTACTCCCTGATTCTGATTCTCGCCGCCCTCTGTATTTCCTGTAGGCTCTGCAGTTCCATCATCAGCAAAAGCCGTCACCGGCATTGATGTTGTTGCAAGTGCCATTGCTATTCCAACTGCCATAGCCTTAAGGACCTTGCTCTGAGGATTACTCATTTTATTCTTATTATTTGCTTTCGCAATTATTGTACTCGCTTCGATTTTCTTCATAGTAGTTTACCTCCTTACTATAAATTTGAAACAGCTTATTTTAATCATCTGCTCTTTGTTCGCCGCCGATGCTTTCAAAGAGATATTCGAGTATCTCCGGAGTAAATTTCCTTGCTGCGATTCCGGCTTTGATTCTGCCATCCTCTGCCTTATCCATTCTCGTAACCGTTGCGTACATGATAAGAGTTTCAGTTACTATTATTATGTCTTTTCCCACTATATCGGGCGTTTTATCATTAAACATTATACCCATTCCAAGAGGACTTAGATTAAGTACTTCGACTTCATGCCTCTCCATCGTGTCGCAAACTACAACAACCGCTTTATCTTTAAACTGTAATCTTCCGGTTTTTCTTCTCTCTTCCATTTCAATTCTCCTTTTCTGTAAAAAAAGCTATCAACCAACCTGCTCGTTATTATCTCTTGAAGTTCTAACCATCCCTGTATGTCTCCAGTTCCTGTACCTGCCGCTTACAACTCTTCGATCTGCCGGCTTTTCTGCGTCCTTTGGAACTGCCCATGCTCTTCCAAACTTTATTGCTCCTTCAATCTTGCCATCCGCGCATAGGCTTTGAACCCATCTTGGTGTCATATCCCATTTCTTTGCTACTTCCTGAATTGTCAGGTAATCATCCATATCCCCGCCTCCGTTTACTTCTAATGAAAGGCGTCCTCTCCTCATAACCTGATTTAAATTTAAACAAAAAACACATCGTCATGAGGATATGGCAATGTGCTTAACTAGTTGCAACTGGCTGCCATATCAAAGGCCCTTTAGCTTTGCGTCACAATTTTTCAATTGCTTTGCTGAAATTATTCTTTTATTTGTCTTTAGTATATTCTCCTATGCGAAGAATGATAATCATAATTCACATAGGAGAAGTAATTTATTTTTGCTTTTATGATATTTGTTGTGATTTTTTATAAGCTACACAATTATCCTACTCTGTATGACCAAATACACATTTCTATACAAATCGAGTAGGTTCCCTACTCGATTACGATGATGGATATTCGCCAAATATACAGATTTTCGTGCAAGCACGAATCTGTATGCTTGGCTCATTATCTACACAAAAAGGCCCTTCTCTGCCATATGACTGGCAAAGAAGGGTTTATATTAGAATTAAACTGAAAGCTTTTTACTATTTCTTTTTATCATTAAAAGAAATATGATTGCAATTATTATTCCGGCAATGGAAACAGCAAGACCCTGATAAAAATATGGATACGAAAGGTTAATCACTGTAGTTCCTTTATTTACATAAGTAAGATTCCCTTTATTCGTAATACTGCTATCACTTTCATATATGTCATGAAAGGCAAGCGTAGTATCGACGTTATCACTATCTGAATTAATCGTAATGCTTGAAGGCGTATAAGAAATATCAAGTGGTACAATTTCATGCTCTGCGAGTTCTTCATCTGAAACTCCATACATTTCAGAAAGAAGCTTCAAACATGTCGGATCATGTGTAAGTGAATAAAAATAAGTCAGATTAAAAGCAACAAATACTATATTATCGTTTTGAACCGTTCCGTAGAAATCAATTTCCTGATCAATCTCATTAGCACTTCCAAGTACGTTGTCAAGACCGTTCATATAAACAGTGTTCCAATCCGAATAATCTTTCGGAAAAAGATCCAGACTCACTTCACCATTATTTGTCTTTAGCATTGGGAAACCATTATGGAACTGAATAAACGAACAGGTAACGCCCAAAAATCTCTGCTGCCTTATTCGCCTGTCAACCGGGATTCCATCGGCAAAAATTATCACCCTTGTTCCAGCTTCGCTAAGCTTTGTCACAAGATTTTCTGCTGTCTCAACGTCATGATATTTAAAGCCGTTTAAAAAGACATTCTTATAAGAAGAAAGCTCTTCAAATGAAAAATCATCCAGATAGTCATTGGTAGCTTCCTCAGCAGACGGAATCATTCTTGCAATATCACTTGCTCCTGTGCCAATTGCAATATTGTCATACTTACTAACAACACCGAAATTTCCGTTTGCAGCGTCAAGATGATACAGAAGATAACCGTCGTTACTGTCCTTTAGGGTGTAGCCTAGCAAAAGAGCTGCCGAAGTAACTTCATCTTCATCCATATCCTTATTATATAATTCATCTTTCTTTACTACCACCGTATCAGCTCCCACCATAAGAAGCCTGTCAAAAAGATAGACGTAATTACCGTCATCCAAAGCTTGATTCAATTGAGTAACAATAGACTCAGTAACTGCAGCCTCAACGCCCGCTCCATAAACAGCAGGAACAGCCTCTCCAAAATCAGTTATTGTGAATACTCCAGCCGATTCAAATGAAAAAGCATCCATAAAAGCAAGTCGCTGAGTAGTCATGCTCTTTGCTTCACTAAGAAGAGTATAATCCTCCACTCCGGCAAAACGGTCTTCCGGTTGAACTGTAGACATTGTTCCATAAATATAATTTAGTGATGGTATAGTATCAAAGGTCAATAATATACATACTAAAATAACAATGGACTTCTTAAGTGTTTTCCATTGATAAAATGAGTACAAAATAAGGCACAGTCCTATCGAAACAAACCTCAGCATCCAAAGATATGAACCGCCTGGTAATAATTTCAAAACACTAAATGCAGTAGTAGTCGTAAGTAGTAAAATAATTATTGCAGTTACAAAGCCAGGAATACATTTCTTTTTTGAAGCGATAATTCCAAATATTGCGAGAACAAGAGCAGCAAGGCCAAAATATGCAGCGCCATGATCAATTCTATAAAATGGATTAATCGTTTTTGATAAATCTTGGAAGAAAGTTTCCATTACAGCCGTTGTATTTCTGTCTTGTCCTCCCGAAATCATCCCTCCAATAAGTGTTGGCAAAAGATATAATCCAGTAATCAAAAATGAAATAAGCAATCCGAAAATGACATCTATTCCACGATGCTTTGTTCCAACTACAATCCTATATACAAGCAGATAGATAAGTACTGTAAGGGCTATCATTCCAGCAAAGCCAGTATGGCACAAGGCAATCAGTGTAAAAGTGATAATTATTCCGCACATGCTTCTGGCTTTTCCATCAATCAAATATTCTTCAAGAAACATAATAAACAACGGAAGAATCGTCATAATTAGAGCTCTTGGGAGATTTCCCTCAGAAAAAATTGCACTCAAATTATTAGGCATAAAGAACCACAATGCGCCGATAAAAGCAGCTAGTACATAACGCTTATGAGAAAGGCCTATAATCATCCAAGATATTGCACCAAGAAAAAATACCAGACCTATATAGATAATGTATCCATGAAAAGCGCTTCCTCCAGCCATAAATATACAAAACGCCATTGTATATGCTGCAATCGGCGGCCAATAACGCATGAGCTCGACACCGTTGTACCACATTTTATTAAGAAGAGGCCAATAATCACCATCTAATATTGAATGGTACACATAATCTCCCCTATAGACATGATACATAGTATCTGTACCCTGGGGATACAATCCGCTATTATAAACAAAATACATAATCCCCACAGCAATACATGCGTAGATGATCAACGTAAAACCTATTTTTATACAATTCAAAATTACTTTTTTCAAGTCATTCCCCCAAAAAGCTATTTGTCTATTACGTCAAGGAAATCATCTATCATTGTCGAAACATCCGAAGATTTATGGCAGTCATCCAAGACCTTATCCAAATCTCCGAAGGAATCCACTGTTCTTAAGAAAGTTTTATCATCCGGAATAATCTCTGCGGTACCATAATCAAAGTCCTTGTTTGCCTTATCCAAACCGGATTCCTTAACAAACTTTTTACTGCTACTGATATTGCTTATCGGATGTTTCTCCTTAAGTTTAGCCTTTTTGGTATTATCAAAAGAGATTTTCTTATCATCAAAAGAATCATCAGCACTTATTGGAATATCAAAATCTCTAAAGCTATCAGAAATTTAAGAAGGAGATTCTATTGGTTTATTTATTATTTGATCACTTTCTTTAATAGTTTCCGTAGTGGCCTGTGGTATCTCTTTTGCCGCAACAAGAGGAAGTTCTCTTACTGCGGGAGCTGGCAGCGGATTCATGTTCTCTGATGGTTCTTCTGCAGCATCAAGCATTCTATCGATGATATTCTTCATAGCGTCTGCAGTTTCCTCACTAATATTACGAATATAATCCGAGTCATTGCTATAGTCTATGATATAGCTTCTTGTCGGTGTTTCACTTCCAACGATCTCGATGAGCTCGCCTCCGGATTTACGAAGCTGCTTTCGAAGCTCATCCCCAAAATACTCTGTTAAATTCTCCAGAGTCGGTATGATCAGGTCAAAAGGCTCAATAGCGTTTATCGTATTATTTTGGTATATGTCAAAAAAATCATTGATGACTTTTTCATAATAGTTAAATTCAGTGAACTCTTTTTTTACTATCATGATATCAAGTACAAACTCCCACGTATGAGGATGAACTTTTCCCTGTTTACCATTTATCGTTATGCTGTGACTCGCATTGAGGTATTCTTTAAATTGATATTTTCTAAACAGTCTATCGCTCATTTGTTACTCCTATTTCTTATAACTTTTTATCTATTCAAATATTGTCGAACTTATCGAAGCTGTATTCATTGATTTCCTTATCAAGACTGTCAAGCATCTTCTTATATGTGTCAGTCAAAGTATCTTTGTCCCTAACAGCTGCTATTTCGTCAACCTCAATATTAAGTGACTTAAGGACATCGAGCTGGCTAATTGTCTCTTTGAACTCAGTATTTAAAAAGATAAGAAGCATATGTTTGATATCAATATTCATTCTGATAACATTTTTGCCAAGGAGGTTCTGTCCCTCTCCGATAAGGATTTGATGAGTCTTCTTATCATACGAAACGATAGAAAGCGTAACAGGTCTGGTTCCTCTCTCATCTATCTTAGCAAGCATCGTTGGAATAACTGCGTTTCCAAAAACAGTTGCCTTTATATCATAGTTGTTCTTTTCTTCAAGCCTCTCTCCGAGTTTCTCAATATCAAGTCGTAATCGGTCTTGCTCATCAAGTGCTTCGTCCAGCTGCCTTCTCTGACTGTTAACAATTCTCGAAAGAATTATCATAAGAATAATAAATGTCAAAAGAATCACAATAATCATAATGATGAGATCAATCTTGGTGCTTAAATATGTGTTGTTTTCAAGCATTATGTTCGAATTCGTAAGGAGGCAGATTCTGTACTGCTTTCCTCCATGTGTAAAGCGAACCCCCGATGCAATATAGCTTGAATCATTTATCAAAACAGTTTCATGAGTTACCTTATCGGTGCTTAGATTATTAACAAACTCTCTAGAGCTAACCGTATTGTAGTAGGTGTCGGTTGTAAAGCTCTTATACCTGCTGGTTTCAAGAACGTCCTTAACAAATACAAGCGTGTCATCGTTTGACAATGTCCAGTATTTGTTTGAAGAAGAATCAAGAGTTGCAAGAATGCTCTGAATCGTCGAAGCATCTGCAGTTTCATCCTGTAAATTAATCTGGTCAAGAACGAGCTGCACATAACCGTCCTGCTCAACGGCATATATTTCAGCAACGCCTCTCTCATAATTATTGATTAAGAAACCGGCATATAAGCCACAAAGAACTGCAATTATTACAGAAAAAATGGTTATTCTAAGCGTAGGGATCATCTTTTTCTTGCGTCTTGTAGGCTTTTTAGTCTGATTTTTTTTCTGCTCGCTGTTATCATCTATTATATTATTCATTTCTTCTGTATTCATCTTAATTCCTTTCCTAGGTAGCATAGAAATTCTACTGTAATACGGACTTTCGTGCTTATTTTCTTATGCGTTATGTCTTTTTACAAAGAACCATCATCAGTATTTACGAGCCTTCTGAATTTCATGATAACGTTTGACGCCTTCGACATATCTTTTGACAAAGTAGTATTAAAAGCCTTCTTCTCATCAGTTAACGTGCTTGTCTTCCATGCACTATTAGTGTTAATGCTGTTGATGATTCCCGCAAATCTTATGAAAAAGACCGCCAGATTAAACATTGGCAAAAACATTATTACCCACCATTGTTTAAGATAATAGCTTCGAACTTTTGGAAAAGGGGCAAGTAGCTTTTGTGATACAAAAAAGTAAAGATATCCGCAAAATACATAAAACAGCATTACAATTCCTAGTGAAAAAAATACTACTGTTCCCGAATATCCAATAAACATCAGATATATCAGTGCCAAATACCATACGATTCTTGGAAATGCAAAGGTATGGTCATACATCAAGGTCTTTACATTTGTATCGGTCAAAAGCTTAAATGGAGAAAGCTTACTTTGCGGAAACATTTTGGCAACTTCGAGTGAGCCTCTCTGCCATCTCTGACGCTGCGTATAGAGCTTGTCGACGTTTTCTATTGGTCCGACAAAAAAGATTGCATCTTCGCAAATTTTTACCTTCTGATGCTGGATATATTTCATCTGGAAGGTTATCTCGGTATCTTCACAAATGGTGTCCGTATTATATAGCCATGATTTACGAAGAGCTGATTTTCTAAATCCCGAAAAAGCTCCCGAAAGAGTATAGATTGCGTTAAATTCCGACGCATAGCTTCTCCCTGCCAGAAAAGCCTGCGCATACTCCGTAAACTCAAGCTTTCTTAAAAATCTGGATTTCCACCTCGGATAACTTTCAATTTCTTCCGGTATAGTAAGAATTGTTCCTGTCATACAATTGACAGTTGTATCAGCTTCAAATTTGCCAACCATTCTTGAAAGTGCTGTTGGTTCAAGCGCGCCGTCACTATCAATATGAATTATGTACTTACCCTCGCTGTTATAAATGGCAAGGTTAAGTGCCCTCGACTTTCCCTGTTCAGCATTTAACCACTGCATTCGAAGTGATGGGTATTTTGCCTGACACATTGTATAAATATCAAAGCTGTTATCAGTTCCCTGGTTGTTTACAAGGAATATTTTAATTCTATCATTTGAATAATCAGAGTCATTGATTGATTTGATACATTTTTCAAGACTATCCGATGAATTATAGACCGGGATAATCATCGTAATTTCAGGATAAATTTCTGGTTTTATAGCTTTTTTTCTTACAATTAGATTTTTGACAAGCACAAGGAAGCCGCCTATAGATGGAATTATCTCCATGATAAGCGGAATTATTATCCATGCAATCCAAAAAAAGAAGGGATTAAGAAAGGTCGTGAGAAATTTCATCATTCCTGCCCCTTACTGCCACCGGCACTATCTGATTTCTTTTTCTCAAATCCAAATTTACCAATCTGCATCTTAACTATCTGCGGCTTTGTGAACACATAGAAATATAGAAGGACCTGAAGCACATAAAAGACGATTCTTCCTATAAATGTATGTGCAACGTAATAAACATTCATTCCAAACGCTCTGACCATAAGGCAAATTATTATGATTCTAAGCGCATTTGATAAAATCGTGTAGATTGTTCCAAGAATTGCAAGCAGCACTCTCTCGCTTATATCAAACACCTCGAAGAAGGCTAAAAGAGATAGGAATACCGAGATTTCTATTATTCCCGAGCACTCCATATCAATTCTAAGTGTTATTGCACCTGCACTTGTATTTATAAAAAGAACTCCATATTTAAAGTACGCTGTGAAAGCACCAGTAAGGTCACCAATTACTCCCGCAAGCGCTCCAACACACCTTGCAAGCGGCATAGTAAGCCATGGTCTAACCAGTATCATCAGTATCAAAAAAAGTCCAAAGCATCCAATGATAAAGAACCAGAAATTCAACTTACTTCTTTTAAAAACCCATAAAAGATATACCCATAGCAGAATTAGAACGACTGCTCCTAAATAAAGCATTTCCCAAGTCCTTTCTTCTAGAAGGTTCGCCTTGCGGCGAATTTTACGAAAACCAGGCTTTGTCCAATTTCCGAAAATTCCCACTACACTGTTTCATTTTCCTACAATAAAGAAAAAGGACAAATCATAGAATCTATGCATTTGTCCTTTTCTTATTAACTATATTTAGTATATCAATTTTTTCTTACAAACTCCATAGGATTCTTTTTCTTTTTCCAGAAAAAGATAAGTCCTGTTGGAATTACGCATAGCATTGAGCCAAGGAGCGGATCAGTGGATGTTCCTGCGCAGCTAAGCCATTTATTGCCAAGTCTGTGGTAAAGAACCGAGCACGTCCCAATGTCATTTGCGGAAAGATTGTACTGCTGCGCGAAAGTTGCAAGGTCAAGTGAGTACTCCATCTGATCCTTATCGCCATTTATCGTAACGACCATTTTGCCATAAATTGTATCTCCGGAGCTTACGTTATCAAGGCTTGTTGTGTTCCCCCATCCATTTGTCTTAAAGAGATAGAAGGTATAGGTTCCATTTGCAAGAGTCGTTGTCTTACTTGCATTCCAGTCAAGCGTTCCGTCTGCATTTGCAAGAACCGCTGTTACCATCTGTGTTTTACTTGAGTCATTATTTATCATAACATTAAACTCGCCAAAGCCGTAACCGTTCTCACTTAAGTGATCTGAATTACTTGTGTAAACGTATCCATAAGCTTTATCGCCATCTGAATACAGTGCACCCTGTGCATCAACTATCCCTGACTGTGTACCTGCAGTATCATATTCAATTATCTCTGTCTTGATGTTTGTCCATTCGCTGTAATCGCCATCAACAGTCGCATCAGTAGTTTCAGAGGAGCCACCGGAATCATCTCCTGAGTCTCCGGTATTTTCACCACTTCCATCAAAGTTTGAAACATCACTTATGAATGTATCTCCAAGATAATATCCAAACGAAATAGTATTACTATAATATGGAAGAGCTGATTTAGGGATTCTTATTTCTCTATTACAAGTATCTCCCCATACCCAGCCTGATGAAGAATCTGAGTAATTTGCATATGAAATAACATCTGAAACAAGCTGATTATTATAGTAAATTTCTACTGAACCATCCTTTAATACATGAACAACCATACTATTTCCAAGGTCAGTCGTAATTACAAAATTGCCTGAAGAACCAGGGCCTGACCATGCAGCCGAATTAGGCTGCTTCTCATTTAAATACAGATAAATATAATCTCCGTCAAAAACCATTGCGGTATTATTTACAAGGCCATTACTACTAGTACTAGTGTCGACCTTGGTAACTCCATCCCAATCGTCAAAGCTGTTATCTTCAACATCTATTCCGGTATAAGCATTACTTTCTGAAAATGTTGCAATTCCTTCATCAGATTCAGATGAACCAAGTGTTGATGCATCTGATGATGCAGATGAAGCACTATCTGATGCTGCAGATGAAGCGCTTCCGGCTGAATCACCCGAAGAAGCTGAGTTTGAAGCACTTGAACTTCCCTCGTTTGAAGATGAGCCTTTTCCAGAACTGCTCGAAGTACCAGAGTTATCACTTCCTAAGCTGCTATTTGAAGAGCTTGTACCTGCAGCTGCGCTTCCGGTTCCACTATTTGAAGAACCAGTTCCTGAGCTTTGGGAATTTGTTGAACCGGAGCCTGATTGGGTATTTCCATTATTACTTCCGGAATTTGTTTCAGTCTTCGTTTCAGTATTGGTCTCGGTTTTGGTTTCCGTGTTCGTTTCAGTCTGGGTACCTGATCCATTACCACCATTTTGAGAATCAGAACCATTTGTATTTCCGCTCTGCTGAGTATTTTGACCACTACCAGTCTGAGTTTGCTCTGCATCAGTGCTTTCCGAAGCACTAACAACGCCCATCTGCGAAAGTGCTATTATCGGAACAGCTATATATATTCCTAATTTTTGAAGTTTGTTCAGATTTGTCATTGCATCCTCCGTTTCTGATGTTTCTTATTATGGGTCAGTCGCATTCAGAAACAAATCACAATAGAAAGGTTTATTCATATTATATCAGAAAAAGACATATTATTAATTGATATTATAACATATCAGAATCAATAAATATAGATATTTGATGCCATTTTACATTTTTTTACTAGGAATATGATATTTTGAAGCTATTATCTAAGCTACCTTGAATTAGGAGCTCTTTTGATTAATTCAGCTATATTGCACAAAACCATTATACGTTGCTATTATATAGTAAGAATAGTTTTCTAAAGGAAGGATTTGGATAATCCATGAAACAAAATATCAAAACAGTATTAATTTCACTTTTATCATGCTGGGCAGTAATGCTTGTTACCGGAATAAGCGTCAGAAATCCGCTTTCAATTATTCTTTTCGTATTATTGTTATTTTCTTTTAAGCAAATTCAGCCTTGTATTGGGATTTCTTTTCCCTCTGCAATTGCTGCTTTTTTACTAACCTCATCATTTGTTCTTGCAAATCATAAAGAATACACTTCTGAATTTTCAAGTTCTCTTTTTAAAGCAATGGCAATTATTATTATTGTCCTCGGTCTGTTTCTTCTTTTCTACATGATGTTTTTATGGCTCTTATCTTTTTTGCAAAAGCATATCAAGGAAGTGAATATACTAAACGTTTCTTCGTCTCCAAGTGAAAAAAGGATCAAGGATAAAAGTGAAATTCTGTGTTCAATCCCCTTTTGCATGCTTGTCTGCTTTCTTTGTCAATTACCATTTTTTCTTTATGAATTTCCGGGGATCATGTCTCCGGACAGCATAAATCAGTTCGAACAGGTAGTTGGGTTTTCACCTTTATCAAACCATCATCCATTAGTTCATACTCTCCTTATCGGACTTTTTTATCGAATCGGGCTTCTTTTTACAAACAATCAGAATATCGCGCTTTCTTTCTATACAGTCTCGCAAATGATTTTTATATCATTTTGTGCTTCATGTGTTATAAGGGTGCTCCGAAAGCATGGGCTTAGAAAACGTTTTTGCCTACTTGTGCTTGCATTTTATGCACTTATTCCATTCAACAACGTATACGCCGTCACTATCTGGAAGGATGTTCCTTTTTCAGGAATCTTCATGCTCTTTACCATAGTATTATTCGACCTCACCGTTTCTTTAGATGATGCCACTTATTCCAATAGCTTTTTTGTCAAAAAATATATCGAACTATTTATTCTTGGTGTATCTATGTGTCTTTTCAGAAGTAATGGGTGGTACTGTTTTCTCGTTCTCACGCCTTTTCTTCTTTGGTTCCTGAGAAAAAAATTCAAGGAGCTTCTTATCGTCTGCCTCATGGTAATAATCACCGCTGGAGTCGTTCGCGGCCCGGTTATGGATGCATTTGGCGTTGAAGAACCAGATTTTATCGAATCCTGCTCCGTTCCTCTTCAGCAAATAACAAGAGTAATTGTAGATTCTAAGCCTCTTACAGATGATGAACAGGAACTAATTTCGAACGTTATTGATACTACCTATATCAAGCAGCTCTATGCAGCAAATTTTGCTGATAATATGAAAGAGCTTGTTAGAGCAGGTAACGAAGACTATCTTGTCAATCACAAAACAGAGTATCTAAAGCTTTGGGCTACTTTGGGAATCAAGTATCCCGGAACCTATCTTCAGGCATTTGTTGAGCTCACGAAAAGCTACTGGTATCCTGACATAAACAGTGATCCAGGAGATATTGATGGAATAATCGCAAATAATACAGGCGTTTACAGCACCTCTATAATTGGTGGGCATTTTATCGTCAAAGCAAAAGAAATCTTGCTTAAGCTTGGTGCCTTCATCCCCGGATATGGCTTACTCTTTAGCATGGGTATGTATACGTTTCTACTGATAATTCTCTCCTGCATTATCTTAAGCTTTAAGAGGCCTTTGGGGTTCATAAAGAATTCTAGTAATAAAAGCATTCATCAAATAGATGATTCTTGTAATGCTATAGGTTCTGAATCTAAACATGAATCCCAGATTCATGGAGAATTCTTTGTTCTTCTGATGCCATGTATTTGCCTGCTATTTACGCTTCTTATCGCATCACCAACTGCGGAGTTTCGCTATTTCTATCCTATCGTGATGACCATGCCCCTGCTGATTGGCGCTACTGTCATTTTTCTTGCGAGGCTGGCTTCTAAGTGAGCTATATTTGATTAGGGATTTATTGGGATTTATTGGGCTATTACTCTATTGGGCATTGGCGCAATATGGCAAAAAATGCATAAATACATATATGAACGTTGGTTTTGCTTGTTCTTATATGTATTTCATGGCTTATGATGAGCCTTCGTGAACTGCATCGATGCATATATACATATATAAATGCCGGTTTTGGTCTTTCTTATATGTATTTCCTGTTTTGTTATATACCTTCATGCGCTACATCAATGCATATATACATATATGAATGCCGGTTTTGGTCTTTCTTATATGTATTTCCTGGTTTGCTATATGCCTTCATGCGCTACATCAATGCATATATACATATATAAATGCCGGCTTTGGCTTTTCATATATGTATTTCTTTTTCTTGCTATGATCACGGCTCACTATTTACACACATAAAAAAATGACCTCATCGCGTAAACGAAAAAGTCATCCTTTAGGGTTGGGCTGTTATTAAACAGTCAGTAGCTCGTACGGGAATCGAACCCATGATTCTGCCGTGAGAGGGCAGCGTCTTAGCCTCTTGACCAACGAGCCATATCAAGTTATCAAAGTGTTTCTTTGCCGGTTGTTTCAGCCGACTAAAATAATTTACCATAGCCACAGAAGTAAGTCAAGCACTAATTGATTTTTTTCAGCACTAATTGATTTTTTCATCACTAATTCTTTCAAAGCACTAATTGTCTATTTATGAAAGATCTTGCTTAAGTCATCTCAATAGAGTCATTGTGATGAATGCAGAACACGTTCAAGAGTGCTTACCCAACTTTGCGTTCTTTACCCTGACAGTGTTCTACTTACCACCTTTTTCTACTTGTCACCTTTTTCTATCTATCTTATCTTTCTATTGTGCTTATCCTCTTTTTCCAACTATGAGGGCTTAGCTATCCACAAGAAATATTCCACATCAACGCTTATCCCTACTTTTTATTTTGAAACGAATGGCTCTTGAATGCTGTTTTCATGGATTCAACTCAAGGTCAAGTGAATTTCTAAACATTTATCCTAAATATAATGCTCGATAATCTTTTCGATTTGCTTTGTACTAATTGGACTTTCGCTAGTTTCAAAAGTAAATAGAAAATTATCTCCGTAATAGTATCCATTGCTAAAATAAGAATTAAGCTTAAATAAAGTTTTTTTACAATATTCATCATTATCCATCATTCCAAAATGCTCCCAGATTATTTCTTTTCTCTTTGAAACACTAAGAATTGTAAAATCCGGATAGACCTTGGTCCGATAATCATTTATCCAAATTGGTGCCTCATACTTATATGGTACGTTCTTACCGTGCAGAGCATTGGCGATGAGAATTTCGCTCTTCGACCTAACCCGCTCACCTTTTACCGTAAAAAAGTCAAAAGCATCCCCAGAGAAATCCTTGCCCTCGAAAGATGAATTAATCCATTCTTTTTCATACTCTTCATCTGAAATTTCTAATGGCATAATAAGTCTTTGCCTTGACTTACTTATGTTATTGAAAGCATCGTCAACACTCCCAGATGAATACTTGTGAATAAGCATGTTAAGAATTTCACGTTCTTCTTCAGCCTTCCTAACAATCATCGTATCATATCCTTTTTGAGCCAATGCCTTAGCGAGATTGATATTCTTCTTTTTAATATATTTTCCGTTAGTATCGTCTCTCTCTTTTCTGTAATAATACTGTGTTGTTTTTCCACTCTTTGCACAACGAAGAAACCCTTGCGGTGCATGTTCAATTTCTTTTTTCTTTTCTTTGATTATATTTTTCAAAAATTCATCTCTTCTTTTTACTTCAGTTTCAATTTTAATCACATAGCCCTCTCAATCTTGTTTCTTATATTTTGTTTTTTGGTTTTTTTTTGGTTTTTGTTTCTTGGTTTCTGTTTTGCTCAGCTAAAAGATTAGTATATGAAGAATCTAAACCACTTGAACTTTTTTCATAACTGCAATCAAATAGAAATAGTTATCCTAAAATCAATAGCCTGTAATCCATAAAAAGGAAAAGTTTGAAAGATTTTTCAAGAATTTCATATATCTCTTTTGATGATGCTAATTTCTTAGACTTTAGCAGTTTACAAAAAAAATCAGCTAATGTCAATTTGTTTTTCAGTTTTGATAGCGTAAATTTACTTAATAATCTAATTAGTTAGTATTTACCTACTATGTTTTGATAAATTATTACCAATGAATTATGGATTTTCTTTACCTTTATCCTTTTGTGATATAAGTGCCATTCGTGTTGCCACTCTCTCAGTCTGACCTAGGTCTGGGATAGTTGATTGTCGCTGGTTA
>CAZJWA010000019.1:0-52323 GCA_964549585.1 uncultured Butyrivibrio sp. | reverse complement strand
CTATTTCAAGGCTTTTGAGGGATTTTTGCTTGGCTTAGGTGTCAAAGACCCGAGTTTTTGACTTAAAAAGTATTTGAATTAACAAAAAAATAAATACATATGACTTTTGTAATGATATAATTAATATATTAAGTATTTCTTAATTTAGGTTGCTGTTTCTTATGAGAAGGAGGCACGTCATTATGTTCAAGTCGCTTAAGACAAAAATTATTGCTGCAGCAGTAGCAATAATAATCGTCAGTTTTGCTGTATTTAGCATTATTAGTTCAAGTCTTATCAGAAGCCACATGGAAAGCGTTATTCTTGATAAGTCGATTTCAGAAACCAAACAGATTGCCAAACAGGTTGAGATACTCATTCAAAACAATGCAACAACCGATGATCTTCAGGAATTTGTCGAACAACAGATACAGGATAATTCCTATATTGCATATGATGTAATCGTAGATACAAATGTAACTGCTATTGCTCATAGTGATTCGGAGAAGATAGGAAAGGTTTATGATGATGACTATACAGTAAGCGCTGCAACAAAGGGCGAAGAGATGTCATCAAAGTATTATGCTGATGTTCAAAAGGCGTGGGCATATGATGTAATGGTTCCTATATACAATCCTGACGGAAGCCTTTTTGGTTCAATGGACGTCGGAATATATGAGAATTATGTAGATAGTGCTGTAAGAAGTATTACTGCTACGCAGGTAGTAATGATAGTAATTATTTGTATAATAGCAATCATTTTACTTGCAATCATTTGCACATTTATGTTTAAAAACTTTAAATATCTTGTTGAGCAGTGTGAAGTCATGGGATCTGGTGATTTCTCACATGAAATCGATAAGAGTGCACTTAAGCAAAAAGATGAAATTGGTGCGATGTCTGTAGCGCTTAATAAAATGAGAGTTGATCTTGCAGGTCTTATCAATACTACAAAGACGGGCATGGGTAATATAAGTAATATTGCAAATTCGCTTGAACAAAATGCACAGCTTACAAAAGGCGGAGCGGAGCAGATTGGAAGTGCTGTCCAGGACGTTCTTTCAGGAAGTCAGTCTCAGTCTGAGCTTACAGCTCAAACTTCACAGATGACTAAGGAAATTACTGAAGGAATGACTTCTGTAGCAAATAATATTCAGGTTATTTCTGAATCGTCTGACAGGACTCTTGATAACGCAAGACATGGTGATGAAGTAATTTCTGCTGTTACAAAGCAGATGGATCAGATAAATGAAAAGGTAAGTAGTACGGCCGCTGAAATTCAGGCGCTTGATGAGAAGTCCAAAGAAATTGGAAAAGCAGTTGAGCTTATTACAGATATTGCTTCACAGACAAACCTTCTTGCACTTAATGCTTCTATTGAAGCTGCACGTGCAGGAGAACAGGGTAAGGGATTCTCAGTTGTAGCTAATCAGGTAAGTGTTCTTGCTGATCAGTCTGCTCAGGCAGCCAAGGAAATAGTTAAGCTCATCACAGAAGTACAGAACAGCACAGATGCTTCTATTCTTTCAATGAAGGGTGGAACCGATGCTGTACAAAAGGGTATTGAGCTTGCCGGAGAAGCAGGAGAGAACTTTAAGAAGATTCTTTCTGACATCAAAGAAATCAGTCAGGAGATAAGCGGAGTATCTGCAGCTTCCGAGCAGGTAAATGCTTCTACTGCCAACCTTCTGAATTCAATTAACAGCATTACTGAAATTGCTACTTCCGCAGCAGACAACACCCAGACTGTATTTGATTCAGTCCAGCAGCAAAATGATAACATGAATGAAATATCAAATTCATCAGAGGCTCTTGCAGAGATGTCTGACAAGATGACCTCGCAGGTAAATATCTTCAAGCTTTAATAAGATTTAATGGCTGTTTTGTAAAAAGAGCTGAGAATAATGCTTGAAAGAATTAGTAGAAAACTCAAAAACGCGAAGACCATATCAAAATGGTCCTCGCGTTTTTTTGAGTTTTTATTTGTAGTCCTGTTAATTAGTGAAGAATTAATAATTCCTAAATAATATGCTGATATTTTCTAAACAAAAGATTGCTATTGTTTAATCATCAAATAAAAGAAAGGAGACAATAATAATGAAAACATTAGTTAAGGTTATAGCAGTAGTATCAATTGGTACAGTAGCAGCAGTCCTGACTTATAAGCATCATAAAAAAGAAAAATATATCGGCTGATTTCTCTTTTCGATGAATAAGGAGCAGTATTAAATGAGTAATGAAGAGAAGCATGTTATTTCAGTTTTGTTTACCAGATATCACAGTACTTTTTCAAATTTTGTCTATTGGATAAGCGGGAGGGGTTTTACTCATGCTTCGATTTCGATAGATGATAAGGATGAATGGTATTATAGCTTCAATTATAAAGGCTTTTGCACCGAGAATGCAGATAAGCTCCGGAAGCATAGTACCAAAAATATTTGCTACAGAATTGAAGTTTCGGATGAGAGCTATACTGCTCTAAAAGAGAAGATTGAAAGCTTTAAGGAAGAAAAAGAACGAATGGGATATTGCAGAATTGGTGTTTTCCTGTGTGTCCTTCATATCGCTTATAAATTTGATAATCATTATTTCTGTTCTCAGTTTGTCGCTGAAATGCTTCAGCTTGTCGACTCACTGACATTTGCCAAAAAGGCTGAGCTGTATTTCCCAAATGATTTGGCAAAAGAACTGTATATACAGGCACCAGCCCAGGAATTACAATAATATATACATCATTAGCATTCTAAAGTCAGCAGGCAAACCCGCGTGTCATCAAATATAGTACTCGCAGTAATCGGGCTGGTTAGATAGAATATCCTGAAGTGTTATTCCATCAAGATATTTTTGAATCACATCATAAAGACCTTCATAGATTGGGAGAGTAAGGCACTGACCTGCTCGCTCGCAGCAATTTGGCACATTATCCATACAGCTGACGGGAGTAAGGCTCCCCTCAGCACATTCAAAGATTTCTCGGACGGTTATCGAAGCAGGATCTTTTGCAAGTTGATAACCTCCCATGTGTCCTTTATTTGCATTTAGTAAATTACTTCTGTTTAGAAAAGGAACTATCTGTTCCAAATACTTCTTTGAAATTCCCTGTCTGTTTGAAATATCTTTAAGGGCTATAAAACCCTCATTATAGTGCTGCGCAAGATCTATCATCATGCGAAGCGAGTATCGACCACGTGTCGAAATTTTCATATTTGTCCATGCCTTTCATAAACATAGGTGAGAAATAGTAGGATAATGATGATATTATTTTTAATGCCTATCATAACAGTAGGTTAGTAGGTAATCAAGCCCTAACCTCAAAAATCCGTAATAGTTTTTTCTGATAACAGGTTCAAAGAATTAAGTAATACCCATAATACATAGTAAAAAGATATATTTAGTGAAGATTTGCTTTTGATAAAAGGAGGATAGAAAAACATGAGCAGAGAATTTGCTACAAGATGTATTTATGGAAATGACAGCGGCCATGGCACGGACCTGGCAGGTGCGATAAGCTTTCCAATCTATCAGAGTGCAACGTTTGAACATCCGGCGGTCGGAGAAAGCTCAGGCTTTGATTATTCAAGACTTCAGAATCCTACAAGGCAGAAGCTTGAAGGTGTTGTTGCTTCACTTGAAGGCGGAGTGGATGCGCTTGCCTTTTCATCCGGAATGGCGGCTATTACGGCGCTTATGGAATTATTTAAACCGGGTGATCATATCATAACGGACTTAGATCTATATGGCGGTAGTATAAGGCTCTTTTCAAATATAAGTGAAAAGAACGGAATAACCTTTGACCATATTGACTGTAATACGCAGGATGTCGGGAAATATATCAAAGAAAGCACTAAGGCAGTTTACATTGAAACACCAACAAATCCGATGATGAACGTTATAGATATCAGGAAGCTTTCTGACATCGCACATAAGAATAATCTTCTTCTGATTGTTGATAACACTTTCCTGACGCCATATTTCCAGAATCCCTTTGAGCTTGGCGCTGACATCATTATTCACAGCGGAACGAAGTTTCTTGCAGGGCATAATGATACGCTTGCAGGCTTTATTGTGACAAGCTCAAAGGAAATATCAGAAAAGCTACGCTTTATCATTAAAACTGTCGGCTCTGGACTATCTCCCTTTGACAGCTGGCTTGTTCTAAGGGGAATCAAGACTCTTCCAGTCAGAATGGAGAAGGCTCAGGCAAATGCGAAGAGAATAGTAGAATTTCTTTTGACCAAAAGAGAAGTGAGAAAAGTTTACTATCCGGGAATAGCAGGGACAAAAGCTTTTGAAGTGTGTAGAGGGCAGGCACGCGGATTTGGCAGCATGGTGACATTTGAAGCTGAAAGCAGCGCGCTTGCAAAACACATTTTGAAGGAAACGAAGCTGATTCCTTTTGCAGAAAGCCTTGGAGGCTGTGAAACGCTTCTGACTTATCCGGTAACGCAGACACACGCTGATGTACCGGAGGAAGTGAGACTTCGAAATGGCATTACGGACAGCGTTTTGAGATTGTCTGTTGGAATAGAGGACGTGGATGATTTGATAAAAGATATATCACAGGCGATAGATTCTTTTTATCAAAATGGCAACCCATCCGGGGAAGCAGATTCTTTTTCCAAAAAGGAGGAATAGATGGCCAAACAGATAGACTTTGATGAAATTATAGATAGACGCGGCACGGACTGCCTTAAGTATGATTTTGCTCTTCGGAGGGGAAAACCAAAGGATGTACTTCCGCTTTGGGTCGCTGACATGGATTTTAAGACGGCGGATGAAGTGATAGACGCCATTAAGCATAGGGCGGAACACGGAATATTTGGCTATACAGAGAGTGGGGATAGTTATTTTGAGGCGGTTTCTTCATGGATGGAGAAGAGGCATGACTGGAAAACAAAGAGAAAATGGCTTGTTAAAACTCCGGGAGTAGTCTTTGCGCTTGCAATGGCAGTAAAGGCTTTTACGAAGGAAGGCGACGCAGTTCTTATTCAGCAGCCGGTTTATTATCCTTTTTCGGAGGTGATTGAAGATAACAAGAGGATAGTCATCAGTAATGACCTGTATCTATGTGATAGCGATAATAAATACCATATAGATTTCGAGGATTTCGAAAGAAAGATTAGTCAGAATAATATTCACCTTTTCCTCCTTTGCAGTCCTCATAATCCTGTAAGCCGCGTGTGGACAAGAGATGAGCTTACAAGAATAGGAGACATTTGCAGGGAGCATGGCGTAATCGTGGTTGCCGACGAGATTCACGAGGATTTCGTTTTTGGAGACAGGCATCATACAGTGTTTGCATCCATAAATGATAGCTTTAGAGACATTTCGATAACCTGCACTTCTCCTGCCAAAACCTTTAATCTTGCAGGACTTCAGATTTCAAACATCTTCATTCCAAATGCGGAATTAAGGCATCTTTTCAAAAAGGAGATTGCGGCGGCTGGCTACAGTCAGCTTGGAACACTTGGAATTACGGCGTGTGAGGCAGCATATAGGAATGCAGATGCGTGGTATGAGCAGATATTAAGTACCTTGAAGACAACATTTCTTTTGTAAGAGCCTTTTTGGAAAAAGAGCTGCCAGAGCTCACCATGATAGAGCCTGAAGGAACATATCTTATCTGGATTGATTTTAGGAAACTTGGAATATCTGAAGATGAACTTGAAGACCTTATCGTCAATAAAGCAAAACTCTGGCTTGATAGCGGAGCAGTCTTTGGAAAGACAGGAGAAGGGTTTGAGAGAATAAATATCGCTTGTCCAAGAAGCACGTTAAATAGAGCTCTGTGTCAGTTGAAGGAGGCTCTTTCGCAGCGTATTAGTCTTAGTTATTAAAAAGGGAAATACAAGCGCAAAGAGTAAGAAAGCTGAATAAGGCAAAACCTATAACCAGCTACAACTATTTAAACTAACGAAAAAAAGTAAAAGTAATTGACAGGATAATTTCACGTGTCTATAATTGCAATAAGTTCAAAAACATATAAAACCTATCTACAAACTAGGCAATACAAAATGGGTAATACAAGCTAGGTAATGCAAATTAGGCAATGCTTAAAGTACCAATCAAGGCCAGGCACGAAACAGAAAAACAGTAAAATAACACCAATCAAAATTTATAGCGGAGGAGATTATCATGTCAGAAATTAAAGAAAGCGCATTAGAGCTAATTGGAAACACACCACTTCTTAGAGCAGCAAGATATAGTAGGAAAGCAGGAGCAGAAGATGCTCAGCTTCTTGTAAAACTCGAGTATCTTAATCCTGCAGGATCAGTAAAAGATAGAATCGCACTTGCAATGATCGAGGATGCAGAGAAGAAGGGAATATTAAAGCCTGGTGCAACTCTTATTGAGCCAACAAGCGGAAATACAGGAATCGGACTTGCCGCTGTTGCGACTGCCAAGGGATATAAAGCAATCCTTACTCTTCCTGAAACGATGAGCGTAGAGAGAAGAAATCTATTAAAGGCATATGGCGCAGAGCTTGTTCTGACTGAGGGAGCGAAGGGAATGAAGGGAGCAATCGCCAAGGCTAAGGAGCTTGAAGAAGAGATAGACGGCGCAGTAATTCTTGGACAGTTTGATAATCCAGCAAATCCTGCTGCTCATAAAGCTACTACAGGACCTGAAATCTGGGAGCAGACTGATGGAAAGGTAGATATATTTGTTGCAGGCGTTGGCACAGGCGGAACGATAACAGGTGTCGGACAGTATCTTAAGTCAAAGAATCCTTATATTAAGATCGTAGCTGTTGAACCTTCTACCAGCCCTGTTCTTTCTAAAGGAACATCAGGGCCACACAAGATTCAGGGAATTGGAGCAGGCTTCGTACCGGTAGTTCTTGACAGAGATGTTCTTGATAAAATTATTACGATTGATAACGATGATGCATTTAAGGAAGGAAGAGAGTTTGCACATGCCGAGGGAATTCTTGTTGGAATTTCATCTGGAGCTGCATTAAAGGCAGGCGCCATTCTTGCAAAAAGACCTGAGAATAAGGGAAAGAATATAGTAGTTCTTCTTCCTGATTCAGGGGATAGATATCTTTCAACACCTCTTTTTAATGACTAAGAAATGCTGCCATAAGTGCGGCGTGAAAAGACGAGGACACTAATGAGTAATAACTACAAGGATTTGCAGAAGTCTCATCCATGCTTTGGAGGGCACAAAAATCACGCCGGAAGAATTCACCTTCCGGTAAGCCCTGGCTGTAATATTGCCTGCAGATTTTGTGACAGAGCAATAAATGATGTTGAACAAAGACCGGGCGTAGCCAGCAAAATCGTAAAGCCGCAGGAAACAGTGGAGATAATTAGAAAATCTCTTGAGCTATGTCCGGAGATAACGGTAGCAGGAATTGCAGGACCTGGAGACACACTGGCATCAGATTATGCACTTGAGACATTTAGGCTTGTTAAGAAGAATTTCCCTAATCTAATTAAATGTATGAGTACAAACGGACTTCTTTTGTACGAGAGGGCAGATGAAATCATTGATGTGGGAATCGATTCGCTTACAGTGACTGTGAATGCCGTTGATCCAGATATTGAAGCAAAGCTCAACAAATTCATTATTTATCATGGCAAAAAAATCTCCGGAGCAGATGGTGCGAAGATCCTAATCGAAAACCAGTTAAAGGGAATTGAAAAGATTGCTAAGGCGGGTATAACAATCAAAGTAAACTCTGTTCTTGTTCCTGAAATAAATGGAGATCATATTGAGGAAATTGCAAAGTCTGTTGGAGGTCTTGGCGCAAGTATTTATAACATCATCCCACTCATCCCGCAGTATGAACTTAAGAACTTTCGTGAGCCGAGCTGCCTCGAAATCGAAACGGCTAGAATGAAGGCTTCAAAGTATATCGACGTCTTTAGACACTGCCAGAGGTGCCGCGCTGATGCGGTTGGAATACCCGGAGAAAAGGAAGTCGGCGAGCAGATTTACCAGAACAGAATCAGGATAAAGGAGACCTTTTCACATGGTTAAGATGGCGGTAGCTTCGAGTGATGGAAGAGTAGTTAATCAGCATTTTGGCAGGGCAGACAGCTTTCTGATTCTTGAAGTAAACGAGGATGATTATTCATCTAAAACTCTTGAAATAAGAGGAACTCCTCCTATATGCCACGGCGCAGATCACAATGACGATTTTCTTGAGATAAGGGTAAAAGAGCTTTCTGATTGCCAGATAGTTCTTGTAAGTCGCATTGGACAAAGAGCGCTAAATGCACTTAATAGCGCAGGAATTGAGGCTTATGAATCACCCGGATTTATAGATGAAGCGGTAATAAGGATTCTTAAATTTACAAAGGTGCAAAAGCTCCTTTGTGAAAGCTTTGAATAATACAAAAGCTCTTTTTACAAATAAGTATATGAAGGTGGTGACGCCGAGGGCGTCAAATAAATAACGAAAAAGAAAGGCTACGATAATGAATCCAAATCTTAGACAGATAGCAATATATGGAAAGGGAGGAATCGGTAAATCGACTACCACCCAGAATTTAACAGCAGGACTTTGTGAGCATGGCAAAAAGGTAATGGTTGTAGGGTGCGATCCAAAAGCTGATTCAACAAGACTTCTTCTTGGAGGTCTGGCACAGAAAACCGTACTTGATACGATTCGTGAAGAGGGTGAAGATATTTCACTTGATTCAATTATGAAGGATGGCTACGGCGGAACAAAGTGCGTTGAGTCAGGCGGCCCTGAGCCTGGAGTTGGATGTGCAGGCAGAGGAATAATCACTTCAATTAACATGCTTGAGAAGCTTGGAGCATATACAGATGATCTTGATTATGTCTTTTATGACGTACTTGGAGATGTTGTTTGCGGAGGCTTTGCAATGCCTATCCGTGAAGGAAAAGCCAAGGAAATTTATATAGTTGCAAGCGGTGAGATGATGGCTCTTTATGCTGCAAACAATATCTCAAAAGGAATCCAGAGATACGCAAGAACAGGCGGTGTAAGGCTTGGAGGCGTTATCTGCAATTCAAGAAATGTGGATAGAGAGCTTGACCTTCTTAGGGCTTTTGCAAAAGAGCTGGGAACTAAGCTTTTGTACTTCGTGCCAAGAGACAATGTGGTTCAGCATGCTGAGATTCATAAGCAGACAGTTATTCAGTATAAGCCGGATTCAAACCAGGCGCAGGAATATAGAAACCTTGCAGAGGCAGTTATCAGCAATAAGGATTTCGTTATTCCAACACCAATGAAGCAGGAAAGACTTGAAGAAATACTTATGGAATATGGAATGATGGATCTGGCAGACGATTATAAAATTTAACGCTAAGTACTAAGTACTTAGCGTAGCGTGGCTGCAGGAAGCAGCTTCAAAAAGGAGAAATTATGGGAAAGGTAAATCAGTCAATTACAGAGCTTGTCGGCAAAACGCCGCTTCTTGAACTTAACGGATATTCCAAGCTTCACGAACTAAATGCTCATGTTATCGGAAAGCTTGAATATTTTAATCCAAATCAGAGTGTAAAGGACAGAATTGCCCTGAACATGATAGAAGAGGCAGAGAAAAAAGGTCTTCTTAAAAAGGGAGACACAATAGTTGAGACGACCAGTGGAAATACAGGTATCGGACTTGCTGCCATTGCTGCAGCAAAGGGCTATGCTTTTAGAGTTTATATTCAGGACCAGGTCAGCGAGGAGCGTTTCAAAGTCATCAAGGCTTTTGGAGGGGAAACCATCAAATTTACAGAGGTTCCTGAAATAGCAAGAACCCTAAAAGAAACTAATGGAGATTTCGTTGCAGCGATAAAGACTCTTAAAGAGGAAATTATTGATAAGGAAGAAAACGTATATTTTATCGATCAGTGCTCAAATTCGGCAAATCCTGATGCGCATAGAAAGACTACGGGGCCTGAAATATGGGAAGATACAAACGGAGAGGTTGATATTCTTGTAGCATGCGCCGGAACAGGTGGAACAATTTCAGGTACAGGAGCTTTCCTTAAGGAAAAGAATCAGAAGATAAAAGTTGTTGGAGTTCAGCCAGGTCCAAACTCTCTTCCAAGTGATGAAAAGCCTGTTCCTGATGAAGAGATAACAGGAGTTCATCCTTTTGACGGAATACCCAAAGAAATCGTACCGGCAAATATGGATTTAAATATTTACGATGAGGTAATAAGAGTAGAAGCACTTGATGCTTTTAAGGCAGCAAGAGAGGTTGCAAAGTCTGACGGAATACTTGTAGGTACATCTTCCGGAGCAGCTCTTTATGCAGCAGCGGAGCTTGCAAAGAGACCGGAGAATAAAGATAAAAAGATTGTAGCAATTTTCCCGGATACAGGACTTAGATATCTTTCTACGAATCTTTTTAATTAAAAGGAGAATAAATGGCAATCAATTTAGAGAATTCCAATCTGGCTACGAGAGAGAACAGAATTGGTTCTATTACAGGATATATCGGGTCGCTTGATGACCTTGCAAAGCAAAGCGAATGTGGAACACTTAAGGGATGTTCAAGATGCTTTTCCCAGTCAAGTACCTGCCTTTCGAGCTGCGGACTTAATCAGCTTTCGGCTATTAGAGACGTTGCAATAATCCATCATGGCCCTGCAGGTTGCTCAGTTGCAAGTGCAAATGCATATTACATGGATAAAGTAATGGCAAAGAAGCGCGGAGTTACTAACAACACGGTTTATGTCGGAACAGACATGAATGAAAATGATACGATTTTTGGTTCAACTGAAAAGCTTAGAAACATTATTATCGAGGTAAATAAAAGATATTCGCCAAAGGCTATATTTGTGTCAAGTTCATGCGCGACAGGAATAATAGGTGAAGATATCGACAGTATTGTTGATGATCTTAAAAGTGAAGGCGAAATTAAAGTGCCTATCGTTGCAGTTCACTGCGAAGGCTTTAAGTCACGTATCTGGGCAACAGGCTTCGACATTGCAGATCATGCCGTCCTTTCATCTATTGTGCAGCCACCTGCAAAGAAAACAAACAAGATTAATTTCAAGAACTTTTTTGAAAGTGCAAGACCTGAAATAATTGAAATGTTCAAAAACTTTGACCTTGAACCAGTATTTTTGTACTGTAATTCAACTGTTGAGGAGCTATCTCATATTTCAGAGTCACTGGCGACAACATGTGTTTGCGGAACGCTTGGAAACTATCTTGGTAATGCACTTGAAGAAAAATATGGTGTTCCTTATGTAAGAAGCATCAATCAGTGCGGCATAGTCGGATTCGAAACCCGGCTTCGTGAAATCGGTAAAGTTACAGGCCGAAGTGACAAGATTGAGAAATATATTACGGAGCAAAGAGCAATTTATCTTCCTCAGATTGAAGAGGTCAAAAAGCAGCTTAAGGGTCTTAGAGCTGTGCTTGGAATGGGCCCCGGTTATACGTTTGAAGTATCAAGAGTCTTAAATGAGCTTGGAATTGAAGTGGTGTGGGCTCTTGCCTGGCACTATGACAAGAAATATGAAAATGGAGATGTTCCGCCGTCAATGAAGTATTTGCTTGATCATGACATTAACTTTGAAGCAAGCGTTGCTGATCAGCAAAACTATGAAGTTATGAACATACTTAACAAATATAAGCCAGACCTTTATCTTTCTCGTCACCCCGGTTCAACAGTCTGGGCAATCAAGAATGGAACACCTGCTGTGTATGTTGCCGATGAATATATGATTTTTGGCTATAAACACACACTTGAATTTGCAAACACAATTCTTGACAGCATTAGAAACAGAAGCTTTGAAGAAAATCTCGCAAAGAGAACAAAGCTGCCGTATACAGACTGGTGGTATCAGCAAAACGTTGATGCATTTCTGGAAACTGCAAAATAAGCCTAAATAAGGGGATGACAAGATAATGGCAAAATTATTAGACAAGCAAAGATATAAATGCGCTCTTGGATCAATGCAGACGGTCCAGGCAATTGGAAGAGCAATTCCGATTCTTCATTCAGGTCCCGGGTGCGCGCAGAAGCTTTCAGATTCAAACGGAAGCTCAGGATATTTTTCACCCAACATATTTCCATGTACAAGTATCAATGAAAAAGATGTTGTATTTGGAGGAACCAAAAAGCTTCATTCAACGATAGAGAATGCGCTAAAGGTTATTGATGCTGATTTATATGTGGTACTAACCGGATGTATTCCTGAAATAGTTGGAGATGACGTGGGAGAAGTTGTATCGGAATTTGCAGATGCAGATAAACCGGTCATCTATGCTTCAACAGCTGGCTTTAAAGGAAATAACTATAAGGGACATGAGCAGGTAGTTGATGCGATAGTAAATCAGTACCTCCATAAATCTGATAAGCATGAGAAAGGGCTTGTGAATATATGGGCTGACGTTCCTTATCAGGATCTTTTCTGGCTTGGAAACATCAGAGAGCTTGAAAAGCTTGTAGCGGAGCTTGGACTTACACCAAATACAATTTTTGGCTATGACAGGGGAATTAAGAATATTGATAAAATCCCTGAGGCTGAGTTTAACCTTCTCGTATCGCCATGGGTCGGACTTAAGAATATGAAGACCATGGAAAAAAAGCTGGGAATACCGTATCTTCATTATCCTACGCTTCCAATTGGTGCCTTCGAGACAAGCAGGTTCCTTCGCGCAGTTGGAGAATTTGCACATGTTGATGATGCAAAGGTTCAAAGCGTTATTGATGAACACGAGAAGTATTATTACTATCTTATAGAGCGTTATGCAGATCTTTTTCTTGAGAACAGAGTAATCAATAAACAGTTCAGCGTGGCAGCAGATGCGCAGTATGCTCTTGCTATCACTAAGTTTCTTGCAAATGATCTTGGACTTGTTCCGGCAAAGCAGTTTATCACAGATGATACTCCAAAGGAGCACCGTGAAGCTATATCAGCTGAGTTTAAGAATCTGAATTTTGGACTTGAGGCTGAAGCAGTCTTTGAAGCTGATGGCTTTAAGATTAGAGAAGCTGTAAGAGAGCATGATTATCATGGCTACCCGCTTATTCTTGGAAGCTATTATGAAAAAGAGCTTTCGGAGGAGCTTAAGGGTAACTACCTTAATATCTCCTGGCCCGTTCAGGACAAGATAGTACTTGATAATTTCTATGCAGGCTACGCAGGCGGAATCAGGCTTATCGAGGATATCTATTCAGTTGCGGTGCAAAGATTTAACTAAAAAAATTAAAAGAATTTTCGGCAGATTTCAAATACAACAAGCTGCCGGAAAATAAAAAAGAATGGAATTTGATATGGCATACAGGATGGCAGTTGGTTCGACAGATGGAATAAATATTGATGAGAGCTTTGGCTCTGCAAAATTTTTCTTCATATATGAGGCTGATGGAACAAGTTATCATCTGATTGAAAAGAGAATAGCTATAGCTGAAAATGAGCTGACAAATTCATCCGAAAAAGGGCAGGATTCATTTGCTGAAGCTGCCTTTTCCAAAACGGGGCAAGAGCGATGTCAAGAGCCGCATGGTTGTGGCAGCACCTGCCAGGATGGCGGCGGGAATGGTTGCCATGGTGGTAGAAACGGATGCTCCATGGCCGGCGGCATAGAGACAAAGGTTTCACTCGTTTCTGACTGCAGATGTATCATCTGTAAGAAGATAGGCTTTCAGGCTCAGAAACGTTTTGAAAAACATGCAATAACAAGCTTTGACATTGACTGCAGTGTATCGGAGGCACTTGAGAAAATCGTTTCATATTTTAGCAAGGTGGACAGCCATGTATCACTGCGTGGTATAAGTTCTAAATAAAGGCACAGATTAGCTGTGCCTCCCAGGGAGACATATTATGAAGAAAAATATAGCACTATTACTGATAATTACATCACTTGGAGCACTAACTGCGTGCGGGGAAACATCCGGCGAAGCAGCTTCTGCATCCGATACAGAAGATACTTTGGCAGCAGAGGATAATTCGTCAGATGAGAATAAAACTACAGATTCTGCAGAAGGAGAAAGCGCAGCAAATAATGCGGATGCAACAACAATTGTAGTTGGAACAGGAAATTCATATGAGCCATACTGCTATCTTGATGAGAATGGAAATCCTGCGGGATATGAACTTGAAGTACTAAAGGCAGTTGATGATCTTCTTCCGCAGTACGAATTTGAGTATCAGACCTCACAGTTTTCAGATGTTCTTGTTGCTCTTGATGCAGGGCAGATAGATATAGCAGCCCATCAGTATGAGAAGAATCCTGAGAGAGAAAAGAAATATCTCTTTGGAACAGAGAGCTACACGACCTACGTAACCTATCCGGTGGTACTTACAGATAATGACACAATTAAGAGCCTTGATGATATTCAGGGAAAGACAGTGTTTGGAGGGAGTGCTTCATCAAATAGTACATACATGCTTACACAGTACAATAATGAGCACACTGACAATCCAATAATAATAAAAAACATTGAAAGTCCTTCAAAGGAAGAGGAGGCATCAGGACTTAAGAATAAGGTCTGGGATGCAGCAATCCTTACAGAGCGTGATATGGATATTTATAACAGAGAGTATGGAAATGGAACAGATTTCCTAAAGCTCGTTGACGATCCGCTTCAGACATCATCGACATACTGGCTCTATGATAAGGATAATACACAGCTTCAAAGCGACGTTGACGGAGCACTTAAGGAGCTTAAGGAAAGCGGGAAGCTTTCCGAAATTTCGATAGAAGTACTCGGCGGAGATTACACAAAATAAGAGCGTTTACTTTGTAGTATGGAGGCAGCATATGAATTTGTTTTCATGGGAGAGATTTTTTAATGTAATACCGATAATTACTCCATACCTTAGTGTTACTTTTCTGGTTGTTATTATTGCGACAATTTTTGGAAGTATACTTGGAATCCTGGTTGCTATAGTACAAATTAGAAAGATTCCTGTTATAAGTCAGATTTGCATTTTATATATATCTTTTATGAGAGGGACACCGATGCTCGTGCAGCTTTTTTTGATACTGTACGGTTTACCGATTATTCTTCAACCAGTTCTTGGAGTAAATATTGGAAGAGAATGGGACAGGATAGATTTTGCCTATGCTACCTTTATACTCAATCAGGGAGCTTTTTTGTCAGTAATATTCAGGAGCGCTATTGAGTCGGTGCCTGTAGGTCAGGTTGAAGCAGGAATGTCGGTAGGGCTAACCGTTTTTCAGAATTTTAGAAGAGTTATTTTCCCGCAGGCACTTAAGGTGGCGCTTCCTCCATTTGGAACAGACCTTATAGGACTATTTGAAAATTCCTCGCTCGTTTTTACTATCGGGGTAATTGATATCATGGGAAGAGCTAAGACAATAGGGAGCTCAAGCGGTCATGTTCTTGAGGCATATATCTATATTGCGATTATTTATATTCTGATCAGCATTACTGTAAGAGTTCTTTTTCAAAAAGGGACGAAAAAATATGGAAATTAGTCTGGAATATATAATCGAAGGAATTCGCTCTGCGCTAATCTATTTCCCCAATACGCTGCGGCTCGTATTTACAGCTCTTTTGGTAGGAATAATAATAGGAACACTTTTTGCACTGGCAAGGTTTTACAAAGTCCCCGTTATAGGAAAGCTCATCGCAGTATTTGTAACGATATACCAGGGAATTCCAATTGTTGTGGCACTACTGATCTATCACCTTTTATTCATAAATTACCTTGGAGGATTCCTTAGCTTCTGGCACATTTCAAAGGAGGTTTCAGAGGTCAATACAATTTACATTGGTATATTTGCATTATCTCTTTCGGAAATCTGCGGAGCTTCTGAAGTAATTCGCGGCGCGCTTGGGTCAATCGATAAGGGACAGGAGGAGGCGGGATTTTCTATAGGGTTAACCGGCTTTCAGGTGATAAAAAGAATTGTTCTTCCCCAGATTATACCTGTTGCAATTCCTCCGCTTACGAACTCGGTAATCGGACTTATCAAGGCTTCATCAATCGTGTCGGTTGTTGGGATAGTTGAAGTTACGCAGGGAGCACTTCTTCCGAGCGCACTTACCTATTCATATTTTGAAGGATATCTGGCAGCGGCAGCAGTATATTGGATTTTTTCTGTTTTTGTAGAGCTTTTCATGAAGGCCTTGAGTAGCCGGGCAGGCAGATATAGGAAGGCAATTGAAGTTTGAAGAAAGCATTCAAACTACGAGGTTAAGAAATGATAAGACTTAGGAATGTAAAAAAATCTTTTGGGAAGCTCCATGTATTAAACGGGGTCGACCTTGATGTTGAGAAGGGGAACGTTGTCGTAATAATTGGGACAAGTGGTTCCGGTAAAACGACACTTCTTCGCAGCATTAATTTTCTTGAAAAGGCTGATGAGGGAGAGCTTACTATAGGTGATAAGAAATATGATCTTCAAGGTGCCGGCAAGAAGGACATACTTGAAGTTAGAAGAAAGACAGCATTTGTGTTCCAGAATTATAATCTCTTTTCAAATATGACGGCACTTGAAAATGTTATGGAGGGACTTGTCACTGCAAGGAAGGTTAACAAGGCGGATGCCTTTAATCGCGCTAGTGAAGCTCTTGAATGGGTGGGACTTGGAGATAAGAAAGATAATTTCCCATCTCAGCTTTAAGGAGGGCAGCAGCAAAGAGTCGGTATTGCAAGGGCGCTTGTTCTTGATCCGGAGGTTATGCTGCTTGATGAGCCTACGTCGGCGCTTGATCCGGAGCTCGTTGGCGAAACAATGGATCTTGTCAAAAGAGTTGCTGATAGAGGAATTACAATGATAGTGGTTACTCATGAAATGAAGTTTGCCCAGGAGGCAGCTGACAAGGTCGCTTTTATGGAGGGCGGAAGAATACTTGAGGAAGGAACACCTGAGGAAATCTTCTATAAGCCAAAGAATGAGCGTACCAGAAAGTTCCTTGAGAGAATTCTTCCAAAAGAGGCAGAGTATTATATATGACCAATGATTTTGACACTAATAAAAATAATGAAGAAATAATATATCTGGACAACGCAGCTACAACAAAGGTAAGGCGCGAAGTGTTCGAGGCTATGAGGCCTTTTTTGACAGATGAATATGCCAATCCATCGAGCATATATAAGAGTGCTCGTGCGAGCAGAAAAGAGATAGAAAAGTCGAGAGAAACAGTCTCGGCTTTTCTTGGCGCACGAACAGAGGAAATATTTTTTACCTCGGGAGGAAGTGAATCAGATAACTGGGCGCTTGTAGCATCGGCGGTGGCTTTTAAGGAAAAGGGAAGACATATTATTACAAGTAAAATCGAGCATCCGGCGGTGCTTAATACCTGTAAATATCTTGAGGCTCTGGGATTTGAAATAAGCTATATTGATGTCGATGAATTTGGCCAAATAAAGATAAATGAGCTTGAGGCTGCTATAAGGAAAGATACGATTCTTATCTCGGTAATGTTTGCAAATAACGAGATAGGGACTATTCAGCCTATTGCTCAAATTGGAGAAATTGCAAAAAGACGTGGTATATATTTCCACACAGATGCTGTCCAGGCGTTTGGACATGAACGAATAAACGTAGACGAAATGAACATAGATATGCTTAGTGCGAGCGGTCATAAGTTTGGAGGACCAAAGGGAGTTGGAATTTTGTATATAAGAAACTCTGTCAGGATTGGCTCACTTATTCATGGAGGTTCGCAGGAGCGAGGAAGAAGAGCAGGAACCTATAATACTCCGGGGATTGTTGGCTTTGGAAAGGCAACAGAGCTTTCATCAAAAGAGCTAGAGACTTCAAGAGATAAAGAAAGAGAGCTTAGAGATTATTTGATTTCAAGAATCAAAAGAGAAATACCGGATGTGGTTCTAAATGGTCATCCGTCTATGAGACTTTCTAATAATGCAAATTTTTGCATCAGTGGCATTTCAGGGGAGTCGCTTCTTATTTTGCTTGATCAGAAAAACATTTGTGCATCTAGCGGCTCCGCCTGTACGTCAGGCTCACTAGAGCCCTCGCATGTGCTTCTTGCAATAGGAAGGTCTGACATAGAAGCAGAGGGAGAGCTTAGGCTTACATTATCTGCTGACACCACAAGGACAGAGATTGACATAGCAGTTAACGCTATAAAGGAAAGTGTTAGTAGACTTAGGGCTTAGGAAACGAATTTAGCTTTTAATTGCCCATCTCATTTTGGTGGAGTGAGCACGTGGGTTTTGCGAGCATTCTGGAAGTGAGGGTCTTACTACGTCTTTTGAAACCTGGGAATAAATGCCTTCCTTCATATAATATTTGAAATACTGTTTTACGATTCGGTCTTCACCTGAGTGGAAGGTGAGAATGGCAATTCGTCCGCCTGGATTCATTATACCTGGGAGCTTTTGCATGAATTCTTCAAGAACCTCGAATTCACTGTTAACGTCAATTCGAAGTGCCTGAAAGGTTCTTTGACAGGTCTTTTTTAGAAGAAGCTTTCTTTCATCTTCTGTCATTTTCTTGTCTGATGAAGTTTCTATGGTCAGGGCCTTTTCAACTACTTCACGAAGGTCTGAAGTGGTTTCGATTTTTTGACATTTTCTGAGAGCTTTAATTATCTCTTTTGAAATAGTATTGGCATAAGGCTCATCGGAGTTACTTATAAGCATGCCTTCAAGCTCCGCCTGAGATATTTTCTTTAACCTTTCAGAAGCGGGTATGCCTTTTTCAGGGTTAAGACGAAGGTCAAGAGGACCGTCAATTTTATAGGAAAAGCCGCGCTCTGGATTGTCAATTTGCATGGAGGAAACGCCAAGGTCAGCAAGGACAAAATCAAAGCCGTTTTTTGAATCGGTACTACATTCGAGCTTTTCATAGAGCTTATCAATATCTGCAAAATTCATTAGGTGAACGGAGAGAATATCCTCCCCAAAGCCTGCATCCATAAGCCTTTTCTTTGTCTTTTCAGATTCGATAGGGTCAACGTCAAGACCATGGAGATGTCCTTGATGCTGCAGCTTTTCGAGCATGCGCATAGTATGTCCGCCATAGCCAAGAGTTGCGTCAAGGCCGGTCTGACCTGGTTTTATCTGCAGAAAATCCAGAATTTCATTTACCATTATCGGAATATGCATGCCGGCAGGAGTACTTCCCTTGCTGATGACCTTTTCGATGGTGTCGGCGTATTTTTCAGGATTTAGCTCTTTATACTTCTCCTCAAATTTGTGCGGATGCGTGCCGCTATAGTGAATACGCCTCTTATGTGGGGCGTCTGATTTATTACTTTCTTTGCCTGTAGAATTTATTACCTTATCATTCATACTTAACCTCATGATGCGACTTTATGGAGCATCTAATGGTTGTAGGATTGTGCTATGCACAATCCTATAGAGATAAATTCCAAGAATTTATCTCTTGACCTCATGATGCGACTTTATGGAGCATCTAATGGTTGTAGGATTGTGCTATGCACAATCCTATAGAGATAAATTCCAAGAATTTATCTCTTGACCTCATGATGTGACTTTATAGTGAACTTGATAATAATGATTATAGCATGAAAAGGGTGCTTAGTTTTTGAGTGGAATTTCTCCGGCAAGCTCAAAGCCTTTTTTGGCAACTATAACAGCAATGATTTCGTTTATTACTGCAGCGGCGGCAATCGTGCCCTGAATAATTGCTGCGCATTCCGGAGCTGCAGACGAAAGCGTCGATACAGCAATTCCGGTAAAAACAAGAGATACTCCCGAATGAGGAAGCAGCGTAAGACCAAGATATTTTTGTACATTCGCAGGGAGCTTCGTTAGTTTAGCTCCAATTCTTGCTCCAAAGTATTTGCCGAAGGCGCGAGACAGAATATAGATGAGTGTATAAAAGCCGGCGCCAAGAACTGAGTGATAATCAAGCGGAGCACCAAGATTTAGAATTACTATTACCATTGATATTCCAAGAAATGGATTAAAGGCGGTGACTATTTCTTCAAGTCTTTGCGGGGATACGATGTTTGAAAAGGTTGCAGAAAAAGCCATTCCCATAAGCATAAAGTTAAGCACAGGAGAGGATAAACAGTAGTTATTACACCAAAAACCAAGCACCGCTGTGAGAATTATCATTATGATAAGTATTGTAAGAGTCTTGGCTTTTTCCATATCTTTTTTCAAAAGAAATCCAGCAGGAATACCGGTTATGATACCGATAAGGAGCGGAAGGAAAACCATAATTGGAATCATCAATATGGACATGCCTTCTCCGGCTATATTTCTGGCAACGATAGCAATTGTTGTAAAGAAGACTATTACGCCAACAATATCGTCGAGTGCAGCCATGGGAATAAGAGTGTCTGTAACTGGTCCCTTTGTTTTGAATTCACGTACTATTGATAGAGCCGGCGCTGGCGCAGTAGCAAGTGCAATACCGCCCAAAATGAATGCAAGATATAGAGGTATATTAGTAAAGGCAAATAATATTCCAAAGACGAGTGAAACGATAAAAAAGGTTCCAAGAGATTGTGTAAGTGTTGTGAGTATAAGCGCTTTTCCACTTTTTTTCAGCTTTCCAAATACAAGCTCTGTTCCAATCATTAGGCCGACTGCGCATTCAAGCACATGAATGATATTTCCGTAGATGTTCATGTCAATGAGAGCTTGCGGCATTAGATTTATGGCATGTGGACCAAGCAGCATTCCTGCAATAAGCCAGCCCAGAATTGATGGAAGCTTTATTTTTGAAACAAACTTTCCAATTAGCAGGGCGATAAGGATAGTGAGTATCCATCTAAATATAAGTGTTAACATTTTCTCTCCAATCAATAGATATTTTTTTTTGCAGATGTCGATGGTTCTTTGGCGATACCATATAATACGTGGTCGATGACATCACAAATTGCCTCTTCATGTATGGCGAATGCATCGCCTTCGTCCATGGAGAGACATGCAGGTGATGTAAAGTAACCATTAAACAATTCCTGTACAATAGAAAAATATTTGATGGCTTTGGTTTTTGATATTCCATCCCGAAGAGTCAAGGAATCAAGTATCTTTTCAAAAAGTTCCTGATTGAAAGAATCAAATTCACCTCGAAGTTCATGAATTTGATCTTGGAGAGGCATAGGCGGCTGCAGAACCGCTTCAAAGAATATTCGTCCAAGACTTTCGTTGTCTTTAAAAAATGCAATTCTTTTCTTGGTATACAATGTGAAATCTGTACCGATTTCTGTGGCTTTAAGATATGCTGTCAGCTCATGAAAGCATTTTTTTACACAGGCAAGATAAAGCGCGTCCTTTCCATCAAAATTGTGATAGAGAAGGCCTTTTGATATTTTGCTGCCACAAATATTGTTAAGTGATGAACCATAATAACCATACCTTCCGAATTCATATACCGCGGCTGTGATTATTCTGTCTTTTGTTTTTTCTGTCTTTTGCTCTTGCTTCATTTTAGATGCCTTTTCTTTAATGGGGTGAGTTTTGTTTACTGTTCATTAAGTATGTTTGGTGTGCTGCTATTTTGCTATTTGAAGTATGCTTGTGTGCTGTTAATAAAGTATGCTTGTGCTGTTGCTTAGAAAAATTGTGTACTTTTTCAAATAAATAGACCAACTGGTCTATATTATAAACGCGCAAAAAATAAAGTCAATAAGCTATGCTATTTGGAATAAAAAGGCAAATTTCGTATGTTATAATATGAGCTTGTGAAAAGAATTTGCAGTGTGCAGATAGCTACCATACACAAATAGTTGTTATATGCAAATGGGGGATTTGTGAAGCATGGGTGACTATTGTTTGCTAATAGAGATTCTAGATGAAATAAATGGGGATTGGTGAACCAAATTGGATCAGAAAAGAATAATAGATTTTTTCAATGACCAGGCGCCGCACTGGGATGCGGACATGGTGAGAAATGAGAAGGTAATTGGCCTTATCATGGATAATGCAGGCGTACGAAGTGGTATTGATGTTCTGGACGTTGCTTGCGGGACAGGAGTTCTTTTTCCAGACTATTGTTGCAGGCAGGTAAATAGTGTTACGGGTGTTGATATCTCGTCTTGCATGGCAGAGATTGCAGGTGCGAAAAAGATTTCAGAATGTGGTACCAGGATTGATGTTATCTGCGCGGATGTAGAAAGAGCCGAGCTTAACAGGAAATTTGATGTTTGTATGGTTTATAATGCGTTTCCGCATTTCGAAGACCCAAAGCGGCTTGTTGAGTCTCTTTCAAGGCGGCTTAAGGATGGAGGCAGACTTTCCATTGCACATGGTATGAGCAGAGAGCGCATAAATCTTCACCACAGCGGACCTGCAAGAGAGGTTTCGATGGGTCTTATGGACGCGAATACTTTGGCAGAGCTGTTTAAGCCATATTTTGATGTGGATGTGATTATTTCAAATGATGAAATGTATCAGGTTGCCGGACGGCTTAAGGCAAGATAGTGTTGAAGATAGATGTAAAGGCTGAGGCTGATTTTTGTTGAAGAAAAATACAGTGCTATAGAAATAAAAGGAGAGATTTATTATGAAGGTACTTGTGGTAGTTGACATGCAGAAGGATTTTATTGATGGCTCACTTGGAAGTGAAATGGCGAAGGCAATTGTTCCAAATGTAATTGACGAAATTCGCTCATTCGATGGGCTGGTTCTTGCAACTATGGATACGCATGGTACAGACTATTTGGAAACGCAGGAGGGATTAAATCTTCCTGTAAAACACTGCATCAAGGGAACTGATGGCTGGAAGCTTGATTTTGAAATTCAGTCACTTATTAAAACTATTCCGATTGAGAAACCCACCTTTGGAAGCATGGGCCTTGCAGGAAAACTAATGTCACTGAGTAAAGATGAAAAGATTGAGAGCATAGAGCTTGTTGGACTTTGTACTGATATTTGTGTAATTTCCAATGCAATGGTAATAAAGGCAGCACTTCCGGAAACACCAATTTATGTAAAGGCTTCGTGCTGCGCAGGCGTAACAAAGGAAAGCCATGAAAGAGCACTGCTTGCCATGGAATCATGCCAGATAAAGATTATTTGATGGAAAAATTAGTTTTACTTGACAGTTGAGAATTTGGACACTAGATGGCTTGAGTCACTAGGTCATTTGACCGCTATGGAATAATGCTGTTATTGCGGCTTGGGTATGTGGCTGGAGAAATTTTATTTGTGGCATATCGATTCCTTGTGGTAACAACGAGTTATTGCGGCTGCAGTATGTGGCTGGAGAAATATTATCTGTGACATACCGAATTTGGTTGAAAAAGAGTGTTAACTGACTTACGCGGTATGTGACAGATAAAAATCATTTCATGACATACTTTTTTGTTTGAAATTAGAGGGGTAACCCTGTAGTTTTACAGCAAAACGGTATGCAGCTGGAAGAATTATTCCCTCTACATACAGGAGATCGAAAAATCCTAATGAATTTGAATGAAAACGGTATGCAGCTAGAAAAATATTAGCGGGGACATACTGACCTCAGAAAATGTACCTTCGCAGATGAGAAAAAAGTATGTGAGATTCGAAAAAAAATCTGTGACATACAATAAGTTCCAAAAATTGACCGGATTCGTGAGTGAATTAAAAATTATAACCTACAAGCTATGAGAAATAAAAAACACATGAAATTAAAAAGAATTCGTGGTATACTCAAAACCGTCGAGTAGCCAAGGCGTAAATCCAGATATGGATTTACGCCTTGTTTTTTTGCGCCAATATAGATTAAGAATAAAGCTCTTAGAGAGATTACTGACAGTGCAAAGAGGCAAACTCGATTTATTCGTAGGGATGTTTGAAATTATTAAGATGAGGAGTAGTATCACAATGGAAGAAAAGAAAGTAATGAACAAAATGGGAACGGAGAATATCCCGGGACTTATGCTGAAAATGGGAATACCGATGGTTCTCTCAATGATCTTGCAGGCATGCTATAACATAGTCGACAGCATGTTTGTTGCAAGAATACCTGATGCGAATGGAATAGAACATGTTGGCGAATATGCTGTAAATGCGCTTACACTGGCATTTCTTGTGCAGATGCTCATAGTTGCATTCGGAATTGGAACCGGAGTTGGAGTAAATGCACTTCTTGCAAAGACACTTGGAGAAAAAAATACTGAGAAGGTCGCAAAAGTTGCAGGAAACGGAATTGCTCTTGGAATAATTATCTATATCGTTTTCTTCATATTCGGATTGTTTGGAATTGATATATATCTAAAATCGCAAACGTCAGATACCATAATCCTTCAGATGGGACACACATATTTATCAATCTGTACACTGATTTCCTTTGGAATGGTTCTCTTTTCAATATATGAAAAGCTTCTGCAAAGTACTGGTAAAACAGTGTATTCGACTACTGCGCAGATACTTGGCGCAGCTACCAACATTGTGCTTGACCCAATAATGATATTTGGTCTTTGCAAACTTCCAGCAATGGGAATTGCAGGCGCCGCCTACGCAACCGTAATCGGACAGATAGTGTCTCTTGTAGTAGCGATGCTGTTTCATTACAAGAAAAACAAAGAGGTAAAGGCAGGAATAAAGTACCTTAAACTTGATGGAAAAATTGTATCGGAGATTTATTCAATTGGACTTCCTGCAATAATCATGCAGGCTCTTATGTCTTTTATGACATACGGAGTAAATATTATATTTGGAACAGTATCAGCTTCAGCAGTTACCGCATACGGAATTTTCTATAAAATCCAGCAGTTCATATGCTTTGCAGCCTTTGGAATCAGAGATGCGATAACACCAATTGTTTCTTTTAATTATGGAATGGGTAATAGGAAAAGAGTTAACGACGGAATTAAATTCGGAACTCTTTATATAGAAATAATTATGGCGGCAGGAATAATTCTCCTTCAGCTTTTTGCCACGCCGCTTGTAGCAGCCTTTGGACTTTCAAATGAAACAGCAGCACTTTGTGCTTTGGCAGTAAGAATAATTTCTCTTGGATTCCTGTTCATGGGAGCAAACGTTGCGCTTCAAGGAGTATTTCAGGCACTCGAGTGCGGACTTAGCTCTCTTGTTGTATCGCTCCTTCGTCTTTTGGTTATACCACTTCCGCTTGCATTTATTTTGGCCCGGAATACAGCTGCAGCTCAGGTAATATGGATAGCATTTCCTGTAGCTGAGTTTATAGCATGCATAGTAGCAGTAGCACTTATGTTTAGGGCGAATGAAAAGGTTGTAAAGACACTATAATTATTCGCTCATGTAATGCCGAAATAATGATATAGTATATTTATAGATTTTTTTTGAGGGAGAGGGGGATATCTGTGCAATGCAAAAAGTTATTACCTACGGAACCTTCGATCTTTTTCATGAAGGGCATTATAATCTGTTAAAAAGAGCTAAGGAGCTTGGCGATTACCTTATCGTCGGCGTTACAACTGAGCATTTTGATGAGGCGAGGGGCAAGATTAACGTTATCGACCCAATAATGGAGCGAATTGAAAATGTCAGGAAAACCGGCTTTGCGGATGAAATTATAATAGAAGACCATGAGGGGCAGAAGATCGAGGACGTTCAGAAATACGGAATAGATACTTTTACCGTTGGCTCTGATTGGACAGGCTTTTTCGACTATCTAAAGACGTATTGCAAGGTTGTTTATCTTGAAAGAACTCCTGATATTTCATCAACTCTTCTTCGAAAGGGTAAGTATCAGATTGAAAGAGTTGGAATCGTTGGAACGGGCCGAATTGCTCCAAGATTTCTTAGTGAATCAAAGTATGTCAGCGGCGTTTCAGTCTGCGCCGCTTTTAATCCTATAGAAAAAAGCGCCGAGGATTTCGGCGAGAAATATGATGTTCATGTATATACCGAGAGCTACGATGAGTTCCTTGAAAATGTAGACGCGGTCTATATTGCGTCGCCTCATGAGACTCATTATGACTATGCCAAAAAGGCGATAGAAAGAGGCAGACACGTTCTTTGCGAAAAGCCAATGACCTTTACCAAAAAAGCTGCAATTGAACTTTACAGCCTTGCACAGACCAAAGAAGTTGTTCTTATGGAAGGCATAAAGGCGGCATACTGCCCCGGTTTTCAGCAGATAGTAAGCATAGCAAAGAGCGGAAAGATTGGTGAAATACGAGATGTAGAGGCATGCTTTTCAAGACTTGCAGATCCGTATTCAAGAGAAATGACTGACACCAAATATGGCGGAGGCTTTCTTGAATTTGGCGGATATCCGCTACTTCCTATAATCAAGCTTTTTGGAATAGATTACCAAAAAGTTCAAATCGACAGTATACTAAGCGGCGATGGAATAGATCTTTATACAAAGATACAGATAAGATATAAAAACGGAATGGCGACTGCAAAGACAGGAGTTGGCGTAAAGAGTGAAGGACAGCTTGTCATTGCGGGAACTAAGGGATATATTCTTGCAGAATCACCCTGGTGGCAGACACATCACTTTGAAGTTAGATACGAGGACCCGAACAGAATTGAACGGTATGACCCCAATTTTCAGGGCGATGGACTTCGCTACGAAATAGGTGAATTCATTTCCAAAATAAACGGTTCAGGAATGAGAGGCTATAGATTAACAGCCGAGGAATCAATAGCCATGGCAGATATAGTCGAAAGGTTCATGAAGACCAGACAGATTGAGAAGATTTCGGAGGCTATATGATAAAGGCAGTCCAATATACGGATGATCTGAGAGTGGAAAACATAATAAACGCAGGCTTTAAGGATGCCGAAATTGTATATGATGAAGATGTGGCAAAAGAATCATCGAAGGACTTTTGCATTTCTAAGAACATAAACATTCTTTCTGTGAGAATGAAAGCAGATGATTTGGCGGCGGATGATTGCAGTGGCAGATTAGAAGGCTTAACCGGGAAATATAGTTTCTCCTTCCTTACGATTGAAACGGTAAATTCTAAGATTACACTTCCAGAACTTTACGATTTCTTTTTGCAAAAAGAAATGATGGAAACAATAAGTAGGCTGCAGCTTAAGGTGTGCATTGAAATAGGCCTTGATATAGGAGCAGATAAATGTATCAGGAATTCTTATTCTGATACAAACAGGCTGATGGATATGACTGTCAGATTAAATGATAAGTACAGTAGGAAGTCTCATGGCGCAGACGTGGCAAAAAATAATTGTAAGGAACACGGCATAAAAAGGGCTAAATGTGATAGTAACCATGACTATTTTGGTATAGCATTTAACACTGGACTTGCAAATCTCTTAAAGCTGAATATTGCTGGAAGAATAGGAGAGCTTGGGGACAAATTATGGCTCCTATATGTAAATGATAATGACGGCTTTCATGACCTTAAGCAGATGCCGTATACCTTTATAGCAGGGCGCGGAGCACTTACAACTGACTGGCGAAAAATAGTGATTTCGCTAATAGAAACAGGCTTTGACGGACCAATTATTTTTGATACAAAGGGTCTTTTTGAAACGATTCCCGTGGGTATTCAGGAGGCAAATCTAAAGCTTCTTTATGATATTGCATCTTCCTGGGAGAATAATATTTCTTTTGAAAAAAAGCTCGCAGATGCGGCAGAAACAGGCAAAGAAATAATCCTTTTTGGTGCAGGAATAAGAACTGAAATTTTTATGAAACTTTTTGGCGAGAGATATACTCCATCCTTTATTGCTGATAATAACGCCAAAAGATGGGGAGAAGAATTTTGCGGTATTAGTATTCAAAGTCCCTCGCATATTCTTGATTTGAATAAAGATAAGAGACTCATCATCATCTGTAACATGTATTTTTATGAGATAGGAAAGCAGCTTGATGAGATGGGCGTAGAACATATTTTATTCGAGGATGCGTATTTTCCGCAGGCAGAAGCGGAGGGGATAGCATGAATAAGGTAGGAGTACAGACAAAGGGAATCCTCGACGTACTTTGCGCAGACGCGGCTATCTCCATGATTGCGGATGCGGGCTTTGAACGGATAGATTTTAATCTTGATACACACCTTCAAAACTTTGAAATATACGAGAGAGAAATCAATAGCTTTTTTGACAAAAGTGAAGAAGAGCTGATAGCTTTTTTTACTCCATTAAAAGAAGCTATGAAAAAGTATGGGATAAGTGCTTCGCAGATGCATGCGCCGTACCCGGTATTGGTTTACGGGCACGACAAGGTAAATAAATATATGCTTGAAAACGTTATTCCTAAGAGCTTTGCTATAGGGAGTTTTCTGGAAATTCCGTACATGGTCATTCATCCGTACAAGCAGCAGTATTATACTGATAAAAAGACTGAGAGAGAGCAAAACATCAGCTTTTTTGAAAAAATGATTCCATATATCAAAAGGTATCATGTGAGCGTTCTCCTCGAGGATTTGTATGAAAATATCGGAGGCAGGATGGTCGAGAGTGTTTGTAATGATCCGGATGAAACAGCCTGTGATATTGATATATTAAACAGCATGGCAGGGAAAATAAATGATACAGAAGCTTTTGGAATATGCGTTGACTCAGGGCATCTGAACCTTGTAGGGCAGGATTCTTATGAATTTATTACGACTCTTGGGAAACGCGTCAAAGCGCTTCACCTTCATGATAATGACGGCGTAGGCGATTATCACCAGCTTCCTTATTCATACGGCAGTGCCGGTGGGAATAGCCAGCTTGGAATAGACTGGGAGCGTTTTACAAGGGCACTTGCGGATATTCATTATGAAGGTACGCTCAGCTTCGAAACATTCCCTTGTATGGGGAGCTTTCCTGAAGACGTAAGGGCGTCGGTACTAAGGACTATTGCAGCAGTCGGAAGATCTTTTGCCGGAGATATTGAGAAGGAGCGCGCAGATTGAAACTTGGTATAATCGGAACAGGTAGAATTGCAGAAAGGTTCGCTTTAGAGGCTCACAGAGAGGAATATGCGAAAAGGCTGGTGATCAGCTGCGTTTACAACCCTCATATTGACAGCGCTTCTTTGTTTGCTGCCTCGAACAAAATAGCCGAATATACGGATGACTTAAAGCGCTTTAACGACAAGTGCGACGCAGTTTATATTGCATCTCCTCACGGAACCCATGCGCAGTATGTGCGCATCATGCTTGAAAATGGCAAGAACGTTTTGTGTGAGAAGCCGCTTGCCCTTACCAAAAGAGAAAGCGAGGAGCTTTATGAGCTCGCAGCGAGGAAGGGTCTTGTACTTATAGAGGCGGTCAAAACCGCATATTGCCCGGGCTTTATGGAGCTTGTAAAAAAAGCAAAGAGCGGCGTTATCGGAAAAATCCGCGATGTTGAAGCCTCTTTTACCAGACTTACCCTTTCGAATACGAGAGAATATACCGATAGTATATATGGCGGAAGCTTTACGGAGTTTGGAAGCTATAACATGCTTCCGATTTTTGAGCTTCTTGGGGCAGATTGCAGAAGCGTTTCGTTTATGTCGCAGAAGGCAGAAAATGGTGTGGACGTTTATACAAAGGCACTTTTTGAATTTGAAAATTCTTTTGCCGCGGCTAAGTGCGGGCTTGCAGTAAAGAGTGAGGGACAGCTCCTTATTTCCGGAGAAAAAGGCTACATTCTTGCGAAGTCTCCGTGGTGGCTGACAAAGAGCTTTGAAGTCAGGTTTGAAGACGCGGGGAGAATAGAGACGTATGAGTATCCTTTCAAGCGCGGAGGGCTTTCCTACGAGCTTGAGGCATTTATTACAGCGGCAAATGGGCAAAGTGATTCCACTCAAAAAGAGCTCCTTTCAAGGCAAAGAGAAATCTCGATTGCATCTGCAGGCGTTATGGAAGCTTTTTTGAAGAAAAGAGCTGACGAGAGAAAAGATACATATAACGCTAAAGTGAGATTTGGCGAAGGAAGCGCAGAATGCAAAAAGATTTCGGCTCATGTTCCCGCAAAAGACGTTAAGATCTGGGCACACCGCGGGTGTAGCTACCTCTATCCTGAGAACACGATATCTGCGTTTAAGGCAGCAGCAAAGCTGCCCGGAATAACCGGAATCGAGATGGACGTTCAGCTTACCAGGGACGGCGAAGTCGTCGTGTTTCATGATGAAAATGTATCGCGCCTTACCAGAGGCAAAAAAGATGTAAGAGATTATTTGCTAAAAGAAATTTCGAAGCTAAAGATTAATGCAGGCGGCGCCGGAAAAGCCAAATCCGGGAAGGCTTTAGGTATTTCTAAAGCACTTTCAAAATCAAAGGTCTCATCGAAACTACCAGATTATGAGCATATTCCTACGCTTGATGAATTCCTGACAGCCATGGAACCCTATTGTAAGCAAAACGGCCTGATGATAAATATCGAGCTTAAAACCAGTAAATACAGATACGATAGAATTGAGGAAAAGACCCTTAAGCTTGTTAAAAAACATGGTCTGTCCAAATACATCGTATATTCATCATTTCTTGCTGATTCAATCGAGCTTATGAAAAAGCTTGACCCTGACTGCAGTACAGGAATGCTCGCCATGACCTATTCTGAATGCCGTTACCGCGCAGATGGTTCGCCCATTTATGCAGATGCGCTACACCCATACATCGGCGGCCTGACAACACAGCTTCCTGAAGACAAAAGGGGCATCACTGTCAGAGCGTGGAACGGCGAAGAACCTTTTTTTACCAAAGATAAAAGAAAACTCCCAAATAAAGACCTGCGAGAATACGCAGAGCTTGGCGTAACGGATATAATAACGAACGTACCGGAGAGGTATGTGGGGGAAGAAAATAATCTCTAGCATGGAGGCGGTTATGAATGTTGCACTGATCCTGGCAGCAGGAGTAGGACAGAGAATGAGAAATGGAGGCCTTCCAAAGCAGTTTTTGAAGCTTTATGGAAAGCCTATTGTTGTATATGCCCTGGAACAATTTCAGAATGATGAAGAAATAGATAAAATCATAATAGCGTGCAGGGAAGGCTATACAGATATGATGAATACTCTTGTGCAGGATTATCATATCAGTAAGACTGAAAAAATCATTGTTGGCGGCGAAGATAGACAGCTAAGTATATATAGAGGGCTTAAAGAGGCATATGCATCTGGAGCAACAGATGAAGATATAGTTGTTATTCATGATGGAGTTAGACCACTTGTCTCGCAAACAGTTATAAACGAAAATATCAGAATTGCCAAAATGTATGGGGCTGCGATGACAGTCCATCCTGTTACAGAGTCTGTTATCGTCTGTGATAAAGATGCTGCAGATTTGGATAAGTTTAAAAAAAGAGATGATACCTATTCGCTGACCGCGCCTCAGAGTTTTAAACTTGGATGCATAGCTTCTGCATATGAGAAGATGAATTCTGAAAAAAGAGAAGAGAACTCAATACCACTTCTTGATGCAGCAATGGTTTATTCAAAATATTATGGTGAAATACATGTTGTTAAAGAAGCAGGAAGCAATATCAAAATAACTACTCCAGAGGATTATTATTATCTAAAGGCCATGCTTGAAATGGAAGAGAATAAGTTCATTTTTGGATTATAAAAAATACTGATGACAAGGCCTAATTGCATTATGAAATTAAGATGTAATTAGTTATGAATAGAGGAATTTATGGTTGAACAAAGAGATTTGGATATTATTTTTTCTAATCCGATAGATTGGGAGAGGTTCAGAAATCAGACAGTTCTTGTTACTGCTGCAACAGGAAGACTTGGAATTTATATTGTAGAAGCACTCGTTAAAGCTGATATTGATTTTAATCTAAATATGCGGATAATTGCGCATGCAAGAAATCATAACAAGCTAGTCAAAATGCTTGGCGAGACGCTGCTTCTTCCAAATGTTTCAGAGCTTAATCAGGATATTACAGCTCCAATAAATATTGACGGTGATATAGATTTTATTTTTCATACAGCAGGGCTTGCCAGCCCTAGAGATTTCACTTATTCACCAGTAGATACATTATGGGGACATGTACAGGGAACACGAAACGTTCTTGAACTTGCAAGGCAGAAGAAGAGCAAAGGTGTCTTCTATGTATCAACGGTGGAAATATATGGGGAGTGGAAATCTGATGAGCCTATTTCTGAAAATGATATGGGACCGGTTAAATGTGATATTGCCCGTTCCTGCTACCCTGAAGCAAAAAGATTATGCGAAACCATGCTTGCTTCATATCAGGAGCAGTATGGAGTTCCCTACTTTGGAGTAAGACTTTGCCATACCTTTGGCCCTGGGATTTCATTAACTGATGGCAGGGCTTTTTCAGAGTTTCTTGCCTGTACTGCTAAAGGAGAAGATATTGTCCTTCATTCAGATGGAAGCGCCGTAAGAACATACACCTATGTTGCTGATGCAGTTGGAGCAATGCTCCTAGTATGCACAAAAGGAGAAACAAATCAGTTTTTTAATGTCGCTGCGACAGACAATCAAATAAGTATAAAGGAACTGGCAGAGCTTATAGCAAAGTTAGACCCTACAGGTAAGTCAAAGGTCGTTTATGACAATAAGGAGCAGGCTCTAAAATTCCTGCCATTTAAGCTTGGAATAATGAATACAGAGAAAATTGAAAGGTTAGGCTGGAAAGCAAAAGTAAGTACAGAAGATGCATTTAGATATACATTTGAATACATCAGACAGAATGAGACGCTATGACTAATGAAGAAAAGTATATTTTTAAACGAAAAATAAATGCAGCTTTTCAAAGTGTTCCCTTCTATCTGTTTAGATTATTTCCTATAAAAAGAAATAAGATAGTATTTACATGTATTGAGGGGACAACGGGATACACATGTAATCCAAAGTATATTGCAAATGAGCTTATAAAGAACCACAAAAACTATGAACTGGTATGGCTTGTAAATGATATGTCAAAAAAGTTTCCTCCTGAAATCAAGGTGGTTCACAATACACTTTTTAACCGGGCATTTCATCTTTCAACTGCAAAGATATGGATAGATAACAGTAGAAAGCAGCTTGAAGTAAGAAAGAGAAAAAATCAGATTTATATTCAAACATGGCATGCAAAGCTTGGCTTTAAACCGACATGTCTCGACAGAGGAAGCTCTTTTTCCAAAATTGCATATCTGGTAAGTAAACATGATTCTGATATGACTGATTATGTACTTTCAAATTCAGAATGGTATGACAAAACACTTCCAACCGGAATGCTGTACAATGGCAAAATTTTGAGAACCGGTTCACCAAGATGCGACATATTGGTAAACAGAACAGAAGATGATAAGAAAAAAGTTCGTGAGAAATTTCATCTTCAGGCAGATGCGAAGATAATCATGTATGCACCAACTTTTCGTGGTGGAAGTCAGGGAATAGACAGGACTGTAGAGCAAGGCAACCATATGCCTGATTTGCAGAAAATCAGAGATACACTTTCAAAGAGATTTGGTGGAAATTGGGTAGTGTTTCTTAGGCTGCATCCTCAATTGGTTGCAAGACATCTGCTCTGCGATGAATCTTCCGAGGAAATTGTGGATGTCAGTGAAGTGGATGATATGTATGAACTTCTTGCAGGGTGTGATGCTTTTCTAACGGATTATTCCAGCGCAGCATTTGATGCAATGGTCATGAGAATACCGGTCTTTCTTTACTGCGACGACTATAGTGAGTATCAGAAGGAGAGAGGCAGCCTTCTTTGGAATTTGAATGAACTCCCATTTCCCATGGGACAGACAACAGATGAGCTTACAGAAAAGATTGAATCTTTTGATGAAAAGAAATATCAAAATAGATTAGATGAACTAATGGAAGAAACCGGGATGCAGGAAGATGGAAGATCAAGCAGAAGGGTTGTTGAAGCTCTTAGTAAAATACGTTAATTGGAGAACAAATTGACAACGATAATGAATAAACTCAGCGATGACTGGAAAGATCTGAACAAAATAATTGTTTTCGGTTGCGGAAGACAGGGAAGAAAAATGTACCCTACCTTAAGCAAAGATTTTGATGTTGTTGCGGTAATAGATAATTCCCCCGATAAACAAGGGAGGAACTTTTACGATAAAAGAATTATCTCGTTTGATCAAGCAGAAGATATCATAAATAAATTCAAAATAATTATTACAGCATCACAATATTACTATAAAGATATAAGAGAACAACTTATTTCTATAGGACTTGTTGAAAATAAGGATTTTGTAATGTATCAGCAATTTGTCACAGAATGGTATTACAAATACAGAGATAAGATAAATGTATTAAAGACAGATATTTCACTTACTACATTGTGTACGCTTAACTGTGAGAACTGTATGCAGTTTTTGCCATACTGGGAAAGCAAAAGACGTAGGGAAAATTCTTTTGAGGAGATAAAACAAAATCTGGATACATATTTTAGTTGCGTAGATTATCTCCTGGATCTTGATATTGTTGGAGGCGAACCATTTTTATATAGTAGAATCTGTGATTTCATTAAATTTTTGGGAGAAAATTATCGCGATAGAATTGGATATGTAGGATTTATTACAAATGGAATGATAGTTCCAAATGATGAAGTATTGGGACTTATTAAAAAGTATAAAATAGAAGTATCAATAAGTGATTATTCTGAAAACATTGAATATAATAACAGAATTGATGAGCTATGCAACAAACTGGAAACTTTTGGAATTTCATATATGAGAAATAAGAACATTGATTGGTTTGACTTCGGATTTCCAAAGGATAGATTTCATTATAATGATAATGAAGTTGTTAATCATACGCGGGTGTGTAATTCAATAGAACACGTTTTGGATGACGAAAAGATATTCTATTGTGGACTGGAATGGTCTGCTCAAAAGGGCGGATTATTTCCAATCGAGCAAAAAGCTTATGTAGATTTAAAGAAGGTTAAAGAGAATAAAGTTGAACGTAAAGAAATACTTGAAATGATAATGGGAGAGCTTCAAGATGGGCACCTTGATTTTTGTAAAGTATGCGGCGGATTTGGAATAGATAATAATAACAGAGTGGAAACTGCTAAACAAGTTTAAGAAATCTTTAATTGCGAGAGGATACATAATAAATGAAGTTTGATTCCTTTATTCAGGCAGTAAGAAAAATTAAAAATGAAACAGAGAAAATATATATTTATGGTGCCGGTTTTTACGGTAAGGATGTATATAGAATCTTAAAAGACAATGACATTTTGGTGGATGGTTTCCTTGTTACTAAAAGCTTTCGTGAAGATAGTTTATTTGATTTACCTGTTTTTATTGCTGATACTGTCTTGGAAAAAAATATTGGAATAATTATTGGAGTCAGTGATACTTATGTTAATGAAATTAAACAATATCTTTGTACTAAGAATTTTAATATGACACATGTTATTGATGGCGGAACAGTTATTACCCAAACAGGGGGAAGAGAAGACCTTAGAAATTCGAAGGTTCTTGAAGTCTCCACAACTATGGGATGTACTGTTAATTGCCATTATTGCCCACAAACTTTAATGCTTCATGAATATTATAAAAATGATAAAAAACGTCAGAGGTTAATGACCATTGATAATTTCAAAACAATTTTAAATAATACACCTCAAAACTGTATTATTGATTTTTCTGGTATGACTGAATCATTTAATAATCCAAATTGTCTTGAAATGATTGAAATGGCATGTGATGCAGGCAGAAAAGTCTATTTATTTTCCACGTTAGCAGGTGTTAGTGAAAGGGATGTGGATAGATTAGTAAAGATGCCAATTTATTATATGACATTGCATGTAGCAGATAAGAAGAAATATGCTAATATTCCGACAACAGAAAGCTATTATCGAAATGTAGAATTAGTAACATCTTCAAGAAAGAATGATGGAAGTCCATTTGTAGATTTTGTTAATTCTCAAACCGAACCGGATGAAAGGGTAGCGGATATATGTAAGAATAGATTTGAAATAATGCAGTCTGTTCAGAATAGAGCTGGAAATGTCAAGGATGAGACAGCGCAGCATAGAGAGAGAATAATTTCAGAGAACAAAAAGATTAAATGTTGTTTTTGTGGAGATGATTTGTCAAACAATGTAGTACTTCCTGATGGAACACTTCTTTTATGTAATATGGATTATGGTATGCAGCATATATTAGGTAATTTATATGAAGAAGATTATGATTCTATTCGCAAAGGATCACATTTGCAAGATATTTTGAAAGCACTTAATTGCGAGGGGAAAATGGACAATTTATTGTGCAGAAATTGTTTGCTTGCTCGCGAGGAGTAATAATCCTGATACTGAATATTTGAAAAAACATCAAGGGGGAAGTGATGCTGCTTACTGTTATAGTGACAATATACAATAAGAAAAAATACTTAGTACAGTGCATAAATAGCATAGTTGGTCAAACATATAAAAATTTACAGATAATTCTTGTAGATGATGGTTCAACAGATGGATGCAGTAAGATTTGTGATGACTTTGCAAATAGAGATTTACGTGTCGAAGTTATTCATCAAAAAAACTGTGGTTTGGTAATGTCCAGAAAAGCAGGTTTGGGTAAAGCAAAAGGCGAGTACTGTACATTTGTTGATGCTGATGATTGGATTGAACTGAATGCATATGAGACATTAATGAATAAAATGCTTTGTGGCGCAGATTGTGTCTCTTATGGAGTATTTAGAGAATACGGAAATAAACAGATCATTAAAACAGACCAAGTAAGCGATGGAATCTATAATAGCGAGCAATTTAGATTTTTTATCAAGAATTATACCAGAAAAAATAGTTGGCATAGCTACATCTTTCTTAATGGATTATGGTCAAAAATTTTCAGAACAAATTTATTAGTAGATGCGTATAGACTATTCGATTTGACAAATATTAATAATAATGAGGATACAGTAATTTCATTAGGATGTCTTGCGGTTTCAAAAAAAATATGCGTTTTGAATCAGAGCTTTTATCATTACAGAATATTGAATGATTCAATGAGTCATACAAATCATGACTCTGTTGATGATAATTTGTATAGAGTATCAGAAAATCTCATTAAGATGGCAAGATTGTACGACATTGATAAGCTTTATATTCAATATTTGATCTTTTATTGTATTTCTTATCAAATACCTCAATATATTTTGGGAAATGGGAAAGAAATTATTTGTTATCCCAAGGTTACTAAAGGGCAAAATATTATCATTTATGGTAAGGGCAGATTTTCAAAATTTTTGCAAGAATATATTTTGTCATCTAAATATTGCAATATTGTTGATATCATAGATATTGGTGATGTAAAAGGCAGAGAGGAAAATTTGCTTGAATATGATGCCATATTGATAGCAATAATAGATGGCGTTGAATCAGATAAATCGGCTAAATTGTTAATTCAAAAGGGATATGAAGAAGATAAAATATTCATTATAGATAAGAATGCATTGAAGGATGATATTTTACCTGAACGAATTAGAAAATTGTTTTTGTAGAGTAATGCCTCACTAACTAGTTTTGATTTTCATAATATGGAGGCTAAGGATGAAAAGTTGGATTGATGAATATATTGAAGGTATCAAAGTAAATAAAGAAATTGATATTATAATATATGGTGCTGGAAAAGCAGCTCAATTGCTAATTGAATTATTAAAAAACAAAAATATTTCCATCAGTGGAGTGTGCGTCTCAAATAAATACGAGAATAATGATGAAATACTTGGCTACAGAGTTGTTCAATTTGATGAAGCAAATTTCACTCCGAGAAAAACAGAAATTCTTATAGGATTTATTGAGCGAAAAGAAAAGACAATAGAATTTGAGCTAACTTCACAAAATTTCTATAAAGTGGTTCCATTACCCCGGCAGATATTAGAGCTTGATTCATGGGAAAGAGAACGCATTAGTAAGCCAATAATAGAGGTTACACCGAGCATCGGCTGCAGAGTTCATTGTAAATATTGTCCACAGGATATATTAGTTAAAAGATATTTTAAAAATGATAAAAATCGTAAATCGGTAATGACACTTGACGATTATAAAAGATATCTTGATATGCTTCCTATAGATACAATTATAGATTTTTCTGGTTTTGTAGAACCCTTTCTGAATGCCGATTCAGTGGAAATGATGATATACACAGCTGAACAAAAGCATAAGATGACATTATATACTACATTCAGGGGACTTTCATATGAAGATTTTCAAGTGGTAAAGAATCTTCCTTTTAATTATGTATGTATACATACGCCTGATGCTGATGGATATGCAGCTATCCCAATGACAGAAGAGTACTTTACTATATTTAAAGAAGCATTAGTATCAAAAAAAGCAGATGGTACTTCATTTATTGATACCGCTAATTGTCAGAGCAGACCTCATCCTAAAATTGTTGATATTACTAATGGAAAATTAAAAATCTATTGTGAGCTTCAAGATAGAGCAGGAAACTTGGATACAAATAGTAATGTGCTTTCACATGCTAAGAATAAGGGGAAAATGATATGCAGCAGAGCCCCCAGGTTAAATCATAATGTACTGCTTCCAGATGGAACGATTGTTTTATGTTGTAATGATTTTGGAATGAGACATGTTCTGGGGAATCTAAATGAATCAACATATGATGAGATAATTAGTGGCATTTCTGCAAGAAATATAAAAGAAGCTATGAATAAAGGCAATGTTAGTGGCAATATCTGTGAGAAATGTATATTTGCAACAGAGGCATGACATTGAAAGGATGAGATGACTGATTCGGAATTGATTTTTCAAATCGAAAAATATAAGGATGTTATTATTTTTGGAAATACGATGATTGGTAAATATTTATTTGAAAGAATAAATAGGATACCAAACAAAAATGTTATTATGTGTGATACTTCCAAGAAGAAACAAGGAAGATTTGGTAATGTCGAAGTGCTTAGTACGAACTATGTAGTAGAAAACTATCAAAGTGGAGCATTTATCCTTTCAAGCGACATTTATTCAGACAATATGCGTAAGCAGTTATGCGATTGTGGAATTTTAGACCAGAATATTTTTAATGGGATAACGGATGAAGCACAAAATTATTATGATGAAAATAATAACATTACAAAGCATAAACCGTTAAAGAAAATACAGTTTGAAGTTGATTTGGTAGACCATTGCAATCTTAATTGTAAATGTTGTTCGCAGTTTTCATGCATTGCTAAAGAAAGATTTATTGAATTAGCCGAAATGGATAAAGAGTTTAAAAGAATGGGAGAACTCTTTAGAGGCGTTGCTAATAGAATATATTTGATTGGAGGAGAGCCTTTACTTCATCCTAAAATAATAGAATGTTTAGAAATTTCAAGAAAATATTTCCCTATTGGAGATATCTCGGTTTTCACTAATGGACTACTATTAGATAAATGTTCTGATGAATTTTGGGAGAAATGCAGGCAACTTGATATTTCGATAATAGTAACAAAGTATCCGGTAAAGACCAATTATTATAATTTAAAACAACTTGTAACATCAAAAGATGTAAAGTTTTCTTTCTTTGGAAATTCTGAGGATTTTAAAACAATGAATAACCTGGGACTGGATCTGTATGGAAAACAGAATCCCGAAGATAGTTTTAGAAGATGTGGAGAAGCAAATAATTGCATTAAATTAAAAGATGGAAAACTATACACATGTACAAGACCGGCAGCAATATATAAATTTAATGATTTTTTCAAAAAAGAACTAGTTGTATCAGATGATGACTTTTTTGATATCTATAACATGCAAAGTGGTCAGGAAATACTTGAAAGGCTTTCAAAAACTATTCCATTTTGCAGATACTGCAATAAAGAAAAATCATCAAGAAAATCATTTGAATGGGGAACAACTACAAGACAGATTGAGGAGTGGCTGTGATAAATATTAGTATAATAATACCCACATATAACATGGGAAAGTATTTATTAGAATGTTTTAATAGTATCTATTCTCAAACATTAGAAAATATAGAATTGATAGTAGTTGATGATGGGAGCAATGACAATACAAATCAGATTGTTAATGAGTATAATGAGAAATATGGAAATATAATATATAAAAAGACTAACCATATTGGATCTGGACTAGCTAGGAATAAAGGCATCGAGTTAGCAAATGGTGAATATTTGGCATTTATGGATGCAGATGATTTTTATCCTAACAATAATGTATTAAGTACATTGTATTCAAATGCAAATAATAAAAAGGCGAATGTATGTGGAGGAAAGTGGCTCGAGCTTTCAAATGGAAAACTTTCTACCAATAGTTTTGCTAATGATCCAATTTTGACAGATGATGGATGGTATAGTTTTGATGAAATAATTAGGATTGCAGGGTATCTTCGCTTTATTTATAAAAAGAGTTTTCTTATTGAATTCAAGATTTTTTTTCCTAAGTATTTAAGACATCAAGATCCTCCCTTTTTTATTAAAGCTCTATTTTATGCAAAGAAAATTTACTTTATAAATTTCTATTCATATGTTTATAGAAGAAATCATAAAGAATTTGTGTATTCAGATGAAATAATATTGGATTTTTTACATGCAGAAAATGAAATGTTAGTACTCTTGAACAGATTTAAGATGAAAAAAGCTTTTACGTATTATGTTGATAATACTGTTCATGGGGAATATGCTGGCGTAGCGTACAAGTGTTATTCTAATGGAAATTATAAAATCAATTCAATTATTCATGAAATAAACGAAAGAATTATCGAGGGAAATAGTAGTAATTTGTTACTTGAAAATGACGATATAGACGCTTTTGTATCTGAAGCAATTATTGAAAAAGAGGCAATAATTTGGCAGTATGGAAAGAATTCTGCTAAACCTTTTTTGATTTTTGGAGCTGGGAAAAATGCTAAAAAAATCATCGAATTTTTGAAAAAGGAAAGTATAATACCAGAAGCACTAATTGTGACTGCTAAAAAATCCAATCCTGATTTTTTAGATGGAATACCAATAAAGCCTGTATCTAGTTATGATGATAAATCTGAAAAATATGATGTAATTGTTAGTGTATCATTATTTTATGTCAAGGAAGTAAGAGAATATCTGAAAGCATTTCATTTTAATAAAATATATTATGTTGATATGGAAAAATTTTTTGTAATGCAAGAAGTATGCTATCACTGAACAGTGGGGAAACAAGATAAGAATTATGGTGTATATATGTGTAAAAAAATAATAATTTCATTTACTTCTTACCCTGGTAGAATTGCTGGAATAAAAAATACTTTAGATTCACTTGTTAATCAGATTACTAAGGCTGATAAAATCATTCTTTATTTATCAGAAGATGAATTTCCTGGAAAGAAAATCGGTGCTGATTTTTCAGATTATTATAAACGTGGTTTTGAAGTTCGCTGGTGCAAGGGTAATTTAATGAGTCATAAGAAATATTATTATGCATTTCAAGAGTATCCTAATGATTTGGTGGTGACAGTTGATGATGATGTTATTTATGCACCTTCAATGATTGATGAACTATTAAAGTATCATAGAAAGTTTCCAAATGCAGTAATTGCTCGTCGCGCACATCTTATGACATTTAATGAAACTGAAATTGCGAATTATAATGACTGGTATTTTGAATGCCCAAGGTATGTAGGAATACCTAGAATGGATTTATTTGCTACTGGTTGTGGAGGCATATTATATCCATCAGGTATTTTTCAAAAAAATTTTTTTGAAATGAATTATTTTATGAAATTATGTCCTTATGCGGATGATATTTGGTTGAAATTTTGGGAGGTAGTTTCAGAAACTCCAGTAGTACTTTGCGTAAAGAGTTTCAATGATGAACTTCAAAAAAGATACAGTGATGATGGATTGTTTGTTAGATATAACAAGTGTGGTAATGATGCTCAGATGAAAAAAGTTATTAAATTCCTAACCGAAAGTATTTTGGAATCCGACAAGGTTAAAGTAAGAATTAGTGAGAATAATCCGATAAGTGCTAAGTCTTTGTCGAGTGAGATAAAGAAAGATTATTTCAAAGAATTAGAGATACTGCGAAATAAAATAATTGGCATGGATGTTATTACTATTTATGGAGCAGGAGTTGTTGCATCGAGACTGATTTCTTTTATTGAAAGTTTTGGATTAAAAACACGAATTCATCAAATTATTGATAGAAATGCGTGCGAAATAAATGTGTTTCGCGGAATTCATGTTTGTAGCGCTAATGATTTTTCAGATTGGGACAGTAATATAATAATTGCACTTGCCGATAAAGAAGTGCGTAATAAAGTCATAGCTGATATGGTGGAACATTATAATGTTTCCGAAAATCGATTTGTTTTTTTATCAGATAATGTGCTTAGAGCACTTAGAGCATATTCATAAAAATAATTGAGTGGGTGCGACTTATGTGTAAATTGAGTATCGTAGTTCCAATATATAATGTTATTTCATATTTGTATCAATGTGTAGCTAGTATAATCGAGCAAACATTTGATGATTATGAAGTATTACTAATTGATGATGGCTCTTGTGATGGTTCGGGTAAATTATGTGATTATTTTTCTTCAAAGTATAGCAACATTCATACATTTCATAGAGAAAATAGGGGACCTGGGTGTGCACGAAATTTCGGAATGGATATGGCAAGTGGAAAATATATATTATTTGTTGATGCAGATGATTATCTAGCAAAAGAAGCACTTGAAATACTTATTATGACTATTGAAACTACAAAATGCGATGAGATTCTATTTGGAGGAGTATCATTTAAAAATGCTGAATTCAATGATTCAAATGGGATGATGAGAAATTATAAACGCAAGAGTCTACTTTCTGAAGTGGTTTCTGGTAAAGAGATGTTACGAAAATCGTTATTAAATGGTGATTATTACACCGTTGTTTTTTTAAGGCTTTTTTCTACAAATTATTTGAAATTATGTAATATCAGGTTTGGAGAAGAGGGGATACATGAAGATGAAGGATTTGGTATTATCTCACTTTTATGTGCTGAAAAGGTGATAAGCATTCCTAATATTTTGTATTTTCGCAGATGTAGAAGCAATTCTATTATGTCTTCTTTGAAAATAAAGGATTCTGTTCTTGGGTTAGAAAGAGCGTTCGAGCAGATTATGGATTTTTTTAAAGATAATACGGATGCTGAGATACAAATATTATGTAGGAAATATGGCTTATTACTGCAACGACAAGCAATGATGAGATTATACATGGAAGAAAATGATGATTTATTAAATGAATTGGTTAGTACAGTGGTTGAAGTGAATAACAAGTATTTGAAATCCATAAATTTTGCTTGGGATAAAAATTTGATGAGATTTGATGGTAATAATGGGAGAATGATTGCTGATACTGTATCAAGTTATTACTTACAGTTTGAATTAATGAGAAATAGTCTGATATCAGTAGTACCTTCTGATGAACCAGTAATACTATGGGGGTATGGAAAGCGAGGAAAGGATTTGTCCCTTTTTTTTCAAAACCATAAGTATAATAAAATTTATATTACAGATAAAAGGTTTAGCCAAAACAGTTCAATTGAGGTAATGGAATATCCTTATATACCCATTACAGATGCTGCATCTTCAGGATGGAAAATAATTGCAACAAATTATTCTATTTATTGTTCTCTTGTTGAGAAAAATGTTCCTAATTTGATTAATTTGGATAATTATTGCTGCTAATTGATAGGGGGTTAGATGAAAAAAAATATTGCTTTTTGTATTCCAACATATAATCGTTCTCAGTTTATTACTGAGTTTTGTGAGAAGTTTGTAGCTATATATGCAGCGTTTGGGATTGATATATATATATATGATTCGAGCGAAAATGATGAAACAAAAGAAATAGTTAAGCGATATCAGATAGAGAACGAATTTCTCTATTATATTAAAGTGAATACTAATATTCCCTCAAATGAAAAGATTTATTTGATTTATCAAGGCTATATGTTTAGAGATGAGTATAAATATATATGGATGTGCGGTGATACTCTTAGATTTTCTCAAAAAGCTATCGAAAAAATGTTTTTAATTGTTGATAAGCAATATGACTATATAGTTATGGGGGCGCACGAAGGGAAAATATACTCTGATAAGAATGCTTTTTTTGTGGATTGTGCTTCTTTTATAACTTTTTTTGGTACTGTTATTCTAAATACTGATACTGTACTAAGAAATGTAGATTGGAATTATTTGTCTGAAACATACCTATCTGATGATACATTGAATTATTCACAAACTGGTCTTTATTTTGAACAGCTAGCAAAGATGGATAGATTTAAAGCAATTGGCATTCCACTTGCAAAAGATGAGCGTTACGTATCAAAACTGAAGATGAGTTCAGGGTGGCATAGCAATGCTATTGACATAATATGTGTGAATTGGGTTAATACAATTCAAAAACTGCCTGAATGTTTTGATTTGAATAAGAGAGAAGTTACTTTTAAGCATGGTGTAACAGATATCTTTTCTCCTCATAGAATGATGCAGTGTAAATTGTATGGAGTATACAATTTAAAAAAATATTTTAAAAATTTCTTTAGATTTCAATATGTATCTGATCGTTCTCTTCTATGGCTATTCTTTTTTGCGATTCTTCCATCAAGGGTGGCAAAGAAACTTTATTATTCAAAAGATGATATTAAAAACGCTAGAACGATTCAAGAAATAAAGATATTTGCGAAAGGTGCAACAAAATTGTTTTTATATGGCGCAGGTATCTATGGAAGAATTTATGCATCAATGCTGAAAAGAAATGATATTGAATTTGAGGGATTTGTTGAGACAAATGGCAGTAGCGAAGAAATGATTTTTTGCGACAAACCGGTATTTGAAATTGGTAAGCTGCTTTCTGATAAATTTGATAACGATTATAGATTTATTATTAGTGTAGGAAAAAAATACAATAATGCGATTTATTCTGTTTTAAGTAGCGCTATCGATACAAATAGAATTTTTGGAAATAAATTGTTGGTTACGCCTTATGAAAGGTGTAATGTTGAATATTTCAAATGGAAAAAACATATAGAAAATGGCGAAAAAGAATTAGACTTTACATAAGTGCAATTAATTTACTGGAGTTAATATATGTTGAATCTTCTTAATGCAGATAAGAAAACGTTAGTTGAATATGTAAAATGTAGGACATTATTTATTATAGGCGCAGGACGAAGACTAAAAAGTTTTGATGAAAATAATTCTGATTGTGCTCTAGAAAGCTATGTTACCGCATTTGCTGATAATGATTCTAATAAGCAGAACAAAAAATATTCATTTTATCATAGGGATATTCCTGTTTATTCGGTTACAGAATTGTCCGAATTAGTAGATGATAATTCTGTTATTATTATTGCCAGCAGGGCATATGATGAGCTGATAGAACAGCTGGATTTGATTAGGAAATTTGATAAGTGTGATTGCTTTATTCTTAGCTACGTAGAGAATCATTATGAGATTGATAAGAATTTGACAAATTATATTAATATAAGCAGGTACAAAGCTCCACAGATTCCCAAGGTAATTCATTATTGTTGGCTTGGTGGAAATGACTTTTCTGAGCTTGAAGAAAAGTGTATGGCAAGTTGGAAGAAGTACTGTCCTGATTATGAAATTGTTCGGTGGGATGAATCAAATTACGACTGGACGAAGAATCCTTTTATGAAAAGAGCATTTGAAGAAAAGGTCTGGGGATATGTTCCAGATTATGCCAGATTAGATATTATTCACAAATTTGGTGGATTTTATTTCGATACGGATGTTGAAATAGTGAAATCGCTTGATGAGTTAGCGTTTAATAGAGCTTTTTCCGGAGTTGAATGGGGAGATAATCTTATAAATTTTGGACAAGGATTTGGTGCAGTACAGGACTTTGATCTTCTTGAAGAACTTATGGACAGCTATGATGATGATAGCTTGCTATATGATGCAAAAGGGGTGCGTATTCCTTCTCCGTATGTTCAGACTAAGGTATTGAGACAATATGGATATAACTGTGATGGAAAATCATGTATTACCGAGAAGGGGATGATGATATATCCTTCCCAGTTCTTTTGCGCAAGAAACATAAATACTATGGCAGTTATAAGAACACCACAGACATATTCAATCCATCATTTTGAAGGTACTTGGGCAACAAGAGAAGCAGTGGTTCAAAATGATTACAGAAAAGAATTAGCTAAGAATATAGGAACAAGAATGAAGGAATTACACTAATGATTGATATCACAGTTATTATGCCGTCACTTAATGTGGCACCATATATTGAAGAGTGTATTTCAAGTGTTGAAAGACAAACGCTTAAAAATATTGAGATTCTTTGCATTGATGCCGGTTCTGCTGATGGAACGTTGGAGATACTGCAGAGTCATGCGGAAAATGATCTGCGTATAAATATCATTAACAGTTCAGTTAAGAGCTATGGTTATCAGGTAAATCTCGGAATTAGAAAAGCACAGGGCGAATATATCAGCATTGTGGAGACTGACGATTATATTGCTGATAATATGCTAGAGGTTCTATATTCATATGCGCTAAAGTTTTCACCTGATTATGTGAAAAGCAGTAACAATCATTTTAAGCATATTGGGAAGAGAAGGATATTTCTTAAGCGTCAGGTTTTACCTGAAAGTAGTAATATTTCTTTTGAAAGTCTGATTAATCCCAGGGAACATGCTGAACTTCATAGATATGGCAGTTATATTTGGGATGGTATATATAAAAAACAGTTTTTGTATGATTATGGTATTACACTTAATGAATCAAGTGGCGCGGCTTTTCAGGACATGGGTTTTGCACACTGGCTACTTGCGGTGGCGCGTAAAGCAGTTTATATAGATGAACCTTTGTATCAGTATAGAAATGACAGAGAAGAATCGTCAACATGGAATAGAAATTGCCTTAGATATCCAATGCAGGAATTTAAGCGGATGTTTGAGCAAGAAGTGATTCCTGAAGAATGCTTTGCTGATCATCGAACTGATATAGATATCAATATGATTTTTGAGTTCAAAAACGAGGCTTCAAAACTGATGCAGATGCCTGGATTTGTTTTTGAATCAGATGACTTTAAAATGCCGTATGAATGGTTTAAGTTAAGAATAGAAAAAGAGATTTCAGACGGGCTAGTTGATTATGATATGTTTGATGTTGAAACGGCAGCAGAATTAGATCTTTTGCTCAATAAGCCAGATAGTTTTGCAGACTTAGTTAGGGCAAGGAGCGCTATAGAGAAGAATAACAGGAAGCGATTGTTTGATGTTTTGGATGGAAAGAATCTGATAGTATTTGGAAGTGGAATCAGAGGTTCGTCATTTGTACTTAAACTGCAGGGAGCAAAAGAGATAAACATCGATGCATTTGTGGATAACGATGAGGCAAAATGGAATACTGTCGTTAATGGCATTGAGGTTATATCACCAGAGACGGCGATAAAACGGTATAGTGACGACTTATATATCATTGCAAATAAAATGCACTCTTATGATATAAAGAGCCAACTGCTTGGAATGGGAATTGCGGAAGAGCAGATTATGATATATGCGATGAACAACTTGGAAAAAGACTGAATATGGTGATAAAGGAGAATATTTTTGGCAGAAGATATAGATTCATTTAAGTTTTTGTCACTTGGAATAATCGGATGGTACAGATTTAAACAAAAATCAAAAATTTTGTACATTGGAGAACTAGAGGATGCTATACCGCAGTATTTGTCATGTGGTGGGCACTTTGTCACTGTGTGTGCACTTGAGCAATTGTTAGCCATTACTAACGAAAAGCACAATAGTCAAAGCGATTATTTATTTGACCAAAAATTTGATTATATAATTTGTATTGGCAAGATTGAAAAAGAATTAAAACCGGTAGACTTGATTGAAACATTCAGAAGAATACTTAATGACGATGGGATTCTTTTGCTGGGAATGAATAATCGTTATGGTATCAGATATATCTGCGGTGATCGGGATCCTTATACAGATCATGTCCTTGATGGAATTGAAAACTATCAGAGAGCTTATTCGAGTCCGGAAGATAGATTTGCCGGACGTTGTTATAGTGAGAGCGAAATTAGACGAATGGTCACTGATGGAGGATTTTTGTTATGCAGGATGTTTTCGGTATTTCCGACACTAGAGGCGGCACATTTTCTGTATGACGAAGATTTTACACCAAATGAAGAACTGTCAAATAGAATTTTTCCAGAGTATCACTATCCTAATTCAATATATTTAGAGGAAACCAAAATATATGATGGCCTTGTCAAAGAGGGATTGTTTCATAAAATGGCAAATGCGTATCTTACTGAGTGTACAATGAATGGAATCCTATCTGGTATTAGTGCAGTCACCAGTTCTATTGACAGGGGTGAGAAGCGTTCAGTATATACGATTATTAATGGCAATGGAACAGTAATAAAAAGAGCTGCATTTACAGATGGAAAAAGAAGATTGTCCAGAATCCTGAAACATAATGATGATCTTATAGCTCATGGCATAAATGTAGTCAATATGAAGAAAAATGCGGATGGCGATATAGTTATGCCATTTACAAGCGCGCCTACAGGGCAGCAGTATTTGAAAGCTTTGGCGAGGAAAGATAAATCAGAAGTTCTTAAGGCTTTCGATGATTTCAAGAATCAGATATTAAATTCATCAGAGATAGTAAGTGAAGATCAGCAAGATGGTATGGGGGCAGTTTTAAAATATGGTTACCTTGATATGGTTCCGCTTAATTGCTTCTACGTGGATGGAAAGTTTACTTTTTTTGATCAGGAGTTCCGCAAGATAAACTGTCGTGCTAACGTTATTATTACGAGGATGATAGCAACGGTGTACGCATTTGATCCGTCGTTTCGCCTTGTTATTGATGATAATGAATTTTATGAAAGATATGGCCTTACGAGATATCTTAGTAAATGGCATAAGGAGGAATATAATTTCCTTTCAAAACTGTGCAGACTAAAAGAACTTGACGGATATTATAAAAAAGTAAGATGTAAGGCTGATATTGTCAATTCAAACAGACAGCGCATGAATTTTTCTGATGAAGACTATAGAAGGATATTTGTAGATATATTTGAAAATGCGGACAGCCGAAAGCTTATCTTATTTGGGTCAGGGATATTTGCACGTAAATTCGTAGATATGTATGGAAGTAATTATGATATTTTCGCTGTAATCGATAATAATAAGGAACACTGGGGACAGAGCCTTGGAAATATAAAGATTAGTTCACCGGACATCCTTAATAGCATGTCTACTGGAGAATATAAGGTCATAATATGCATCAAGAATTATCTCTCGGTCATGCACCAGTTAGACGATATGGGCGTGAAATCGTATAGCATATTCGAACCCAATAAGAGCTATCCGGTTAGATTTAAAGCACCAGTATGTGCTGAAGAACAGCAACCAAAGGACACCTCTACTAAAAAGTATCATATCGGATATATATCGGGAACATTTGATTTATTTCATAAAGGGCATTTGAATCTGTTAATGAGCGCAAAATCAAGATGTGATTATCTGATAGTTGGGGTGGTATCAGATGAGGGTGTCAGACGGCTTAAGAAACACAAACCCTATATACCATTTGCTGAGAGAATTGAGATAGTAGCAGCATGTAGGTATGTGGATCAAGCAGTAGAAATACCACTTGAATCTGGAGGCATAGAGGATGCATACAGAAAGTATAGATTTGACTGCCAGTTTTGCGGAAGTGATTATGAAAATAATCATTCATTTATTGAGGGAAAGAAATGGCTCAATGAGCGTGGCTCAGATCTTGTAATCCTTCCATACACTCAGAGCACTAGTTCAACTAAGATCAAAGCACTTATAAAAAAAGATATGAAAGCTAGCAAATAGCAGCATATTCCACCAAAGAAAGCACTTAAAATGCGTAAAAAGACCAAACTTTCAATTCAAGAACTCCTTAATAATTACACCGAGTTTCATAACAACATAGAGAAGGCTTATTCTGTCATGGAGCGGCAGGCCTGCCTTGATATGCTTAGTGCGTGTCAGGAAGGTATGATCAGCATTGGAAATATGCTTGAAGGTTCGGATTTAGATTCTAGCGCTTCAAGGCAGGCAGTTCATTTTATTGAGGACTACTGCGAACATATCTTTGAGGTATATGAGTTTGTGAATAATTCAGGTACAGAAGATACAAACTGGCAGCTCTTTTTATCAAGGATGCAGATTCTTAGGGATGGCCTTTTACTGATAAATTCGGAAGTGGAGAAGATACCCGTAACTTATCATATAGTTTTCATGCCTTATAAGGCTGCTATGTGGGATAGTCTTGAGAGTGTCTGGCGTGCTGCAAAGGCGGATAAGATGTGCCAGTGCCTTGTGGTTCCAATTCCGTACTTTGAATATAATAATGCTTCAAAGGATGTTGACCCGAAGTATGATGGAGCTCTTTTTCCAGATTATGTAGAGATAACTGACTATCATGAATATAGCATGGAAAAAGAATTACCGGATGTGATTTATATTCACAATCCTTTCGACGGCGCAAATCACATGACTAGCGTACATCCATCTTTTTATTCTGATAAATTGAAAAAGTATACGGATAAGCTTGTCTATATTCCCTATTATGCTTCGTCCGGTTTCTGTTCTCCGGAGTATCTGGAGCTTCCAAGTAATTACAACGTTGACTATGTTATAGCGCAGTCGCAGCATTTTAAGGATTATGCAGCAGATTATCCATTTTACGATAAGTATATACCGCTTGGCTCTCCCAAATTTGATAAAGTAATTGAAGCTTGCAGGAAGCACGACATCAAAGATTATCCAGATGATTGGCGAAGACGACTTGCCGGTAGAAAAGTTATCATGCTAAATACCAGTATTGGAATGATGCTTAATGATACAGAGCAGTATCTTGGTAAGCTGCGCCTTGTTTTTGATTATTTTGCTACGAGAAGTGATGTTACACTTATCTGGCGGCCGCATCCACTTCTTTTGTCAAGCCTTAAGGCTATGCGCGCAGAGTATGCAGTGCAATATGAAGAGCTGGTAATGTATTTTAAGCAGCATGATATAGGAATCTTTGATGACACGCCTGATATGGAGAAGACGATTGCGGCGTGCGATGCCTATATTGGAGAAACGACTTCTTCAGTTATCAATATGTTTCAGGTAGCCGGGAAACCTCTTTTTATTTTAAATAACAGTATTTTTCGTGAGTTTACGAGTAGTGAGATAAGAAGAATAGGCTTTACTAATATATATTTACATAATGATGAGCAATATGTGTTTTGCAGTTTAGATGTATTTATGTGCCATTCATCTAATTTATTAGATCTTGATTTTATAGCTAAGATTTCTGATGAACCCCATTGGTGCGGTACTTTTGGTAAGAGTATCAGGGTGAGAGATAGGATTTATCCGGCGCCATTAATGTCTAAGAGAGCTTATTATTTTGATCTTTGTAAAAAGAAATTTTATCCTCTTGAAGGTTTTGAAAGTGATAAGGATTTTAAGCTTCAGTATGTAATGCAGTATGGTGATAGGCTCTTTTATCTTCCGGGTCATTCTGGTGCAGTTTATGAGTATTCATTATCATCAGGCACGCTCTTTAAATATGATGAGTGTATTGAAGAACTACTTAAGTTCTCACTTCAAAAGAGCTATAACTCTGAAATAGGCGGCTATGCCGTTTATGAGCATTATTTGTATATGACGGCAACCTATTGTAACAGAGTGTTAAAACTTGACATGGATGATGGAAGCTATGAGCTGTTGCATTTGACAGATGAGGTGGAAGGCTTTGGAGCGGTAGTTGTTGTGAATTCAAGACTTTATCTATCAGATGCGTCAAATGGCAGTATATATTCATATGCTTTGAATGATTTCGGTGAGCCTGATGGTGAACTATCTATAATTCATATGCCGGATAGCTTTAATCCATGGGAGAATCCTTATGGAGTGGATGCGGCGCATAGCGCGCTTATCAGTATGGGAAGATATATAGTAGCGTTTCCTGCATATTCAAACGAGATTGTACGAATTGATACTACAATCGGTGAAGTGAAGACAATCTTTACCGGATTATTTGAAATTCCAGACGAGAGGATTAATGGACTTAAGCGCAAGTGCTTCTATAATATCATGAACTTTGAAAAGCTTTCTGATGAAGAAATTCTTGTCTTACGCGTTTGGGATGCAGCAGCACTTAGGCTTAATATTGCTGATGAAACCTATGATATTTATAATCAGAGAATGACTCCAAAGGCTTTGGAAGATTTACTAAGTGGAGAGGACGGCTTCGAGAAAGCGGACATTGATGCAGAGTTTTCGAGAAAAGAGTCTTCATTCTTCTCACTGGACAGCTTTGTGGATGATCTCGTAAGTGGAAGGCTGGAAGACATTAAAGAAAGACAGATGAGTGAGCTTTCAGTGATGGGAGCAAATCTTGACGGAAGCTGCGGCAGGAAGGTACACGAATTTGTTATGGGAAAGCTGACTGATTGAGGGAGTCTTCAGTGACAACCAAGTGGTCTCAATTATGAAGACAAATCACATTACTTCACAAGCTCAACGAAAATAAAGAAATCTCTGCGATGATATATTCAATGGTTCATGATATAATAGCGTATAAAACATACACATTAGGTATGAATTACATATACCCGTGTAATAATAGATAGTGTCAAATGATTTATGAAAAGATTGAGCAAAGAAAAAAGGCTCAGATGA
>CAZJWA010000018.1:0-52424 GCA_964549585.1 uncultured Butyrivibrio sp. | reverse complement strand
TGAGCGTAAGACTAAATTCAGCATGAATGTGGAATTTACTTTTTTATTTAACCAAGATATTCTTATAAGAATCTTAAGGAGAAAATCTTACTTGTTTGTGCTATCATAAGATGAATAAAAAAGCTGCTTTTGTTTTGACAGCTGCATAATCAGTATATAATTGAAAGGCTAATTTTTATGGAAAAAATAATGCAAAGCCGCATGGACCGCGGTTTTCAAAAATATCAAAAGGAATATGAAGACAGAGCACTTGAAGTATTAAGATCTGGCTGGTACATCCTTGGAAAGCAGGATGAAGCATTTGAGAGCGAATTTGCAAAGTATGTTGGTACAAAATACTGCGCAGGCGTAGCAAGCGGACTTGATGCTTTATGGCTTGCTTTTAAGGCACTTGGAATTGGAGAGGGCGATGAGGTTATTGTTCAGGGTAACACTTATATTGCCAGTGTAATGGGTATTACGATTAATGGAGCTACTCCTGTTTTTGTTGAGCCCGACGAATATTTTGAAATTGATGCAGATAGGATTGAGGAGAAGATTACTGATAAGACAAAGGCAGTCCTGGTTGTTCATCTATACGGACAGGCTGCTGATATGAGGAAGATTCAGTCTATTTGCAAAAAGCATGATTTAAAGCTTGTAGAGGACTGTGCGCAGTCGCATGGAGCTATGTTTGATTCTCAGATGACAGGAAGCTTTGGAGATATCGGATGCTTTAGCTTTTACCCATCGAAGAATCTTGGAGCATTTGGAGATGGCGGTGCTATCACCACTAATGACAAGGAACTGGACAGACTAATCAGGATTTACAGAAATTATGGAAGTGAAAAGAGATACTACAACATGGTAGTTGGAGCTAATTCAAGACTCGACGAGATGCAGGCAGGTCTTCTTAGAGTGAAGCTTTCACACATGGATGAAATTACTGATGAGAGAAGAAAACTTGCCGGTGAATATAATAAAGGGATTTCGAATCCTCTTTTTATAAAGCCAATGGTAAGAGAAGGCGCAGAGCCTGTATGGCATCAGTATGTTTTAAAGGTTCCAAAGCATAGAGACGCTTTAAAGAGCTATCTTGAAGATAATAGTATTGCAACGATAATTCATTATCCAATTCCGCCGCATCTTTCAGAGTGCTACGAGTGCCTTGGCCATAAAAAAGGTGATTTTCCGGTTACGGAAAGTTATGCTAATGAAGTACTTTCTCTTCCTATTTACAACGGAATGACATATGAAGAGCAGCAGTACATTATCGAGAAGTTAAATGCATTTGAGGCATAATGATAGCTTTTTGGCATAAAGTGCTATGGTGCAGGTGCCTTTTTTCTGATATAAATATGTAAGTGAGGAGTAACTGATAATCCTTTATCTAGGAAATGGAAAAATTATATGGATAACAACGAGAATAATATAAATAATGAAGATAACAAAATAGATAATAAAGAGAACAATAATTTAGATAATAAAGAAAGCAGTGTTAGTGAAGATAATAGCATTAACATAGAGGGCAGTGACAAAAAGCCTAAAAGCGAAAAGCATAAGAAGAACAAAAAAAAGAAGAAAAAGATGAATCTTATTGGTCTTAATATGATTCTTCTTGTCGTCATAATTATTGTATTTGCAGCATCCGCGCTTAAGCTTGGCTTATGGAATATCGGAGAAAAGGTAACATCTGATTCAACAACTGATTCGACTGAATATAATGTTGAAATTCTTGATCAGGTTTTTCTTCCTCAGACCTCTGATACTGAAGGCCATGAGGATGACGGCGTAGAAACGATTCTTTTCCTTGGGAATGATGCAATAGCAGATGATACATCAGATACGGGTATTGCAGGGAAAATTGCAGCCAAGACTGGTGCAACAGTGTACACGGCAGCTTTTCCTTCTTCAACGGTAGCAATAAAGAACAGTACTTTTGATCCGACATATCCGCTTGATATGTTCAGCTTCTTCTATTTATCACAGTTTATTGCACAGGATGATTTCTCTACTTTGCAGCAGCAGGCATCGCTTATGGATGACGATAAATATGTTACTGCAGCTGATACACTTGCAGGTATTGATTTTAATTCAATTGATAAGCTTGTTATCATGTATGATGCGCAGGACTATATTAATGGAACTACATGCTATGATCCTGATAATGATGTAAATCCTCAAACTTATACAGGTGCATATGATTATGGAATAAAGGCTATTCACGAGAAGTATCCTTTTATTCGTATTATAGTAATGTCACACACATTTGCGCTTACTACAGATAGTAATGGAAATGTTCTTGATGCAGATAGAGAAGATCTTGGAAACGGACAGCTTTCAACCTATTTGATTAAACTTATCGATGTATGCGAGGACTGCGGCGTTACATTTATTGATAATTATTACGGAACAATTGATGCAGACAATTATGAGGATTACCTGGTAGATAATACACATTTAAATGATGCGGCCAGAGAACATATAGCAAATCATTTTGTGAGTGTTGTTTTCCCTGAGGCGGTAAGCGCATCAGATTCTTCTTCGGCAGGATGAAGTGAATCAGATTAAATAAATTTAAAAAACGGGTAGGGCAACCTACTCGTTTTTTACGGAGGTACGTGTGAAAAAGAAATTCAGAATAGTTGATATTCTGCTGCTTCAGGCAGTAGTTATGATATACAGCATAAATACTGTTGTTGCAAAGCTTGTTTCAGGGCAGCCGTTCTTGTCGATGAAATTTATACTTCTATACGGACTAGAGTTTGCTGTTCTTGGAGTATATGCGATATGCTGGCAGCAGATGATTAAGAAATTTGAACTTTCTATCGCATATGCGAATAAAGCTATGACTCTTTTGTGGTCTCTTCTTTGGAGTGTTCTTTTATTTGGAGCGAAGATTACTCCAGCACAGATAATTGGAGTAGTGCTGGTTATTTTAGGAACAGTAATAATCAATTCTGAAGAAGCTACTGAGACGGAGGGCGAGCATGATTAAGTACATTATTTTAATGGTTATTGCTGAGCTTATTGCTTCATCCTCTCAGATGCTTTTAAAGAAGAGTTCCTTAAAGACATATCCCTCATTTATCAGAGAATACCTAAATGCACTTGTGATTATCGGATATGTAATGCTGGCTGTTTCTATGCTCATTTCAATAATTTGCTATAGCGGAATGGATTATATGAACGTTGTAGTAATGGAGCCAATAGGCTACATCCTTGTAATGGTGATGAGCAGAGTGATATTTAAGGAAAAAATAACTCTAAAGAAAATAATCGGAATGATTCTTATTCTTGGTGGTATTTTTATATTTTACCTATGCTGATGGTACTTTTGATATAGGCGTTGAAGTTGCCTAATAAAACGCTGGATGGTAAAATAAAAAATGAATTTGTGCGTCTTTTCGCTAAATTTAGTAACAAAATAAATTTATGTTTGGAGATTTTTTAATGAAGAAAAAGAAAGTATCTTTACTGCGTTCATTAACTCATTCTACCAATAAAAAAAGGAAATCCTCCGGTAAAACCGGTAAGAATAAAAAAACAGGAAATACCTCGTCTCATAATAAAGATAGATACTACGAAGAAGACTCATATAACGACGATCGTGAGTACGAAGATGGCGACCGCGAGTACGACGATGATCGTGAGTACGATGAAAATGGCGATCGCGAGTATGACGATGAACGTGAGTACGATAGAGGCGGCCTTGACTATAATGATGAAAATCACGAATATGAAGATGATAATCGTGGCAGTGATGATTCAGATGACGATTACTATTTTGATGATGATGATGAACAAAGCGTAGATGATAATCATGGTAGAGACGACGACCGCGGCTACGACAGAGACGCCCGCGACTACGAAGAGGACGACCGTGACTACGACAGAGACGAGCGCGACTACGAAGAGGACGATCGCGACTACGACAGAGACGATCGCGATTACGAAGAGGACGATCGCGATTACGACAGTGACGATCGTGATTATGATGATGAATACCGCGATGAATATGATGATGACTATGATGACTTTGATTATGATAAGGACAAAAGTCGCAGGAAAAAGAGTCGCGGAAAAGAAAGTATTCCTTCAAAGGTGATTTCTTTTTTCCAAAATACGAATGGTATTGAACGTGCTGCAATGGCAGCAGGAGTTGTAGTAATTGCAGCTGGGGTATCGATAGGAACGCTTCTGTTTCAGGCACAGGTTCGCGCAGCTCAGGTGGATTCTTTTGATGAGATGGGAACACAGCTTGACAATATTTCAGTAATTGGAGAGAGCGGACTTGAAGCTATAGCCTATGCTCAGGCTATGAAATCAGCAGCAAATGCATCTACTGAGTGTTCAAGTGAGGAAGATGGTGAAATAAATGTAGCTTTGACACTTTCTTCCATCAAGCAGGATATAAAAGTTAAAATTACTGATTCATCTTCAGGAAATCTTATTTCAGGAGTTCCCTTTAAGATTAAGGTTGAAGGACCGTCGGGCACGAAAGAATATGAAGATGATGATAAGGATGGAATAATTTACAAGAAGGACATCTCGGCAGGATCATATAAGATTACGATGGAGGAACTTGATTCTTCATATAGTAAATATTTAATTGATACCAAGACTCACACGCTTACAGTAAAGGATACTATTGAATATAAGAAAGTAGATGTAAGCGATGAGATAAAGACTGAGTCACAGGTTAACGTAGCCAAAGAGGATACGCAGGTTCAAAATACGACTGTTGAATCTACAAAGACTGATACAGTTGAGTGGGTTGAATCGACTAAGACTGAGGTAGGCTCTGATGATTCTACAACTGCTTATTCACAGGTAGATAAGTCAACAATTACTGACCCTGAGAAAACCTCAAAGGTGCGCGGCACTATGTCTGGTAAAGTTATTATGCTTAGCGGAACAGATAATTTGGATGCGCAGAGTGAAGAAGGTTCTACTGCTTCTACGCCTTCTCCTGAATATAGCCTTTCACAGACAAGCGTGAGCGTAGAAGAGACAAGCTCTAGCAGTAAGATAACGGCTTCTGTAACAAATCTTGATGATACCTCAGTTTCCTGGTCAAGTGCGGATTCATCGATAGCAACAGTAGATGGCGGAGTTATCACAGGAGTAAAGGCAGGAAGTACGTCAGTTAGTGCAACGTTTTCTAATGGACACAGTGAAAGCGTAAGTGTTACTGTTACTGCAAAACCAAAGGCAGCTACCTATAGTGTTTCAGCATCATCTGTTTCGATAAGTGTTGGTGGAAGTCAGACTATTACTGCTTCATCGCAGAATCTTAGCGATACCTCTTTTTCATGGTCAAGTGCAGATTCGTCTATAGCGACAGTAGATAGTAATGGAAAGATTACAGGAGTAAAGGCAGGCAGTACTTCATGCACAGTAAAGTTCTCTGATGGACATACGGAGAGCGTAAGCGTTACCGTATCCGCTGTGAAACATACAATTAGTTCTGTTTCGGTTTCTGCTTCGACAATTAAAAAGGGAGCAAGCGCGACACTTAGCGCTGTTACAAGTCCTGAGGGCGGAACTGTTACATGGACAAGCGGTAATACCAAGATTGCTACGGTAAGCGGAACTACAGTAACTGCGGTAGCAGCAGGAACCTGCACACTTACAGCAAAATGTGATGACTCGTCAAAGACGCTGGATGTTACGGTAACGGAATCAGGAGCGGTAACGGTATCTCCTGCAACAGGTATACTTGTGGCAGGTAAGACTTTATCACTAAAGGCTACTGTATCCGGACTTAGCGCAAGTACAGTAACGTGGACAAGCTCTGATTCTTCCAAGGCAAGTGTTGATTCGTCAGGAAAGGTTACAGGTGTAGCATCCGGAAGCGTTACTATTACAGCTACGTCTACTGTGGATACTACGGCAAAGGCTACGTGTGAGATAACCGTAAAGAGCAGCACTGATGTACTAAAGGATAACAGTGGAAATACTGTTTATATTAAAGGCTCTGATGGAAACTACAAGGAAGCAACCTATGCTGATTATTACACTGCAAAGGCTTTCTATATAAAGACAGCGGGTAAGAAATATAAATATACCGGATGGCAGACGATAGACTCGGTCACATACTTTTTTGACAAGGATGGAAATCCTGTGACCGGAACGCAGACTATTCAGGGAATTGACTATACATTTGGTTCTGATGGAGCACTTGCAAAGAGCTCTGGAAATCTTGGAATAGATGTATCTAAATGGAATGGTTCTATTGACTGGGCAGCAGTAAAGAATTCGGGTGTTTCATATGTAATAATAAGATGCGGATACAGAGGCTCATCTACTGGTGCACTTATCGAGGATCCAAAGTTTAAGTCAAATATTCAGGGAGCAAAGGCAGCAGGACTTAAAGTCGGAGCATATTTCTTTACGCAGGCGGTATCAGATGTTGAAGCAGTTGAAGAAGCATCTATGGCAGCGAGCCTTTGCAGTGGCTATGGTCTTTCATATCCGGTATTTCTTGATGTTGAGGGAAGTAACGGACGAGGAGATGCAATTGATGCTGCTACCAGAACGATGGTATGCAAGACTTTCTGCGCTACTATGGCAAATTCAGGCTTTAGCACAGGAATTTATGCAAACAAAACCTGGCTGACTTCAAAGATAAATACGGGTAGTCTTACAGGCTATAAGATATGGCTTGCACAATATGCAGCTACGTCAAGCTATAGCGCAACGCGTTATGATATGTGGCAGTATTCTTCAAAAGGAAAGGTCAGTGGTATTTCCGGGAATGTTGATATGAATATCAGTTACATTGGATAGAAGCGGCTTTCAATATTTTTTTTACAATAATGGAATAATAGTATAAAATGGTAAAATATGTAGTGGCCATTGTCACGGAAAAGGAGCAATATGAGAACTTATCTTGTTACGGGAGGAGCCGGATTTATCGGTTCAAATTACATTCATTACATGTTCAAGAAGTATGATAATGAAATTAGAATAATCAATCTTGATTTACTTACTTACGCTGGAAATCTTGAAAATCTGACGGATGTAAGCGATAGAGAGAATTATACATTTATAAAGGCAGATATTTGCGATAGAGAGGCTGTTGATAAGATTTTTGCAGAGAATGATATTGACAGAGTAGTTCATTTTGCAGCTGAAAGCCATGTTGATAGAAGTATTGTCAATCCTGAAATATTTGTTGAGACTAACGTTCTTGGAACAGCTACAATGCTTAATGCTGCCAAGAAGGCATGGGAGCTTCCTGATGGAACATTTAAGGAAGGAAAGAAATTCCTTCATGTTTCAACTGATGAGGTTTATGGTTCACTTGGAGAAGAAGGATACTTCTATGAGACAACTCCTTATTCACCTCATAGCCCTTATTCAGCAAGTAAGGCAAGTTCAGATATGCTCGTAAAGGCATATATGGATACATATCACTTCCCTGCAAATATTACGAACTGCTCAAACAACTACGGCCCTTATCAGTTCCCTGAGAAGCTGATTCCGCTTATTATTCATAATGCGCTTGAAGGAAAGAAGCTTCCTGTATATGGAGATGGTAAGAATGTTCGTGACTGGCTCTATGTTGAAGATCATGCCAAAGCAATCGATATGGTTCAGGAACAGGGAAAACTTTTTGAAACATATAATATTGGCGGACATAACGAGAAGCAGAATATTGAGATAATTAAGACTATTATTGATCTTCTTGGCGAAGAGCTTGCCAAGGATGATCCAAGAAGAGCACATTTAAGCTATGATTTGATTACTTATGTTGAAGATCGTAAGGGTCATGACAGAAGATATGCAATTGCTCCGGATAAGATCAAGAAGGAAATTGGATGGGAGCCTGAGACCATGTTCAAGGAAGGTATCAGAAAGACCATCAATTGGTATTTTGAGCACCAGGAGTGGATGGAACATGTTACAAGTGGTGATTATCAGAAATACTATGAGAAAATGTATAATATAGATTGATTACTTGATTGACTTTGTTCTTATGAAAGGAAACATTGTTTAAATGAAGGGTATAATTTTAGCGGGCGGATCAGGAACAAGACTTTATCCACTTACAAAGGCTATTTCAAAGCAGATCATGCCGGTATACGATAAGCCGATGATCTATTATCCATTATCAACACTTATGCTTGCAGGAATCAGAGAAGTGCTTATCATTTCTACTCCGAGAGATCTTCCGGTTTTTGAAGACCTTTTTGGAGATGGTCACCAGCTTGGACTTGAATTTACATATAAGGTTCAGGAAAAGCCAAGGGGACTTGCTGATGCGTTTATTATTGGGGCTGATTTCATTGGAAACGACTCTGTAGCTTTGGTTCTTGGAGATAATATATTCTATGGACAAAGCTTTTCAAAGCTTCTTAAGAATGTTGCCGAGAGAGAAAAGGGCGCTACGATTTTTGGCTACTATGTAAGAGATCCCAGAGAATACGGCGTTGTTGAATTTGACGATAATGGGATGGCTGTTTCGATTGAAGAAAAGCCTGCAGAGCCAAAGAGTAACTACGCTGTACCCGGACTTTATTTTTACGACAACGATGTTGTTGATATTGCAAGAAATGTTAAACCCTCTGCACGTGGAGAAATTGAGATTACCAGCATTAACAATGAGTATTTAAGACGTGGAACTCTTCATGTTGAGAAGATGGGAAGAGGTTTTGCATGGCTTGATACAGGTAATCATGACTCTCTTCTTGATGCATCTGATTTTGTATCTGCTTTCCAGAAGAGACAGGGGCTTTATATTTCCTGTATTGAAGAGATTGCTTACAAAAAAGGTTTTATTTCAAAGGATCAGCTGTTAAAACTTGCCGAGCCTCTTATGAAGACTGACTACGGCAAATATCTTGTCGAGGTTGCAAATGGACTCTAAAGTCATTAGAATGGCCATTGTCACGCTTATTAGTTTGTTTATTCTGATTGGGGTTGTATTATATGCTGCCAATTTTGATAGGATAAATATGCTCTTAAACGGATTGTCTTCATTTGATGAGAGCACTTCTGGTGCTTCCTATGATGAAGCAAATATTGGAGTGCAGATAGGTGATGATTTAAAGGGCTTTACTAAAGACAGTACTTTTTTTGACGAAGAACAGACTCCGCAGGAGATTATCTCTGCAGATGCCATTGCTGTAGTAATGGAGACACAGGCAGGACCAGGCGAGATTACAGTCAAGATTAAGAATGCCAGAGGAGGACTTGAGGTTGATCAACTCTTTATTGTTGATGTTGTCCAAACTGATAGTGGTGCTTCAAAAGATAGTTCAGCTACTGACGGCACTACCGATTCTTCAAATAGTAAAACATCTCAGAAAAGCGCATCGAATACTAAAGGTACTGTTACTAAGCATTCCGATTCTGATTTTGATGGTGTTATTACTATCGAAGGGCTTGGAAAAGGGACCTACGAAATCACACTTGAGGAGAGGAAAGGGTACCATGTGCCGACTTCTCCGGAAATCGTTAAGGTCACTGAGGAAAAAAAGGAAGCATCATCGACTGGGATTGGCAGTAGTGAAGAAATGGCGAAGAATTCTTCGAAGACGTCATCTGAAAAAGTTATTTATGTAGATGGTTCGAAGGATAAAGCAAATACTTCTGCTTCAACCGGAAGCTCTAATAATTCAAGTGCTCAGAGTAAAAGCGATACAGACGCACTTGTAAAGAGCATAACCAGCTCTTTTGCTAAAAGTAGTGATACGACAAGCACAACAGGACTTCTTGATGGACTGTTCTGACACATAATATACATATAGTGATATAGACATAAAAAGAATTAGAAAGGCACGAAAAAGAAATGGGAAAGATATCAGTTGAAACATGTGAAATTGAAGGACTTAAGGTAATTACTCCGGCTGTATACGGAGACTCCAGGGGTTATTTTATGGAGACATATAATGAGAAGGATTTTAAGGACGCTGGAATCACAATGGATTTCGTTCAGGATAATCAGTCAGCTTCAAAGGCTGGAGTTCTTAGAGGACTTCATTTCCAGAAAAACTTCCCTCAGGATAAGATTGTAAGGGTAGTAAACGGAGAGGTCTTTGATGTTGCTGTTGATTTAAGAGAAGGATCTAAGACCTTTGGAAAGTGGCATGGCGTTGTTCTTTCTGCCGAGAATAAGAAGCAGTTTTATATTCCTAAGAATTTTGCGCATGGTTTTCTTGTTTTATCAGATTATGCTGAATTTACATATAAGTGCTCAGACTTTTATCATCCTGATGATGAAGGCGGACTGATTTGGAATGATCCTGAAATTGGCGTCGAGTGGCCAATTCCTGAAGGCTGTGAGCTTATCTTCTCTGATAAGGATCAGAAGTGGCAGGGAATTGCAAATTATAAGAAAGAGCATAATATCAACGATTGACAGAGGTATTTGAATTGAGTTTTATTAAGAAAAAGAGTGGCACAGACGCCCCTTTAAATAAATCCAAAAAAGCAACATTTAGGGGTCTTGGACCTATTCCTAAAAAGGTTGGAATAGCTATCTTTTTTGCTATTGCAGTAGTACTTGCACTAATTATCTTTTTTCATCAGAATCCTCTTGCTGATCAGCATACCGAAATGCTTAAGAAGAACTGTGCTTATGCGCTTATCGCACTTAGCTGCGTCCTTTTTGCTGCCTGGTATGACAGGCTTATGGTTCTTCCTGCTGAACTTTTTAGTAATAGAAAGCTTATTTGGAGACTTTCTGTTAATGATTTCAAAAAAAGATACGCCGGTTCATATATGGGAGTAGTATGGGCTCTTGCACAGCCTGTAGTTACTGTCGTTATGTACTGGATTGTTTTTGATAAGATTTTTCAGTCAAGATCTCAGCTTGTTGCAGGCGGAGTAGACGTTCCGTATGTACTATTCTTAACTGCCGGTCTTGTTCCATGGTTCTTTTTCCAGGAAGGACTTTCAAATGGAACGACATCACTTCTTGAATATAGTTACCTTGTAAAAAAAGTGGTTTTTAAGATTAGTATTTTGCCTTTAATAAAGATTATTGCGGCAATTTTCATCCATATCTTTTTCTGCATTCTTTTAGTTCTTGTAGCAATAGGGTACGGATATTATCCAACTGTATATACACTTCAAATTTTTTATTATATGCTTTGCGAATTTTGTCTGCTTCTTGCACTTAGCTATGCAACATGTGCTATTCAGGTCTTTTTCAGGGACTTGATGCAGATTATAAATATTGCTCTTCAGCTTGGTCAGTGGGCTACTCCTATTCTTTGGAATATCAATATGCTTCCTGATAAATTACAGTGGATTATTAAGCTTAATCCGGTTACATACATTGTAAATGGCTATAGAAGCTCAATTTATGAGCAGCGCTGGTTCTTTGAACACTTTTATTCTTCGACATATTTTTGGATCTTTACAGTGGGAGTATTCTGCATAGGTTCGATGATATTTAAGAAATCAAAGGTTCATTTTGCAGATGTAATGTAATTATGAAATGGAAGATATTGCTTTGCAAGATCAGCTAATTTTTCTGGTTTTGAATTGTTTGAATTTTTAATGTAAAGTCGCAACATGAGGTTGATAATGTCAGATACAAATATAGATAATACTAATTTGAATATGGACGATGACAGGGAGGTTGCCATAAAAGTTGAGCATCTTACTAAGATGTACAAGCTTTATGACAAACCTTCAGATCGTTTGAAGGAAGCCCTTGGATTTTCAAGGAAAAAGAAATATCGCGAGCATCTTGCTCTTGATGATGTAAATATGACGATTTATCGAGGCGAGACAGTCGGAATTATCGGAACGAATGGCTCTGGAAAATCCACTATTCTAAAGATAATCACAGGTGTTTTGAATGCTACGTCCGGTGAAGTGAAGGTTGATGGTCACATTTCTGCACTCCTTGAGCTTGGCGCCGGATTTAATATGGAATATAACGGCATTGATAATATCTTTTTAAATGGAATGATGATTGGCTTTTCTGAAGATGAAATCAAGAAAAAGCTAAATGCAATTCTGGATTTTGCAGATATTGGAGACTACGTTTATCAGCCTGTTAAAACTTATTCAAGCGGTATGTTTGTGCGTTTGGCATTTGCACTTGCTATAAATATTGATCCTGAAATTCTTATTGTTGATGAGGCACTTTCTGTTGGAGATGTATTCTTTCAGGCAAAATGCTACCATAAATTTGAAGAATTTAAGAAACAGGGAAAAACAATTCTGTTTGTATCACACGATCTTAGCAGTATTAGTAAATACTGTGACAGGGCGGTTCTTCTTAATCAGGGCGTAAAGCTTGGTGAAGGAACTCCCAAGGAGATGATCGACGTTTACAAGAGAGTTCTTGTCGGTCAGTATGAGCTTCCTACAAAGGGAAATATCAAGAGCCTCCTTGATGATGATGAAATAAGAATGGCTGCAGAGAAAGACGTTGATGATGCTGAAAGTCAGGTCGGAACTCCGGCAAAGCTTAAGAGAGATAAAAGCAGCGATAATCTAAATGCTGAGCCTTCGCAGAAAGTGAAGTCCCAGGCAGCAAGTGATGATGATCACAATCCAAATATGCTTGAATACGGCGACGGCGCAGCAAAGATAACAGAGTTCTTTGTTACTGATTCAAATGGTACAAGAACAACTGCAGTAGAAAAGGGCGCAGAGTTTACTATTCATATGCATGTTGAATTTATGAGAGATTGTAGTGCTCCTATCTTTGCTTTTACATTCAAAAACATACTTGGCATTGAGATAACAGGAACTAATTCGATGGTCGAAAAGGCGTTTCTTGATCCGGTAAAAAAAGGAGATGTAAAAGATATCACTTTTACGCAGCGCATGTCTCTACAGGGCGGTGAGTACCTTATCTCTTTTGGAGTAACAGGATTTGAAAACAGCGCATTTACTGTTTATCACAGACTCTATGATGCACTTAATATAACCGTTGTGTCTGATAAGAATACCGTAGGGTATTACGATATGGATTCAAAGGTTAAGGTTAATTAAAACGAGAATAATATGACAAACTAAGCAGGTTCATATTTAATTTGTATGGATCTGCTGTTTTTGAAAATGGGGATGATCCGGTTATGGCTGATAAGGTTCAGATTGGAAAAGTAAAATTTAATTTTGATCATTACAAGGGAATGGATTTGTACTGCGACGGTGATATTGAGGATGTACTCCTTGATATTGTAAAGAATAATGACAGCAGTAAATTTCAAGATATTATCGAAGAGAAGAAGAACTGGCCTGTAATGTATCATCTCTCTGAGCAGAGAGCAAATATAATCGACTGGATTCCAATGAACGGATCAGAAAAGGTCTTAGAGGTTGGCTCTGGGTGCGGAGCTATAACAGGAACGCTTTCATCGAAGGCGGGTTCTGTCACCTGCGTGGATCTTTCCAAAAAGAGAAGTGAAATAAATGCATATCGAAACAAAGATAGTGAAAATGTAACTATCCATGTTGGAAACTTTAAAGATATTGAACCTGATTTGGATAAGGACTTTGATTATATTTTTCTGATTGGAGTGTTTGAATATGGTCAGGGGTATATCGGCGGAGAACACCCTTATGAGAAATTTCTCTCTCTACTTAAGAAACACTTAAAAAGCGGAGGAAGAATGGTAATAGCCATTGAGAATAGACTTGGCCTTAAGTATTTTGCAGGTTGTAAGGAAGATCACCTCGGTACTTACTTTTCCGGAATAGAGGGCTATGGTAATGAAAGCGTAGCGAGAACCTTTACAAGGAACGGTCTTATAGATATTTTTAAGAGCTGTGGGATGAATAACTATCATTTCTATTACCCATATCCTGATTATAAATTTACTACAATGCTTCATTCTGACAGATATCTTCCTAAGGCAGGAGAGCTTTTTGATAATGTCAGAAATTATGATAGAAACAGGATGACTCTTTTTAATGAAAAGCATGCGTATGACGGACTTATCGAAGATGGAATGTATCCTGAATTTGCTAATTCTTTTGAAGTAATACTTGGACCTGACCTCCCCGTTCTCTATAGTAAATTTTCAAACGATAGAGCGCAGGAATTCAAGATCAGAACTGATATTGTGCTTGACCATGCAGGAAGAAAGCTTATCAAGAAGAATCCGATGACAGAGGCGGCAAAGGCTCATGTTAAGGAAATCTTTGAAGTATATGAAGCACTTCGCGATAGATTTTCGGGTAGTGATGTCGCAATAAATGACTGTACTTATGATGAAAAAGATAATACTGCTATTTTTTCCTTTGTAAATGGAGTGCCTCTTTCTGAAATGCTTGATAAATGTATTGATGAAGAGGATAAAGAAGGCTTTAAGAAGCTTTTTGACGAGTATCTAAAGCGAACCGGATTTAATGAGAAGGCACCTGTTGCTGACTATGATTTGATATTCCCTAACATTCTTGTTAATGGTTCAATTTGGACAATCATTGATTATGAGTGGACATATGGAAAGTCTATCCCGGTAAAAGAGATAGCATTTAGAGCGCTTTACTGCTTCCTTGAAGAGGATGAAAAAAGGCGCATTATCGACGCAGACAGCATTTACAAGGAACTTGGACTTTCTAGTGATGACATTAAGTCGCTCCTTGAAGTGGAAGCAAATTTTCAAAAATATGTTACAGGAAATCACCTTTCCATGGTTGAAATGTGGAAAGCTATTGGAATGAGCGCTGTAGTTCCTGAAGAGATGAAACTTGATAATGTAGAGACCAGAGTCAAAGATCGTATTCAGTTATATTACGATTATGGTGAGGATTTTACTGAGGAGAACAGTGAGTATCCCGAAAAGGAGTATGACGATAATGATGAGTGCATTATTAGTATTCCAATAAAGGAGCAAATCAGAAAAATCAGGCTTGATCCCGCGATGGGGAAATGCATTGTTACATTTAAGAGCGCAGTTATCGACGGTAAAGATATTTTCGATGACGATTGTATGTGCCTTGTTACACCAAATGGAGAGTGGATTTCAGATGACAGCATAGTATTTGATACAGAAGACCCATGGATAATGTTTGACTTTACCGTTGCAAAGGATGAGAGCTCTTTTGCCGGCAAAGAGATAGAACTTGATTATACGATGATCTTAGTGCCTGATATAGTTGCAGGAAATTTATCCGATTATCAGAAGGCATAACAGAGGAACTAACAGGACCTTAGAATGGTAAAAAAACTTATTAAAGATACGCTTCACAGACGTCAGCTAAAGGTATATAGAAAGAGAATAGCTGATAAACATGTTTTTTATAATGACTGGATTTTGTTTGAATTGTCAAAGCCTTTTGAAAAATCGGGAACGGTATTTGGCGTTAAATCCTTTTGCTTTGACGAAATAAAGGAATGCAGTTTTGCAGGAATAAGTGATAACACTATCGTGGTATTTAGACCTCGTACAGGCAAGATGGCTTTTTCTTCGCAGGATAGGATTAAGGCCTTCATGGATTTAAATCCGGAAATAAATCTTGTGTATGGCGATGAAGATGAGGTGCTTGATGATGGTACTTTTGACAATCCATTCTTTAAGCCTTCATGGTCACCGGATACATATCTTGATTCCTATTATGTTGGAAGCATATTCGCAGTCAGGGGAAAGACTCTTAAGATGGCAACAGAGTCTGAGAGCTGGAAAAGATACGTTTTAGGCAGTGATGGTGCTGAGGAAAAAGCGGATTTATCGTGTGGTGATTATTCATTTGCTCCTTCGTGTGACGCTGATATGCTTTTCTTTTTACTTGCTCAAAATGAGAATGGCTTTGAGACTAGAAATGGTCTAAGCTTTGGAATTGGTCACATTGATGAAGTGCTTTTCCACAGAGAGGGTACTGACCCATATTATGGAAGAAAACCCGGAAGCGGAATAATTCGCGAAAATTCTACTGATGGAGTAAGTATTGTTATTCCGTCTAAGGATCATCCGGATATTTTATTTCAATGTATTGAATCACTTGCTGGCCATGACAATGGAACGGATTATGAAATAATAATTGTTGATAACGGAAGCAGCAGTGAGAATAGATCTCTTATTGAAAAGAAAATTGAAGAGCCTGGACTTCCAAAAATTAAATATCTGTACGAAAATATGGAATTTAATTTTTCCAAAATGTGTAATATGGGCGCGGAAGCAGCAGAGAATCCATATCTGCTTTTCTTAAATGATGATATTGAAATAGTATCAGATGGACTTTTAGGACAGCTCTTATCTCTTGCTTCAAGAAAGTGGGCAGGCGCAGTAGGGGCAAAGCTTCTTTATCCTGATTCTGACCTTATTCAGCATGCCGGGATAACTAAGGTAAGACTTGGCCCGATGCATAAACTATCTAAAATGACTGATTCAAAAGACTATTACTTTGGCTTTAACAGAGGAATTCATGATCTGATAGGTGTTACCGGAGCCTGCATTATGATTTCTGCTGATAAGTTTAAGAAAGCTGGAGGATTCCCGAGTGAGCTTGCTGTAGCTTTTAACGACGTTGATTTATGCTATAGTCTTATAGAAAAGGGATTTTATAATATTTGCAATAATAATATCTTTTTGTATCATCATGAGTCTCTTTCAAGAGGAAATGATAATTTAAGCGATGAGAAGCTTGAGCGTCTTGGCAAAGAATATGATACTCTTATGAAAAGACATGATAATTTGCGCATAGTTGATCCGTTTTACCATAAGTATCTTTCAGATGATGAGCATGTGGCAGATTTCCTTCGAAGTGAGTATAATAACTTTGCGCTTGATGATGTGGAGCGTGCTGCTATTACTACTATGAAGAAGGCTCCTTCGGATTCACTTATTAATGAGTGCGTCAGAATTGGTGTTGAGTATGCAAATACCTGTAAAAGATGGGCTGGAAACTATAAACTTAGTGGTGATACGCCATCTGGATATCTGATTAAAGGCTACAGCTTTGTTATTGGCTCGGATAATGCTGATTATGAGAGAAAGCTTTTACTTAGACGCGTAGAGGGAGAACCCAAGGCACCTGTCGTACTTGACAGTGATGTTATGGAGACGCCTGTAGATGATGAATACCGCGAGGATATCAAGAAGAATCTTAAGGGACAGATAAATGTTGACCTTACAGGCTTTAGAACGATTATTTCAGATGATATGCTTCAAAAAGGTAAATATCAGATAGGAGTTCTTTTTACTGATAAAACCTCAAGATTAAAGATCATGAACTGGGCACCTAATATCCTTAAGGTAGGGGAAGAGGAAGACTAGAGCTGTTTGTGAGAAAGGCCTATATGAGTAACGAAAACGAAATGGATTATAAAGCAGCATATGAACGCGAGAAGATAAAGTGTGCGGATCTTGCTACGCGTATAGCAGAGCTTGAAGATAAGAACCAGGAGGTGCAGTTTAAGCTTGACAGGATTAAGAACAATCCGATTTGGAAGGCAAGTGCTCCTGCTAGAAATGGCATGCATTTTGTCATCAGACAAAAGGACAGACTTAAGAACTGCGGCTCTATTCATGGGGTAATAGCCAAGATTAAGTATAAGCAAATCGAGAAAAAGGCTATGACGCATTACGGAACCGAAAGCATTCCTGATGATGCAAGAAGAGAGTCTGAACAAAAAGAAGTTTTTGTCAGAATGCCGGTTATCAGTATTCTTTGCCCTTTGTATAATACGCCCGAGAAATTTCTTCGCGATATGATTGAATCTGTTGCGAATCAGACCTATGGAAACTGGCAGCTCTGCTTAGCTGATGGTTCGGATGCTGAACACTCCTATGTTGAAAGCATTGTAAAAGAGTATCAGGACAAGGATGGCAGAAATAGAATAATCTATTCAAGACTTCTTAAAAATACCGGAATATCCGGTAATACTAATGAATGTCTTAAGCTTGCGACAGGCGATTATATCGGACTTTTAGACCATGATGATATGCTTCACCCGGAAGTTTTGTATTTTTATATAAAAGAGATAAATGAAAAATCTGCGGATTATCTCTACTGCGACGAGGCAACGTTTTCAGGCGAAGATATTAACGATATGATTACCATGCATTTTAAGCCTGATTATGCAATTGACAATCTTAGAGCAAATAATTATATTTGTCATTTTTCTGTTTTTGCAAGAACGCTCCTGGATGGAACAGAGCTTTTCCGTTCAAAGTTTGATGGCAGTCAGGATCATGACATGATTCTTCGCCTTACTGACAGAGCGCAGCATATTGTTCATGTTCCAAGACTTCTTTACTATTGGCGCTCTCACAAGGGCTCAACGGCAGCTTCAATTGATGCCAAGAGCTATGCGATTGAGGCTGCAAGGGGCGCAGTTGCGGATCACCTTAGAAGACACGGATATGATCATTTTAGGATAACCAGTACAAGAGCTTTTGAGACTATTTTTAAAATTTCATATGAGATCGAGGGTACACCTAAGATTTCAATAGTTATACCTAACTGTGATCATGCAGAAGATTTGAGGAGATGCCTCACATCAATCTATGAGAAATCTACTTATGATAACTACGAGATTATCGTTGTCGAGAACAATTCTTCTTCAGATGAGATCAAGAGCTATTACAAGGAGCTTTCATCAGGACCACTTCGCGAGATAGTTCGTATAGTAGATTTTGGCAAAAGAGATGGCGACTTCAATTACTCTGATGTAATAAATTTAGGTGTAGCAAATTCAAAGGGTGACTATGTAGTCCTCCTAAATAATGATACGCAGGTAATCACAGTAAACTGGATGGAAGAGCTTCTTATGTATGCTCAAAGAAGCGATGTGGGAGCAGTTGGTGCAAAGCTGTATTTCCCTGATAGAAAGATTCAACATGCCGGAGTTGTTCTTGGCCTTGGAGCACATCGAACAGCCGGACATTCACATTATGGACAGGAAGGCATGAACCTTGGCTATATGGGAAGACTTTGCTATACCCAGGACGTTTCTGCAGTTACGGGAGCCTGCCTTATGATATCAAAGGCAAAATATGATGAAGTTGGCGGTTTTGACCCTTCTTTTGCTGTATCGCTTAACGATGTAGACTTCTGCCTTAAGCTTCGTGCAAAGAATTACTTAAATGTCTTTACGCCTTTTGCTGAGCTCTATCATTTTGAATCAGCATCAAGAGGACTTGATTTAAACGGCGCAAATGCTGCAAGGTACGACAAGGAATCAGAGCATTTTAAGGCTAAGTGGAAAGATATCCTTTCCAAAGGAGACCCATATTACAACCCGAACTTCTCACTTGATAGAAGCGACTTTTCACTAAATATCGAAGGCTATTCAAGCCTTAGGAATCAGTGATTTGTGTAGATTCTGTGTTTTTTCTGTGAACTGGGTAAACTTTACTGGTAATAAACCGAGATAAAGTGTAGTTAGCATACTAACATACTAACGTACACTATTTTGGGACAGCAGGCTTTAGAAAAGGCTTACCAGGGAAGGAGAATTTTATGGCAGTATCATTAAACGCAACAAATCTGAATTTAAATAATTTAGGGGATTATTCAAATTCAATCGGCAAAACGTCATCTGTAAAAGTGGCATCTCAGAATGCTACAACTACGCAGGCTACTGATGAGAAGGTTGAACAATCCGCACAGGGAGATACAGTTACAATTTCATCTGCAGGTTCAGCATTATCACAGCAGCAGACGACGAGCCAGGCAACAAATCAGGCTTCGCAGAAAACCTTTACAGGTGACATCGCAGGCAAGGAGGACGGATATCTTAAGGTATCTGAAACCCAGACCGATTCGATGGCAGGTGTTCTTGCAAGCGCAGCAGCAGACGCAGGAATTACTGATACCACAAGTACTACAACGGCTACTGGAACAACATCTAGCTCAAGTGATTCCTCTTCGAGTGATTCTTCTGATGATCTTTCAAGCTACACAGAATCACAGCTTCTTACGATGCTTAATAACGGAGAAATTACACAGTCACAGTATAATTCTGAGATTGAGAGCAGAAAGGCTGATGACACAGCTTCAGACAATTCTGCGCAGCAAAATCAGCAGGCTTCGGCAGCGGATGCAGCACAGGCTTAAGAGAGAATTGAAAAACTCTCAATGAGTATCCCAATTCTCTCATTCTCCACCGCCCAAATGTGATAAAATAACTTATATTACATTTGGGCGGTGGATTTTTATGCATATAGCAATTTGTGATAATGAGCCGTTGGCAGCGGAGACACTAAAGCGGCAGATAGAAAGTCTTAACACGAAGCAAGATATTGAAATTTATATGTCAATAGATGTCTTTTTTGCTGCAGTAAGAAGCGGAACAAAATTTGATTTGGTTTTCATGGATATTGAATGGGATGAAGAGCAAAATGGCATTGATTTTGCGGGAGAGCTGATTGATAGAAGCCCAAACACGCAAGTAATATATGCTACGGGGTATGGATCAAAATATTCACAGAAAATATTTTTATCAAGGTCTAATTTGTGTGGCTTTCTTGTTAAGCCGGTAGAAACTGATTACCTTTTTGAACTTTTGAATAAGGCCGATCAGAATATTCAAAGAAGAATGCAGAAAAGGCTTCTGGTAAAGAACAAGGGAATTAGTGAACTGATAGCCTATTCTGAAATAATCTTTTTTGAGAATGAAGGTCATAAGACTATCATCCATTTAGCAAAAAGAGATGTGAATATCAATAAAAGCCTTGAACTACTCAGAACAGAGCTTCCTGAGAATTTCCTTAGCTGTCATAAGAGCTTTTCTGTAAATATGGATTATATTAAGCGAATTGATGCCAGTAATATGATTTTATTAAGCGGAATAAAAGTCCCTGTCAGTAAAGCACGCTACAATGACTCCCGTGATACATATTTTAGATATATGGGACAGATACTATAACCTGTGGGTGATTGATGTGAATATCTTTTTTTGGTCAAATTACTTTGTCGGAATACTGTTTATCTTTTTATTTGGAACATTTATTACATTTGCTTTATCTACGCGCTTTCACAAACTTCCAAGAATAGTATGTTCTTCTATTCCCATGCTTCTTAGTGCAATTCCTGCTTTTATCAGAGATGCTCACCCTGCATCAAGCCTGTTCGATTTGATGGGTAATTTGCAAACCGTAATCATGGTTTCTTTTTTGGTAATCTTTTTCAAAGATATATGGTGGAAAAAAGCTCTTATCTTTATTTTGTCATTGGGTATTCTTTCAATTTCTGAACCACTTGCAATGGTAATCCTTTCCTATCATGGAATCTCTTTTTCCTATAGCTTTGATACTTATGAAATGCTTATGCACCAAAGCCTGACCTATGTTATTACGCTTATTTTTTATAGCATAATTGGAATTGTTTGGAAAAGAGTATTTGATAAACAAAACAGTTTTAATAGAAATGGAATTTTTCTCGTGTTCCCACTTAGCCAGCTTCTATTATTTTGGGAATATCCGCAGATAATGCTCTCGGCTAAGGACTTTGCAAATGTAATCGTGCTGGTGTTAGGAGTTGTTACAACCTTTATTGCCGACATAATTTCTTTTTATGTAATCCTTTCTGATAGTGAAAAGGAAGCCATGAAGGCACAGATAACAGAACTTAATCATCTAAGGGAAATAGAACAACAACATTTTGACGATATTGAAAAGCAGGACCAGATGATAGCCAAAATCCGCCATGATATCAGAAATCAGCTTTCGGTAATTTCTGACCTTGTAAGGACCAAAGAAAATGAGCAGGCTATGGAATATCTTTCTCGGCTTCTTGATAATGTCAATTCGTCATCAACCAGGAACTGGTGCGGTAACCGCGTAGTAAATGCTGTTCTTTCGAAAAAAGAAATATCATGTAAGGAACGAAGTATTGCTCCGGACATATCAATAGTACTTGGTGAAATACCTTCCATTTCTCCGGTTTATCTTTGCAGCGCATATTCAAATCTTCTTGATAATGCGATTGAAGCTGCGTCAAAATGTACTGGTGAGAAGCGAATCGTAAGACTTCGCTCTAGTGTAAACGGAGATTATTTGCAAATCAAGGTAAGTAATTATTCTTCAAGGCCTGATAAATTCCTGGTAAAAAGAGCTGCCGCACTCGATGCGCATGGACACGGGCAGGAAATACTTCGGGATATTGCCTCAAAATATAATGGCTCATTTATGACCGATTGGAAAGATGGCATATACAGCGCAGTTCTTATTCTTGATACTAATTTCGATTCTTTTCGAAAATAATTATTTCTTTTAAGCTAATAAACCATCCAAAGGTTATTTTTCTTGTGCTATAATGTTGCTAGCAAACTTTGTAATGAAGTATTGTAATTTTGTATAGTTATTAAGTTTTATGACAAATGGAGGATTTTATAATGAGCGATGCACAAAAGCAGCTTGATTACTGGCTAAATGATTCTTATTTTGATGATGCTACGAAGAAAGAGCTTCTTGCTATTAGAAATAATGAGGATGAGGTACAGGATCGTTTTTATAAGGAACTTGAATTTGGAACTGGTGGTCTTCGCGGAGTAATTGGCGCAGGAACCAACCGTATGAATATATATACAGTTAGAAAGGCTACTCAGGGCCTTGCAAATTATATTATTAAAAATGGCGCTGCTAATAAGAAGGTAGCAATTTCTTTTGACTGCAGAAGATTCTCTCCTGAATTTGCTGACGAGACAGCAAGATGCCTTGCAGCAAACGGAATAAAGGCATATGTATTTAAAGAACTTCGTCCTACTCCTGAGCTTTCTTTTGCACTTAGGCAGCTCGGCTGTATTGCAGGTGTTATGATTACAGCAAGTCATAATCCTCCGGAATATAATGGTTATAAGGCATATTGGGAGGACGGAGCACAGGTTACACCTCCTCACGATAATGGAATTATCGGAGAAGTTAAGGCTATCACAAATTACAGTGATGTAAAGACAATGAGTAAGGATGATGCCATGAAGGCAGGTCTTTACGAGATTATCGGCTCTGAAATGGATGATGCATACATGGTTGAGCTTAAAAAGCAGATCATTCATCCTGATGTTATTTCAAAGATGGCTGACAGCATTAAGATTGTTTATACTCCTTTCCATGGAACAGGAAATATTCCTGTAAGGCGTGTCCTTAAGGAACTTGGATTTAAGAATGTATATGTTGTACCCGAGCAGGAGCTTCCTGATCCTGATTTTACAACTCTTGATTATCCTAATCCTGAGGATCCAAAGGCATTTAAGCTTGCTCTTAATCTTGCCAAAGAAAAGAATGCTGATATTGTTCTTGCAACAGATCCTGATGCAGACAGACTTGGCGTTTATGCACTTGATACAAAGTCAGGTGAGTATGTTCCGTTTACAGGAAATATGTCCGGAATGCTTATTGGAGAGTACATTCTTCGTGAGAGAAAGCTGACAGGAACTATGCCTGAGAAGCCGGCATTTGTAACGACTATCGTTACAACAAACCTTGCGAAGGCAATTGCCGAGGAATATGGACTAAAGTATATTGAAGTTCTTACAGGCTTTAAGTATATTGGTGAACAGATTAAATTCTTTGAAGAAAATTATTCATATAATTACGTCTTTGGTCTTGAGGAAAGCTATGGCTGCCTTGCAGGAACACATGCAAGAGATAAGGACGCTATCGTTGCAGTAATGATGCTTTGTGAAGTTGCTTCTTTTTACAAGAATCAGGGTAAGACCATCTGGGATGCAATGATCGATATCTATAATAAGTATGGATATTATAAGGAAGGTCAGTACTCTATCACTATGAAGGGTATTGAAGGAGCAAAGGAAATTACAGCTCTTATGGATAAGCTTAGAAGTAATCCTCCAAAGCAGTTTGGTAAATGGAAGGTTCTTGAGTTTAGAGATTACAAGAGCGGTGAAACACTTGATATTGCAACAGGAACAAAGGGTAGTACAGGACTTCCTGAGTCAAACGTTCTTTATTTTGAACTTGATAATGATTCATGGTGCTGTGCAAGACCTTCAGGAACAGAGCCGAAGATTAAGTTCTACATGGGCGTAAAGGGAACTAGCCTTGACGATGCTGCAAAACTTGAAGATGAACTTACGGATGCAGTTAAGAAAATAATTGAAGCTTAAAATCGTGGTATGATATAAATGATCACCGGCGGGTGCCGTAAAGCATCCGCCGGTTTTCGTGATATGATGGTATTTGACAAGATCGTTGTTATGAGGCATATTATGGCAGGAAATCCGATACTTAAGACAATTGCATATATGAAGAGAAACGGGATAAAACCGGCTTTTTATGCTGCGCTTGAAAGGCTTCATGATGAAAAGGAAGAATATATTTATGAGGCGCCTTCTATAGATGAGCTCATTAGGCAAAAGAGTGAGAGCTATGCATGGGGAGAATCGGCGCCGCTTATCAGCGTTGTCGTTCCTGTATTTAGAACTCCTGAGAATTATTTTATCAGGATGGTTGAATCAATACTCTCCCAGACTTATTCAAGGTTTGAGCTTGTTCTTGCAGATGCAGGAGAGAAGGATTTTTTTTCTCAAAAGATCATAGATCTTATAGGAAGTGATGAACGAATTAAGTACATTCACCTTGACATAAATGATGGAATTTCTGCAAATACCAATGAAGGCATTAAAGTAGCAAAGGGCGATTATATCGCGTTTCTTGATCATGATGATTTCCTTTCGCCAAACGCACTATATGAAGCCGCACGGGTAGTAAGAAACGCTCAAAGCAATAGGCAGATACCTTATCTTATTTATTCCGATGAAGATAAATGCGATGCTGATGGAACGAACTTTTTTGAGCCAAATATTAAACCTGATTTTAATTTAGATTACCTTTTGTCTAATAATTATATTTCACATTTTTCTGCTGTAAGTGCAGCTGTGCTAAAAGAAACCGGGCTTCTTCGAAAGAACTTCGATGGGGCGCAGGACTATGACCTGATTCTTAGGGTCGTGTCGGCGGCACTTATAGATGGCGGCGGAATATACCATATTCCTAAGGTGCTTTACCATTGGAGGTGCCATGAAAGCTCTACAGCTGCTAATCCAAAGAGCAAGAGCTATGCATATCTGGCAGGCAAAAGAGCTATCGCCTCCTTCCTCCTTGATAACGGAATAAAAGCTGAGGTATCAGAGCTTCCACATGTTGGATTTTACAGATGTGAATATGGCGATGATTATTTTGCTTATTTAAGCTCTGAAATCGTTAACAAGAACACAACAAAAGTTAGAAGGCTTGGCGTTGTTGGCGGAAAACTAACGGATAGAAGTGGAAGAATAAGCGGTGGAATGCTTGATGAGAATGGGCAGGTGATTTTCAAGAATCTTCCAAAGGGCTATAGCGGAGGACTTATGCACAGAGCAGTACTCGAGCAGGATGCATATGCAGTAGACATTCGGCTTATCCGGGTAAGTAAAGATCTGTGGCCGCAGTTTAAGAGCGTAACAGGGGCTGATTATAATGAAGACTCTGATAAGCAAAGACAACACATAAATGAACTAATTACCAGTAAATGTCCTTCGAACTTGTCTGTGGATGAATTTTCAGCAAAGCTTAGCATGGAATTTTGCACTCTTGTCAGAAATATGGGATACTTGATTATGTGGGATCCATATCTGACAGCAGTACTTGGAAGCGATGGGAAGATAGAACCCTGCAAATGACCATTAAATCTATACAAATAAGAGGAAACTCATGAAGAATAAAACAACAGTTGTTATTCCAAATTATAACGGAATAGATTATCTTGGGCACTGCCTTGACAGTATTATGGCTCAGAGTCTTCTTCCTGAAATCATTATTGTCGATAATGGCTCTACTGATGGCAGTCTTGAGATTGCAAGAGATTACGCAAAGCGCTATTCCAATATTTTGGTTATGGAGGAAGGGCATAATACAGGCTTTTGCCATGCAGTTAATACCGGAATCCAGAGTACGGTAACTGAATTTGTACTTCTTTTAAATAATGATACGATTGCTGAGCGAGACGTAGTTGAAAAACTCCAGAAATCAATTATGCATTCAAAGAGAATATTTAGTGTTGGCGCAAAGCTTCTTATGATGAATGATAAAAACCATAGGATAGATTCAGCCGGAGATCTTTACTGCGCACTTGGATGGGCATTTGCTCCGGATAAGAACAAGAAATCAAAGCAGATTAAAGGGCTTCATTCATGTACATCAAACTGCGCGGCAGCAGCTATTTACAGACGCGAAGTATTTAACGAAATAGGATATTTTGATGAATCACATTTCTGTTATCTTGAAGATGTTGATATTGGATATCGTGCAAGAATATACGGCTATAGTAATATTTGTAATGCAGATGCGATTGTTTTTCACGCAGGAAGTGCTTCGAGCGGTTCAACATATAATGACTTTAAGCAAAGGCAGGCTTCTGCAAATAATCTGTATTTTTTGTATAAGAATATGCCATTTGCCCAGTTGATAATTAATAGTATATTTTTATTGTTTGGAATAATTGTAAAAGCTGTATTTTTTTATCAGAAGGGACTTCTTGTGCCTTATTTAAGAGGCCTTGGCGATGGAATCTCCAAGATATCAGATAATATTCCCAAGAAGGTTCCGCTTAAGCTATCGCATATTCCTAACTATGTCCTTCTTCAATTTGAGCTATGGGTAAATATGGTCAGACGAATTACGGGATGATTTTTCACCTCTCATATGATAAAATAACTTCTAGTATTTTTATTTTGGATTGGAAATGGGCTTTATCAGATGATAAAGGATAATCAGAAGTACTTTAACAGGCTTCAGGTCATAATTGATGCGCTTATTGTTGTTGTATCATATGCTATAGCCTGGTACATCAAATTTGATTCTGTATTCGTGATAGGCGTAGGAAGAGTTCAGGCTCTTCCGGTAAAAGAGTATTTTGAAGCTCTTTATGTTCTTGTTCCGGCTTATATAATTCTTTATTACCTTAATGATTTATATACCCCCAGAAGAGCAGCTCTTATCAGATCAGAAATATTTAACATTATTAAGGCTAATCTGTTCGGCGTGGTTGGCTTTTTTGTTGTACTCTATATAATCAAGCAGATGCATTTCTCCAGAATGATGATTCTTCTCTTTTTTATAACTAATATTATTCTTATGTCTGCATTTAGAGCAATCCTTCGTAAGGTTCTTCGCTATTTTCGCAAAAAAGGTTATAACATCAAGCATGTTCTATTAATTGGCTATTCGCGCTCGGCTGAAGGATATATTTCAAGGCTCGAATCCAATCCTCAGTGGGCATATGTTGTAAGCGGAGTACTTGATGACAATGTTCCTGTAGGAACGTCTTATCATGGCGTTAGCGTTATTGGAACGATTGATGAGCTCCCAAAGTTTATTTCCGAGAATGAATATGATGAGATAACAATTACTCTTGCTCTTGATCATTATGATCATCTTGAAGAGCTTGTATCAATTTGCGAGAAATCAGGCGTTCATACCAAATTCATACCGGATTATACGAGTCTTTTTCCAGGAAATCCCTATACGGAGGATATTCTTGGACTTCCTGTTATCAATATCAGATATGTTCCGCTTTCAAATACGATTAATAGAATTGCCAAAAGAACTATCGATATAATTGGCTCTTCTATCGCGATAGTTATCTTTTCTCCCGTAATGCTTGTTGCTGCTATTATGGTAAAGGCAACCAGTAAGGGGCCTGTAATTTACAAACAGGAAAGGATTGGTTATGGCGGAAAGCCCTTTCTAATGTTCAAATTCAGATCTATGGAGGTTCAGGACAAGAAGGATGAGGCAAAGTGCTGGACTACCAAGAATGATCCGAGAGTAACAGCTGTAGGAAAGGTGCTTCGAAGAACAAATATTGATGAAATGCCGCAGTTTTTCAACGTCTTTTGCGGAAAGATGAGCCTTGTCGGGCCAAGACCGGAAAGACCACAGTTTGTTGAGAAATTTAAAGAAGAAATACCAAGATATATGGTAAAGCATCAGGTTAGGCCCGGTATTACCGGATGGGCGCAGGTGAACGGATATCGTGGAGATACTTCTATTAGAAAGAGAATAGAGTACGATATATATTATATTGAGAATTGGACAATGGGCTTTGATATTAAGATAATTTTTTCGACAATTTTTCATGGCCGAAAGAATGCTTACTAGAGATTGGGCGTAGTGATAAGAAATGCGTTGCAATCTTTGGCAAATGTTAACCTTGTATAATTATCTGTTTTGTGGCAAAATATACGAGTGCTTTGCGAAATGTTACGTTTTTGTAATATTTTTTAATAAATTATTAAAAAAGAGGTTTACAATGTCTACAACTAGAAGAGATGATGAACGTAGTACCAGAAGATCGTCTGGAAGTCGTGATGACAGATATAGAAATGATGATAGAAGATCATCAAAGTCATCCGATTCAAACAGAAGAAGGACTACTGAACGGAATAGTGATGAGAGAATAAGATACGAGGATGGAGATTCATATGATGATTACGGAAGAGGAAATAAGTCTTCAAAGTCATCAGGATCATCAAACAGAAGACCATCTTCTGACAGAAAGCCATCTTCAAGCGCTAAAGGTAAGAAGAACAGCAAGAAAGCTAAGCGCAAGAAGAAAACGATTATTTTATTTGTAATTGAACTTATTGTACTTCTTGTTTTAATCGGCGTTGCGTATATGTTGTTTGTAAGGCTTAATGTTACAAAGGTCGGAAAGGTTGACCTTAATGAGCAGGATATTACGATTAACAGCGGCGTTGAAGAAAACCAGGAAATGAAGGGATATCTTAACATTGCACTCTTTGGTGTTGATTCACGAGAAGGCGATTTGGATAAGAATACCCGAAGCGATACAATAATTATTGCTTCTATCAACCAGGATACAGGTGATGTAAAGCTTTGCTCAGTATATCGTGATACATTCCTTAATATTGGAAATGATTCTTATACAAAGTGTAATGCAGCATATGCTAATGGTGGTCCACAGCAGGCAATCAATATGCTGAATATGAACCTGGATATGGATATAACTGATTTTGTTACTATCGGATTTGGCGGACTTACCGATGCAATAAATGAGCTTGGCGGTGTTACGATTGATGTTGATGAAGCTGAGATTTCTCATCTAAATAACTATCAGTCAACAATGGCTCAGGAGCTTGGCGTAGATTATACTCCTGTTACCGAGACCGGTACACAGACTCTTAACGGACTTCAGGCAACAGCATATTGCCGTATCAGATATACAGCAGGTGATGATTTCAAGCGTGCCGAGAGACAAAGAGAAGTACTTATGGCTACTATTGAAAAGGCCAAGACAGCAAATGCTTCACAGCTTACTGAGATAGCTAATAAGGTCTTTGATGAAACTTATACATCTCTTGATCTTACTGAGATTATTTCAATGCTTGGAAACGTCAGCACATACAATGTTGTTGCAAATGATGGATTCCCTCAGGCAGATATGAGAACAACAGGTACTATCGGAAAGAACGGAAGCTGCGTTGTAGCACAAGATCTTTCTTCAAACGTTGTTTGGCTCCATGAATTCCTTTTTGATGATAATGCATATACAGCAACAGATCAGGTGAATGCAATCAGCGGCGTTATTGATAGTAAAACTTCACAATATCTGGGATAGAATTAATAATACTAAGAGAGCCGCGGTTTACTTACCACGGCTCTTTTTTACTGGATTATATTAAATGCGTATATAATAATGCTATTGATGGATTTGATTGAAGACGAAATGAAGGAGGGGTAACATATATGGAAACGGTTGACGTAATTATTCCACTATATAAACCTTCAGCAGAAATTTTTCAGATACTTAGTATTCTTTCGCTTCAAACAATTAGGCCAGAGCGAATAATACTGATTAACACTGAGAAAAAGTATTTTGATGAACTTGCAAAAGAAGATAAAAATCTTGAACAATATGACAACCTGAGTGTTTTTCATATCTCTTTTGACGAATTTGACCATGGCGACACGAGAAATATGGGAGCTTCTATTTCAAACGCGGATTACTTTATTATGATGACTCAGGATGCTCTTCCTGAAAATAACAGACTTATAGAGGAACTATTAAAAGGCATAAAGCAAAACCCTAATGTAGCTGTAAGCTATGCAAGACAGCTTCCTCGAGAGGACTGCGGCGAAGCCGAGAGGTTTGCAAGAAAGTTTAATTATCCTGATAAGCCCTGTCTAAAAACTAAAACAGACATAGAAACACTCGGGATAAAGGCTTTCTTTTGCTCGGATGTGTGCGCGATGTATGACAGTAAAATTTTTGATAAGCTTGGCGGATTTGTTCATAAAGCAATATTTAATGAGGATATGCTTTATGCATATAAGGCGCTTATGAGCGGGTATGGCGTGTATTATGCGGCTAAAGCACTAGTAATTCATTCTCATAATTATTCCTGCAGGCAGCAGTTTCACAGGAATTTTGATCTTGGAGTTTCGCAGGCAGACCATCCGGAAGTTTTTGCGGCTGTGAGCTCAGAATCTGAGGGGATTTCATTTGCATTTGATACTTGCGCACATCTGGCAAAGAATGCAAAGGCGTATCTTATTCCTCACTTTATTTTTCTTTGCATCTCAAGATATATGGGATATTTTCTTGGCAAAAGATATAAGGCACTCCCTATGCCATTTGTTTTGAAATGTACAACAAATCGTGTATACTTTAGTAAAAGAACTGATTTATCTTAGATAGAATATACACATTCGTGCTTAGCTTATTTTGCAGCAATTGCTGCAGGTAGTTATGGCAGAACTTAAAAAAGGACTGATAACTATATGGAACTAAAAATAGGTAATGACGCGGATATTCATACATGGGAAGAAGTTACTCTTGTGTATCATTCTGCACTCAAACAGATTAATACCAAAATTGATATATTAAATGATGAATTTCAGCAGGTTCACAGATATAATCCAATAGAACATACTAAATCCAGAATTAAGGCTTCTGAATCAATAGTTAAGAAGCTTAAAAAGCATGGCTATGAATCAACTATAGAGAATATGGTAAAGTATATAAACGATATAGCCGGAATAAGAGTTATATGCTCTTTTACTTCTGATATTTATCAGATTGCCGATATGATTAGCAATCAGAGTGATATCAGGGTCATTGCTGTTAAAGACTACATTATGAATCCAAAGGCCAGTGGATATAGAAGCTATCATATGGTTGTTACGATACCGGTATATCTTTCTGATAGAATTATTGATACAAAGGTTGAGATTCAGATAAGGACAGTTGCCATGGATTTCTGGGCAAGCCTTGAGCATAAGATACAGTACAAATTTGAAGGAAATGCTCCGGTTCATATTAATTCAGAGCTTCTTGAATGCGCACATATGGTTTCAGAACTTGATTCAAGAATGCTTTCACTAAATGAAGAAATTATGGCAATTGAGAAAGAAAATAATCCCGGAAAAGAAGCATAAGAGCGTATATTAGAGGAATATTATATACAAAGCTTTTTCAGATTGTATATAGTATAAGAATCTTATTTAATGCAGCCACAAAGCCTAATTAATGAGGAGTGCCCAGACACCTCTCGGCGCCTGGGCTATTATGAAAAAATTATCTACCTTACTAAGTTAGATTTACCAAAACTGGAACTCAATCACTTATTTAGGATAGTTATAATATACCAATCTATTATGAACAAAATATGAACAAGACGTGAACATATAGTAAACATGCATAATGAAATGTGATAATCAAAAACAAAATTGTGCAAAATATATAATAGATGATATTATTGTAAATGATTTGTTTTTTGAAAAAGCAAATTATGACATATAGAGAATGGAATGTTTTCTTTGCGGTTATCTTTAATTGAATGGAAAAGAGTCTTTACAATATAAAACATAAGAAATGGAGACCACGATGGATAATTTTATGGATAAGCTTACAGCTAAGTTAAGTGCACAGGAAATGATCAAGGCTAATTCTGCTGCTGAGGCAGCTGAGTCAGAAAGACTTCGCTCTCAGGTTAAGCAGTACCAGATGGAAATATCTGAGCTTACTGACATCAAGAAATCTGTTGCAGAACTTGAGGAAAAGCTCCAGTCCAAAATTGGGAGCAGCGATATATCCGGTGAAAAGACATACAGAGCAGTTACAGATCTAAACAGCAAGATAGATGAACTGATTCTTGCTCAAAGCGACGAAATCAAGGAAGTTGTTGCTGTTCTTAATGAAAAGCCATCGCAGGATAGTGATATAGAGAAGCTGATTGCTGCTTCAGATGAGAAAACATATAGCGTCGGTGTGCAGACATATCGAAATATTCAGGCAAGTAACGCAAAGGATATAGAGAAGCAGACAAAAGAGCTTAAAGAAGCAATTTCCGAGTCATTTGATCGAAACGGTGATGAAGATGGAGATTATGGAAAGTGTCTTGGCAAGCTAAAAGAGCAGATAGATGAAATTGACAGAAAACTTGAAGCGTTAAGAGTGGACGTTGATTCTAAAAACCGAGGAGCTATTCCACTTTTGGTGTTCATTCTTCTATGGGTTATTGGCGGAGTAGTACTTAATGCTCTGTGGATTTTTGGACTTATTTGATTTAGAAAAGTTGTAGCATGGAGGCACGTTTTTATGGGAAAAGTCACCTGGCAGCCGGGAAATATGCTGTATCCTATTCCGGCAGTGATGGTCAGTTGTAAAAGAGAGGGTGAAAAGCCCAATATATGTACAGTTGCGTGGACAGGAAATATATGTTCACAGCCGGTTATGCTTTCTATTTCGGTAAGACCGGAAAGATATTCATATGATATAATAGCTTCTACCGGCGAATTCGTTGTTAATCTGACAAGCAAAAAGCTTGCGTATGCAGCAGACTGGTGCGGAGTTCGTTCAGGACGCGACTATGATAAGTTTGCCGAAATGAAGCTTACACCATTAAAGTCTCAGAAAATATCGGCTCCGGGAATTGCACAGAGTCCTGTAAATATTGAATGCAAAGTCAAAGAGATAATAAAGCTTGGAAGCCATGATATGTTTATAGCTGATGTACTTTGTGTAAATGTAGATGATAGCTTTATGGATGATAAAGGAAGATTCGACCTTCAAAAGGCTGATCTTGTTTCATATTCGCATGGTGAGTATTTTCGCCTTGGCGAAAAAATTGGAAAATTTGGCTATTCGGTAGCAAATAATAAAAAGAAAAATAAGTAATTACGGAGCGTGTTATGGTTTTTAGTTCAATGACCTTTTTATGGATATTTTTTCCTATCGTATTTCTTCTTAGTCTTGTCATCAGAAATACCAAGGCGCAGAATATTCTTTTACTTGTAGCGAGTTTGATTTTTTATGCATGGGGAGAGCCTGTATATGTATTTCTCCTTTTACTTTCTGTACTTCTTAATTGGATTTTTGGTTTGTGTATCGAACGCTTTAATAATAAAAAGCTTTTTCTTATTGCTGACTTAATTGTGAATCTAGGTCTTCTTGGATACTTCAAGTATTGCAATTTCCTTTTGAATACACTAGATCATCTTCTTCCAATGATTAACATTCCGCGTGTCAGTATTTCACTTCCAATCGGAATCTCTTTTTTCACCTTCCAGGCGATGAGCTACATAATTGATTTATATAGAGGAGAGTATAAGGCTCAGAAGAACATTCTTAATCTGGCTCTTTACATTTCTTTCTTCCCGCAGCTTATAGCAGGACCTATTGTTAAGTATAGAGATATAGATGATCAGATTCTTTCCCGAAGCGTAAATTCTGAGAAGATTGCTTCAGGCTTTAGACGTTTTATCTATGGTCTTGGCAAAAAAGTCATCATCTCGAATATCATTGCTTCGGCAGCCGATTCAATATTTGGAACAGACATTTCACAGATGACAGGAATCATGGCATGGTGCGGCGCAATATTCTATACACTCCAGATTTATTATGATTTTTCCGGATATTCGGACATGGCAATCGGTCTTGGTAAAATGTTTGGATTTGATTTCCTTGAAAACTTCAACTATCCATACATATCTGCTTCAATAAGGGAATTCTGGAGAAGATGGCATATTTCTCTTTCTTCATGGTTTCGTGAATATCTCTATATCCCGCTTGGCGGAAATAGAAAAGGAATGATTCGTACATACATCAATTTGTTTATAGTTTTTGCTGTGACAGGACTTTGGCATGGAGCAAGCTGGAACTTTGTTGGATGGGGACTTTATCACGGCTTTTTCCTTATTGTAGAAAGAATGGGATTTGGAAAGCTTCTTGATAAATCAAAGATCCTAAGCAGAATATACTGCATACTTGTTGTTATTATTGGCTGGGTTTTCTTTAGAGTTGAAAGCGTTGGCACGGGAGTAAAGGTAATCATGAGAATGATCATGCCATGGAAGTATACTTTATCTACAGTTTCACTTGGCACAATCATATCTGCGCAGACCGTTCTTGCTGTAATATTTGGAATACTCGGATGCGGAATAATACAGAAGATTTTCTCATATGGAAAGCTCTCGGTTATTTCGTCAAAATGGAAAAATTCTGTTTTTGAAGCAGTTTATTGCTTAATTGTTTTACTGTACTGCATAATGCTTCTTGCAAACAATTCCTATAATCCATTTATCTATTTCAGATTTTGATAAGGAGCACTAACTTGAAAAAATCTATTAAAAACATTTATCTAATAATTTTGGCTGTAGTAATCATGCTACCAGTGCTTTTCTTTGGGATTTTTGGAAAATACTTCAATTCTGACAATAATGAGAATAGAACACTTGCGACTATGCCTGAGCTTTCACTCTCTACGATTAAAGATTTTCCGACGGCTTTTGAAAACTATTTTGATGATAATCTGCCCTTTAAGAATCAGCTTGTCTTTATCAATAGTTTGATGAATTATAAAATCCTTCATATTTCTTCTTCTGATTCAGTCATTGCCGGCAAAAATGGATGGCTCTTTTATAAAGGAGCACAGGTTAATGATGAAGATCCTATATCTGATTATAATGGATCAAATCTCTTTTCAGATGAAGAGTTAAGTACAATAGCTGCTAACATGGTTGAGGCTAAGGCACAGCTAAGCTCAAGAAATTCTGATTTTATTATTATGATCTGCCCTAATAAAGAAGGCGTTTATAGCGAATATATGCCAAGTGCATATGGAAAACATACAGACTGGGGCAGAATGCGCCAGGTTGTAGATTATCTTAGGAAGAATACTGATTTGACAGTTGTCTGCCCTTATGATGATATTATGGCGTATAAGGAATCTAATCCGGATGAACAGCTCTATTATAAGTACGATACTCATTGGAATAATCTTGGATCATACATTGGAGCATGTGATTTGAATGAGGCACTTGGATATAGTAGTCCTGACCTAAGCACATTAAATAAGAGCGAAGGACATGTTCCTGTGTATGATCTTGCAAACCTTTTAAATCTCGGAAGCTATCTTGAGGATGATCCGGCGCTTTTAGTTGAGAATTTCTCATCACATGAGGCTCAGATTGAAACAAATGATACCGGTACCGAATTTAGAGGAACACTTGCATCTAAAGATGGAGACGAAAGAAAGCTCTTTGTGATTGGAGATTCTTTTTCAACATCAATGTTCAAATATTTGGCATGCAATTTTAATGATTCATATTTGAATTTTTATTATAACTACAATCTTTCAATGCTTGAGAACGAGCAGCCAGATGTTGTAGTATATGAAACTGTAGAAAGATACTTAAATAATATGCTGCATTTTTCTATTACAGATGGAATAGATGCAGAGGCAGAGAATTAAGACTATATGAAGCAAAAGAGTATTATGATATTTCCATTTCGAAGTAAAAAGAGAATATGGTTTCTTCGCTCTGCACTAATCGTAGCAGGGCTTTGGCTTCTTTCTATGCCTTATTATCATGGAGTCCATACTAGTGAAGCAGACAGCTTTACAGTTTCGATAAACGGGACTGAAGTAGGAACACTTAGCTCTAAAGAAGAAGCTCAGAAATGCCTTAGACAGGCAAGAAGAGAACTTTCATTAGAAAATAATGCCGCATCAGAGCTTTATCTTTGCAAGGCGGACATGACGAGTGAAGGACGAAGTGTAATCTTTGGAAAAGTTGATGATAGTGCTGATGTAGTAAGCAATATGAAAAGCGTACTTCCTTCAAGCAAGTATTCGACACTTCAAAGATCCTACACTATTAAAATCAATGATTATTCTACTAATCTTGCGTCCAAGGATGATGTTGAAAAGCTTCTTAGAGCATCGCTTGATAGATATGATACAAAGCAGGAATTTAGTTTAGGACTTGTACTTGACCCATCAAGAGAAGTAAATGTACTTACTACAGAAGTTACTTCGGCAAATGATAATGAACTTACAGGAAATGAATCACCATTTCCAGAGGCAGGAGTAGCATCCCTTATTACAGATATAGTTGATAAGGCAGAGCCTCTTACTACGAATAAGGATTTCTCTGACTATGCACTTGGACTACTTTCACTTGATTTTGGGGACAAGGTTGAAATTGTTGAGGATTACCTGCCTAGCTCAGAGATAACAGATTTATCTACAGCGATAGATGACGTTACGAAGGATAAAGAAACAAATCAGATATATGAAGTTGAATCGGGAGATACACTTTCGACAATTGCTGAGAAGTTTGGCCTTACGACTGATAGTCTCGTTGCAATGAATGACACAATTGATAGCGATACTTCTATTATCAGAGTTTCTGATGAAATTATTGTAACAGTTCCAGAGCCCGAGCTTTCAGTTAATAGAACCGAAATGCAGTATTATGAAGAAGACTATGAAGCTGACGTTCAATATATTGATGTAGATGATTGGTATACGACTAAGACCGAAGTAGTACAACAGCCGTCAGCAGGACACAGAAAGGTTGTTGCACTTGTATCCTATAGTGATGACAAGGCGGTTTCGACAGACATTCAGAAGGAAGAGATAACCTATAAGGCTGTTCCTAAGATTGTAAAAAGAGGTACTATTGTTCCGCCAACATATATAAAGCCATTATCAGGCGGACATATTTCGTCAGGCTTTGGAAGAAGAAGCGTATCATTAAAGAGTGCAAGTAAGTTCCACAAAGGAATCGACTGGTCGACACCTGTTGGAACTGCAATTGTTGCGTCGGCATATGGAACTGTCAGCAGAGCCGGTTGGGGAAGCGGATACGGATATTGTATCTATATTGACCATCCGGATGGAAGGCAGACAAGATATGGCCATTTAAGTAAAATACTTGTACGCGTAGGCGAAACAGTATCGCAGGGAGAGAAGATAGCACTTAGCGGAAACACAGGTGTCAGTACCGGACCACATCTTCATTTTGAGATACTTATTGATGGATCACAGGTCAATCCATTAAACTATCTGAACTAAAAAATGCTTAGTAGTCAGAAAATAATGCTCATTTTACTGTCGATTTTGACATTTTACAAATGATTTTTTCGTTGTTATAATAAGTTGTTGTGCTTTTGATATTTGTAATGTTTTAATTATGCTAATTTACTGATGATCATGTTATTTTTGCTGTATTATGAAAGGCAGACATGGATAAATATATAATAAAGGGCGGTAATCCACTTGTTGGAGAAGTTGAGATAGGCGGAGCCAAGAATGCAGCACTTGCTATTCTTGCAGCTTCAACTATGTCGGATGATACCGTTTTGATCGATAATATGCCAGATGAGAGGGATACTAATGTCCTTTTACAGGCAATGGAAAGCATTGGAGTAAGCATTGACAGAGTAGGAAGACATTCTGTCAGAGTTAATGCTTCAAATGTACGAAATCATACAATTGAAAACGAGTTTATTAAGAAGATAAGGGCGTCATATTACCTTATTGGTGCGCTTCTTGGTAAATACAGACATGCAGAAGTTGTACTTCCCGGCGGATGCGATATTGGCCTTAGACCTATAGACCAGCATATTAAGGGATTTAATGCTCTTGGAGCTACTGTTGTAATTGAACATGGAATAATTAAGGCAAATGCTGATAAGCTTGTGGGAAGCCATATTTATCTTGATATGGTTTCTGTAGGAGCAACTATCAATATTATGATGGCTGCTGTAAAGGCAGAAGGACTTACTATTCTCGAAAATGCTGCTAAAGAGCCTCATGTAGTTGATCTTGCCAATTTCCTTAACAGCATGGGCGCAAATATTAAAGGCGCCGGTACTGATGTAATTAGAATTAAGGGAGTTGAATCTCTGCACGGATCTGAATACACGATAATTCCTGATCAGATTGAGGCAGGAACTTTTATGATGGCTGCTGCAGCAACACATGGCGATGTTACTATCAGAAATGTCATTCCTAAGCATTTAGAGTCTATTACAGCTAAGCTTGTTGAGATGGGCTGCCAGATACATGAATCAGACGATGCGGTTCGCGTTATGGCTACTAAGAGACTTTCATCTACACATGTAAAGACACTTCCATATCCGGGATTTCCAACCGATATGCAGCCTCAAATAACAGTTGCGCTTGCCCTTGCCAGTGGCATCAGTATTGTGACAGAGAGTATATTCGAGAATCGTTTTAAATATGTTGACGATCTTACCAGAATGGGAGCGAGCATCAAAGTCGAAGGAAGCTCAGCGATTGTCGATGGAACAGAGAAGCTTACAGGAGCAGAGATATCTGCACCGGATCTTCGCGCAGGAGCAGCACTTGTTATAGCAGGACTTGTTGCAGAAGGCTTTACCGTTATAGATGATATTAAATATATTGAAAGAGGCTATGAGGATTTCCCTCAAAAGCTTTCGCTTCTTGGAGCACAGATTGAGGCAGTCGATTCTGAGAGAGAAGAGCGTAAATTTCGCATGAAATATGCATAAGTATTTGTAGCATATAATGAGCTAATAAAGATAAAGGTCTCCAAAGTAGGATAATATGTAACCGGAACGTTAGGTGCATATTATTTTACTTTGGAGACCTTTTTAAGCTTTTCCATGAAAGGGATTTTCGCCAAGCGTTAGTGGCAAAAGTCTTCTTTGAACAAAGCCAATGTACATGCATATTGCGATGCAAATTATTGAAGGAATTATCGCAAATAGAAGTGCTCCGATAGAGTCTATATCAGATAGAATGCTTGCTCCAGGAAGAAGAGTTTGAACAAGCAAAACAGGGAATTTATTCCATAAGAGAATACATAACGAGTTCTGTCCTACCGAATTAATCATCAAAAGCTTATGTCTTGAGAAAAATATGCATAAAAGAAGTAAGCCCATAACGAGTAAAACAGAGCTAATAATGAACAGAAAAAGGCTGCTTCCATACTCATCAGTTCTTACACTTATAGTTTTATTTGAGCAAAGAAGAGATAAAGACAAACCAAATGCAATACATAGAGCTGAAATTATCAAATATTGAAATTTTGTTAAGGTGAGCTCATCGTGAACCATGGCGTTTATTTTGCTTAAAAACGGCTTTAAAATAATGCCGCCTTCGAAGCAGTATATCATGCTCAGAGATGTTTCAAGATGAAGCGGTAAAACCAGCTTAAGTCTTTGCGATAGATACTGACCTAAAATAAAAGTGATTGCCATAAAGGCGATTCTTTTTACTAAAAGCTTATTGCCGGAAATGTTTTTTTCAAAAATCCAAACAATTACAGTGATGCAAAACAAACACGGAAGAAACCATAATGAATTATTCCATTTCATAGTGTCATTTTTGGCATTTGCATAAAATAGATTTAGAAGATTTGGGAGAATATCTGTCGACCGTGCATCTACTCCAAGTTTATCAGCTGCAAAATTTCCCAAAAGTGAGTAAATAACTATGCTTACTATTCCGGCAAACAGATAAGGTATAATGAGAGTACAGAGCTTTTTTTGAAGAAATGAAACAAAGCTTTCATTTTCCTTGATTCGAAATGTGATTCCTGACAAACAGAAAAAAAGAGGAATGACTGCTACTGATAAAACTGATATAGCCGTTCCTCTTCTTAGCATATGGCAGTAAACGATGATGAACATTCCTACTGCCTTTGCGATATCTATATATTCTATTCTTTGATTCTTCATATTATTTAGTCCAAACTTTTTTATTAAATTATAGCATCGAGGGTTATTTCGGGATTGATGCTCAGGTCAATATACTGATCACCAACGCGTACCGTAGGCCTTGAGAGATAATCTCTATTAATGAATACGATATCGCCCTCCTGACCATTTGATAACCTTACTCTGTTAAGCAGATAGGTATTTACGATATTTTCCATGAAAGTCATAAGAACCTTAGGATCATATTTGGTAAGCCCATCGCTTTCAAAAAGAGCTATTGCAACAAATGGACATAGCGAGCCTCTATATACTCTTGCGGAAGTCATGGCATCATAAACATCAGCTATTGAAACGATTCCTGCAAATGAATCAATTTCGTTTCCCTTTAGATGCGACGGATAACCGGAGCCGTCACGTCTTTCATGATGCATGAGAGCACCATTTTTGATATGCTCATCGATGTCAAGGTCTTTAAGGATCTGATAACCGGCCTCGGGATGTTTCATAACTATGCTGTATTCATCCTCTGTAAGCTTAGCAGGTTTTGTAATGATATTGCCTGGAATAAGCATCTTACCAATATCGTGAAGAAGCCCGGCCTTTGTAAGCGTTTCGATATCTTTCTCACTGTATCGTAACCATTGACCGATGATGTTACAGATAAGGGCAACATTTATACAGTGCATATATGTGGCATCATCGTAGTTCCTAAGGCTGTGAAGCATATCAAATATGTTCGATGGGCCACTTCCCATATCAATAATACTAAGTATGGGTTTGACTATCTCATCAGGATCAAGATCTGCACCCTTGAACACAATCTGATTCATTTCTGATTCAAAGTGTGAGGAAGCATTTTCAACGTCCTCTTTGAATTTTTTGAATTCTTTTGTTTTCCGAAGTCTCTGAGAATAAGAAAGAGTAGTAGACTCTTTCTCATGCAAGCTGCCTTCTTTTTGAGAATCATCCTCGACAAAAACATTTATAACGGTATAGTAACCAAGCTTGGCAATAGCTTTATCACTAAGCACAGTACCCTTTTCCATAATGAGCTGATTGTTATTTATCGAGTATACGTTCTCGGCTATGACCATCCCCGGAACAAGCTGCTTTGTCATGATTCGCTTCATAAAAATCCTCAAATGTTTGATTTACATGATTAGTAAATAGTAAAAAAGTTCTTACTAAAATTATATTACATAGGAGCTAAAAGTCAAACCTAGAAAGAATTATGAGCATATGAAAAAGAGATATGACAGCGAATAATAAAAATGAATTGTGAAAAAATTATCAAAAAAATCCATTTACCTGTTGCATATCAATTACTTAAGTGATAGGATTTATTAGAACAAAATATCTTCGGGGTAGGGTGAAAGTCCCAATCGGCGGTATAGTCCGCGACCCGTGTAAACGGCTGAATTGGTTTAATTCCAATACCGACAGTATAGTCTGGATGAGAGAAGAAGATATATGGCGATGGCTTTTTTGCATACATATTTTTTGTATGCAGCAAGTATTGTTTTGCTATGTATCATTGATATCAAATCATACCCCGTAGCCTTATGGCTATGGGGATTTTTTTTCTTAAAAATCATTTATTTTTTTATATGATTTGATATCAGATGTATCTTATTTTCCTCGGAGCAAGGCAAAGGAAAAAATGATTCTTTGCCGGCTTGGCGCCTAAAGCGCAGAAGGAGAAACAGTAATGAAAAATGGTCTTATTGAAAGCGTTATGGCTAACGCAGCTTATGTAGCCGAATTTGCAATCATTATCGTTTTAATGTTTGCATTAGCATTTGTTTTTGAAAAATGGGCAAAGAAAAAGTCGGGAGATAAGGAGAGAATTCTTACAACTAGAAAAATTGTTGTTATTGGTGTCTTCTCGGCTATATCAACTATTCTGTATTGCCTTGATTTTCCGGTAGGCTTTGCACCTGGTTTTTACAAAATGGACTTTAGTGAGCTTCCGGCAATTATCGGCGCGTTCGCTTTTGGACCTGTATGCGGAGTCATGATAGAGTTTATCAAGATTTTGCTAAAGCTTGTTCTTCAGGGAACTACTACAGCTTTTGTAGGTGACCTTGCAAACTTCGTAATTGGATGCAGCTTCATTCTTCCTGCTTCTATTATTTATGACTTTAAGAAAACCAAGAAAAATGCAGTTTTATCACTGATTGCAGGAACACTTGTAATCACCGTTGTCGGAACAATTTTTAATGCAGTATATCTTCTTCCTACATTTGCTGTTCTTTATGGAATGCCACTTGATTCACTAATTGCAGCAGGTACGGCAATCAATGGCAGAATCACAGATATTTACAGCTTTGTTTTATTTGCAGTTGCACCTATGAACCTCATAAAGGGCGGCGCTGATTCACTTATAACGATTCTGGTATATAAGAAGCTCAGTCCTGTTTTAAAGCTTTCTTCTGCTCCAAGTAGAAGAAAAGATGCAGCACCTTCTGCGGAATAAAATCAAAATCATCCTAAATTTGGTTAAGATACTAAAAGAGATAATATCATGGCTGATCACATGATGTTATCTTTTTTTTGTGTAGATAATGAGCCAAGCATACAGATTTGTGCTTGCACGAAAATCTGTATATTTGGCGAATATCCATCATCGAATGACGATAGTCATGAGATGACGGATATCATTATCTAAATCGAGTAGGGAACCTACTCGATCTTCATGGAAAGATTAGCCCTTTTGAATTAACTTATAAACTCCGCGGTATATTTCTTCGAAAACGATATAGATGTATTAGTTTAGATTAAATCTTAATTAAATAACATAGCAATTATTCATCAAATATTAATAAAAAATGAATGGAAAATTGTTTATCAATGTATTACACTACTTCAGTAAATAAAACATAGCGTTTTTTTGACCACGAGGGCCAGAAAATCAGCTGCGTCATGGAGATTAGTGATGGGGAATTTGGTAGAAGTAACAGATGTATGTAAAATTTATAATCCAGGAGAAAATGAAGTCAGAGCACTTGATCATGTAGACCTTGAAATAGGCGAAAAGGAATTCGTTGCCATAATAGGCCAATCAGGGTCAGGTAAATCGACGCTTATGAATATGCTTGGATGCCTTGATGTACCAACAAGCGGTAAATATTTCCTGCATGGACAGGATGTATCGCATATGACAGATGATGAACAGTCAGACGTCCGTAATAAAGAGATAGGCTTTATCTTTCAGGGCTTTAATCTTATTGCCGGACTTACTGCCCTGGAGAATGTTGAACTTCCCCTTGTATATAGAGGAGTTGGCAGCAAGGAGAGAAGAAAACTTGCCGAGAGCGCACTTCAAAAGGTTGGACTAGAAAAAAGAATGACTCATAAGCCTTCTGAAATGTCAGGAGGACAGCAGCAGAGAGTTGCGATTGCAAGAGCCATAGCTCAGGCGCCACCTATTATTCTTGCTGATGAGCCAACAGGAAACCTTGATTCAGGCTCAAGCAAGGAAATAATGCAAATCCTTAAAAACCTTCACGGTGAAGGAAGAACAGTAATTCTTATTACACATGATAATTCAATTGCTGCGCAGGCTCCAAGAATTGTGAAGATCATAGATGGAAAGATAGTATCGGATGAGATAAATCCGGATGCAGACACAAGTATTACTGTTGCCTGATTCGATAATTATTATATAGAAGATAAATGGGAGCGAAAAAGAATGGAAAAGGAACCTATCATGAACGAAGAAACAAAGGCACAGGATACAGTTTTGGTAGATGAAACTGTAAATAGTCAGGATGAAAAGAAGAAAAAAGAAAAAAAGATAAGAACACCTGAGCAGAAGAAAAAGCTTCATAAGAGAATAAGACTTATTGTTATTCTTGTATTAATCATTGCTATCGTTGGATATTTTGTATATTCAAGTGCTTTGGCAGCATCAGCACCGGCACAGGTTGAAGTCGAAGAAGCTTATGTAGGCTCAATTCAACAGACAGTAAAGACAAGTGGAACAGTAGCAACTGATAATAAGAAAACATATTTTGCAGGAGCAGCGGCGCCTGTTACCACACTTAACGTACACGTTGGAGATTCTGTAAAAGCCGGAGATGTACTTATGGCATATGACACATCTGATCTTGACCTTTCTGCCAAGCAGGCACAGCTTTCTGAACAGACTGCAAATGGAAACTATTCAGATTCTATAGAAAAAGACACAAAGAGCACGGAAAAGTATGATCAGGCAAATGCAGATCTTCCTCTTACACAGGCTCAAATTGATACAATAAATGCTCAGATTGACGACCTTAATGATAAGATTACTGAAAAGAAAGCAAGAATGGCTCAGACAGCAGCAGATCTTCAGAAAACTCTTTTAGATGTTGATCAGGATGGCAAAGAGGATTCAGTAACAGATGATGACTCTAAGAAAACAGAAGAAAATGGAAAAGATGTAAGACTTGAAATTCAGGAGTCTATTCAGCAAAACACATATGCTCAGAATAATGATAAAGAAATAGCTGAGTGGAATTCGCAGATCACAGAGTTAAAGAGACAGCTCTCAGATGCAGAAGCTACTAAGAGTGATAATAAAACCGATAAAACTTCAGGAGACAGCGGTAAATTAACTGATGGAAATAAAAGCGCACTTGCAGCAACAAGACAGTCTGCGGCTCTTACATCACAGGATACGATAAACGACGTTAATGAAGCCAAAAAGGGTGTAACGGCTGAGTTTAACGGAATAGTCACAGATGTTAAAATTATTGAAGGAGCTACTACTGTAAAGGGAACAGAGCTCTTTACAATAGAAGATACAGATTCAGTTAAGGTTACGATAAATGTCACCAAATATGATCTTGAAAAGATTTCTGAGGGACAGGACGTAGATATTACTATTGCAGGACATGATTATAACGGAACAGTAACAAAGATTAGTAAGGTCGCAACTACTAACACAAGTGGTGCTTCCATAGTCGCTACAGATATAACTATAAACAATCCTGATGAATTCATTATTCTCGGAGTTCAGGCTGATGTAGTAATAAAGACAGCCAGCGCTGAGAATGCAATTCTGGTACCGATTGAATCAGTAAACTCTGATGCAAAGGGTGCTTTTGTCTATGTACTTGAAAACGGATTTGTTGTAAGAAAAGATGTTACAACCGGAATAGCAAATGAAACAGAGGAACAGATTCTTTCAGGACTAAATGAAGGAGATCAGGTTCTTACAGATATTTCCAGCGATATCGTAGAAGGAATGCCTGCCGTTGCTGCAACAAACGCATATGCAGCAAATGTTTCTTCATCTGTATCATCTGATGCTGCAAGCAGTGTTTCTTCAAACGAGTCAGATAACGCTTCTTCACAAAGTAGAGCAGCTGCAGCTTCAAATGCAAACTAATGAAAAAACGGAAGGCAAATTAAATGGCACAAATACTTGAATATATTAAGATAGCCGTTATGAGTATCCGAAATAACAAGGGCAGATCCTTCCTTACAATGCTTGGAATTATTATAGGAATCTCATCGGTTATCATGGTAATTTCTGTTGGTAATGGTGTAAGAACAAGCATAAATGATCAGCTTGACAGCTTTGGAGGAGGAATGGTTGATATCTATGCTCCTTCAAATGTTAAGGACAATACTGTCACATTTAATGATGAGGATTTTGATTTCATACGCACGGAAGTCCCTCATGTAAAGGGAGTTACACCAATATATAATGCATATGGCACGGCAAGTGGGCCAAAAGGAAATTTTGATACCATGATGGAAGCCGGAAACGAAGCTCTTGAATATTACAGCTCAGATGAAATCATTAAGGGCAAATACTTTACGAAGGAAGACTACGAAGGCGCAAGGAATGTCTGCGTAATTAAGGAAAAGGATGCTATCGACCTTTTTGGAACAACAGATGTTGTTGGACTTTCCTTTACATGCGATCTATGGGGAATTTCTCAGGAATTAACAATCGTAGGAATACGAAAGAACAGTGCTTCTTCGATTATTGCGATGGCAACTGGGTCAAACTCTTCCTTAACGGTTGAAGTCCCGCTTTCGACCTTTATGTCTGCTTATGATTATGGGCAGGAAGATTATACTGATATGATGGTTTTTGCTGATTCATCCCAGAACGCAAATGAAGTAGCAAAGAAATGCGTTTCACTTCTTGAAGCAAGAAAGGGTGTAAAAGGAAAAGGCTTCATTGCAGTGCAGAGCTTTACAGACTATACATCGCAGTTTGATACAATACTTGGATACATAACCTTGTTTGTTTCTTTTGTAGCAGCAATTTCACTTCTTGTTGGTGGTATCGGCGTAATGAACATCATGCTCGTATCAGTAACCGAAAGAACAAGGGAAATCGGAATAAGGAAATCTCTTGGAGCAAGAACCGGGTCCATACTTCTTCAGTTCCTCTCGGAGGCGGCAATTATTACGCTTATCGGCGGAATAATTGGAGTAATACTTGGAGGACTTGGAGCTATCGGAATTGGAAGCATTATCGGATTCCCTGCAGTAATTGCACCATCAACTGTAATTATGGCAACTGTTTTCTCTTCAGCAGTAGGAATTTTCTTTGGAATTTATCCTGCAAGAAAGGCAGCAAAGCTTAGCCCAATCGAAGCATTAAGACATGAATAATTTCTTTTGATTTGTAAAAAGAGATCGCTTAATCAGTACGCAGCCGAAATTTCGGAAAGTATATTGATTTACGGTCTCTTTTTTTGCAAAATATGCTCCTGTAAAAAGAAATATGAAGATTTTTGGCGTGCTAATATAAACCCATTATAGAAGTGAAACTTCAAAGAGTTGCTAAATACCTCAAAATAATGCATAATTTGTCCGTAGAAAAACATTTGCTATAATCACCTAAGATGTATATTTTTTATGATTTAAACAGCAAACAAAATGGAAATCACAGACATGCAGGTGCTATCATGAATATAGAAACAATAGAATCCTTTTGCGCGAAGGATACATATAATTTTGGCTTAAAGATTGGGCAGGAAGCTTTGCCTGGAATGGTTTATACTCTTATTGGGGACCTTGGAACCGGGAAGACTGTCCTAACTCAGGGAGTTGCAGCGGGACTTGGAATAGAGGGACCTGTAAATTCGCCTACATTTACTATTCTTCAGGTATATGATAATGGCCGAATACCATTTTATCATTTTGACGTATACAGAATCGGAGATGTCAGCGAAATGGATGAAATAGGCTATGAAGACTATTTCTATGGAGATGGAATCTGTTTTATCGAGTGGGCAAATCTTATAGAAGAGATTCTTCCTGATAATTATACCGAAATTCTTATAGAAAAAGATCTCGAAAAGGGCTTTGATTACAGGAAAATCACGATTACAAGGCACTAACCTTAAGTGAGCCCAAAATCGTGTACTTAAGACTAATAAAGATAGTTTTAAAATGCTTAAATAAATTGAAGGTGTTAAAATGAAAATTCTTGCAATTGATACATCCGGCCTTGTGGCTGCAGTCGCCGTTTCAGATGGTGATAAACTTATTTCACAGTTTACAGTGCAGCATAAAGTAACGCATTCGCAGATACTTATGCCGATGATGGAAGACATAAAGAAAATGACGGACATGGATTTGAATTCCATTGATGCCATTGCTGTATCTAAAGGGCCTGGCTCTTTTACGGGGCTTCGAATTGGAGCAGCAACCGCCAAGGGACTTGCGCTTGCACTTGATAAACCACTTATTGCAGTTCCAACTATTGATGCTCTTGCATACAATCTATATGGACATGAAGATATTATATGCCCCATGATGGATGCCAGAAGAAGCCAGGTTTATACGGGACTTTATACCTTTTCTGCTTTATCAAAAGAGATATCGGAGAGTGAAATCTCTTTTGACATGAAAGTAATTAAGGAGCAGCTTGTTACATCTATCGAAGATATAGCAGAGCAAATTAATTCTATTGGCAAAAGAACTATCCTCCTTGGAGATGGTGTTCCGGTTTATATGGAAAGGCTAAAGAGCCTTCTTAAAGTGCCATTTTTTGAAGCACCATATATCTGTAACAGACAGAGTGCGGCATCAGTTGCACTTCTTGCCGCAAAATATTATGAAGAAGGAATAAGAACCGATACAGATTCTTTTGCACCATGCTATCTTCGCCCATCTCAGGCAGAGAGGGCAGCAAACGATGGAAGCAGTGCCAGGAAGAAAACTGCAGTGAAGGAGCGCATCATGGTAAGCCCCATGACACGCGAGAATCTTGAAACGGCAGCAGCACTTGAAAAGAAATACCTTGGATGCGAGGCATGGAATATCAAGCAGCTTGAAACAGCGGCTTTTGACAGAGATGATACGATTTATCTTGTTGCCAAAAAGCAGGACGAAGTCATTGGCCTTTGCGGGATACAGAATATTTCAGGAGAAGGCGAAATTACAAATGTAAGCGTTGACAAGGCGTGCAGACATGAAGGAGTAGCATATAAGATGCTGCGCCAGCTCATGGAACGAGCCCAGGGAATAGGAGTTAACTCTTTTACTTTGGAAGTACGTGCGTCAAATGCTGCGGCAATAAGGCTGTATGAGAAGCTTGGCTTTAAGTCTGAAGGAGTAAGACCGGGCTTTTACGATGCGCCAAAGGATGACGCGGTAATATACTGGATTCGATAGCTTTTTTTACAAACTATAATATGGAATAGAGGATTAAATATGATAGATATCTGCCTACTTGGAACAAGCGGTATGATGCCACTTCCAAACAGGTTTCTTACTTCACTAATGATTAGGTACAATGGAAAAAGCATTCTCATAGACTGCGGAGAGGCAACGCAGGTTGCTATGAAAAAGGCAGGATGGAGCCCAAATCCGATAAGCGTTATTTGCATTACTCATTTTCATGCAGATCACATCAGCGGGCTCCCCGGAATGCTTCTTACCATGGGGAATGCGGAGAGAACAGAGCCGCTTCTTATAGTTGGCCCAAAGGGGCTTAAAAAGGTTGTGGATTCGCTTAGGGTAATTGCTCCTGAGCTTCCCTTTAAAATCGAATATCTTGAGCTGGACACTTCCACGGAAATAATTGAACCTCATGGAATGCCGGGCTTTAAAATTCATGCATTTAAAGTAAATCATAATGTTCCCTGCTATGGCTATAGTTTTACGCTTGACAGAATAGGGCGCTTTGACGTGGAAGCTGCAACAAAAAGAGGAATCGACAGGCGCTTTTGGAACAAACTTCAAAAGGGCGAAACGATTACAGATGAAAACGGAAATGTTTATACTCCAGATATGGTTCTTGGCGAAAGCAGAAAGGGACTTCATTTTACATACACTACAGATACAAGGCCAACCGAGAGCATTGTGACAAATGCTATGGATTCAGATCTTTTTATATGTGAAGGAATGTATGGAGAGCCTGAAAAGGCAAAGAAGGCAAGGGAACACAAGCATATGACCTTCCAGGAAGCCGCGACTCTTGCAAAAAAAGCAAATGTAAAAGAAATGTGGCTTACGCATTACAGTCCATCAATTGTTAATCCTGTTATGTTTTTGCCTGAAACCAAAAAGATTTTTGAAAATACGGTAGCGGCCAGAGATGGACGTATGATATCACTGAAATTCGAAGATGATGAATGAAAGTAATAATTCATAACCGCTGAAAACAGATTTTTGAGCAAATATGTTGTATCATTAATACAAATTGAAATAACCGGTTTGTAGTAAAAGGAGCGCATATGAAAGTTGAAGAAAAAAGATCTTCTGCAATAATAAAGGCTGTAATCATGGCTGTTCTTCTTGCAATAGTAATTGTCAGCGTTTATTTTATTCTTGTCGTTAGGGGAGAAAAGAAGCAGTCGGATGAGGATAATCTTGTTCTTAGTGATGTGCAGGAAATTACAACTCTTGATCTTGACAGAACCTACCCTCAGACAGAAAAAGATGTTCTGGATCTTTATGGAAGAATCATGAAGGTTCTATATGCAGGCGGATATACTGATGAAGAGTTTAATACAATTGAGTCAAAGCTTGAAGGAATTTACGATGATGAGCTTTTAGCAAATCAGACAGATTGCTATCAGGCGATAAAGGATGAAGTAACACAAAAGCAGGAGGATGGGTATACCATTTCTAATTTTGTAGTCTGCGACGATGAAGCTATAATACATAAAGTTGAGGATGGAAGAGACTGCGCTAGTGCAAGAGTTCTCTATTCTGTCAAGCATTCCGGAAAAACAATGACAACCTATTATATCTATGTCCTTCGAAAAGATGACGAGGGGCGCTGGAAAATACTTGGCTGGAGCATAAGTGATGGCTCACTTACAGGAGACAGTGAGTGACTGAGTAAGTAGTGATCATTTGCGAAATCATGAACCCAAATAACGATATATATAGATAAAAACATTTAATAATAAGAGACATAAAGGATAGCAATGAATATAGAAAAGTCAACTGATGATGACGGCGTAATAATGATGTCTGTTCATCATGAAAATGAGAGTAATGCGCTAAATAATCAAAAGGATATAAATATCCTTGCCATTGAAAGCTCGTGCGATGAAACGGCGGCAGCTGTTGTAAGAAACGGAAGAGATGTACTCTCAAATATTATTTCTTCACAGATAGCACTTCATACAATTTATGGCGGAGTAGTGCCTGAAATTGCATCAAGAAAGCATATAGAAAAGATTAATTATTGTATTGAGGCGGCTCTTAGCGAAGCAAAGCTTGGGCTTAAAGATATGGATGCAATTGCAGTAACCTATGGACCCGGGCTTGTAGGAGCTCTTTTGGTGGGCGTTTCTGAAGCAAAAGCACTTAGCTTTGCAACAGGAATACCTCTTGTTGGAGTTCATCACATTGAGGGGCATATTTGCGCCAATTTTATCGAGAACAAGGACCTTGAACCTCCTTTTGTCTGCCTCGTAGTTTCCGGAGGCCATTCCCACCTTGTTATTGTCAAGGATTATGGAGAAATAGAAATAATCGGTCAAACAAGAGATGATGCGGCAGGAGAAGCCTTTGACAAGGTTGCAAGAGCAATAGGACTTGGGTATCCCGGAGGCCCCAAAATTGATAAGGCAGCAAAGGAAGGAAATCCTGATGCAATAGAGTTTCCACAGGCTAGAATTGATGATGCGCAGTTTGATTTTAGCTTTAGCGGACTTAAATCTGCTGTACTAAATTATATTAATATTAACAACATGAACGGAACTGACTTTAATAAAAACGATCTTGCAGCATCTTTCCAGAAGGCTGTCGTAAGCGTCCTTGTAGAACATTCAATTCGCGCAGCCAAAATGTATGGATATAATAAGCTTGCCATCGCAGGGGGCGTTGCGTCAAATTCAGCGCTTCGCGCCGCAATGGAAGAAGCGTGCAGGGCAAATAATATTTCTTTTTACAGACCATCACCTGTTCTGTGCACTGATAATGCTGCAATGATTGGTGCGGCGGGATATTATGAATTTCAAAAGGGCGTTCGAAGCGGACTTGACCTTAATGCTGTTCCAAATCTTCCACTCGGAGAGCGGACAAGAAAATTCCATAATACTGCGGTAAAACATTAAACAGAGTGCTTTGCGAAGATAATAGGTGATTTTTGCAAAGCCTTGATATTAGTATGCGTATTTTTAAGAGGGATAATTATATGAAAACAGCTGCAATAGTTCTTGCCGCCGGAAGCGGAAGCAGAATGCACCAAAAAACCAAGAAACAGTTCATGGAAATTTCAGGAAAACCTCTTATCTGGTATTCACTTAATACATTTGAGAATAGCCCGCTTATTGACGGGATAGTACTCGTGACATCCAAAGAGGATATTGATTATTGCAGAAATGAAATCGTAAATAAATACTCTTTTTCCAAGGTAAAAAAAATTGTGGCAGGCGGTAAGGAACGTTACCATTCTGTAAATAACGGCCTTCTTGCACTTGAATTAGAAAATCCCATATATGTTTATGTTCATGATGGAGCAAGACCTTTTGTAAATGAGGATATCATTGAAAGAGCATATATTGACGTAGTAAAATACAGCGCATGTGTTGTTGGAATGCCTGTGAAGGATACAATTAAGATTGCAGATGAAAACGGATTTGCCCAGACAACTCCTGACAGGGACAGAACATGGATTGTTCAAACTCCCCAGGTATTTGAGTATCCACTTATAAAAGAATGCTATTCGAAAGCCATTATGGAAGAAAAACAATTATTGGAAAAAGGAATACACATCACAGATGATGCGATGTGTGTCGAATATTTTTCGGAGACGAAGGTAAAACTGACACAGGGAGCATATACTAATATCAAAGTAACTACTCCAGATGATATACAAAGCGCAGAATCAATACTTTCCTCGATTTCAAAGTGATTTTTTATGTTGATCAGGCCCTTGAAATTATCGAAATATAATTCACAAATATTTTGGAAAAAAATTTTGAAAAAAATTGATTTTCATGCTTGACACATAAGGGGGTCTTTGATAATATAGTTAATGCGCTGTGCGAGAGTTCACAAGCCGGTGCAACAGTAAAAGTTAATACTTTTATTCGGAGAGATATCGAAGTGGTCATAACGAGGCGGTCTTGAAAACCGTTTGTCCGCAAGGGCGC
>CAZJWA010000017.1:0-53152 GCA_964549585.1 uncultured Butyrivibrio sp. | reverse complement strand
AGCTCAGTCGGTAGAGCAGAGGACTGAAAATCCTCGTGTCGGCGGTTCGATTCCGTCTCTAGGCACTTTTTTTGTACAATGATATATTTTTTCAGTAATTGGCAACCATGAGTATCGCTCTCATGGCTTTTTTTGTATAAACAAAAGCATACATGTTATAATTTACATTGGTGTTGGGTTTATTAAATGAATAAGTGGAGATATAGGAACAATGTCTGAGATTTATGATAAGTTAGTCGAACTATCCAAATCTAAAGATTATCCATTTCATATGCCTGGGCATAAAAGAAATTTGAAAGCTTTTGAAGAATCAGTGGGTAAATCAGAGAAAAGTATCATACAGAGCGTGGATTCTGATAATTTGATAGATAGTGAGGATTTACAGGAAAAGGATTTTGATGATTCTCCTAAAAATGCACTTTCTGAGATTTGCAAATTGGATATTACGGAGATAGACGGATTTGATAATCTTCATTTTCCGGAAGGATTGATTAAATCAGCAGAAGAAAGGGCAAATAAACTTTATAAAGCTGATGAAACATTTTTTCTTATAAATGGGAGCACATGCGGTGTACTAAGTGGTGTAATGGCTGCTACAAAGTATGGTGATAAAATTCTTGTTCAAAGAAATTCACATAAATCTCTTTATAATGCAGCATATTTGAATAATTTATGTCTTGAGTACTTTGAGTGTGATGTTGATCAGGAATATGGTTATAGTAGCAAGGTGGCTCCAAAAGTTATTGAGGATAAGCTAAAAGAATGCAGTGATGTTTCTGCAGTTTTTATTACTTCTCCAAGCTACGAGGGAGTTCCTTCAGATGTTGAAGCTATTAGCGAAATTGTACATAGATATGGTATTCCATTAATAGTCGATGAAGCTCACGGAGCGCATTTTGGATTTGATAGTAGAGTTCCGATGGGGGCAATAGAGCAGGGGGCAGATATTGTTATTCATAGTGTTCACAAGACGCTTCCATCGATGACGCAAACTGCATTGCTGCATGTACAGGGTAATTTTGTTGATGTCCAAAAAATAAAAAGATATTTAGGAATTTTTCAGTCAAGCAGTCCATCATATGTTTTGATGGCTTCAATAGATAATTGTATGGACTTGTTGGATTTGAAGAAGGATGATTGGTTTAATTCACTTATCGGTTTTAGAGAGTTTATTGAACAAAGAACTAAATGCTGCGAGTTTATAAAGGTGCTAGACTTAGGTAAAATTCCCGATCCATGTAAAATTGTAATTACTTCAGAAAAGAGGGCGGGAATAGACGGAAAACAACTTTATTCGCTGCTTAGAGAAAAATACCATCTTCAACCTGAAATGGCATCGTTTCGATATGTGTTAATGATTCTAACAGGTAATGACACTAAACTTGGTGTTGAGAGACTTGTGGACGCTATTATTGATATAAATAAGACAATTAAAGAGGACATTAGTCAAAATGAGCAGGTTTATCGAAATAATGAAGCTAATTACAATTATGTAAAGGACAAAAGTTATAAGAGAGAATATAATATTTCTGAGGCATTAGATGCAGATTATGCATATAATGAATTGGAAAACAGTATTGGTAAAATTTCCGCAGATTTTGTATTTCTTTATCCTCCGGGAAGTCCACTGATTGTCCCTGGAGAAGTAGTTACTGAAGAATTTGTTAAAACCGTAAGAAAAGCAATTAGTACAAACCTTGACGTTAAAGGGTTAAATGATGAGAATCAGATCAAGATAATGAAATAATTTGAAGTGAATGACTTGATAAAGAGATAATAACTATTGAATAGGCAAAATGCTAGAAGGAGTACCATATGAGAAATACAAAAATTATTTGTACGATAGGACCTGCAAGTCAAAGTGAAGAGATGCTGCGCGAGCTTATGATTTCCGGAATGAATGTTGCCAGATTTAATTTTTCGCATGGAGATCATGAGGAGCATAGAATCAAATTTGAGAGGGTTTGCAAATTAAGAGAGGAGCTAAAGCTTCCAGTTGCCACTCTTTTAGACACAAAAGGGCCGGAAATCAGACTTGGCTTATTTAAGAATGGTAAAGAGACTCTTGTAAAAGGGCAGGAATTCAGATTAAGTGTTGAGCAATGTGAAGGAGATAGTAATCACGTAGCTATTACATGTAAGGAACTGATAAAGGACTGTAAAGTTGGAAGTAAGATTCTTTTAGATGACGGTCTTATTGAGCTTCATGTAAAGGAAATTGCTGGAAGTGAAATTGTCTGTGAAGTAATTAATGGTGGCCCAATTTCTGATCATAAAGGAGTTAATGTTCCGGGTACAGATCTTTCGATGGCTTACCTTAGTGAGACAGATAAGGCGGATATCCTTTTTGGAATAAAAATGGGATTTGATTTTATTGCTGCTTCTTTTACCAGAACAGCAGAAGATATTTTGGAGATAAGGAGAATTCTTCAGGAGCATGATAGCCCGATGAAGATTATCGCCAAAATTGAAAGTACACAAGGAATAAAGAATCTTAATTCGATTCTGGCTGTATCAGATGGAATTATGGTTGCAAGAGGAGATATGGGCGTTGAGGTTCCTTTCGAGGAAGTACCGGTTCTACAAAAGAGAATGATAAAGCTTGCTGAGGCCGAGGGCAAATATGTAATAACAGCAACGCAGATGCTTGAATCAATGATAGAGCATCCAAGACCAACGAGAGCGGAGGCTGCCGATGTAGCAAACGCAATTTATGATGGGACTACAGCAATAATGCTTTCGGGTGAAACTGCAGCAGGAGAGTATCCTATTGAAGCTGTTAAGACAATGGCAAGGATTGCAGAAAGAACTGAAGAAGATATCGATTATGTAGGACGTCTTGAAAAAAGAAAGGGCACTGGAGCAACAGATACAACGACAGCAATTTCTCATGCTACATGTGAAATCGCTGCAGAAATAAAGGCTAATGCGATTATTTCTGTAACGATGTCAGGCTTTACGGCGGGCATGGTTTCAAGGTATAAACCAAATTGTAAAATAATTGGATGTACAACGAATCCAGTTGTATACAGGCAGATCAATTTAATGTGGGGAGTAGTACCGCTCCAGATAATTGAGGAAGATACGACAGAAGCTCTTTTTGCTGAAGCAATAGGATCAGCGAAGAAGGCGGGACTTATCAGAACTGGTGATACGGTAGTCCTTACAGCAGGTGTACCACTTGGAATATCAGGAAGAACAAATATGGTCAGAGTTGAGACTGTATAATAAAGTGAAGATATGGGTTAGGTAAAATAAATGGGTAAAATTGTACTGTTAATGGGAAAAAGTTCTACTGGAAAGGACACAATATATAAGAACCTTATGACTGATGAAAAGCTTGGGCTTACGAAAATCATCTTGTATTCTACCAGACCCATGCGCCAAGGAGAAACTGACGGCATACAGTATTTTTTTACAAATGAAGATAAGTATGAGGAAATGAAAAGAAATGGAAAGATAATTGAAGAGCGTACTTATCAGACAAATTATGGACCATGGAGATATTTTACTGCCGATGATGGACAAATAAATATAGAGGATGCCAAAATCTATCTTATGATAGGTACATTGGAATCATATTCATCCCTTTGCGCGTACTATGGCGCGGAGAATATTATACCTGTTTTGATTGAGTCGGATGACCGGATCAGGATGGAAAGAGCTATGAAAAGAGAAGCAAAGCAGGAAAATCCGAAATATGATGAGCTTTGCAGACGTTTTCTTTCTGATGAAGAGGATTTTAGCAAAGATAAAATTGATGCACTGGGCATTAGTGAAACTATTATGAATAATGGGACGAAGGAAGAATGTCTTGATGCGGTTAAGAGCTTTATTGAAGTGAAAGGAGGAAACTGAAATAGACATAAAAGTTAATCAGATTCCTCAGGCAGCTCCGGTAGATCAAACTGAGCAGCCGCAGCAGACAGATGATGCATTCAAATTTATTTTGACTAGTAAACTTGATGATGATGGGCTTGCAGCAAGACTTAATTCAATGATGCAGGAAATTACCATGCAAGGCAAGCAGATTGGTAAGAAACATGATATAAGGGAAATGCAAAGGTATAGGAAATCAATACAGGAATTTTTAAATGAGGTGGTATCGAGGTCACATTCCTTTAGCAGAGAGAACTTTCTTGATAGGAAGGGAAGGCATAGGGTTTACGGAATTATTCGTCTCGTAAATCAGAATTTGGATGAACTTGCAAAAGAGCTATTGAAGGAAGAAAAAGACAGTATAGCGATTCTCGGGAAGATTGGAGATATCGAAGGGCTTCTATTAGATATTTTTACTTAAAATCAAGCAAAAAGCAGGGGTAATAGATGGCAGAATTTGCCGATATAATTGATCAGAAAAGAGTAACACAGCATTTGCAAAATGCGCTAAAAACAGAAAAAGTTTCGCATGCGTATATTTTAGAGGGCGAGAAGAAGGCAGGAAAGAAATTTATTGCGGGGATTTTTGCGAAGACTCTTTTGTGTGCGAATCGGCAAGAAATTAACGGGCTGATAGAAGCGTGTGGAGAATGCCATTCATGCATTCAGTGTGACAATAATGACAATCCGGATTTGAAGGTCATTATTCATGAAAAGCCGGGAAGCATTGGTGTTGATGAAATAAGGACACAGATTTGCGATGATGTTTATATTAAGCCATATGCATCACCTTATAAGATATATATTGTTCCTGATGGAGAGAAGATGACTATTCAGGCGCAGAATGCTTTGCTTAAAACATTGGAAGAGCCACCAGAATATGTTGTTATTATTATTCTGACAGAGAATTCAAAGGCATTTCTTCCAACTATAATTAGTAGATGCATTGTATTAGAAATGAAGCCTGCCTCAGACGAACTGATAAAGACATATTTAATGCAGGAACTGAAGGTTGTAGATTACAGAGCTGACTTTTGTGTGGCTTTTTCAAGAGGAAATGTTGGAAAGGCAATTTCACTTGCTGCTGATGAAGGGTTTGAAGCATATAAGAACCAGGTGATTTTGCTTATTAAGAATATCAAAACAATTGAGATACATGAGGTTGTAGCTAAGATTCAGGAAATTGTTCCATCCACAGATGTTGAGAAAAGAGATGAATTTCTAGATCTTTTGACAATGCTATTTAGGGATGTTCTTGTATATAAAGCAACTGAGCAAACAGATAACTTGATTTATAGCGATAGTATATCGTATATTAAAGATATTGCAAAAGACTGTTCCTTCGAGAAATTAGGCAGTATTGTTGATGAAATAAGAATTACCAGAAGACGTATTGATAATAATGTGAATTCAGATGTAGCAATTGAAATTCTTTTGCTGAATATTAAGGAGAATATATGACAAGAGTAATCGGCGTACGATTTAGAACTGCCGGTAAAATTTATTTTTTTTCACCGGGACAATATGAGATAAAAAAGGATGACCATGTTATTGTTGAGACATCCCGCGGTATAGAATACGGAACAGTAGTGAGTGCACCAAGTGACGTTGAGGATAATAAAATTGTGAAACCTCTTCGCGCAGTTCTTAGAGTAGCTTCACCCAAAGATGATGAACAGGAAGAAAGTAATAGGGCTAAGGAAAAAGAAGCATTTAAGATTTGTCTTGAGAAAATTGCGGCTCACAAGCTGGATATGAAGCTTATTGATGCAGAGTATACATTTGATAATAATAAAGTTTTATTTTATTTTACTGCAGATGGGCGAATTGACTTCAGAGCATTAGTTAAAGACCTTGCAGCAATATTCAAAACACGAATTGAACTTAGACAGATTGGTGTAAGAGATGAAACAAAGACACTTGGCGGAATCGGAATATGTGGAAGAGCATTATGCTGCCATTCATATTTATCTGATTTTATTCCTGTTTCAATTAAAATGGCCAAGGAGCAGAATCTTTCTCTTAATCCGACAAAGATTTCCGGAGTCTGCGGAAGGCTTATGTGCTGTCTGAAGAATGAAGAGGACGTATATGAGGAAATAAATAAGAAGATGCCGGGATATGGTGATCTTGTTACAGCAGATGATGGATTAAAGGGTGAAGTTTGCGATATCAATGTTCTTCGTCAGCTTGTAAAGATAAAGGTTGATGTAAATGATGAAGTAGAAATACACGAGTATAAGCTTGAACAGCTTAGCGATTTTAAACGTAAGCCAAAGCATAAAAATCCGGTAAACGAAGCTCCTCAAAAGGAAAAACGCACAGCAGACAACAGACCAAAGCGGAAGAAAACGGCAGAAGAGCGCGAACTTGAGAAGCTAGAGCAAATTGAGAAGACTGAAGGAAAATCAAAGCTTGATTAAGCTCTATTACAGTGATAGAAAGAAATGCGAAGTGAGGGATACCGAGCTTGAACAATGAGATTTTAAAAGCGGGAGAGCGTATTGACGATCTTCAAAGAAATGGATATGGAATAATACAGAATCCGGATAAGTTTTGCTTTGGGATGGATGCAGTTCTTTTGTCAGGCTATGCTATGGCAAAAGCCGGCGATAGAGTATTGGATCTTGGTTGTGGAAATGGAATAATTCCTATTCTTATTGCTGCCAAAACTGAAGCTAAAAGCATAACAGGACTTGAGATCCAAAGCGAATGCGCTGATATGGCGCGCCGAAGCACCACAATGAACAAGCTAGATGACAGGGTTCATATTATCGAAGGAGATATTAAAGAGGCAGGAGATCATTTTGACGCTGCCTCTTTTGACGTAATAACTTGTAATCCTCCTTATATGATTAATCAGCATGGGCTAAAGAACCCAGGTGAGCCAAAGGCAATAGCAAGGCATGAAATACTTTGCTCTCTGGATGATGTTATTATGGCAGCAAGGAAGCTTTTAAGACCAAATGGTAAATTTTATATGATTCACAGACCATTTAGACTAACCGAGATAATGATAAAGCTATCTGAATGCGGACTTGAGCCAAAGAAAATGAAACTGGTCTATCCATATGTGGATCATGAACCGACAATGGTTCTTATTGAAGCAGTAAAGGGCGGGAAGAGCGGAATAAAGGTAGAAAAACCGCTTATTATTTATAAAGATCAGGGAAAATATACAGATGAGATCTATGATATTTATGGCTATTAGGTAGATGGAGATAAGATGGCAGAAGAAAATTTACAGGGAATGCTGTATTTGTGCGCAACACCTATAGGAAACCTTGATGATATTACGTTTAGAGTTCTGGAGACATTAAGGACAGTTGATATTATTGCAGCAGAGGATACGAGAAACAGCATAAAACTATTGAACCATTTTGATATTCATACTGAGATGACAAGCTACCATGAATATAATAAGGTCGATAAGGCGTACTATCTGATTGGACAGATGCAAAAGGGACTAAACGTTGCGCTGATAACAGACGCAGGTACTCCGGCGATATCTGATCCGGGTGAAGTACTTGTAAGAATGTGTCATGAAGCAGGAGTGGCAGTAACATCGCTTCCGGGGCCGGCGGCATGTATCACGGCACTAACTCTGTCAGGGCTTAGCTCAAGGAGATTTTGTTTTGAAGGATTCCTCCCGCCGATTGATGATAAGAAGGCTAGACGAAGAATTCTCGATGAACTTAAAAGCGAATCAAGAACGATGATTGTCTATGAGGCACCGCACCATTTAAGGGCGGCCCTTAGTGATTTGGTAGAAGCTCTTGGCGATAGAAAGATAACTATATGTAGGGAGCTTACTAAGAAGTTTGAACAGGTAATTCCGACGACACTTCAAAATGCTGTTGATTACTTTAATGCTAATGAGCCGCGTGGAGAGTTCGTAATGGTTATTGAGGGCGTTAGCCTTGAGCAAAAGGACACTGAGGAAAAAGAGAAGTGGCAGCAGATGACCATTGAGGAGCATATGAAGTATTATGAAGATGGTGGAATGGATCATAAAGAAGCAATGAAAAAGGTTGCAACAGACAGAGGCGTTGGAAAAAGAGATATTTACCAGGCACTTCTGAACTTGAAGGAAGAATGATTTTTTGAAAAAAAGGAGAGCATAATTATGGGTGAAAATACAAAGAAAAATCATGTAGCAAAACAACCTCCTATGGGATGGAACAGTTGGGACTGTTATGGAGCTAGTGTTAATGAAGAAGCACTGCTTGGAAATGCAAAATATATGGCAGACAATTTAAAAAAATATGGATGGAAGTACATTGTCTGTGATATTCAGTGGTCAGAGCCCACTGCTGATTCTTTTGAATACAAGAAATTCACAGAACTTGATATGGATGAATATTCTAGACTTATTCCTGCAGTAAAAAGATTTCCATCATCAGAGGGTGGAAAAGGATTTAAGCCGATAGCAGATAAGATTCATGATATGGGACTAAAATTTGGAATCCATATTATGCGTGGAATACCAAGACAGGCTGTTCACAGAAATACGGCTGTTTTGGGAACAGACCAGACTGCAAGACAGATTGCACATCCATCAAGCGTATGTGCCTGGAATACTGATATGTACGGTGTTGATCCTGAAGCTAAAGATGCGCAGTGTTACTATGATTCAATTTTCCAGCTGTATGCTGAGTGGGGAGTAGATTATGTAAAGGTCGATGACATCGCCGCTACAAGATATACGCCACAGGCACCAGGGGCAGTTGTTTCTGAAATTGAGATGATTCATAAGGCAATTGATAAGTGCGGAAGGAAGATGGTACTTAGCCTTTCACCAGGACCTGCCAGAAGAGATGAAGCAGATTTCTTCCTGCAAAATGCAAACCTCTGGAGGATGACAGATGATTTCTGGGATAACTGGAAGGATCTCTATAATATGTTTGAAAGAGCTGATGTATGGACAGGAGTTGGCTGCAAGGATCACTGGCCTGATTGTGATATGCTTCCTTTGGGAAAAATTGCAGGAATGGGCGAAGGCGGTAAAGGCCTTTCATATAGGAAGAGTAGATTTACGCATAGCGAGCAAAGAATGCTTATGACGCTGTGGTGCATGTTTAGATCTCCACTTATGTTTGGCGGAGAAATGCGTGATAATGATGAATTCACGAATAGTCTTTTGACTAACTCTCGAATACTTGCGATGCATCATGATGGACGTCATGCAAAGCAAATATCCAGAAAGAAAGATATTGTAACCTGGAGAAGCGAGTCAAAACTTGGGGTTAGATATCTTGCAATATTTAATTTGAACGATGAGCCCAAAGAATCAAAGCTGGATTTTAAGGAATATAAACTTGAAAAGGATTCAAGCATTGGAGCCATCGAAATGTGGACAAATACAGGCGTGACACTTGAAGATGGGGCGAGAATTGAGATTCCTGCTCACAGCGTTATTTGTTATGAAATTGATCCTCCAAAGGGCGAGTAAGGGATAAAATGCCGGATAACTTTTTGTATTATTTATTATTAGCGGGAATACTTTTGGTAGCAGCTTTTCTTTTCTATATAAGTGTCAAGTATAGAAACAGAGAGCTCGAAATGGACGACCTTGAAGGACATGAATTTGAGAATTACTGCGCAGATATTTTAAGACAGAGCGGATTTTTGGAGGTAGAAGTAACAAAAGGCAGCGGAGATTATGGAGTGGATATTCTAGCTTCGAGAGAAGGAATTTCATATGCAATTCAGTGTAAATGCTATGATAAGCCTGTCGGAGTCAAGGCTGTTCAAGAGGCATATGCCGGACGTGATTATTATGACCGGATGGTAGGCGCGGTGATGACAAATCAGTATTTTACGGCTCCGGCAACGGAGTGCGCCAAAAAGCTGAAAATTCTGTTGTGGGATCGCGGATATATTGACAGTATGCTCGAGGAGAACAAAGGACAAAAAAATGGTCGTAGAAATAAAGGATGATTTCGATCTGACAAAAATCGCTGAAAGTGGGCAATGCTTTCGCTGGTTTAGGCAGGAGAGCGGGGCATATAGAATAATTGCTGGTGATAGGGCTATTCGTATTCGAAAGAAGGATTCCTGCAAATATGAAATTAGTTGTAGCTTAGCTGATTTTAATGATACTTGGAGAAGATATTTTGATTTAGATAATTCCTATGAAGCTGTAAGAGAACAAATTACTCCCCAGAGAGATGCATTTCTATATGAGGCAGCAGAGTATGGGAATGGAATCAGAATACTTTTTCAGGACCCATGGGAAATGATTATCTCTTTTCTCATATCACAAAGAAAAAGTATCCCGGCGATAAGAACTTCGATAGACAGGCTATGCAGGGCGGCAGGGAGAGTGATTCCCAGGGAAGAACTTTTATTTGATAGTGAAAAAGAGCTAAAAATAACCGAAGAGGTATCTGAAGAAGCCTATACTTTTCCAACAGCGTGGGAGATATGTAGGCTTGGCAGGAATGGACTTGATGAATGCGGACTTGGCTATAGAACGGAGTATGTGTACAGGGTAGCCAAAGCGGTAGCTGATGGAGCATTTGATATAGAAGCTCTAAGCGGACTGGATGATGAAACACTTTTTAATGAGTTGTTAAAGTTGTACGGAGTTGGTCCGAAGGTCGCAAATTGTGTGAGACTTTTTGGATTTCATAGACTAGATGCGTTTCCCCGCGATGTGTGGATAAATAAGGTCGTGGAAAATGAATATGGTGGTGATTATCCGTATGAGAGGTATAGGCCTTTTAATGGGGTAATGCAGCAGTACATGTTTTTTTATTATAGGGACCAAAAGAAGTAATTTATGAGTGCAGAAGTAGCGCTGGCGTGCACTGAATATTATATCTAAATGAGAAGACTAAAAGAGATGATTATTTACTCTTTTAGTCTTTTTGTACATATACAAGACATAAAATATGTATACTTTTATGCGTATACAAGTATTGACAACATTTTAAGCCGAAGCTATGATAAAGCTACAAAAAGCCCTAAAATATGTACATATTTACGTAGTTGTATTGCAAATAAGAAATATATACAACTACGAAAACCATACAACATATACAGCGTTTTACAACAAAGATGTAATTAAAATTGGAGATTAAAAATAAAAAGCAGAGCTTTTTATTTTAACACTTTGTTCTTCGAACAAAGATGTAATTTATTAAAATTGGAGATTAAGGATGGCAAAGTATCAGGAAGTAATAGGATGGATAACGGAGCAAATTGAAGGCGGAACATTACATCCCGGAATGAAGATTCCTTCTGAAAATACACTCTGTCAACAGTTTGGAATAAGCAGACAGACGGCAAGACATGCAATAAGCGAGCTTGAAGGAAAAGGAATGTTGTATAGCCGTAGAGGTAGTGGAACCTTTATTTCTGGAAAGATAAAGGATGCCGAAAAAAGACAGAAAAGAATTGCGGTAGTTACAACATATGTTGATAGCTATATATTTCCTGAAACGCTTCAGGGAATAGAAAGCGGATTGAATCGTTATGGGTACTTGATGCAGATTTCTTTTACAAATAATGATTTTGATAAAGAAAGAATGATTTTGGAGGATATTCTGGCAAATGATGATATTGCGGGTCTTATTATCGAACCCACGAAAAGTACTCTTCCAAACCCAAACCTGGAGCTTTTTAGAAAGCTGATGGGAAGGGAGATACCAGTTCTTTTTATTAACAGTTATTATCCAGAACTTAGGTGTCATCATGTTTCACTTAATGACAGAGAATGTGCTTATAAAGCGGTATCAAGGCTTATCGAACTTGGACATACCAGAATTGGCTGCATTTTTAAACTTGATGATGGCCAGGGAATGGAGAGGTATAGCGGATACAGGAGGGCAATGCAGGAGAAGGGATGCCCGGTTGACGAAAGCTGGATCGTATGGCTCGATACGACTGATGTCAGACATATTGACGATATGCGTCAGCGAATAATTTCAAGACTTAAGAGATGCAGCGCTGTTTTTTGTTATAACGATCAGGTGGCTGTAAACGTAATAGATTTTCTTCAAAAGGAGGGAATTAGTATCCCAGGCGATGTTTCGGTGGTAAGTATGGATGATTCTGAGCTTGCAACAATGAATGGAATGAGTCTTAGCTCGGTTCCTCATCCTGAGAGAAAGCTTGGAGAAAAGGCAGCTGAGAATATGATTCACCTTATTCATAACAGCGGATTTAATGCGACATTTGAATTCAATGAAGAGCTTGTTGAAAGAAATTCAATCAGGAGAATTTAAATAAGTAAAATAAATAGAATGATTTATCATAAGGAGGAAATAAGATGTTAGAAATGAAGAATTACAAATTTTGGTTTGCTACAGGTTCACAGGATCTGTATGGTGATGAATGCCTTAGAAAGGTTGCAGAGCATTCAAGGAAAATTGTTGAGGGGCTTAATGCTTCAGGAATACTTCCTTTTGAAATTGTTTGGAAGCCTGTTTTGATTGACCAGGCTTCTATCAGAAAGACATTAAATGATGCCAATAGTGATCCGGAGTGCGCAGGAGTAATTACCTGGATGCATACTTTTTCACCTGCCAAGATGTGGATAATAGGACTTCAGGAATACAGAAAGCCGCTTTGCCATTTACATACGCAGTTTAATGAGGAAATTCCATATGACACAATTGATATGGATTTTATGAATGAGAATCAGTCTGCTCATGGAGACAGAGAATATGGCCATATCGTTTCAAGAATGGGCATTGATAGAAAGATTATTGTAGGGCACTGGGCTGATCCTGATGTTGCAGCTGATCTTGCCGGATGGATGAGAACAGCTGTTGGAGCAATGGAATCATCACATATTCGCGTATGCCGCTTTGGCGATAATATGAATAACGTTGCTGTAACAGAGGGCGACAAGGTTGAAGCTCAGATCAAGTTTGGCTGGGAAATTGACCATTACAATGTTAATGATCTTGTCGAGATTGTAGACGGAGTAAATCAGAGCGATGTAAATAGCCTTACAGATGAGTATTATTCAAAATATAAGGTTATTCTTGACGGAAGAGATGAGACTGAGTTTAGACGTCATGTTTCTGAACAGGCAAGAATTGAAATCGGACTTGAAAAATTCCTTTCTGATAACAATTACTCAGCTATAGTAACGCATTTTGGAATGCTTGGCGGACTTAAGCAGCTTCCAGGTCTTGCTATTCAAAGACTTATGGAAAAAGGCTATGGCTTTGGAGCTGAGGGCGACTGGAAAACAGCTGCACTTCTTAGACTTATGAAGATTATGACAACAGGGGTAAAGGATGCAAAGGGAACCTCATTCATGGAGGATTATACCTATAATTTTGTAAAGGGTAAGGAAGGAATCCTTGAGGCACATATGCTTGAGGTATGCCCGACTATTGCAGATGGAGATATTTCAATGAGAGTTTGCCCGCTTTCTATGGGTAACAGAGAAGATCCTGCTCGTCTTGTATTTACAAGCAAGGAAGGCGAAGGAGTTGCCTGCTCACTTATTGATCTTGGAAACCGTTTCCGTCTTATCATTAACGTTGTTGATTGTAAGAAGACAGAAAAAGCTATGCCAATGCTTCCTGTTGCAACGAATTTCTGGACACCGCAGCCAAACTTAAGAACAGGCGCTGCTGCATGGATACTTGCAGGCGGAGCGCACCATACATCTTTCTCATATGATCTTACGGCGGAGCAGATGACAGATCTTGCAGATGTAATGGGGATAGAGAGCGTTGTAATTGACAATAATACTGATCTCCACCAGCTTAAGAATGAGCTAAAGTGGAACAGCATTGCATACAGATAAAAAGCGCAAAGTGGAGGCACCTAGATGAATACAAAAGATCTTATAAAAGAAGGAAAAACTTTACTTGGAATAGAATTTGGTTCAACAAGAATTAAAGCCGTTCTTACGGATTTTGATAATAATCCAATAGCATCCGGAGCACATAGCTGGGAGAACAGACTTGAGAATAATATTTGGACATATTCTCTTGATGATATTTGGAGCGGACTTCAGGACTGCTACAGCGATCTTTCAAAAGATGTAGAAAAAAAATATGGAGAAAAGCTAATTACTATAGGAGCAATGGGCTTTTCTGCTATGATGCACGGATATATGGCTTTTGATAAAAACGATGAACTCATGGTTCCATTTAGAACATGGAGAAATACAATTACAGAGGAGGCTTCTGAAAAGCTTACTGATCTTTTTGGATATCATATTCCTCAGCGCTGGAGCATTGCGCATCTGTATCAGGTAATACTTAACAATGAATCTCACGTTGAAGACATAGCATATGTTTCAACACTTGCCGGGTATATTCACTGGCAGATGACAGGAGAAAAGGTTCTTGGAGTAGGAGATGCATCAGGAATGTTTCCTATTGATTCTGCAACATGTGATTATAACAGCAGAATGCTTGATCAGTTTGACGAACTTATTGAGAATAAAAAGTATTCCTGGAAAATAAGAGAAATTCTGCCAAAGTCCCTTGCAGCAGGAGAAAAGGCGGGAGTTCTTACTAAAGAAGGAGCATTAAAGCTTGATGTAAGTGGAACTCTTCAGGCTGGAATACCTATTTGTCCACCTGAGGGAGATGCAGGAACAGGTATGGCAGCAACCAATTCAGTTGGCGTAAGAACCGGAAATATTTCAGCAGGAACTTCAGTATTTTCCATGGTTGTTCTTGAGCACGATCTTAAGAAAGCACACCCTGAGCTTGATCTTGTTACAACACCTTCAGGCGAGCAGGTAGCCATGGTTCATTGCAATAACTGCACCTCTGATCTTAATGCATGGGTTGGTCTTTTCAGAGAATTTGCAAAAGAGACTGGAAATGATATTGATGATAATGAACTGTATGGAACTTTGTATCGTAAGGCCATGGAGGGAGATGCTGATTGCGGCGGACTTGTTGCGTATAATTATTTCTCGGGAGAGAGCATCACAGGATTTAATGAAGGAAGACCTCTTTTTGTCAGAAGAGCGGATGATAAATTTAATCTTGCAAACTTTATGCGTACGCATCTATACACGGCACTTGGCGCCCTTAAAGTTGGAAATGATATTCTCATGAAGGAAGAAGGAGTAAAAGCTGATTTCTTTTATGGACAGGGAGGCTTCTTTAAGACAAAGGGCGTAGGTGACAGAGTGATGGCAGCAGCACTTAATACACCAATAAAGCTTATGGAGACAGCAGGCGAAGGCGGTCCTTGGGGTGAAGCAATTCTTGCCGGCTATATGCTTATGAAGGAAGATGGTGAAACCCTTGAAAAATATCTTTCTTCGAAGGTGTTTAAGAGTGGAAAGGTTGAGACATGTGAGCCACTTCAGGATGATGTCAAAGGATATGATGAATTCATGAAGGATTATATGGCAGGGCTTTCTATCGAAAAAGCTGCAGTTGAATCACTTAAATAACGGTAAAACAGAATCGGGGCTGCAGAAGACAAAAATGCAGCCCTTTAAAAATATAACAAAGGAGTAAAGAAATGCTGGAAGAACTTAAGAAAAGAGTGTATGAAGCGAATATTTTGCTTCCAAAATATGGACTTATTACTTTTACATGGGGAAATGTTAGTGAAATTGATAGAGAAAGCGGCCTTTTTGTAATAAAGCCAAGCGGAGTTTCATATGATACTATGACTCCGGATGATATGGTGGTAATGGATCTTAATGGAAATAAGGTTGAAGGAGAGCTTAACCCTTCATCAGATACACCTACTCATGTAGAAATATATAAGGCGTTTAAGGAAATCGGAGGCGTTGTTCATACACATTCATCATATGCAACAAGCTGGGCTCAGGCAGGAAGAAGTATTCCTTGCTATGGAACGACTCATGCAGACTATTTCTACGGAGAAATTCCATGTGTAAGGTGTCTTACTAAAGACGAAATCGAGGATGCATACGAAGAAAATACGGGGCATCTTATAGTTAATGAATTTGAGAAAATGGGAAAAGATCCGGTTGCTGTTCCGGGAGTTCTTTGTAAGAATCACGGTGTATTTACTTGGGGCAAGGATGGAATTGAAGCTGTTCATAATGCAGTCGTATGTGAAGAAGTAGCAAAGATGGCATATAGATGTGAAGTAATTAACCCTCAGGTTCAGCCTGCACCGCAAGAACTTCAAGATAAGCATTATTACCGTAAGCATGGCAAGAATGCTTATTATGGTCAGGCAAAAAAGGGCTGAAAAAGCCAAAATTTCGAAATTAATAAATTATCATACTAAAAATGATAATTTATCCATGGACTAATGCGGCAGCATGTGCTAAATTTTATGATGTAGCTTTTCGAAAAAGTTACGTAATGGTTAAACGATAGTTTTGTAACTGATTATTGTAGATAAACTAAAAGGAGCAGGTGCTATGACTAACAGAGATTTGCAGATCAAAGCAAATAATGTGCGTAAGGGCATTGTTACAGCAGTTCATTCTGCTGGAGCAGGACATCCGGGCGGATCTTTATCTTCCGCTGATCTTATGACATTTTTGTATTTTGAAGAGATGAATATTGATCCAAAGGAACCAAAGAATCCGGATCGAGACCGTTTTGTGCTTTCAAAGGGACATTGCGCACCGGCACTTTATTCAGTAATGGCTGAGCGCGGATATTTTCCTGTAAGCGAGCTTACTACACTTCGTAAACTCGGATCAAGACTTCAGGGACATCCTAGCATGAATTACCTTCCGGGAATTGATATGTCAAGCGGATCACTTGGACAGGGAATTTCAGCAGCATGTGGAATGGCTCTTTCAGCTAAGCTGGACAATAAGGATTACCGTGTATACACTCTTCTTGGCGATGGTGAAATAGAAGAGGGACAGGTTTGGGAAGCAGCAATGTTTGCCGGCTTTAGAAAACTGGATAATCTTACTGTTATTGTAGATAATAACGGACTTCAGATTGATGGACCTGTTGATCAGGTATGTTCTCCATATCCAATAGATAAGAAATTTGAAGCATTTAATTTCCACGTTATTACAATTGATGCACACGATTTCGATCAGATAAGAAACGCGCTTAAGGAAGCCAAGGAAACAAAGGGAATGCCTACTGCAATAATTATGCATTCAACCAAGGGCAAGGGCGTATCCTTTATGGAAAATCAGGTTGGCTGGCATGGCAAGGCTCCTAATGATGAGCAGTATGCGCAGGCAATGGAAGATCTGGAAAGGATTGGTGAGCAGATATGAGCGATGTAAAGAAGATTGCAACAAGAGACAGCTATGGAAATGCTCTTGCTGAGCTTGGCGATGGTTATCCAAATCTCGTAGTACTTGATGCAGACCTTGCTGAGGCTACAAGAACCTCCATATTTAAAAAGAAATTTCCTGAGCGTCACATAGACTGCGGTATTGCAGAGAGTAATATGATGGGTGTCGCTGCAGGACTTGCTACAACTGGCAAGATTCCATTTGTAAGTTCTTTTGCCATGTTTGCAACAGGCAGAGCTTACGAGCAGGTTAGAAACTCAATTGGTTATCCTCATTTAAATGTTAAGATTGGCGGAACACATGCCGGAGTTACAGTAGGTGAAGATGGTGCTAGTCATCAGTGTAATGAAGACCTTGCTCTTATGCGTGCTATTCCTGGAATGGTTGTTATGTGCCCTGCAGATGATATTGAAGCAAGGGCAGCAGTTAAGGCAGCAATCGAGCATGATGGCCCTGTTTATATCAGATTTGGAAGAGCAGCATGCCCTATAGTAAATGATAATCCTGATTTCAAGTTTGAAATTGGTAAGGGCACAGTTCTTAGAGAAGGAAGCGATGTAACAATCGTTGCTACCGGTATCTGTGTTGGATCGGCTCTTGAAGCTGCAGAGAAGCTTCAGGCTGATGGAATTAGCGCTGAAGTAATAAATATTTGTACTATCAAGCCACTTGATTCTAAGCTTATTGCTGCTTCTGCAAAGAAAACCGGCAAGGTAGTTACATGCGAGGAGCATTCAGTTATTGGCGGACTTGGAAGTGCTGTATGTGATGCACTTAGTGAACTTTGCCCTACACCTGTTAAGAAGGTTGGAATGCAGGATGTTTTTGGTGAGTCAGGTCCTGCTACAGAACTTGTTGCAAAGTATGGTCTCGATGGAGAGGGCGTATACAAGTCGGTAAAGGATTTCGTAAAATAATATGAACATTTTGTCACCATCAATTCTTTCAGCTGATTTTTCAAAGCTTGGACAGGAAATAATATCAGTTACGAAATCAGGTGCTAAGTACCTGCATATCGATGTAATGGACGGAAACTTTGTACCGTCCATCTCCTTTGGGATGCCGGTAATTAAGAGCGTTCGAGGAATAACAGATTGCGTTTTTGATGTTCACCTTATGATAAATGATCCAATTCGTTATGTTAGTGAATTTTGTGATATCGGATCGGATATTGTAACATTTCATCAGGAGGCAGCGTCTGATCCCGGAGCTGTTATTGATCTTATCCATAGAAATGGTAAAAAAGCAGGAATGGCGATAAAACCACATACGCCACTTGATGCGTATTACCCATACATTGATCAGCTGGATATGTTTCTTATCATGAGCGTTGAACCAGGTTTTGGCGGTCAGAAGTATATTGATGCTTCAACTGAAAAGATATTTGAACTCAGAGAGCTTCTTGATAAGAGAGGGCTTGAAAAAGATATAGAAGTAGATGGTGGGGTGAATTTTGACAATGTAGGAACTATCCTCAAGGCCGGAGCAAACATTATTGTTGCGGGTTCGGCAATATTTAGAGGAGATGCCGAGGAGAATGTCAGAACATTCCTAAATGAAATGTAATTTTGGAAACGGTCGATTATGTCGACCGTTTTCTTTTATCTTTTTTTAGGATTCTTTTATTAACGCTTCCTTGACTATTTTGGGCGTAAACGTCATACTAGACAATGTATAATTATCGAAAAAAGATGAAGAAGGCGCAGAATGTATACACGATTGAAGAGTAATGAACCTTGCTGGTGTGGAAGCGGCAAAAAATACAAAAAATGTCATGAAGCTTTTGATAAAAGAATTATTGATATAGAGATGCAGGGACATCTTGTTCCTGACAGAAAACTTCTTAAAACTCCTGAGCAGATTCAAGGAATAAGAGACAGCGCGAAGATAAATATTGCTTGCCTTGACAGAGTGGGCGAGAAGATTCACGCTGGAATGTCTACAGAGGAAATAGATGTAATAGTTGCAGAAACGACTAAGGAAATGGGCGGGATATGTGCTTGCCTTAATTTTGAAGGGTTCCCCAAGAATGTTTGCACTTCGATCAATGACCAGGTTTGTCATGGAATTCCTTCAAAGAGCGATATTCTTAAGGATGGCGATATAGTAAACGTTGACTGCTCAACAATTTTGAATGGCTATTATTCAGATTCTTCAAGAATGTTCTGCATTGGTAATGTTGATCCAAAGCTAAAAAAGCTTGTTGATGTTACAAAGGAATGTGTTGAAATTGGAATAAAGGAAGTAATACCGTGGCACTTTCTTGGAGACATGGGAGAAGCTGTTCACAAGCATGCACTTGAAAATGGATATTCAATTGTCAAAGAAGTTGGTGGACATGGATGCGGCGTCGAGTTTCATGAAGATCCATATGTAAGCTATGTCACCAAAAAAGGCACAGAAATGCTTATGGTTCCGGGAATGGTATTTACGATTGAACCCATGATAAACATGGGAACAGATGAAATATTTGTTGATGACGAAAATGGCTGGACAATATATACGGCTGACCGAATGCCATCTGCTCAGTGGGAAGTAGAGGTACTTGTAACTGAGACAGGATGCGAAATTCTGTCATACTGATAGATTATAATTTAAGGAGCTTTAATAAATGCAAAATAAAGGAAAATATTATATTACAACAGCTATAGCTTATACATCAGGAAAACCTCATATCGGAAATACTTATGAAATCATTCTTGCGGACTCAATAGCTAGATATAAGAAAAGAGATGGCTTTGATGTTCATTTTCAGACAGGCTCTGATGAACATGGACAGAAAATCGAAACAAGAGCAATTGAAGCAGGATGCAGTTCACCAAAAGAATTCGTTGATGAAGTTTCTGATGAAATAAAGAGAATTTGGAATCTTTGTGACACTTCATATGATAGATTTATCCGTACAACAGATGAGGACCACGTTAAGCAGGTACAGAAGATATTTAAGAAGTTCTATGACCAGGGGGACATTTATAAAGGCTCATATAAAGGCATGTATTGTACAGAGTGCGAAGCGTTCTATACAGAGTCACAGCTTGTTGATGGGAAGTGCCCTGAGTGCGGCGGAGAGGTTCATCCCGCTGAGGAGGAAGCCTACTTCTTCAAAATGAGTAAATATGCTCAGAGACTCATTGATTACATCAACGAGCACCCTGACTTTATTCAGCCGGTAGCACGTAAGAACGAAATGATGAATAACTTCCTTCTTCCGGGGCTTCAGGATCTTTGTGTTTCAAGAACTTCCTTTAAATGGGGGATTCCTGTTGACTTTGATCCAAAGCATGTTGTATATGTTTGGCTCGATGCGCTTACAAACTATATAACCGGAATTGGATATGACTGTGATGGAAACAGCTCAGAGCAGTTTAAGCAGCTGTGGCCGGCAGATCTTCATCTTATCGGTAAAGATATTATCAGATTCCATACAATTTATTGGCCAATATTCCTTATGGCTCTTGATCTTCCACTTCCTAAGCAGGTGTTTGGACATCCGTGGCTACTTCAGGGCGGAGAAAAGATGAGTAAATCTAAGGGAAATGTTATCTATGCTGATGATCTTGCAGACGTATTTGGAGTAGATGCAGTTAGATACTTTGTGCTTCATGAGATGCCATTTGATAACGATGGAACAATTACCTGGGAACTCGTTACAGAAAGATTTAATTCAGACCTGGCTAATACTCTTGGGAATCTTGTAAGTCGTACAATTGCTATGACTAATAAGTATTTTGACGGAATAGTTGAAGACAAAAAAGCTACTGAAGATGTTGATGACGATTTAAAGAGCCTTGTAACAAAGACATATTCAGAGGTTGAAGAGAAGATGGATGAGCTAAGAGTGGCTGATGCTATTTCGGCAATTTTTACGCTCTTTAAGAGATGTAATAAATATATTGATGAGACAGAACCATGGGCACTTGCCAAGGATGAATCGAAGAAGGACAGACTAGCTACAGTTCTTTATAATTTAACAGAGGCAATTACTATTGGAGCATCTCTCCTTCAGCCATTTATGCCTGCAACTGCAGCCAAGATTGTCAAAGATTTTAATACAGAAATAAGAGATTTTGATAATCTTTCAGAATTTGGAAAATATGCATCAGGGACAAAGGTTTCTGAAAAGCCGGAAATGCTTTTTGCACGCAAGGATACAGAAGAAGTTTTAAAGGCTGCAAAAGAGATTACAGAGAAGCAAAAAGCTGATTTTAAAGCAAACAGGATTAAAGCAAATGCAAATCTTATAAAGGCTGGAATAAAGGTTGAAACCCCTGCTGCAAATGAGAAATCTGCAGAAGATAGAGAACAGGGAGTAATCGATATAGACGCCAAAGAAGAGATTACATATGATCAATTTGCTGCAATGCAGTTTCAGGTTGGAGAAGTAATTAAGTGTGAGGCTGTGCCGAAATCCAAAAAGCTTCTTTGCTCACAGGTTAAGATTGGAAGCAGTATCAAGCAGATAGTGTCAGGAATTCATAAATATTATGAGCCGGAGGAAATGGTTGGCAAAAAGGTAATGGTTCTGGTTAACCTTAAGCCTGCAATGCTTGCAGGAGTTAAGTCAGAGGGAATGCTTCTATGCGCTGAAGATGCTGATGGAAACCTGGGACTTATGGTTTCTGAAAAGCCAATGCCTTCAGGAGCTGAAATCTGCTAAATTCTTTATACTAATAATTAAGTAGTTCCACCGGTTGATAAGATTTTGATAAAAAGGTTTTGGGGAAACTAATATATCAGGAGGTTACGATCAATGGTCAGTAGAGAAGAATTTACTTATGATTCGGGAAATCATGAAAGTAAGATCTATGCAGTTTACTGGAAACCGGAGGGTGAACCAAGGGCAATTCTTCAGCTCGTCCATGGTATGCAGGAGCGAATTGAAAGATATGATGAATTCGCAAGGTACATGGCAGGGAAGGGCTATTTGGTAGCAGGAGAAGACCACCTTGGACATGGGAAGTCTGTTGGCGAAGGAGAAACCTATGGGTATTTTTGCAAAAAAGATGCTCCAGGAGTCCTGGTTGATGATGTAAATAAGCTTCGGACGATTACCCAGAGAAAGTATCCGGATATACCAATAATCATTCTTGGACATAGTTTTGGTTCATATATTCTTAGAGAATATATAACAAGATATCCGGCTGGACTAGATGGAGTAATTATTCAGGGAACGGGGATTCAAAAGGAATCAACTGTAAATCTGGCAATAGTGCTAGCCACAATAATTCAGTTCTTTTGCGGCTCGAAACACAGGTCTGCATTAATTAACAAAATTGCTTTCGGTGGATATCTAGATAAAATACCGGATGCAAAGACGCCTTCTGACTGGTTCTCACATAATGATGAAAGCATAAAGGCATATTTGGAAGACCCTATGTGTAATGCGAGATTTACTATGAATGGTTTTCTAACACTTGGATCACTGATTAAGTCGACGCAGAATCTTCATAAAATGGAAGCTATTCCCAAAACTCTTCCTATAATGCTTGCTTCTGGTGTTGAGGATCCCGTTGGCAATTATGGCGAATCTGTAAAAGAACTATATGATATATATAAGAATCAGCTTAGACTGATGAATGTTGAGCTCAAACTGTATGAGGGGATGAGACACGAAATTTTACAGGAAACAGACAGAACAAAGGTGTTTGATGACTTTGATGCCTGGATTTCAAAAATCACAAAAGAAAGGTAATACTTTTAATGAGCAAACTTTTTGACATGGACAATCCCGTTATGCGAGCACTCAGCAGATTAGCTGACCTTATGATTTTGAACATACTTACTTTTGTATGCTGCATACCAATCGTAACCATTGGAGCATCGCTTACTTCAATGCATTATGTACTACTTAAAATGGTTAGAGATGAAGACAGCTATATCTTCAAATCATACTTCAAATCATTTAAAGAGAATTTCAAGCAGGCGACGCTACTTTGGCTTATTGTTCTTGCAGCAACTATTGTTATTGTTGTTGATGTTTATATTATGAATAATTCAACGGGCTTTCCACAGGCACTTATTATAGCAATCTTTGCAGCAGCGGTTTTTCTATATATTGTTGCACAGTATATTTTTCCACTTCAGTCTAAGTTCGTTAATAATATCGGAGCTACTCTAAAGAATGCAGTTCTTATGACAATACTTGGACTTCCTAGATCACTTGGAATGTTTGGATGCTCTCTTATTCCTATTGCATGTTTATATTTCTTTGATATGAAGTGCCTGCCATTTCTTATCCTTTTTGGCTTTTCGGGACCGGGATATCTTCAGGCAATGTTATACAACAAATTGTTTGCAAGATTTGAGCCCGAGAAAAAAGATGAGGTAGTTTCAGAAGCAGAGGAGCTTGCAGCCGCAATTCGTGCAATTGATGATGCATCAGAGGATAACAGCCTATTGAATAATGAATTCGGAGACCGCGATGAAACAGCAGAGGAAGAAGCTTCAAACCAAGATGACGAAAATTCTGATTCTACTGAAACAACTGAGACTGGTTCTGAAAAATAAGAATTCTAAAACAATAAACTGAAAAAATGAATATGAAAAACAAAAAAAGCTGCGGTTTTCGCAGCTTTTTTTACATTATTCAAATCTTGTATAGTGAATCTGTACAATTCTTGAAAATGAATTCGTCAATTTCCCCTTTCGAAAACGCAAAAAATGATTTCCCTAGCATTATGTTGAATGATTTGCGAAATATTTGTTGAATAGGTGCATTGGCAAAAAAAAGGCGTGTGGGTATACTTTAATAGTATTAAGAAAACAATCACTTATAAATATAGGGAGGAATTGTAATGGCAAGTTTATCATTAGAGAATATTACAAAACAGTATCCTAACGGCTTCGTTGCAGTTAAGCACTTTAATCTTGAAGTTGAAGATAAGGAGTTTATCATCTTCGTTGGACCTTCAGGATGTGGAAAATCAACAACACTTCGTATGATCGCAGGACTTGAGGATATTTCTTCAGGTACATTAAAGATTGGCGGAAGAGTAGTAAATGATGTAGAGCCTAAGGACAGAGATATCGCAATGGTATTCCAGAACTATGCTCTTTATCCTCATATGACAGTATATGATAACATGGCATTCGGACTTAAGCTTAGAAAAGTTCCTAAGGATGAGATCGATAAGAAGGTTAAGGATGCAGCTCAGATTCTTGGTCTTACAAATCTTCTTGATCGTAAGCCAAAGGCTCTTTCAGGTGGACAGAGACAGCGTGTTGCTATGGGACGTGCAATCGTTCGTAATCCTAAGGTATTCCTTATGGATGAGCCTCTTTCAAACCTTGATGCAAAGCTCCGTGTACAGATGCGTACAGAGATTGCTAAGCTTCACCAGAGACTCGGCACAACAATCATCTATGTAACACATGATCAGACAGAGGCTATGACTCTTGGAACAAGAATCGTAGTTATGAAGGATGGTGTTGTACAGCAGGTTGATACACCTCAGAATCTTTATGACAGACCATGCAACCTCTTCGTTGCTGGATTCATGGGATCACCTCAGATGAACTTCCTTGATGCTGTTGTTGAAATCAGCGGAGACAGCGCATATCTTAACATTGCCGGACAGAAGATTGAACTTCCTCCTGCAAAGGCTAAGAAGCTTATCGAAGGCGGTTACAACGGAAAGACTGTTTCATTTGGTATTCGTCCTGAGGATGTTGATGATTCAGAGATGTTCGTTAATACTTCAAAGGCAGTATTTGAGTCAACAGTTAACGTATACGAGCTTCTTGGAGCTGAAGTATATCTGTACTTCGATCTTGAGAGCTTCCCTATTACAGCAAGAGTTGATTCTCGTACAACAGCAAGACCTGGCGATAAGGTTAAGTTCGCATTCAACGTTGAGAAGATTCATATCTTCGACAAAGAGACAGAGCTTGCAATTACAAACTAATATTAAGAATTTTGGTGGGGATGCAGAAATGCATCCCCATTTTTATTGTAGGAAACTTGCCTAGAGCGAAAAAATGCATTAAAATAAGTGCTGTAGATGTTATTATACTCTGCGACATGAAAGGAAAACTTATATGATCTCAGCTCAGATAATTAAAGTCAGCATTGAAGAATTACAGGCAATTACAAGAATTGATTTGTGCGTTCTTGATTTAAATGGAACGGTTGTAGCATCTACCAGAGAGAATGAACATATTGATTCTGCTCTGATTACAAGCTTTGCCAATTCGCCTGTTGATTCGCAGGTTATTGGTGATGATCATCTTTTGAAAATAATGGATGAAGGAGAACTTGCATTTATTCTTATTGCAAGTGGAAAAGATGAAACTGTTTATACAGTTGGTAAGATATGTGTAAGTCAGCTTCAGAATCTTATTATTGCATACAAGGAGAGATATGATAGAAACAATTTCTTCCAGAATTTGATGCTTGATAATCTTCTTCTTATCGATATATATAACAGAGCCAAGAAGCTTCACATTGATGTTAATGTCAGAAGAGTAATTATTTTGATAGAGACAGGAAATGAGAAAGATTCAACAGCGTCTGAGCTCCTTTCGGGAATGTATACTGCGAAATCAGGTGATTACTTTACTGCTGTTGATGAGAATAGCGTAATTCTTATTAAGTCTCTTAGCCAGAATGAGGACTATGAAGATGTTGAGAAGACCGCAACAACGATTGTTGATATGATGAACACAGAAGCTATGCTTAATGTACGTGTAGCATATGGAACAATTGTTGATGAACTTAAGGATCTTAGTAAATCATACAAAGAGGCTAAGATGGCACTTGAGGTAGGAAAGATTTTCTATGCCGAGAGAAAGGTTAATGCTTATAACACTCTTGGAATAGGAAGACTCATATATCAGCTTCCTATTAATCTTTGCAATATTTTCATTGATGAGATATTTGGAGCAGAAAATGTTCTTGATACTCTTGATGAGGAAACATTGAATACGATAAATAAATTCTTTGAAAATAACCTTAATGTTTCTGAAACGTCAAGACAGCTCTTTGTTCACCGTAATACTCTTGTTTACAGAATAGAGAAGCTTGAGAGAAGCACAGGACTTGATATCAGAAAATTCGATGATGCGCTCACCTTTAAGATTGCGCTTATGGTATCGAATTATATGAAATACCTTTCACAACATGATTTCTAAAATAAAAAGTTCGCCGCTGGGCGAACTTTTTTTATGAGATAAGAAAAATGCAGCTGTATCCCGGATGTTAAGGAGAATTGAGCTTTTGCTCAATTCTCTTAAAGTTCGCCGCTGGGCGAACTTTTTTGACCTTATACAAGAAAAATGCAGCTGTGTACCAAATGTTAAGGAGAATTGAGCTTTTGCTCAATTCTCTTAAAGTTCGCCGCTGGGCGAACTTTTACAGCCCTTTAAAATCAAAGGCCGGAATGAAGCTCTTTTGAGAAGTACTTGATCCTTGAAAGAAGCCGTTTTCCAGGCCTTTTTCTATTGCAAAATCAAGAAGCATATCATAATCAGATGAAGAAACTTTGTGTGAAAGCTCTTCAAAATCAGATGAATGAGGCATAGGCGTATATTGATTCATTATACTTAAATAAATATCTTTGCCAAATAAAGAAATAAGCTTTTCAATAACCTTTTTTGAATCATCAATTGACCCTGGAAGAACGAGGTGACGCACAATGACGCCACTTTTCATTAGAGGCCCACTATAATCACCTGATGAATCATCACATGAAGTATCTGAAGGACTGTCATTATCGTAGGAATCGTAGAGATAGTCAATATAATCATTATATTCTGCTGAAGAGAGTTCACCTGCCTGGTTCGCATCAGGTTTAGCAGGATGGACATTTGGAGCAAAAAAGCGTGGACTTCCAGTCTGCCTAACCATTTCCGAGATTGCTGGAATAGTTTTCTCAAAATAATCCGGGCAAGTAGAATATTTCATGCTAAGACTTTTATCAAAATATTTGCAATCAGGAAGATAAATGTCTATCAGCCCATCAAGCTTTTTTATAGTATCAACATTCTCATAACCACTGGTATTGTAAAGAATAGGGAGAACAAGACCATTTAGCCGTGCTCGTTCAATTGCCATGATAATTTGAGGAACGAAATGCGTTGGCGTAACAAGATTGATATTGCAAGCCTTTTGTTCTTGAAGTTCAAGAAAAATCTCAGATAATCTTTCACTAGAAATTTCTTTGTGGATTTCATCATGGGCAATCTCATAGTTCTGGCAAAAAACACAGTGCATATTACAGCCCGAAAAAAAGACAGCTCCAGAGCCCGTTTCACCGGATATACATGGTTCCTCCCACATATGTAGCGCAGCTCTGGCAGCCATTATGGAAGATGTTTCGTTGCAGAATCCTCGTTGTCCCTGAAGCCTGTCCGCGTGACACATTCTTGGGCAAAGCGTGCAGTTTGATAAAAGTTTATCGACTTCTTCACTAGTCATATCTGAATCCTCATAAATTTCTTTTCATGATATTAGGCAGAAAAGAATAATAACATATCTGCGATAAAAACAATAAAAAAGCTGCGGTTCTCTGAAGGATACATGCATGCCACTTAAATAATCAGGCGACCTTACAACACATGGAAGATTTGGCTTAGTGCTGCTTCGTTCCCGACCTGACACGGTTCGCCAAGATCCATTGCATAAGACCCAAAAATCAAGGACTCTGCATGCATCCTTCACAGAATCGCAACCACTTGCATCTGTGATATACATCTATATTTACGAAATAGAATAAAAATAATAATAAAGGGTTTGGATGATAAAGTCAAATGCGGCTATTTGAAATTGAAAAGCGCAAACTACGATAAAAACCAAATTAGAGCATCAATTATCTCAAATAGAAAAATCATTGACTTTATTGGCAGTAAAGTCATCAACAAGATCCTGAAGTGTTACACTATCACAATATGAATTAATAGCACGGTCAAGGCCTTTCCAAAAATTAACTGTGCAGCAGTCATCTGCGAGGGGGCATTCAACCTCTGCATTAACTCCGGAAATGCACTCAATAGGAGTAAGGTCGCCTTCAACTGAGCGAAGAATATCACCAGCAGTATACTTATCAGGCCTTCTGGCAAGCTTATGCCCACCGTTATTGCCACGCATACTCTTAAGCAGACCGCTCTTGTTAAGCGTGCTTACAATCTGTTCAAGATATTTGATAGTAAGACCCTGTCTCTCGGATATATCTTTAAGCGCTATATAATTACCATTGTCGTGAATCGCCAAATCAATCATAACTCGAAGCGCATATCGACCTCTTGTAGAAAATTTCATATTATCCCCATTCCTTGTAGAACAATAAAACCTCATCTGGAAAATGTAGAAGCTTTATTAAATTTGCCAATGAAAATGTGTTACTATATTGAATACACAACATTCTATCATTACAATGAAAGAAATACTACTAAAATAGTATGAAAAGTAGGGAAATAAAAGATATAGGTAAAAAGCCGGCGAATAACTGGCTTAATTGGAGAACATAGATGACTGAAAATGAAAAGTATATGAATATGGCAATAACACAGGCCAAAAAAGCATATAGGTTGGGAGAAGTGCCTATCGGATGCGTGATTGTATATGAAAATAAAGTTATTGGAAGAGGCTATAATAGACGAAACACGGATAAGACGCCTCTTGCCCATGCGGAGATATCGGCAATAAAGAAAGCCTGTAAGGTGGTGGGAGATTGGCGCTTGGAGGACTGCACGCTTTATGTTACTTTGGAGCCTTGTCAAATGTGCTCCGGAGCAATAGTTCAGGCGAGGATTCCCAGAGTTGTAATAGGTGCCATGAATCCAAAGGCAGGGTGCGCAGGATCAATTTTGAATATTCTGCAAAATGATAGCTTTAATCATCAGGTAGAGATTAAAAAGGGTGTTTTGGAAGACAAGTGTAGCTTGATTTTGAAGAACTTTTTTACAGAGCTTAGGAAAAGAAATAAGAAACAGAAGGAAGAATCGGAATTAGAAGACCACGAAAATGTACCCAAGATGGAAAAAAAATAAAAAAGCCCGCAGACCATATAAAGTAATGGTTTGCGGGCTTTTAGTTATTCACTCATCTCGTTAAGAAGAGAGATTTTACTGTCATAAAGCTTCTGAGACAGATCAACGTAAATCTGATGAGGATTGATAAGTCTTCTGGATTCCTGCCAGATAGTATCCTGTTCTTTTTGACAATATGATCTAATATCCATTACCTTTGGAGATTCATAGCAGCACTCACCATTCTTGAATATTGGAGTCATGAGCTGTCTTAGCGTAAATGTTCCGGGAGCAAGTTTTGTCTTTTTCCAAGGTTCAAGTGGGTCAAACAAAAGAAGCGGCTCATTTTCAGAAAAGTTCTCTGATTCAAGACAAATGAGATCAGCTTTAATCTTTCCACTTTCCTTTTCATATACTCTGTAAATCTTTTTATTCCCGGGATTAGTAATTTTTTCAGTGTTTTCTGAAAGCTTGATTTTGGGAATGAAATTGCCATCAGAGCCCTTTACTGCAGCGAGTTTATATACGCCGCCAAAGGATGGGTTATCCTTGGCAGTGATGAGGTTTGTTCCAACGCCCCATGAAGTAATTGCTGCACCCTGCGTTTTGAGTGAGTCGATAAGATATTCGTCAAGGTCGTTAGATGCTGAAATAATAGCATCCGGAAAACCTGCGGCATCGAGCATCTTGCGAGCCTCTTTGGAAATATATGCAAGGTCACCGCTGTCTAGACGGATTCCATAGCCTTTAAGCTTTATTCCGGAATCTCTCATTTCAGAAAAGACACGAATGGCATTTGGAACACCTGATTTTAATGTATCATAGGTATCGGCAAGAAGAATACATGCATCAGGATAGAGCTCAGCATAAGACTTAAAGGCTGAGTATTCATCAGGAAAACTCATTATCCAGCTATGAGCGTGAGTTCCCTTAACAGGTATGTCGAAAAGCTGACCGCATAAAACATTTGATGTTCCGACACATCCGCCGATAACAGCAGCTCTTGCACCATAGGTTCCGGCGTCGGGACCTTGTGCGCGCCTTAGACCAAACTCCATAATTCCGTCGCCTCTTGCGGCGTAACAGATTCTGGCAGCCTTTGTGGCGATAAGACACTGGTGATTTATGATATTAAGAATAGCAGTTTCCATTAGCTGAGCCTGCATGATAGGAGCTATAACTTTAACAAGAGGTTCTCTTGGAAGTACAATTGTTCCTTCGGGAATAGAATAAATATCGCCTGTAAATTTGAACTCATGAAGGTAATCAAGAAAATCTTCACTGAAGATTCCAACAGAACGCAGGTAATTTATATCTTCATCTGAAAAATGAAGTTCCTTAACATAATTTATGACCTGTTCAAGACCGGCCATAATTGAATAACCGCCGCCAAAAGGATTGTTTCTAAAAAACGCATCAAAGATAACGGTTTCATTCTGATTCTTGTTCTTATAGTAGCCCTGCATCATTGTGAGCTCATATAAGTCAGTAAGAAGTGTCAAATTCTGTCTGTCCATTATTAATCTCCCTTTTGCTAAAATAAAAAACTATGCATTTATTTCTTAATCAATTATTATTGTTTATCATACATCAAAAAGAATAATGCGCAAGACAAAATGTACAAGCAATTGAAGTAAAACAGCTAACGAAATAGCAACAATGGAGGTATATGATGAAGTTTGTTATTCAGGTAGTTACAAATGCAGATGTAAAGGTTGACAGCAAAACTGTAGGAGAAATAGGGAAAGGATTCATGATCCTTATTGGAATCGGGCATGAAGATTCGAAAGAAACTGCTGATAAGATGATAAAAAAGATGCTGGGGCTTAGAATCTTTTCTGATGAAAACGGGAAGACAAATCTTTCTCTTTCAAATGTTGGAGGAAGTCTTTTGCTTATTTCACAGTTTACATTATATGCGGACTGCAGGCACGGGAACCGCCCGGGATTCACATTGGCAGGTGCCCCGGAGCCCGCTAATGAACTTTATGAATATATTATTTCAGAGTGCCAAAAGGAAGTGCCGGTCGTAGAAAAAGGGATTTTTGGAGCCGATATGAAAGTGTCACTTACTAATGATGGACCATTCACAATAATTCTTGACTCAAATGAGCTTGGCTATTAACAAAGTTATTAGTCAACAACACCCTTTTGAGCAATAAATTCCTCAACCTGTTTGAGATGTTCTTTGTTTCGCCTTTCTGTTCCCTTTTGAATTTCTTTGCGGAAAGCAGAAGGAGATAACCCTTTTTCGTGCCTAAATGCTTTGGCGAAAACTATGGGATCAGGATATCCACATGATATCGCGATACTTTCTACCGGAAGAGAAGTTATCTTAAGAAGCTCGGAAGCTTTTGCTATTCGAAATGAGGACAGGTACTGCTGAGGCGAGATTCCAAGTGTCTTTTGAAAAAGAGTATACAAATAGCTTCTGTTAATGCAAACGTAAGCGGCAACATCTGTTACGCGAATGGGATTATAATAGTTGGCCCTTATGAAATAGACTGCCCGGTCCACGTAATTGTTTGCAGACTCCTGAGCTTTTTTGTATGTAACACTGCTTCCTGCTATTACAGATAAAAAGAGTGATAGCTCGCCGTTTCTGCAGAGTATATCTGAAACACTAAAAGTATTATGCTCAATCATTTCTTTTACAATTTTGTAAAGCAGGTCTCCTTTGATGCACTGAAATACAGGCTGTTCAAGGGATAAACCAAGCATGGAAAGAGTTGACTCGCAAAGGTTTCCGCCAAAGCCAACCCATACGTAAGTCCATGGGTCTTTTTCATCAGCTTCATAATATGCAAGTTCATCAGGAGTAATAAGGAAACCGTAACCACTTTCTAGTGCATAGGTTTCACCACCAATCGTAAACTGGCCTCTTCCGCTTATTATGAAATGAATCATGTAATGTGGTTTTATTGCAGGCCCAAAAGAGTGATGTGGAAGCGTTTGAGATATTCCACAGCAGGTAGTATATAGTCCTGCGGATTCCTCTTCTGAAAATTCCAATTTATATGCTTTTTCCATTATGGATCTCCTGTATTACGAATATTATGAAAGACTTAGAAGGTAGAAAAACAGTAAGAAATCAAATCATTTTTAATCCAAACTACCTCTAATTATTATTGTAAATTAATACACATTGTTATTATTCTATGATACAATAACAACGATTATAGGCCAAATTTTTTTTGATATAAAGTTTAGATTAATGAGTATGGAGCGATGTGAAATGGATTACCGTGATGTATTCAATGCAGGAAGCGACATTTTGGATGCCGTTAGTAATGCAGTTGAGACAAATAATTACAATGGACTTGGAGACACAATAAAGACAAGAGTAACAGATGTTACATCAGAATTTGCCAAAGATGTTTCAAATGGAGCTCAAAAGCTTTCCGATACTGCTGAAAGTATTGGCAGTAATATGGCAAAAGATAATAACGGAAATCGTCAGAGTAATCCTTCATGGGTGAATTACAGATCCGCCAATAATTATAACTACAATAATTCAAATAATAAGGTAACAGATATTTCAACCTTTGTGCAGAAGAGAGTCAGCAGATTCTCTGGAACAGGAAGAGTAATCGGAGGAATTTTCGGCGCGATATTTACAGGAGCAGGACTTATCACATTTACTGTGCTTGGAATTGTTTTGAACTTTCACTTTTTTATTGGAACAGCATTGTTTGGTCTTGGAACAGCGGCTTTTGTTGGACTTGCTTCAAGCGGATCCAAGCTGTCTAAGCTTATTAGGCATTATTATGAATACGGAAAGATTATCGGTAAGGCAGAATATCTTAACATAAAAGAGTTTGCTGCCAAAAACGGCTTATCAGAGAAGAAGCTTACAAAGGAGCTTTCTTTAATGATGAAGAACGGATATCTGCCTCATGCAAGAATGGATGAGAATAAGAGTACGCTTATGCTGACAGACAGATCCCATCAGCAGTATATTGACGCAGAAGAGAGCCGCAAGAAACGCGAAGAGGACGAGCAAAATCGCAGAAGTGATATTGAAGCATCAAATGTTTCTGATAATGTCAAAAGAATCCTTGAAGAGGGCAACCTTTATCTTAAGAAGGTAAGAGAAGTAAATGACATTATTCCAGATACAGATGAAATGTCTGATAAACTTTATAGACTTGAAGACATCATGCACAAGATATTTGAGAGAGTTCAGAAGCAGCCACAGAACGCACCTGATCTTCGCAAGTTCATGGATTACTATCTTCCTACCACAACAAAGCTTCTAAATGCTTATGTTGAGCTTGATAAACAGCCTGATGTAGGAAATAATATTATTCAGACTAAGAAAGAAATCAGCGATACAATGGATACGATAAATGATGCTTTTGAAAAGCTTCTCGATAGTCTGTTTCAGGATGTTGCATGGGATATTTCATCAGACATTTCTGTTATGAAGACTATGATGGCTCAGGATGGACTTACAGATGATAATAAGGTCCAGTGAGGACGATGTATATTAGTATCCGAAGTATATTTGCAATTTCCTATAAATAGAAGCAGATAAAAAGAAAGGTATGAAAAAGCAATGGAACAGGAATTTAAAGAAGAAGCACCTACATTAACATTTGATCTGCCACCTGTTAAGACAGAAAATGAGGTACCATCAGTTGTTGAAGAGCAAGATGCATCAAAGGCAACAGATCCTACCGCTGATGTCGAGCTTACACCGCAGGAGCTTGAGCAGGTTAATGCATTTTCACAGCAGATTGATATCACAAATTCACAGGCAATACTTAATTACGGCGTAGGAACGCAGAAGAAGCTCGCTGATTTTTCTGAAAAGGCAATCGGAAATGTTAAGACAAACGATATGGGCGAAGTTGGAGACATGATTACCGGGCTCGTAACACAGCTTAAGGATTTTGATGTTGAAGAGGAAGAAAAGGGACTTAGAGCAATATTTAAAAAGAGTGCCAATAAGGTAACAGCTCTTAAAGCAAAGTATTCGAAGGCTGAGACGAATGTTTCAACTATTACTTCAGAGCTGGAGAAGCATCAGATTCAGCTTATGAAGGATATAGATGTTCTTGATCGTATGTATGCTCTTAACCTTAACTATTTTAAAGAGCTTACAATGTACATAATAGCCGGAAAGAAGAAGCTTGAACTTGTAAGAAATACCGACCTTGTAGAGGCTCAGAACAAGGCACAGGCAAGCGGACTTCCTGAAGATGCACAGTCAGCTAAGGATCTTGCAGCACAGTGTGATAGATTTGAGAAAAAGATCTATGATCTTGAGCTTACAAGAACAATATCCATGCAGACCGGCCCTCAGATAAGAATGGTACAGAGTTCTGATACAATGATGGCTGAGAAGATTCAGTCTACTATTGTTAATACAATACCTCTTTGGAAGAATCAGATGGTTATTGCGATTGGAATCGAGCATTCTAATCAGGCAGCAAAGGCAGAGAGAGAAGTAAATGACATGACTAATTCACTTCTTCGTAAAAACGCTGATGCTCTTAAAACGGCAACGGTTGCAAGTGCAAAAGAATCAGAACGTGGAATTGTTGATATTGAAACGCTTAAGCATACTAATGAAACGCTCATTTCTACTCTCGATGAAGTTCTTACAATTCAAAAGGATGGCAAGGAGAAGCGTCACCAGGCAGAGGCAGAGCTTGCTGATATAGAGAATCAGTTAAAGGGTAAGCTTCTCCAGGCAGCTAAAGCATAACTTAATTTAATAAAAATATTTATTTAGAGCAAAAGGGTTGTGGAAAAAATTCCATAGCCCTTTTATTGTACAAAAAAGGCGGTCGCCTTCACTTAACATTTTGACAGGTAATTCCAACAAAGAAATATAGAACAATTCTTTTTAGATGTAGTATGATTGAATTATCAAAAACAAGCGAAGTGCCTGTGTAAAAATCGATGCAGGCTTATATGAAAGGTGTGGTTAACATATGGCTGATATGGAAATGAAAAATCAGGTATTAGTGGGATTCGAGAAGACATTTGGCAAACAGGAAGATGTGAAGTGCTATTTTGCACCCGGAAGAGTCAATCTTATCGGTGAACATACAGACTATAATGGTGGACATGTTTTCCCATGTGCTCTTACAATTGGTACCTATGCGGCTTTTCATAAAAGAGATGATGATAAGCTTCGCTTTTACTCGATGAATTTTAGCGGAATTAATATAATAGAATCTTCACTTTCAGATTTGAAACCATGTGATGAGGCCGGATGGACAAATTATCCTAAGGGAGTTATTTGGGCTTTTGAAAAGAGAGGAATGAAGCTCGATAAGGGATTTGACATGGTTATTTATGGAAATATCCCAAATGGTTCAGGACTTTCTTCTTCGGCATCACTTGAAGTTCTTACGGGTTTTGCAATAAGAGATCAATACGGATTTGATGTAACTAATATAGAGCTAGCACAGATAGGACAGTATTCCGAGAATAATTATAATGGAATGAACTGCGGAATCATGGATCAGTTTGCTTCTGCCATGGGCAAAAAAGATAATGCGATCTTCCTTGATACATCAGATTTGTCACTTGAATATGCGCCAATAAAGCTTGCAGGAGCCAAGATAGTAATAGCAAATACTAATAAGAAGCATAAGCTTACAGATTCTCAATATAATGCAAGAAGAAGCAGTTGTGAGAAAGCACTTGAAGAACTAAAGACAAAGCTTGATATTAATGGCCTTGGAGACCTTTCAATTGATGAGTTCGAAGCTAACAAAGATTTGATTAAGGATGATGATAGAAGACTTAAGGCAAAGCACGCAGTTTATGAGAATCAGCGCACAATCGAAGCAGTTGCAGCTCTTAAGGATGGAAATATTGATCGCTTTGGAGAGCTTATGAATGAATCTCATGTTTCTCTTCGCGATGATTATGACGTAACCGGAGTAGAACTTGATACTCTTGCAGAGGAAGCATGGAAGATCCCGGGTGTGATTGGATCAAGAATGACCGGCGGAGGATTTGGAGGATGTACAGTTTCAATCGTAAAGGATGAAGCAATAGATACATTCAAGAAACTAGTTGGTGAGAGCTATCTTGCAAAGATTGGATATGAATGCACCTTTTATACAGTTGAGATTGGTGATGGACCATCAATTCTTTAATAAATCTTTAGTAGAATGATTTGAGTTTGAATCACTGATTTAGAAATGGAGCTATTTATGTCTGATATTCAAAATGCTGTTACATGTCTTGCAGCTTATGCACTTAAGACACGGCTTATAGAAGATGAAGATATTATTTATTCTGTAAACTCTATTATCAAAGAGCTTCAAATAAGCGAGTATGACGGAAGTGACACCGATGTCATAAATGAAGCGAAGAATATTTCTGATAAGGAATTAGAATCAGGGAATTATCTCGAGAATATTCTTGAGATAATTGATGATTACGCTGTTGATAATAACCTAATTGAAAATAACAGCGTAGTGTATAGAGACCTTTTTGATACTGCTGTCATGGGAGTACTGACTCCAAGACCAGGAGAAGTAATCAGAAAATTCAATAAGCTTTATAAGGACAGCCCTGAAAAAGCGACTGAATTCTATTATGATTTTGCCAGAAATACGGATTATATCAGAAGATATCGTATTTCAAAGGATCTGAAATGGAAGACTCCTACAGAGTATGGAGATTTGGATATTACAATCAATCTTTCGAAACCAGAGAAGGATCCCAAGGCAATTGCTGCAGCTGGAAAGACTGCTTCACACAGCTATCCTAAGTGCCAGCTTTGCATAGAAAATGAAGGCTATGCAGGGAGAGTTGATCATCCGGCAAGAGAGAATCACAGAGTGATTCCAGTTACGATACAGGATTCAAAATGGGGCTTTCAGTATTCACCATATGTTTATTACAATGAACACTGCATAGTGTTTAATTCAAAGCATATTCCGATGAAAATCGAGCATAATACGTTCTGTAAACTCTTTGATTTTGTAAAGCAGTTTCCTCATTATTTTGTTGGTTCAAATGCTGATCTGCCAATAGTTGGAGGATCAATTTTAAGCCATGATCATTTTCAGGGAGGACATTATGAATTCCCGATGGCTAAAGCTGAGGTAGAAAAGAATTTTATAGTAAAAGGATTTGATGATGTAAGCTGCGGTATTGCTAAGTGGCCTATGTCGGTTATCAGATTATCCGGTACTGATACAGACAGAATAATCGCGCTTGCTGATAATATTTTAAATGCATGGCGCGCCTATACTGATGAAGAAGCATTTATTTATGCTCAGACTGATGGGACGCCGCACAATACGATTACGCCGATTGCCAGAAAGCGTGCTGGTAATTATGAGCTTGATCTTGTCCTTCGAAACAATATCACGACTAAGGAGCATCCGCTTGGAGTGTTCCATCCGCATGCAGAGCTACATCATATCAAGAAGGAAAACATCGGGCTTATCGAGGTAATGGGTCTTGCTGTTCTTCCTGCCAGACTTAAGAATGAAATGGCACTTCTTAAAGAGGCAATTTTGTCTGGGAAAGATATAGCTGCGGATCCTGAAATAGCTAAGCATGCAGAGTGGACAAATGGATTTATTCAAAACTATACGGTAACGGCTGATAACATAGATGATATTCTTCATGCAGAAATCGGAAAGGTCTTTAAACTTGTTCTTGAGGACGCAGGAGTATATAAAAGAAATAGCGAGGGCCAAAGAGCCTTTGAAAGATTTATAGGTTCATTGTAATATAAGAGAGAAGCGCATAACAACGTGCGTTTCTCTCTTATATTATTAGCTATGAAATTTTTATCGTAAGTTGAACTACCAGCCATGGTGGAAAGAAAAAGCATATGGTCAGAAAAACGAAAAATGTGATGAACCGTGTAGATGAGGTATGTAGACGTCTTGACGCTGAGTATGGAGCTGAAATGAGATGTTATCTCTCTCATGAGAATGCATTCGAGCTACTTATTGCTACAATTCTCAGTGCTCAGTGTACTGATGCAAGAGTCAATCAGGTTACGCCAGGACTCTTTGAGAAATATCCGGATATACATGCATTTGCGTGCGCAAATCAAAAGGATATAGAAAAAGAGATTTATACGACTGGGTTTTATAAGAATAAAGCAAAAAATATAATTGCCTGCTCAAGAATGCTTGAAAACAACTATGGAAGTGAAGTTCCAAGTGATATTGATGAACTGGTAAAGCTTCCGGGAGTTGGAAGAAAGACTGCAAATGTTATTCGGGGAAATATTTATGAAATTCCAAGTATTGTAGTAGATACGCACGTAAAGAGAATATCTAAAAAGCTTGGATTTACTGACTCAGATGATCCGGTAAAGGTTGAACAGGATTTGATGAAAATACTGCCAAGGGAAAACTGGATAAGGTACAATATTCAAATTATATATTTAGGAAGAACAATCTGTAAGGCGCCAACTCCGAAATGCCAAGAGTGTTTCCTAAAGGATATTTGCCCTTCCTATGTTGAGAAAGCTTAAACAGAAAGACTTTCTCTTTCTGTGTTTATCATGCTTAGGATACTTTCTTTACTAAGAGAATTAAGTGAAAGTGCAATTGGAAGAAGCTGATCAAGCTTTTCTTTTGTTTCTGTAATATTTAAGTGAAGCTTTGTCTTATACATATCACACAGAAGTCTATAGGAATCCATGATATCGGTTCTTGTTGATACTGCGAACTCCAGCACGCAGGCGGCTTGTGTAAATTGAGAATTATCATAGAGCTCTTTTCCCCATTTCTGAAGGGTGGTTACAAGAACGGTATAATTCTGGTCGAAATCAGACAGAGCAGTTATGTTAGCTGTTCCATATTCAAGCTTTAAATCAGTATTGGTAATTCCTGTCAGATTAACAATCTTTTCATTAGAAAGATGGCTAATCGTGGACAAACAGGCACTTACTTCAGGGTTATTTGTAAGAACGTCCATAGGAAGAGCTTCAAGTGGTATATGGATGTATGAAAGGGATTCAAGGCTCTTTTTTCTGACACCATTGGAGCGTGATTCCTTTTCCCAAAAATCTTTATCAAGTCTCTGAGCTTTGTTATTTCGTTTGAAAATCTCATAATTTAACCAAATAACAAAGACTATTACTGTTGCAAGCAGCGGAAATTTCATCTATAATATCCTTTCGAAACAGACGTGGAAATCTAACTTTTTTTTATACAAAAATTGGAGAAATTTATGCATTACAGAAAAAGTACAAAGAGAAAGCAAATCATATCAGCAATTCTGGTTGTGGTACTTGTCGCTGCAATGGTGATACCTACTGTATTAGAGTTGTTTCTATAATATCACATTTCAAATGTAATGAGCAGTTTTGTATCGGAGCGCAAAACTTTACCCCGTCTGCTCCGAAATTGGGGTTTATTATGAAAAAATCATTGTTATGCGTCGGTACCTTTTTGGCTTGTGCTTTGCTATTTATTTTTGCAAAGACGCAGACGGCAAAGGCAGCGACAGGAAAGACTATTCCGGATGGCGTTTCTATCGGAAATGTAGATGTATCTGGAATGACTAAAGAAGAAGCTACGTCAGCAGTAGAAAGCTACGTAAATAGTTTACTTAATGCTCAGATAACACTAAAGGGAAAAGACGATACGCAGACTTTGACACTTAGTGCAGCAGAACTTGGAATAAGCTGGGATAATGATGAAGTAATCGACGATGCCGTTAATCTTGGGCAAAAGGGTAATGTTGTTCAGCGATATAAAGACCTTAAGGATGCAGCTAATGTCGGAAAAGTTTTGGATTTAGGCTATACAGTTAATGAAGAAACATTAAAAACTGTTCTTGAAAATAATTGCGCTTCTTTTAATCAGGAGGCGGTTAATTACCAGCTTAGCCATGAAAACGGATCTTTTTCAGTTATTGGTGGAACTACCGGTTACATCATTGATGAAGATGCATCAGTTACTGCTATAGAAGATTATATTAAGAATACGTGGAATAAATCAGATGCAACGATTGATCTTGTGATGACTGAGGATGAGCCCGAAGGAAATAAAGATGATCTTGCAAAAGTAAAGGACGTTCTTGGAACATTTACTACCAGCTATACAACATCAGGTTCATCAAGGTGCTCAAACATAGAGAATGGTTGTAAGCTTGCAAGCGGCAAGACCATCTATCCAGGTGAAGAATATTCCGTCCTTGATAACATTACTCCATTTACTGAAGAAAATGGCTATTATCTGGCTGGCTCCTATCTTCAGGGAACAGTAGTCGAGAGCTTTGGTGGCGGAATTTGCCAGGTTTCTACGACATTATATAATGCAGTTCTTCTTGCAGAGCTTGAAGTAACAGAGCGCCATAACCATTCGATGATAATTAGTTATGTTGATCCTTCCGCAGATGCAGCTATTGCAGAAAATGGCGGAAAGAACTTCAAATTTGTAAATAGTACAGATTATCCTATATATATAGAAGGATATACAAGTAATAAGCATATAACGTTTACTATATATGGAGTAGAGACGAGAGATTCAAATCGTAAGGTATCATATGAGAGTGAAACTCTTGAGACAACTAATCCTGAAGGCGACAGCTTTGTTAAGGATGCAACGCAGGCCGTAGGTTACATCCATGTTCAAGCAGCTCATCAGGGAATAAAAGCTCAGCTTGTCAAAAAAGTTACAGTAAATGGAGTAGAAGAAAGCGAAGAAGTTGTAAATTCAAGCACATACCAGATGGTTCCAAGAACAATATCAGTAGGAACCAGTGGAGCTGATGCAAATGTAATGGCACAGATAGATGTAGCTATTGCAACTGCTGATTTAAATACTGTAAAGTCAATCGTAGCAGCACTTCAGGCACAGATTGCAGCAGGAGGACCTACAGATGCAAGTTCTGTTGCAGCCGCAGCAGGAATATCTACAGACGCAGGTGCAGCAGCTAGTGCTACAGATCCAAATGCAGCGGTAGTGGCTGATTCAGATGAGGCGGCAGCAGCCGCAGCAGCCGCAGCGGCGGGAGCAGATGCCACGCCGGCGCAGTGATAACATTTTTATAAATTTCTTTTGATAATACGTGGTTGAATGCAATGAGGCATTATATGAGAACCGGAAAAGTTACCGAGAACGTATTAAAGCGTTCAGTTTTAAAACAGATAACTAAACAGGGAAAAACCATCGAAGGTTTTACAAAAAGCGCAGCTGTAGGGACAGACTGCGCTTTTTGCAATTGTAATTCCTCTTTGCAGACAAGTACTTTGGATATGGATGAGCAGATATGCCTTCTTGCTGCTAATTCATCTATATCGATGGACGTAAAAAATGCAGCAGGAATAGCGGTCGCAGGAGCATGCAACAATCTTTTGTGCAGCGGAGGAAGAGTAGATATGCTTGAGCTTAGCGTGCTTCTTCCGGAAGATGCAGAGGAATCTAAACTAAAAGAGATAATTGAAGATGCTACCAATATGAGTAGCACCTTTGGCACATATATTGGCGGCGGACATACAGAGGTTTCAAGCTCTGTAGTAAAGCCGGTTATTACGGTTACAGCTATAGGGAGAGATTGCTCTAATAGATTGTTTCTTCAGGGAAAAGCGAAAGCAGGCGATTCTCTCATAGTTACAAAGTCAGTAGCATTTGAAACAGCTGTGATTCTTGCTATGATGAAGGAAGAAGAAATCACCGCAAGATATCCGGCACATATGGCGGCCGCGGCAGCAGGCCTTGGAAGAGGAGAGATGTTATCGATAGCCTCTGAGGCAGCAGTCGCCGCTAAGTCCGGAGCCACTGCAATGCATGATCTTTCATCAGGCGGAATATTTGCTGCACTATGGGAGATGGCAGAGCATGCCGGAACCGGACTTAGGGTTGATCTAAAGAAAATACCAATAAAACAGGAAACTGTGGAGATTACAGACCTATTTGGAATAAATCCATATCAGAGCCTGTCAACGGGAGCACTTCTTGTTGCAACGCCAGATGGAGAAAACTTATGTCAGCAGCTTTTACAGGCAGGAATAGAGGCAACCATTATAGGGCAGTTATCTAGTGGGAATGATAGAATAATAATAAATGAGGACGAGACTAGATATCTTGATATGCCTGCAGCGGACGAAATACATAAGATTTTTTGCTAAGGATGTTGGAATGATATCAGCTCTTTTGACAGAAGGTTTGTAATACTTAAAGGACTACCAGGAAAAGAAAATTTGGAGGAAGTTATGGCAATTAGAGATCAGATACTTACGATAATAGAGAAGAACAGCCGAATTGATATAAAGGAGCTTGCAGTACTTCTTGGCGCTGAAGAAATAGATGTTGCCAATGAACTTAAAGCACTAGAAGATGAGGGAATAATTTGTGGTTACCATACTATGATCGATTGGTCAAAGACATCAATTGACAAAGTAATGGCACTTATTGAAGTTAGAGTTACGCCGCAAAGAGGACTTGGTTTTGATTCAATTGCAGAGAGAATATACAAATATCCTGAGGTAACGAGTGTGTATCTTATGTCAGGTGGTTTCGATCTTATGGTCATTCTTGAGGGAAAATCTCTTCAGGAGGTAGCAGGCTTTGTAACCAACAAGCTTTCAACACTTGATACGGTGCTTAGTACAGCCACACATTTTATTCTGAAGAAATACAAGGATCACGGAACGATTCTTGCCAAAAAATATGAAGACCAGAGGGAGATAGTAACGCCATGAGAAATCCGCTTGCTGATAAAGTAGTTGATATTAAGCCATCCGGAATTCGAAAGTTTTTTGATGTTGTTCATGAAACTGAGGGAGCTATTTCTCTTGGTGTTGGTGAGCCTGATTTTGACACACCCTGGCACATCAGAGATGAGGGAATATATTCTCTTGAAAAGGGCAAAACCTTTTATACATCGAATTCGGGACTTAAGGAATTAAGACAGGAAATATGTAATTATTTAATGAGAAAACAGGGCATTTCATATGATCCTGATAAAGAAGTTCTGATAACGGTGGGCGGATCTGAAGCTATCGATCTGGCTCTTCGGGCAATGATTAATCCGGGTGATGAAGTAATAATTCCTCAGCCCAGCTATGTTTCATATGAACCATGTGCTGTTCTTGCTGACGCAGTTCCCGTAGTAATCAATCTAAAGGAAGAAAATGAATTTAGACTAACTGCCAAGGAACTTGAAGAACACATTACTGATAAAACAAAGGTAGTGATCTTCCCATTTCCTAATAATCCAACCGGTGCAATCATGGAGAAGGAAGACCTTGAAGAAATTGCAAAGGTTGTAATTAAGCATGATTTATTCGTTATTTCTGATGAAATTTATTCGGAGCTGACCTATAAGGAGAAGCATATTTCGATTTGTGCTATCCCGGGAATGCAGGAAAGATCGATTTTAATTAACGGATTCTCTAAGGCATATGCTATGACCGGATGGAGACTTGGGTATGCCTGCGGACCAAACGTTATCATGAAACAGATGATTAAAATTCATCAGTTTGCAATTATGTGTGCTCCTACGACTTCACAGTATGCCGGAATTGAAGCTATCAAAAATGGCGATGATGATATTGCTATGATGAGGGAAGAGTATAACAGGAGAAGAAGATATATTCTTAAAGAACTTCGAGATATGGGAATGCAGTGCTTTGAGCCATTTGGAGCATTTTATGTATTTCCTTCAATCAAGCGTTTTGGAATGACGAGTGATGAGTTTGCTATAAAGCTTCTTGAACAGGAAAAGCTTGCAGTAGTACCGGGAACAGCATTCGGAGACTGCGGGGAAGGCTTTATACGTATTTCATATGCATACTCGCTCGATGATCTCAAAAAAGCTGTTGAAAGACTGAAGAGATTCATTGCTGGTATTACCTCTTTGACAGAATCAGGAAATAATCCGGCGGATTAAAGGAATTTAATCAAATAAAGAACAAAGTAAAAGCCAGTGGAAAAGAAAAATCTTTTTCACTGGCTTTTGAATGTAACGCCTTACGGCGCAGATTTATAATTAGTCTTCTACTCTTGTATCAAAGAAATTTGACTCAAACATTCTGTTATAGCCCTGCCATCCCGGATCGTTTGTCTTTCCAATAAACTCTGCCAAAATTTCGATTTTGGAATCAGTGTTGTCTGCAAGATAAAGAGCCTCAGCTTCAATCAGTGCAGGCTTTTTAGGAGAACCATATTCGAGTTCTCCATGGTGAGCAAGAATACAGTGGAGAAGCTCCTGCCTAAGTAGCTTAGGAAAATCAGGAAGAGACTTTATCTTTTCCTCGAGCATCATTGAGCCGATTACTATGTGACCAAGAAACTGGCCATCATCTGTGTAGTCGTTCTCAGGGAAAGAAGACAGTTCTTTGGTTTTACCTATATCGTGACAGATTGCAGCAGTAAGAAGAAGGTCTCTGTTTATTATTGGATATGCGTTTGCATAATAATTACAAAGATTTGTTACGCCAAGAGTATGTTCAAGGAGTCCTCCGATAAAGCCGTGGTGAATTGATTTTGCAGCAGATGAGTTACGAAAAGCCTTAATGAAATCTTCATCCTGAACAAAAAGTTCCTCAAGAAGAGCTTTTAGGTGACTGTTCTGTATGCTGCCAATTATTCCAAGAAGTTCTTTATACATGTCATCGATGTTTCTTGATGAAACTGGAAGAAAATCTGATGGATTATATTCTCCTTCACGGCAAACCCTTGCGCGTTTGATATTAAGCTGAAGCGCACCGTTAAATACTGCGACATCTCCGACAACGTCAATATAGTCAAGAGTATCAAATTCTGAAATGCCTTCACTGTTTGGCTCCCAAACCTTGGCATCAATAGTTCCAGTCTTGTCCTGAAGAATAACGTTGTCATAGTTCTTGCCATTCTTGGTTGTAGCTGAGTGTTTGTACTTGCAAAGGTAGATATCAGAAACTCTGTCTCCCTGCTGTAAATCTGCGATAAATTTCATAAAAATCCTTTCTGAAAATAATTCAAAATGCTTAATCAATCGGCCCGATTAATATCACTTGGTACTGTCAGTCTTAATGCTTGATGTAGATTTAAGAGTGACAGTCAATGACATCTCTGAATACTCACTTGCGCCCTGACGCATAATTGTAAGCTTTACTTCATCACCGGATGAATGTGAGCTTATGGCATCAACCAAATCATCATAATCCAAAATGTCAGTATTATCAAATGAAGTTATTACATCACCGCTTTGAATTCCGGCATCCATTGCGGGAGACTGCATATCTATCTGCGAAACATATGCTCCCTCAGGTATGGAGTTCTTTTTACTTATATAATCAGGAACGAGTGTACCGTGAACACCAAGGTAGGCGCAGGTCTCTCCTGCTGAAAGCTTTTCAATAAGAGGTTTGATTTCTGTAATACCATAAGCAGAGAGCTGATTCGCACCATCAGAGTTATTGTAGGCCATTGTAATAATTCCGGTCACATTTCCGGATAGATCGAGAATAACTCCGCTTCCTGAAGTGCTCGTATAGATATCTGTAGAAATGAGTTTATAAGCTGAATCGGCAAGATCCAATGTTCTGCTTCCGGAAGTAATCGCACCGTAGCAAATTGAATCTGAAGTTCCGGTAGGACTTCCTATTGCGATAATCGGAGTTCCTGAAAGTGTGGAAGAAGAGGAACTTCCAAGTGTACAAATAGTAATACTGTCTAGAGTTGACGCATCAATGGAGTCATTTGGAACAGCGACTATACACAAATCTGTTGTAGGATCAAAGGCTTTAACCTCTGCGTCAGAATAAGTTTTCCCATCGTTAAAGGTTACCTCAATCGATTCGGCTGATGACAAGGTGGAATGATCTACTAGAATGAGAACGTTATTTCTGCCTTTTGCGACTATGATTCCTGAAACACTGCCGGTTCTTTCAAAAGCTTCGTTTATCCAATCAGTATCGGACGATACACCGGTTACCGTAACGACGTATTTTTCGGCATTTGTTGCAGTTTTTTTCATAGAGGCAATCATTTGCTGATAGTTGGTTGAATCGAAGGAATAGGAGCTAAGAGCTTTCTGCATCTCGTTCTGTGTTGCTTCCTGAACATCTTCCTCTTCATTTGCAGCAATAGCAGCTTCATTTGCATACATATCCTCGGGCTGCATTTCTTCCCCAGTAACTTCTTCCGGATATGAAACAGACTCGGTACTATTATCTGTGAAGAAATGATTACTAATAAATGGCTCAAGGAAAAAGAATGTGCAGCAGGCTACAAGTCCAAAAATAACTGCAAGTGTTACCGTAATTATTGTTCTTCTAAGAAGCTTTTTGCGATTTATAGGACGCTCTTTTATCTTCTCACGCATGAAATCCGTGTTTGCAAGCTTTTGTCCATTTTCTTCATCTATAACTTCATTTTGATTTTCATCGATTTTCTTTGAATCTGACATATGCACCATGCCTTTCAGATAATAATTGTAATCTATGGAAATAAGTATACCATGAAAGCCCACTACTGGTAACAATATGCCCAAAATGGTAATATGTGGTATATAATGATGAGAGGGCTATACGAGTAACTGATTTGTCACAGCAAAAGGAACATATACTTCTTTGCGATAATTAGTAAACAGAAGGAAACAGGAATTTTTATTATGAATACCAGGGCATTACATATTCTTGAATATGATAAAATAATTGAACGACTCACTTCTTTTGCAAATTCCATGCCAGGAAAAGAGCTATGCAAAAAACTTATTCCGGGAACGGATATTGAGGTAATAAGACAGGGACAGCAGCAGACAGCGGACGCGATTGCAAGGATTTTCAGGAAAGGTTCAACCTCTTTTGGAAGTAACTGTGATATGAGCTCGCAGCTTAGTGCACTTAAGATTGGCGGAAGCCTTGACGCAGCAGAGCTTCTTAAAATTGCAAATCTTCTTGATAATGTTGGAAGAGTAAAGAACTATGGAAGATTCGAAAAGCAAGAGGATTCACAGGATACTTTGTCAGAGTATTTTGATACGCTTGAACCTTTATCACCACTGACAAGCGAGATAAGGCGCTGTATCGTTTCAGAGGATGAAATCAGTGATGATGCGAGCCCGGAACTACGTCATATAAGGCGCGGAATTCTGCTTACAAATGACCGAATTCATGAACAGCTTGGCAAGATGGTTAATGGTTCTATGAATTCATATTTACAGGATTCACTTATAACAATGCGTGATGACAGATATTGCATCCCTGTTAAAGCAGAGTATAAAGGACAGGTTAGTGGAATTGTTCACGATCAGTCATCTACTGGGTCAACTCTCTTTATTGAGCCGGCAGCAGTTGTTGAAATGAATAATAAGCTTAGGGAGTTAAGGCTTCAGGAGAAGGCTGAAATCGAGGCTATTCTTGCAAGCTTAAGCGGACAGGCATCTGAACATATTGCAGCTATTGATGAGAATTTAAAGCTCATGACAACGCTTGATTTTATTTTTGCAAAGGCCGGACTTGCACTTGATGAGAATGCAACAACACCGATTTTTAATGAAGAGCACAGATTCAATATCAGAAAGGGAAGACACCCCCTTATTGATAAGAAAAGAGTTGTTCCAATCGATGTATATGCGGGCGAAGATTTTGATATGCTGATCATAACAGGACCAAATACCGGTGGTAAGACCGTAACGCTTAAGACTGTAGGTCTTTTGACATTAATGGGACAGGCAGGTCTTGCGATACCAGCCGGAGATAGATCAGAGCTTTCAGTATTTAATGAAGTATTTGCAGATATAGGTGATGAGCAGAGCATCGAACAGAATCTTTCAACATTTTCGTCCCACATGACTAATACTGTGTCGATTCTTAAAGAGGCAGACGAGAATTCGCTGTGCCTTTTTGATGAGCTTGGGGCAGGTACAGATCCAACAGAAGGAGCAGCTCTTGCGATAGCAATACTTAACAATCTTCACGCAAGAGGAGCCAGAACCCTTGCTACGACGCATTATAGTGAATTGAAGGTTTACGCACTTACTACTAATGGAGTACAAAATGCAAGCTGCGAGTTTGATATCGAGTCGCTCCAGCCAACATACAGACTACTTATCGGAATTCCCGGAAAGAGTAATGCTTTTGCAATATCTTCAAAGCTTGGTCTTTCAAACGATATAATAGATGAAGCAAAAAGTCAGATTAGTCAGGATAACAAGAAATTTGAAGATCTTTTGACTGATCTGGAAAAAAGCCGTGTGACCATTGAGAAGGAACGGTTAGAGATTGAGGAGTATAAGAGAGCTGCTGATGATCTGAAAAAAGAGCTCCTTACAAAGCAGGAGAAACTGGACAGCTCAAAGGAAAAGATACTTCAGGAGGCTAATGAAAAAGCAAGAGAGATACTGCAGGAAGCAAAGAGTGTTGCAGATGATACGATAAGAACCTTCCACAAGGCAGGACCAAATGCATCAATGCAGGATCTTGAGAGAGCAAGAACTAAGGTAAATCAGAAGATTTCCGAAAGAAATGAAAAGCTTTCTTCCAAAAATAAAAATGATGATAAGCCGACACATCCTGTTCTTAAAGCGTCGCAGCTTAGACTTGGAGACTCGGTAAAGATAGTATCGATGGGGCTAAAAGGCACGGTGAGTACAAAGCCTGACAATAATGGAAATATGTTTGTTCAATGCGGAATTATCAGGACGAAGACGAATATCAGAGATTTGGTGCTTCTAAAGGATGACGATTCAAAGGACCCGGTAAGAAAGTATTACAGTTCACAGAGTTCTAGCAGCTCCGGTGACTACAAGATGGATTTATCAAGATCTGTGAGAATGAAGACGGAAATCAATCTTATAGGAAAGAACTCAGATGATGCGATTTCTGAACTCGACAAGTATCTTGATGATGCATATATGAGCCATTTATCAAGTGTCAGAGTTGTTCATGGTAAAGGCTCAGGAACACTTAGGAAGGCTGTTCAGAATTTCCTTAAGACAGTGCCATATGTAAAAGGATACAAAAATGGAGAGTATGGTGAGGGAGACTCAGGAGTGACAGTAGTGTCATTTATGAAATAAGAAAGGGGAAATAAAGTGGTTAACAAACAGAAAATCCTGATAGTTGATGATGATAACAACATAGCAGAGCTGATTTCTCTTTATCTTGTGAAGGAATGCTTTGATACCAAAATTGTTAATGATGGAGAAGCAGCTCTTGAGGAAGTTGAAACTTACGAACCTAATTTGATTCTCCTTGATTTGATGCTTCCTGGTATCGACGGATATCAGGTGTGTAGAGAGGTAAGAGCAAAGCTTCAAACACCGATTATCATGCTTTCGGCAAAGGGCGAGGTATTCGATAAGGTATTAGGACTTGAGATGGGCGCTGATGATTATATGGAAAAGCCTTTCGATTCAAAAGAGCTAGTAGCAAGGGTAAAGGCCGTACTTAGACGCTTTAAGCCTGTGGCAGCTGCACCTTCGCAGAATGAGAGCGATGACAAGATCGTTAAATATCCGGATCTTGAAATTAACATGACTAATTATTCAGTTACTTATTATGGTGAAAGAGTCGAAATGCCGCCAAAAGAGCTCGAATTGTTGTATTTCCTTGCGTCATCTCCAAATCATGTATTTAAGAGAGAACAGCTTCTTGATCAAATCTGGGGTTATGAATATATGGGCGACACCAGAACCGTAGATGTTCATATCAAAAGACTTCGTGAAAAGATTAAGGATCACGATAAATGGCGCATAGCAACAATTTGGGGAATTGGTTATAAATTTGAAGCACAGGTTTAGGCAGTGACATACCACCGGAGGCAAACACGTGAAGCGAACACTTTATCTTAAGTTCATATTGGCATACGTACTGTTTGCATTTTTTGGTTTTATTGTTGTAGGAACCTTTGTGTATTCACTTACTCTTGAGCACTGTAAAAGAGAAAGAGCTAACAATCTATACTCAGAAGCAATTCAGATAGCAGATACCTATGCAAGCGATTTGTATAACAGTGAAACATCAATCGAAACTGTACAGGAACAGCTTTCGGCTCTATCAGAATACCTTGATTCAACAATATGGATAATCAATCCTTCGGGAAGAATGGTTGTTGATTCAAGTAAGCAGTTAGATGCAGATAAAGAAATTGTGGTAAAGGGATTTGATTCTACGATAACCGGCAGCTCTTATTATACAGTGGGTGATTTCTTCGGCTCTTTTGACGAAGATCAGCTTAGCGTGCTTGCTCCTATTACGGCAAATTACCGGGTACGAGCATATGTGGTAATACATTCGCCTATGAGCATAGTTTCCGAATCAGCGAATGAGCTGATCAATATTTCATATCTGATGCTGGTGGTGATTTTTCTATTGTCCCTCATTATTTTGATTTTTTTTACAGAGCTTGTATATATTCCGCTTCGAAAGATTACTAAGGCTACCGAGCAGTACGCAGCCGGAAATATGGACTACAAGGTTTCTATTGAAAGCGAAGATGAAATGGGATATCTTGCAGCGACCCTATCCTATATGGCAGGAGAAATAGCAAGAAGTGAGGATGATCAGAAGAAGTTTATTGCTAATGTATCCCATGATTTCAGGTCTCCACTCACTTCAATAAGGGGATATCTTGAAGCTATGCTTGATGGAACCATTCCTCCCGATAATCACGAGCATTATATCAGAATTGTTTTAAATGAGACCCAGAGACTTACCAAGCTTACGAATGGACTTCTAACATTAAACAATCTAAATGCAAAAGGAATGATGCTTGACAGGACAGACTTTGATCTTAATCAGGTTATCCGAGATACAGCGGCTTCTTTTGAAGGAACATGCAGAGCCAAAACGATTGGAATCGAGCTTGTGCTTACTGATGATGTAATGCTCGTAAATGCTGACATGGCCAAGATTCAGCAGGTGCTTTATAATCTGACAGACAACGCTATCAAGTTTAGCCACCATAATTCTGTAATTAAAATTGAAACTACAGAGAAGCATAATAAGATTTTTGTCTCAGTAAAGGATAGTGGAATAGGTATACCCAATGATGATCAGAAGATGATTTGGGAGCGTTTCTATAAGTCTGATTTATCAAGAGGCAAGGACAAGAAGGGCACGGGACTTGGTCTTTCTATCGTAAAAGAGATAATAAAGGCTCATGGAGAGCATATTAATGTCGTAAGTACTGTTGGAGTTGGAACTGAGTTTATCTTCTCGCTTCCTAAGGCGGCATCAATGGATTCTGATGAGGCATAAGAGCGGTTATTAAAATTTATTAGTTTGGAGATTAGAAATGCACATAATTTTGCATCAGCCGGAGATACCGGCGAATACAGGAAATATTGGAAGAACCTGCGTAGCGACTGGCTCTTCACTTAGTCTTATCGAACCACTAGGATTTGTACTTAATGAGAAGCAAGTAAAGCGCGCCGGGATGGACTATTGGGATAAGCTTGATTTGCACAGATATACTAACTTCGAAGAATTTAAGGAGAGCCATAAGGACGCTAAAATCTGGATGGCGACTACTAAGGCAAGACGTTCATACACTGATGTTAAATTTGGACCGGATGACTATATTATGTTTGGAAAAGAGAGCGCCGGGATTCCTGAAGAAATTCTTGTTGAGAATGAAGAAGACTGTATAAGGATACCGATGGGACATGATATCAGATCGCTGAATCTCTCAAATTCTGTCGCAATAGTTCTGTACGAAGCGCTTAGACAGAATGATTTTGCGGGGCTTGAGGAAACTGGAGAGCTCCACAGACTTAAGTGGAACTAGAGCTCTTTTGACAAAAGAGATAATAAATGCGGACAATCTTAACTGTAGTATGAAATGAGGAATATATGAGTAAACCTGGTAAAGAAACTGTTAATGTCAAAAGATATCAAAAAGGCGAAACAGTTACAGTACAAATAACTGATATTGGTAATGAAGGAGAGGGTATAGGTAAGGTAGATGGCTATACCCTCTTTATTAAAGATGCTGTAATTGGTGATACAGTTCAGGCATCAATAATGAAAGCAAAGAAGAACTATGCATATGCGCATCTTGATAATGTGATTACGGCTTCAAAATATAGAAGAGAGCCTTCATGCAGCATTTCGAGGCAGTGCGGTGGCTGCCAGCTTCAAAATATGACATATGAGAAGCAGCTGGAATATAAGAACAATAAGGTTAGAAATAATATTGTAAGACTTGGCGGATTTGATGGAGAGATGGTTGATTCTATTATGGAGCCAATCATGGGGATGGAGGAGCCATTTAGGTATAGAAACAAGGCTCAGTTTCCAGTAGGAACTGATAAAAACGGTAAGCCTGTCTGCGGATTCTATGCAGGGCATTCTCATACAATCATTCCAATTGATGATTGTCAGATTGGAACAAAAGAAAACAAAAAAATAATTATGACAGTACTGTCATATATGGAAAAGAATAGTGTCAAAGCTTATGATGAGGAATCAGGGCGAGGACTTATTAGACATATTCTGATAAGGAAGGGCTTTGAAAGCGGAGAAATAATGGTCTGCCTTGTAATTAATAAGCGAGGAGGCGGAGACTTCTTCCCATCACAGGAGAAGCTTATAGAGGCGGTTAAGGACTGCTCTGAGAATATTAAAAGTATATCAGTTAGTATCAACACCGAGAAAACAAATGTAATTATGGGCACTGAAATTCATACAATCTGGGGAAAGCCTTCGATTACAGATACGCTTTGCGGCCTTAAGTTTGAAATCTCACCACTTTCATTTTATCAGGTTAATCCTGTGCAAGCAGAGAAGCTTTACGATAAAGCAATCACTTATGCAAAGCTTTCCGGAAAGGAAACAGTATGGGATCTGTACTGCGGAATCGGTACTATCACACTTGCTATGTCCAAGGCAGCAGGAAAGGTTTACGGAGTAGAAATCATCCCTCAGGCTATCGAGGATGCTAAGAAAAACGCTACGGTTAACAAAATAGCAAATGCAGAATTCTATGTTGGAAAGGCTGAAGAGGTTCTTCCTGAAAAATATGAAAAGGATGGTATAAGCGCCGATGTCATAGTTGTTGATCCGCCAAGAAAGGGCTGTGATGAGAAATGTCTTGATACCATGCTTAAGATGGAGCCTCATCGCATCGTATATGTAAGCTGTGACAGTGCAACTCTTGCAAGAGATCTTCGGATTCTATGCGATGGAGGCTATGAACTAAAACATATCTGCGCAGCAGATATGTTCTCGTGGAGCGTGCA
>CAZJWA010000016.1:0-53922 GCA_964549585.1 uncultured Butyrivibrio sp. | reverse complement strand
CGATGCTGCATAAAACATTTCAACTTTTTGTGTCCAATGTATTGACATAAGTCCAGAGCTATACAAAAAAGCTGATGAAATGTTGTATAAAAGTAAAGAAACAGACGGATTTAAGGCAGAGATGTATTAATGGAATTATTGAAAGAGAATTGAAGAATGAAAAAAGAAAAATTTGGAATAAGATTTTCCTGCTATTTGATGGGGCTTTTTATTATGACTCTTGGAATAGCTATGTCGGTGAAGTCAAACCTTGGAGTTTCACCAGTTAGTTCCATACCTTATTCAATAACTTGCATATTTGGACTTTGATAGCACTTCATTCATTTGGTTCGGTTGGCATTGGAACCATAATGGCAGCAATTCTCGTTGGATCGGAGCTTGGAGTTATCAATCATCATTTCGCTATTTACAGGGATCATCTTTACAAAAGAAATCTGGAGGGCAGTAAGAGCGAAGAAGAAAAAGATGTTGCATGATATGATGCAAAGCATAAATATCTATAGTTTAATCTAATTTGATTACAAATGTATTGCAAATGCAATGAAAACGAATTAATATATATTCATATGGAGGCATAAATTATGTCAAGTACAATTCAAGTTAGAGTAGATGATGAAATTAAAAGTAAATCAGATGATCTATTTAAAAATCTAGGAACAGATACCACAACTGCAATTAGAATTTTTTTGACCCAGGCGATAGCTTCTGACGGCTTTCCATTTGAAATAAAGAGAAGGGATAGCCATAATCCATATTCTTCGATGACGGAAGAGGAAATGTTGGCGAAATTGGAAAAATCACGCAATACTGCAGCAGAAGGCAAATATAGAGACGCTGATGAGATGATATCAGCTATGAGGAACATGTATGGACTATAGAATAGTCATTACATCTAATGCTGAGGCAGACCTAGACGAATTCATAAAGTATCTTATTTTTGTGAAACAAAGCGAGCAGGCGGCTAAAAATTTACTTAATGATTTTGAAAAGACAACAAATAATCTGAGAAATGTAGCAGAAAGCTTGCAATATTGTGATAATCCAAAACTTAAACAGTTGGGATATAGAAGAACTAATTTTTTATCGCACAGATTTTTTATGTTATACCGAGTTATCTCTAATACAGTTTTTATTGATAATATTTTTCACGATTTGCAAGATTATGAGAACAAGATGATTTAAACTCGTGATAAAGACGCTGCATGATATACTGCAAAGAATTTAAGCAAATATTTTTTGGAAATAATATTGACAAAAATACACCATTAGTGTAATATCATCTTTGTTGTCGCGGTAAACGCGGAAGCAAATGCGATAGTAGCTTAGTTGGTAAAGCGCCACCTTGCCAAGGTGGAGACCGCGGGTTCGAATCCCGTCTGTCGCTTTTTTTGTACCTAATCTGAATATCGAAGCGTGGCTCAGTTTGGTAGAGCGCTGCGTTCGGGACGCAGAGGTCGCCCGTTCGAATCGGGTCGCTTCGACTTTGAATATAGAAGTTCGAGAGTGTTGAGAAATCGATACTTGCGGGCTTTTTTTGTTTGCTTTTTTTATTGCAATGCTATATTATCTAGAATAAATATTTTTGACAAATAATCCCATGGAGGACTTATGCATGATAAGTTGCGTTGGAATTGTAAGCCTTTCGGCAGGCACAATTGGAGAATCATTTGTAAAACACGAGGTAGAGATTGGTATAAGGCGTCTTGAAGAGTATGGGCTGAAAGTGAAATTTTTGCCCCATGCATTATCAGGCATCGATTATGTTAAGAAGCATCCAAAGGAAAGAGCAGAGGATCTCTTGGAGGCGTTTTGTGATCCGGAAATAGATATGATACTTTCGGCAATTGGAGGAGACGATACATATCGCCTGCTTCCATATCTTTTTAATAATAATGAACTGAGAGATGCTATAAAAGATAAAGTGTTTTTGGGCTATTCTGATACAACTATGAATCATCTTATGCTGAGTAAGGTAGGGCTAAAATCATTTTATGGACAGTCATTTCTATCAGATATATGTGAGCTTGATAATCAGATGCTTTCTTATACAGAGAAGTATTTTAAAGAACTGATTACTACAGGAACAATTCATGAAATAACGCCAAGCGATATTTGGTATGAGAATAGGACAAACTTTGATGTTTCTCAGATTGGAATTCCTATGGTATCGCATCCAAACAATGCATTTGAATTATTGCAAGGAAAAGCGGAGTTTTCAGGTAAAATATTGGGTGGCTGCATAGATACACTTTTTGATCTGTTCGATGGAGAACGATATGAGGATTCACCTTCTCTTTGCAAAAGATATTCCTTGTTCCCAGACAGGGATGAATGGCGTGGTAAAATTTTGCTATTGGAGTCTAGTGAGGAGCAAATGCCTCCGGAAAAATATCGAAGAGCACTGAACAAACTGAAGGAAACAGGTATTTTTTCTGTAATTAGTGGAGTACTGGTTGGGAAACCAATGAATGAAAAATATCATGATGAATACAGACAGATTCTTAAAGAGGTAATAGGCGATCCTTCTCTTCCTGTTGTCTGTAATATCAGTATCGGACATGCACTTCCGAGATGTATTGTTCCATTTGGTGTAGAAGCGCATGTGGATACCAACAGTCAGAAAATTTTATTTGATGTGTAATTAATCTAAATCTCTTTTGGCAAATATGGATATCAGAGGTCGCTTATCGCATCAACAACTGACGTATTCTTTATTTGCTTTGATGAAGTATAGACAGCAAGAAGGACTGATATCATTACAAATAGTACGATTAAAAGAATTGATGCATAAGGAAAACTCCAAACATTATTTGGAAAGTGCCGTGTTATGAGAAAGCAATATAGAAAGCGGCTAAGCAAAAGCCCTGCGAAGCATCCGGCGATACACCCGGTATTAGCATAAGTTAAGGCTTCTGCCATTATCATTCTTGTTATCTGATAACCACTCATCCCAATCGCATGCATTGAGCCATATTGCTTCATACGAGCCAAGGCACTCATTGAAATACTGTTTATTATATTAAGCAGCGTTACAAGGGCAATTATTATTAAGAATCCATAAGCAAATAGGACAAATGCCCTATATGTACTCGAGGTTTTAATGCTTTGATTGTTAGTTACAGTATATTTGTGACTGACTATGTTGCTTATATCTGAGAAGCACTCAGTAGGTGCGTTTTCCTTTAGCTGTACAAGCATAAGTGAGTAGTCTGAAGTGCCAAAAAGGCGCAGGAAGGTTTCCCCGGATGTGATTATTGTTACTTTTCCATCAGGGTCACCATTTCCACTGAATGGATCTGCTTTTAACAGACAGGAAACGGTTAGCTTTTGACCACCGACCTGAATCACGTCGCCTATTTTTAACGGATTATTATGGTCCCATATGGCTATTACTGATGTACTATCTCCATATACTTTGTCCAAACTGCTCACAAATCTAAGCTTCTCATCTTTGCCAAGGCACATCAGCTCGTAATCATCAAAAGAAATAATATCTATATCTTTATCAAGACCTTTCACACTGGCGAGAACATTCAGAGAGCTTCTTCTTCCAAAAACCTGGTCTACTCCGGGCACGGTTTTGATTTCCGAAGTAAGGTCAGAATCAATTAAATTTGAAGAACCTGAGGAAGCATCAGCTGAGATAACGATATCTTCTCTGACAGATGACTGCGGCATAATATTATTAATAAGCTCAATCATAACTGTTAAACATAAGAAAAGAATAATACTAAGTGCGAAAGAACCTGTCATCAGAAGAAGATTCTTTTTTTCTGATAACGCGTGGTGAATTCCGAGTGCTATTTCAACCTTTAGCGAACCACAATGAGGTATAGAGTCTGTATTTTTATGAGAATCAAATCCCCCGGAAACTGCTGATATAGGAGATACGCGCGCAGCTCTTTTTGCCGGAGCAACCGCAGCAAGAAGAACCGTTGAAATTCCCATCACAATTCCGCAAATAATACCGATGGGGCTTACACCCCAAAGAGGCATGCTTGAGAACTCTTCGCCGACAATAAAGTGCAGGACACCGCAAAAAATCCATGTAAAAAGGATTCCAGTAATTAAACCTATTGGCACTGCTACTTTGCACCAGTTAAGTGCTTCGAGGGTGACATAATGCATGATTTGCTTCTTACTCATTCCGATGCATCGCATCATTCCAAAAAAATTAGTGCGTTTTGCAACACTACTTCCGATGCTTCTTGCTATCATAAGAACGCCCGCAATAAGAACAAGTATCGAAATGATGGCAGCAGTAGTATATAGTGTTTGAAATGAGGAGCTTTGCAAAAGTGAATCAAGCTCTGCTGAGCCATGTTTTTGGCCTAGTCTCGACATTTCTATGCGGACGCCCATATCTGCCATGCTAAAGATTGTTGTTACCAAAAAGACAGATGCGCTTATACATATTAGAGTCAGTAGACTTTGGCGCTTATGAACTTTTGCTGAAATCGGAATAAGGTCAAGGTAGTTTTTCACAGCTGCCTCCCGAAATCTGTAAGCTTTCCATCAGAAACCCGAAGTACTCTGTCAGCAGTCTGAGCAATGCTCGTGTTATGCGTAATCATAATTATTGTCTGTGCATACTTCTTTGAAGTTTCACGAAGAAGGGTGACTACTTCGCTGCTGTTTTGGGAGTCAAGATTTCCAGTTGGCTCATCAGCAAGAATTATTGAAGGCCTTGTAAAAAGAGCTCTCCCAATCGCAACCCGTTGCTGTTGTCCACCTGAGAGCTGGCTGGGGAGATGGGTTCTTCTGCTATCCAACCCAAGGATTTTTAATAGTTCTTCTAAATATTCATGGTCAGGCTTCTGATAGTCCAGGAGCACGGGAAAAATAATGTTTTGTTCAACAGTGAGCTCAGGGATTAAATTGAATGACTGAAAGATGAATCCAATATTTCTTCTTCGAAATACTGTGAGATTTTTTTCTTTCATATTAAAAATATCCCTTCCATCAATAAAAACCTTTCCACAAGTGGGAGTGTCAAGCCCACCAATTATATTTAACAATGTGCTTTTTCCGGAACCAGATTCGCCAATGATAGCAGTGAATTCTCCTTTAGGAACAGTAAAACATACGTCAGAAAGCGCCTTAGTCTCCCCTTCGCCGCATCCATATATTTTTGAAACAGATTGTACTTCCAATAAATCCATATCAAAACTCCTTTGAGCTGATTTAATAATTTACAATTGGAAGAATAACTTTTTTACCCTACACATAGATGACCTAATTCCTACAATTTTGTTGGAATCAAAAGGTTTATTGTAAATTTTGTCCCATTTTGGGGGATGCTGCTTACTTCGATTGTTCCTCTATGAGCTTCAACGATGGACTTTGTAAGTGGAAGACCAAGTCCGGTTCCACTTGTCTCTTCAGGAAATTTGCTCCTATAGAATCTTTGAAAAATAAAAGGCATGTCTTCGGGATGTATTCCGCATCCATTATCTTCGACTATTATTTGAATGATGGATGCATATGAATGCCAAGATAGGCGGATTGTATTTCCTTCCGTAGTATGGTCAAGTGAATTTTTTACGAGATTACTGATTGCTTCTTCAAGCCATCCCTTATCACAAGAGAGTGAGAGATCATCCGGACCAGATAGTTCAAAAGTTTTACCTTCATTCTGGACTCGAAAGATAAAGTGCTTTTTGATGCTTTTCATCATCTCAGATAGATTTTCATCAGAGAAACTCAGTACGAGCGTTCCTGCATCAAGTTTGGAAATTTAGAGAAGATTCTGGATGAGTATATCTATACGCTCCAGTTCCTCTTCAGATAAATCGGCAAATTTCTTTATTTCAGATAAATCATTGGTTTCGCCTTGAATTATTCCATTGTAGATTCCAAGAGCGGCAAGTGGAGTCTTTAGCTGATGTGAAATGTTGGATATTGTATCTTTTAAAAAAGCTTTGATTTGCTTTCGTTATCGTACTTTGCTTTTAGAACTGTAGCAAGAGAGTTTGCTTCGTGAAATAATCTGTTGAATTCACCTTCATCGTTACATTCAATTCGTGCATCCTGATTTCCTGACATGAAGTCTCTAAGCTGAATAACAGCCTGTTCCATTATTTCATTCTGTTTTTTGAAATATCTGTATATAACAAAAAACGTTATAGCAGCAGCGAAAATATCAGCCGCTATAACGTATGTTCCTGCATTATGGGGATATAGCTTTATCAGCATAAAGGATATAGCTATAAAAAACATGGTTAAAATTATCAGTTGAATAAAAAGCTTTTTGATATTTTTATCTTCAAGTATTTTCATATATCACTTGACCTCATGCTGTGAATCCCTTTTGGGAATAGGTTTTTGTATTTGCCTTATGATGGTGTTATTGGGGCTGGTTGCTATTCCATTTGTATCCCATGCCTCGAATAGTTGTTATTAGTTTGGGACTTCCTGGCTCGTCCTCTATCTTGGTGCGGAGCCTTCGGATATAGACTGTGAGTGAATTGTTATCTATAAATTTTTCGTCGCAGTCCCATAAATTCCCAAGTAATTGTTCTGCTGAAAGAACATTGCCGGGATTTTCCATAAACATACGAAGTAGTTTATATTCGCCACGGGTTAGTTCGATTAGTTTTCCTTCTTTAGACACTTCGCAGCTTAACTTATTAAGATATATTCCACCAGAGTGTAGCCCGGTATTTCCTGAATCAGGTTCATCTTCGCTGATAAACATGGAACCCCTTCGAATCAAAGCATTAACTCTTGAGACAAATACGGCGAGCTTGAAAGGCTTCGTAATGTAATCATCACCGCCTATATCAAGACCCATGGTGATGTCGGTTTCTTCATCTGAAGCTGTTAAGAACATGATAGGAACTTTCGAAGTCTCTCTGATTTTTTTACATAGGTCAAAGCCCGTTCCATCGGGAAGGGATACATCCAAAATAACAAGAGAGTAAGAGTCTTTATGGTTACAATAGGAGAACTGAGTAGCTTCGGCTATTGTTCTGGCTGCATCGACTTCATATCCTTGTTTCTCAAGCGCATATGACAGGCCTCTTATTAGTGATAGATCATCCTCGACCAAAAGAATTTTTTTCATTTATGCCTCCGTGGCATTCGTATTAATCACTTGATAGCTGCTCAATAGTTTCCGGATGGTCCTTAAAAAGACATATCATGTTATTAGTAAGGCTAAGATTTCCTGCTGGAATATTGAGCTCATTACGGCTCACCCATTCTGCGATAGCAAGCTCGTCCTCCTCACGGGTTATGGTTGTATTTCCAACGACGCTGCAGAAAAATCCTAGAAGAATCCCGCCATCGAACCCCCAAGGCTGGCTCTTATAATAGTGTATATTTTCTGCCTCAAGCCCAACTTCCTCCATGACTTCGCGCTTTACAGTCGCTTCGGCGGATTCACCAATTTCGCAGTATCCGGCTACAAGAGCTACACCCTTGTATTCGCGCCCTTTATATCTCGTTATAATGATTTTATCACCGTTCGTAATTCCAACTATAATTGCAGGGCAGATCTTGGGATAAATAATGTTTCCACATTTTGGACAGCAAAGAGCTCTTTCTCTATCATACAGAACGGTTTCGGTTCCGCATCTCCCACAGAAATGATTATCTCTGTGCCAAACGTATAGATGGAAAGCGGTCATTCCGGCATAGCACAGATCCTGTGGATCAGTACGCCTAAAGACTGTAACATTTTGATAGGAATAGCCGGGAAGCTCGAGCCTGTTAATGCCTGTCCAGAGAAAAAAGCTCTTTTCATCGATTCTAAAGAGATACATGAGTTTACCCGACATCCTTTCGGATACAACAGGGCAGCTCACCTGGCCCTTTATCCCTTCCAGTTCGTCTTCGCCATCAATTCGGCAAAGGACAGTTCGCTCCGAGAAGGCAAATACTATATCTCCGTGCTTTGGTTTTAGTACCTTGTATTCGTTATGAAAAACTTTTGGCTCGATTTCCTGAATCATGATTATCTCCGCATTATCGTTTATTGTATACTATATAGTACAAACCATTATAGCATTTGATGTTATAATAGCATTATCTTTTTTGATTTGTTGCGCTGATGGATTGATTCTTTGGGAGAGAGTGAATTTACAAGGAAACGGATTTACGAGATTATCGAGAAATCAAAGAGAAAAAAGAACAGTAATAAGATCAACTGTCTTCAGAAAGGGAAAATTATTGAATAATATATCTTGCATTAAAATAGCAGACGCGAAAGCGATACTTAAGAAGAAGGAAGGTCGTACCATCAAGGCTGGAGGCCTTTGGGTATATGACAATGAAATAGAGAAAGTAATCGGAGAATTTGTAAATGGTGATATCATTGAAGTTCACGATTTTGATGATTATTTCCTTGGCTATGGATTTATTAACACAAATTCAACGATTCGAATCAGACTGATGTCAAGAAGCAAAGAGCATCCGGTTAATGAAGAGCTGATCATGACCAGAGTTAAGGATGCGTGGAACTATCGTAAGAATGTAATTGATACGACTTCGTGCAGACTGATTTTTGGTGAGGCAGATTTTTTGCCGGGAATTACTATTGATAAATTTGGAGATTATCTTGTTGTTGAATCACTTGCACTTGGAACAGACAAGATGAAGCAGCTTATTGTTGATGATTGCAAAGAAGTGCTTGGGCAGGATGGAATAACCATCGAAGGCGTTTATGAACGAAGCGATGCCAAGGTTCGTGAGCATGAAGGACTTGAGCGCGTTAAGGGATTTATTGGTGAGCCGTTTGAGACAAAGGTTCAGATTGAAGAGAACGGTGTCAAATATTACGTAGACATTGAAAACGGACAAAAGACTGGATTTTTCCTTGATCAAAAGAATAATCGTATGTCGATACGCCGTCTATGCAAGTCAAAGAAAGTACTGGACTGCTTTACACATACAGGATCATTTGCACTTAATGCTGCGGCAGCAGGGGCAAAGAGCGTTCTTGGAGTTGATGCATCTGACCTTGGAATTGCACAGGCCAACGAGAATGCAAAGCTTAACGGACTTGAGAATATTGCAAAGTTTGAAGTCGCTGATATCTTTGATTTTCTCCCAGATCTTGAGTCAAAGGGAGAGAAGTTTGATGTGGTAATCCTTGACCCACCGGCATTTACCAAGTCTCGTGCTTCTATCAAAAAAGCTGTAACAGGCTATCGCGAAATAAATATCCGTGGAATGAAGCTTGTTGAAAATGGCGGCTTTTTGGCAACATGTTCCTGCTCACATTTCATGGACCAGGAACTCTTTGCCAAGACAATCGCTGAAGCAGCCAGAGATGCCCATAAACGTCTTCGCCAGGTCGAATTCCGTCAACAGGCAGCAGACCACCCGATTCTTTGGGCTAATGATGCTTCATATTACCTCAAATTCTACATTTTTCAGGTTGTGGATGAGATTTAAATGCTCATTATACCTGCAATGATATCACTAATTCAGCGGTTGGCGAAATAAACCAACCGCTGAATTTGCGTATTGATGGAGAGAGCAAGACGGGCATGTTTTGTTTCCTTTTTTTGGAGGCATAAGCAAGACGAAGCCTTTTGGGATATGAAGATGAATGGTGTAAATGACTCGCTGCAGACGCTGGCTGCCAATTCTAAAATCAATTAGATGGTGGACTTTTCCTAATAACAGGAAATTCCACTGCCAAATTCCGAAATAAGTAGCTAATCCAGCCTGATTCGGTAGCGGACAATTCCTGAAAATCAAAAATTCCGCTAATAGAATTCGAAAACCCTAGCTAAATCAAGCAAAAAAGCTAGGCGTAGGTAGCGGGTATTTTCTAAAAATTAGAAAGTCCACTACCAAATCCCGAAAACAATAGCTAATCCAGGCCAATTCCATAGCGGACAATTCCAGAAATCAGAAAAGTCCGCCAATAGAAGTCGCTAATACAAGCTAAATCAAGCGAAAAAGCTAGGCGGAGGTAGCGGGTATTTTCTAAAAATTAGAAAGTCCACTACCAAACCCCGAAAACAATAGTAATCCAGACCAATTCCATAGCGGGCATTTCCAGAAATCAGAAAAGTCCGCTAATAGAAGTCGCTAATACAAGCTAAATCAAGCGAAAAAGCTAGGCGGAGGTAGCGGGTATTTTCTAAAAATTAGAAAGTCCACTACCAAACCCCGAAAACAATAGTAATCCAGACCAATTCCATAGCGGGCATTTCCAGAAATCAGAAAAGTCCGCTAATAGGATTCGATAATACTAGCATAATCAGCTAACTCAGCAAAATTCACGCGGCACCTTTAAGCGCCACCTTATTTACTGCAATGACTTCATTACTTCAGCGGTTGGCGGAACAAGCCAGCCGCTGAACTTGCGTATTGATGGAGAGAGTAAGGCAAGTGTGTTTCGTCTCCATTCTTTGGGCGGTTCGTTGTAGTCTTCCATGAAATGACGGTTGAAGCTGGAAAGCGAGTGAAAACCAACCTCTTCTGATATGGCAAGAATAGGCATTTCGGTAGTGCGAAGAAGCACCGAAGCCTTTTGAATACGAAGATTATTGGTGTATTTGAGAGGACCACATCCTATTATTGAAGTAAATACTCTTCGAAAATGCGTAGTGCTGAGTCCGCAAAGCTCTGCAAGGTCGTCAATAGTGTAGTCTTCCATGTAGTGTGTGCTTATAAAGTCTAGAACCGGCGCTATTACAAGGACATTACTGTGAGAGCTGAGAGTAGTAGCAAAATTGTTCTTCTCTTTTATGTGAAGATAAATTGATTGAAGACGAATAATAAAGGACATTAACAGACCTCGAACAGAGAACTGATAGTTAATGTCCTTTTTGGTAAGCTCGAGAGCTGCTTCTGTTATGAGCATATTTAGTTCGGGATAGCGCTTTGAGTCAAATACTCCATAGAAATTGTGAACAAGATCAAGAAGCGTCGAGCTTTCATCGAGAAGACTTATAGGAAACATTGGCCTAAGAAGCTCGATAATATCAACGAAAATATATGTCCACTTACTGGCGGTTCCGGGAGCGGAGTAAGTGGTATGCGAAATATTATTCGACACAAAAGTAATATCTTTGGCTTTAAAAGGAACCTTTTCATCCATGAATTCCATAGTTCCAAAGTCCGATTCGCATAGACCAATTTCAATACAATTGTGAAAATGAAGAACTCCAGAAGGTATATCTGATATTCTCCATTTCTCACCAGAAAGAAGAAGCACAGGAAAGTGCTCCGGAAGTTCATAATTACGATATTCTACTGTTTCAGTCGCCTGTCTTGGCAATTTATTTACCTCCCACAACACATATCCTCAAATTCATACATCTTCCATTTTCGTCAAATTGTATATTTAGAGAATAAATGAAAATACTTTCACGTACTATTTTACCAAAGGAGCTATTAAAGAAAAAATGTGCATTTATAACCAAAATATATTGAAAAACATGAACGTAAAATTGCACCATCTGTACTTTTAGGACAATAATCCACAAAAAACGAGAAAAATAAGCGCTGCAGAATAAAATACTTTGGCTTTAGCTAAATATAAATGGTCGAAAATGCATAGTTTTCATTTTTTAATGACAAGAAAAGTTGCACAGTACAAATTAAGATGAATATAGGTTAAATGCACAGAGCATTTTGAAAAAGACGAGATAGGTTACATAGGTTAAGTGCACAGAGCATTTCGAAAAAGACGAGATAGGTTACATGTGTTAAGTGCACAGAGCATTTTGAAAAAGACGAGATAGGTTACATAGGTTAAGTGCACAGAGCATTTTGAAAAAGACGAGACGGGTTACATAGGTTAAGTGCACAGAGCATTTTGAAAAAGACGAGATGGGTTACATAGGTTAAGTGTACAGAGCATTTTGAAAAAGACACGATGGGTTACAAAGTATTGGGAATTGGTATCGGGAAATTGGGAGGCTGCATATGAACAAGATAAAAGCTGCCGGGGGCGGCACTGCAAATAAGATAGTAGTGAAAAAGACATGGAAGTCAGCATTTAAGAGAGACTGGCAGCTGTATCTGCTTCTTTTGTTTCCTCTTGCAATGGTAATTTTATTTAGTTATGCAGCATATCCGGGACTGCGAATGGTGTTCATGAATTACAAACCTGCCAGAGGATTTGATGGAAGCAAGTGGGTTGGACTCGACATTTTCCGGAAGATTTTCAAGGATGCGGATTTCCATAGATCGCTGAGAAACTCAATTGTATTTAATCTCCTTGATTTGCTGGTTGGATTTCCAATGCCGATAATACTTGCACTTATGCTTAATGAGATAAGATTCCCAAGATTTAAGAAGGTGTCACAGACGATTCTCTATCTTCCTCACTTTCTCTCATGGGTAATAGTAGGAAGCGTTGCTTATACGATGTTTAGACCAAGCAGCGGACTTGTTAACAACTTCCTTACAAATATAGGAGCAATCACACAGGGAATACCGTTTCTTACTGAGAAATGGCACTGGGCAGTAACATACCTGCTTATCGGTGTCTGGCAGGGAATGGGATGGGGAACCATCATCTATCTCGCAGCAATAACGGGAATAAGTGGAGAACTCTACGAAGCAGCAATGATTGATGGAGCAAACAGATGGCAGCGCATGAAGAGCATTACACTTCCTGGAATAAAGGGAACTGTTGTTACACTTCTTATCATGAATCTTGGTAAGGTTATGGGAAGTAACTTTGAAAGACTTGACGTATTTGGAAATACACAGGTAAAAGATTTTCAGTATCAGCTTGCTATTTATATATATGAAAAAGGACTTGCGGGCGGACAGTTCAGCCAGGCAACAGCAGTTGGACTTTTCCAGTCGGTTGTGGGACTTGCACTTGTGCTTATTGCCGACAAGGTAGCAAAACTTCTTGGTGAAGAAGGACTTCTGTAAAGAAAGGGGAGAATAAACATGAGTAAGAAAAAAGACCGCGACGTCGAATCAGTTTCAGATGGCAGCAGAGCAATAAGTAAGTTTCACTTAAGCGATGTTCTGATGATGCTCTTTTTGAGTGCATTATGTCTGACATGTATTCTGCCTTTTCTTCATCTGGCAGCTAAGTCAATATCAGATAATTCACTTGTCCTAGCCAAGAAAATATATTTCTGGCCAAAAGAAATCAATTTCGATGCATATGCTTCAATTTTTAAAGATGGATCACTTGTATATTCCATGTTTTACAGCGTTATTGTAACACTTATTTTTACTCTGCTTGGAATGATTGTGTGTATATGCGCGGCATATCCGCTCTCCAAGAAAAGGCTTAAGGGAAGGACACTTTTTACATTTTTACTAATGTTCCCTATGTATTTTGGAGCCGGACTTATTCCATCATATCTTTTGTTAAAAAGCTTGCACCTTTTGGACACGATGTGGGTACTCGTTCTTCCACTTATATATTCACCTTATAACATGCTCATTATGAAGACATATTTTCAGGCAAATATTCCGGATAGCCTTGAGGAATCAGCATTTCTCGATGGGGCAACAAATATTCAGATTCTATGGAAAATAGTGCTCCCGCTTTCAAAACCGATACTTGCGACATTATCTCTTTTCTATGCAGTGGGAAGATGGAATTCATACGCAGATAACAAATATTATATCAACACTGATTCGCTCAAGATGGTTCAATACAAGCTCTATCAGATGGTAGCGTCAGCAACTGAGGCGCAGACGACCAGCCTTTCGGAGGCCGCAGCGGTAACAAGTACGCCCGAGGTGCTTCAGGCAGCAGCAATCATGTTCGTTACAATCCCAATAATCTGTATTTATCCTTTTCTTCAGAAGTATTTTGTTAAGGGCGTCATGATAGGCGCAGTAAAGGGTTGATAAGATTTAAGGCTTGTTTCTATAAAAAGAGTTAACAATTGACCGGAGGGTTACGGTCACCAATTAAAAGGAGGAAGTATATGAAGAAGAAAACACTTCAAAGAGTTCTCGCCATTACGCTTACAGGCGCTATGACAATGGGGATGCTGGCAGGCTGCGGAAGTTCTGATGCATCAGAAACAGCTGATACACAGGCAGCAGATTCTGAAGAAGCACAGAGCACAGATTCTGCAGAGGCAGCATCTGTAGCAGAAGGAGCAGGGGTTGATTCCTATACAGCTTTTGCAGAAAACGTAACACTAAGAGTCCCTGTATATGACAGAGGCGTTGAAGGTGTTCCTGCAGTAGATGATAACTATTGGACCAAGTGGGTTCAGGAAAACTTTGGTGATAAGTATAATATTACGGTTGAATACGTTCCGATTACTCGTTCAGATGTTATGACAGATTATTCACTTCTTGCTGCATCTGATACACTTCCAACAATCCTTATGGAATATGATTATCCAAAGGTTTCACAGTGGGCAAATGATGGATATCTTACAACCTTTGATATGAGCGATTTTGCAGCTGTTGCACCGACATATTATCAGAGAATGAGCGATCTTGGACAGATTGATTATTCAACGATGGGCGGAGATACATACTTCTGCTTTGCAGAAAGACCATACTATAACACAAGCTATTCTTTCCAGACATTTGTACGTATGGACTGGCTCAAGGAAGTTGGCTATGATCATGTTCCTGCAACTCGTGAAGAGTATGTAGATGCAATGCAAAAGATTATGGACGCCGGACTTTCAAAGCATCCGGGCGGAGGAGAAATGGTGCCGGATGCAGGTGCTGATCAGAACTACTCTTATAGAACATACCCTCTTGATGAAGAGGAATGGGCTATGTATGGTGATGTAAATACACCTTCACTTGGCTGGGAGCCAAATAAGAAGCTCCTTGAGAGAGCAAACGAGGATTACAATCTTGGAATAACAGATCCTGAATATTACATCACAGATGCAGAGACAAATAAGTCAAACTTCGTAAACGGATCAACATACTCATATGCAAACTATATCTCAGCTGATATGGACTGGCTTACATCTTTCTATAAGAATAATCCGGATGCAGAGCTTGCAATTGCACCTGTAGGAACAGAGGACACAGCAGGTGGAACAGTTCCTGCATGGAGAGCAGATAACCCGTTTGGAATGATCATCGGATTCTCATCAAAGGCTACAGAGGATGAACTTAAGGCTGCCTGGATGTACATGGAATGGATGACTCAGGAAGATAACCTCTTCACAATGCAGTGGGGCGTTGAAGGCGAGAACTTTAACTATGATGCTACTTCGGGACTTCCTGTATCAGTAGGAGATTATTCAGGAGATTATACACAGGGCTATAATAACAGTAAGGATTACTGGTGCATAACTGTTGAGTCAAGAAATGCAGGAACAGTTGAGGATGCAATTGCTGCAGTATCACCTCAGGGACTTCCTCAGGACTTCACCCAGGATATAATTGATTACTATAACGACAAGGTTGCTCTTGCAGATAAATATGCATGCTCAGACTGCCTCTTTGGTGTAACACTTGATGCAGAGACAGATTACAGTACTTCTCTTAAGGAACTATACAAAGAGTACCGCGATGAGCTTACAATGTGTTCAGAGGATGAGTTTGAAGCCAAGTATGATGAATTATCTCAGAAGTATCTTGATGCAGGATATCAGGAACTGATTGATGAGAGAAAAGAAGCATATGAAGCCGGAGAAACAACAAAGCTTGCAAAGTAATAGCTTTTTACAAAAAAATATTATGTAACAGGAAAACAGCCTCCCGCCGAAGGGCGGGAGGCAATCTTAATAAAAGAGGCAAACCAATGGCAGGACTGATATATGACAAGGACGAAGTAAATACACTTATTACGCGCATAGTAGATAGAACCATGAAAATGGATATGACGTGGGAGTGGCCATGCGGAGTTGCATATTACGGAATCAGCAGGGCATACGAGGTTACAGGAAATAAGGATTATCTTGACCTGATGCAGGCAAGAATTGATGAATATATTGAGCTTGGACTTCCGCCATATACAGTAAATACCTGTGCGATGGGACACTGCCTTATTACACTTTATGAAGCAACAGGAGATGAGAAATACTGGAATATTGCACTTGAAAAAGCAGATTATCTTAGAAACAAAGCACTTAGATTTGGAGACAATGTCTTGCAACATACTGTGTCGGTTAATAATGATTTTCCGGAACAGGCGTGGGCAGACACACTCTTTATGGCAGCTTTTTTCCTTTTAAGAGTGGGAGTAAAGCTTGGCGACGAGGATATGATAGGTGATGCACTTAATCAGTACTACTGGCATATCAAATACCTTCAGGACCCGGAATCGGGATTTTTTTATCACGGATACAATAATATTTCAAAAGATCATATGTCCGGATTTTACTGGGGAAGAGCAAATGCGTGGGCAGCATATACAATGTCACAGGTAGGAAGGATTCTTCCACAGGCTTATCTGTATCCACAGTATATGGATGTTGTAGGTTCGCTTGGAGAACAGCTTTCAGCACTTAAGCTTGTTCAAACAAAGGATGGATTGTGGAGAACAATCCTTGATGATGAAGATTCATATGAAGAAATTTCTGCCTCATGCGGAATAGCAGCGGCTATGGCGGCAAATGGCAATCCACTTCATATAAAATATATAAATAAATCGGTTGAAGGAATAAAGAAACATATTTCGCCAGATGGAAGAGTTCTTGATGTATCCGGAGGAACTGCTGTCATGAAAGACAGGGATGGATATAGGAATATTTCAAAGGATTGGATCCAGGGATGGGGTCAGGGCCTTGCACTAGCATTTTTTGCAGGGATTCTTGAATACGAAAAATAAGGAAACGATGGTGCATTATGAAAAAAGGCAGCTTTACATTACCTGGAGAAGCGGGCTTTGAAGAGCTTACGCTTAAAATGGCAGAAAAATGGGGTGCTGATGTAATTAGGGACAGCGACGGGACAGCACTTTCGGATGAAATAATGAATTCGGATTACAGCATTTATTCAACTGTGTGTGTAATCAGAGAGCATAATGAATGGGCAAAGCAGCATCATAAAGCTCTTCAGCAGACATTTCTAATGTCTTTTCCCAAAATAGCAATGCAGGAAGCGCTGACAATTAGACTTCTTGATGGTTATTTCGAAGAACAGTTTGAGATTAATTCGGAAAAAGAGGCAATAAAGTACTGGCAGGTGTTTGATAGAACTATAAATAAGGAGATTTCTGCTAGAGATTGGACATATGAAGCAGAAACCGGGAATGTAGTTATCTGCGAGACGATTCCTTTCCATTCCTATACTGTAAATTTCATGGCGTACAGAATTTGGGAAGAAATATCAATGTATAACCATGTTACAAATAACTGGAATAAAGAACACCTTATGCAGATAGATCCAAGAAGTGCCAAGGCACAGGAGTTTCTCCTTGACTGGATGGAAAAGTGGTGCCTTGAGCACCCGGCTGTGGACGTTGTCAGATTTACTTCAATGTTTTATAACTTTGTCTGGATTTGGGGAGCTGATGCGCGCTGCAGGAATCTATATTCTGATTGGGGATCGTATGATTTTTCAGTAAGTCCGCTTGCTCTTTGCGAATTTGAAAGGGAATATGGCTACGCACTTACATCTGAAGACTTCATTAATCAGGGAAAGCTTCATGTAACCCATATGCCGCCTTCAAAAAAGCAGCTGGATTACATGGATTTTACTAATAAATTCGTAGTTTCTTTTGGCCGAAAACTTGTTGATATAGTTCACGAACATGGCAAGAAAGCATACGTTTTCTATGATGACAGCTGGATAGGCGTGGAGCCTTATGGTAAGAGATTTAAGGAGTTTGGTTTTGATGGACTGATCAAATGCGTCTTCTCAGGCTTTGAAGCAAGACTTTGCGCAGGAGCAAAGGCCAAAACTCATGAACTGCGTTTTCATCCATATTTGTTCCCTGTGGGACTTGGAGGCGCACCAACATTTATGAAGGGCGGAAATCCTACTGCTGATGCCAGAAAGTATTGGAACAGTGTAAGAAGAGCTCTTTTGCGGCAGCCTGTTGACAGAATCGGACTTGGAGGATATCTCCATCTTGTTCAGGATTTTCCTGATTTTAATGATTGCATTGAAAAGATAGCGGATGAGTTTAGAACAATAAAGGAATTCCATGCTAAAGGTAGCGTTTATACATTAAATATTAAGGTTAAGGTTCTCCATAGCTGGGGAAAGCTTCGCTCATGGACACTTTCAGGACATTTTCATGAGACATATATGCATGATCTTATTCATGTAAATGAGGCACTTTCGGGGCTTCCTGTGGATGTGAGCTTTATAAGCTTTGATGACATCAAAACCGGAGCACTTGATGATGCTGATGTGGTAATCAATGCTGGAAAAGCCTATACGGCCTGGAGCGGCGGAGATAACTGGGATGATGAGAGAGTAGTGACGCTTCTTCATAAATGGGTTATGAAGGGCGGATGCTTTATTGGAATAGGAGAACCATCGGCGGTCAGAGGATACGCAAACTACTTCCAAATGGCAGATGTTCTTGGTATAGATGAGGATAACGGCGAATATGTCTGCCATGGAAGATGGCAGTATAGCATTACAGATATTGATGGACTGATTCCAGAGGGCGCAGCAGTAAATGAAAGAGATAATCTTATGCTGACTGATGGGAAGGCAAAGGTACTTGCAGAGGCGGCAGGTGTACCCAAGGTTTGTGTCAACTCTTTTGGCAAGGGAAAGGGAATATATTTATCGAGCTTTCAGTTTACAAACCCGAATACCAGATTTCTGTTAAATCTAATGCTTTATGGCACGGGAAAAGAGCTATCACAAGATTATCTGACAGATAATGCCGAAACAGAGTGTGCATATTACCCTGAGGCAGGAATACTCGTGACAGTAAATAATACTGACATACCTCAGAGAACACTTGTAAAAACGCCGAATGGAAATAAAGAGTTTGTGCTTGAGGCCTTTGAGACAAAGATGGAGCAAATTTAAAATGAGCCCTGAAAAGGGCTCATTCAAGCATTTAAATGAGGAGATTTTCTCTATGAATTTCTTTATGAATTACACATCTGCGCATATTTCTTTGGGGAAATGCCGACAGATTTGGTAAAGGATTTGAAAAAATTGCTGTAATCATTGAACCCGCAGCGCGCGCAGACATCTGTAACAGGAAGGCCTTCGGCAAGGAGCGATTTGGCAATAGATATTCTTCTTGCATTTATGTATTTATTTATTGTGGTTCCCGTGTTTGCTTTAAAAAGCCTGCATACGTAAGATTCACTGATAAAAAACTTTTCAGCAATATCAGAAAGCGTCAGCTGCTGAGAAATGTTATTGTTTACGAAAGAGAGTATTTCATCTACCTGTGAGTGGTATGACGGGATACTTTTTTCTTTTATTAGAGGCTTTGAGTTTTCCTGCTCAATAAAGATACTGTTGATCATGAGGAAAAGCTCAGTAAATACTGACTTTTCCATTAGATCACTTCCATATCCGTTGCAGCTAAGAAGCTTGTGAATAAAATACAGGAATCTTTGCTGATTATCGCTCGAAAGATGCACCTTATGCGAAAAGCTTTCGCTTCTGTTGTGAAAGCAGTAATCAAGATCAGTTTCAGAAGAACACAGCTTCTGAATAAATTCAGGATATATGCTGATAACGATTCTTTCATGAACCTCTTTATCGACCTGTGTCAGATAATGACTCTCATACTGATTTATTACGAACAGATCCCCCGGAACAATGGGATAGATTCTTTTATTGATAAGAAACTGCTTGGCACCTGAAATAGAATAGTAAACCTCATAGCAGTTATGAATATGCATAGCCATGGCTTTCTCGTCTTTGTAAAGATGAGCAATCGCAAAATATTTATTATCAATACATTCCTGCATGGCAGTTTTACATGAATTAAGCTCTTTCAATTTTGACCTCAATTTTTACTTTTTGGTGGTGCCATTGAAAAGAAACCTCCAAAGCACCAATGGAATTATGTGATTATTGCACTTAATCCATTGTATATCACATGGTTCATTATTTGCAATGAATTATGACAAAAAAGACAAGAAATCGAAATTCATGCATGATACAGTAGTTATTGTAAGAGTTAAGTGCATGTTATTTATCACTTTACAAAAGAAGCGGAGGTTTTAACATGTACAGACACAGCTTTTCTTTTTCAGTAAGAAGCGGACAGTTAGGATTTTTTTTGACAGACCTTGGAAAGAGCTGGGACGGAATGAGAAATATCATTCATAATGAAAAGGTCAGTAATTTCAGCATTTGGAACGTTGGGCTCGTTTTTTTTGGCTATTATGAATCTAATTATCAAAGTCCTGTAACTGTTAGAATAATGGGTGCACTTTCACCTGAAATTGTAAGTACTTACAACTGGATATCTGATCCAAATCAGGATATGGCACTTATGTATGATGATTATGGCATTGTTAGAAAAGATAAGTCCATGATTAGGCACAGAGTATTTGTTACAAGGCTCCTTACAGGAAATGTGGCAGAGTATAAAAGACGTCACGATGCCAAGAAGGCACAAATGAGTATGACGGATTTTGGACCTGACAGTAATTTTACCATATGGAATGCAGGAGATTACATTTTTGGTTACGACGAGATAGATACCTCCATGGAGCATGAAATGACTCAGCTAGAGAAGCAGGAAACAGTTAACTGGGAGAGACATATGCTGGAAATAATGGAGTGGCTTACAAATGACGTGGACTGGATAACCAATGAGCAGCACCCTTCAATAAAGAGGATCTGCTTTGAAGCATAAACTATAGCCGGTATTTCTTTTGCCGGGAAAGATGTAGTACAAGGAGGAAAAGTAAAATGGAACTTAGAACAGCATGCTCACCTGAAGATGTGAAGCATTACACAACTGACAGACTTAGAAAGGAATTTCTGATACAGAATCTTTTCACCAAGGGGGAGATTAAACTTGTATACAGTCATATCGACAGAATAATTACGGGAGCCTGTGTTCCAGTATCACCAATAAAGCTTACTGCAGGCGATGAGCTTAGGGCAGAGTACTTTCTTCAAAGAAGAGAAATGGGTGTTATTAACATCGGACCTAAGGGCATGATTGAGATTGATGGCAGAGAATATGTACTTGATCATAAGGATGGAATGTACATAGGAATGGGAGCAAAAGACATTACGTTTAAGAGTGATGATCCTAAGAATCCTGCAAGATTCTATATCAATAGTGTTCCGGCACATACATCATATCCAACTGTACTTATTAAGCTAAACGGCGAGCCATCAGATGGGGTTGTAATTGTCAAGGACGAGAATAAGGTTGAGCTTGGTTCTCTTGAAGAGTCTAATCACAGAGTAATCAACAAATATATTCTTCCGGGACAGGTTGAGAGCTGCCAGCTTGTTATGGGAATGACAGCACTTAAGCCGGGAAGCGTTTGGAATACAATGCCTTGCCACACTCATGACAGAAGAATGGAAGTTTATCTTTATTTTGAAATTCCGGAAGACAGCTTTGTAATGCATTATATGGGCGAGCCTACAGAGACAAGACATATAGTAGTTAGAAATGAAGAGGCGGTTATTTCACCAAGCTGGTCAATACACGCAGGAAGCGGTTCAAGAGCATATACGTTTATCTGGGGAATGTGCGGTGAGAATCAGGCTTTTGGCGATATGGATAATGTTGATAACAAGGATCTTAGATAATTAGTTTTGGTATAGATGGAGGATAAGAATATGGCATCATTTACTGATAAGTTTTCACTTGAAGGAAAAGTGGCTCTTGTAACAGGAGCTTCATACGGAATAGGATTTGCAATTGCGACTGCATTTAGTCAGGCTGGCGCAACAATAGTATTTAATGATATTAAACAGGAGCTTGTTGATAAGGGAATTGCAGCATATAAGGAAATTGGAATTAAGGCTCATGGCTACGTATGTGATGTAACTAATGAAGCACAGGTTCAGGATATGGTTACCAAAATTGATTCAGAAGTTGGAACAATTGATATTCTTGTAAACAATGCAGGAATTATTAAGAGAATACCTATGCTTGATATGACTGCTGAGCAGTTCAGACAGGTTATTGACGTAGATTTAAATGCACCATTTATCGTATCAAAGGCAGTTATTCCGGGAATGGTTAAAAAAGGCCATGGAAAGATTATCAACATCTGTTCAATGATGAGTGAACTTGGACGCGAAACAGTATCTGCTTATGCAGCAGCAAAGGGCGGCCTTAAGATGCTCACAAGAAATATTTGTTCTGAATATGGTGAAGCCAACATTCAGTGCAACGGCATCGGACCTGGCTATATTGCAACTCCTCAGACAGCGCCTCTTCGCGAGAGACAGGCAGATGGCTCAAGACATCCATTTGATTCCTTTATCGTTTCCAAAACACCTGCAGCACGTTGGGGAACAACTGAGGATCTTCAGGGACCTGCAGTATTTCTTGCATCAGAGGCTTCAGATTTTGTAAATGGTCATATCCTTTATGTTGATGGCGGTATTCTTGCATATATTGGTAAGCAGCCACAGTAAAAAGAAAAAATGTAAGCGTTTACAAAACCCCGGTATCTGATTATAATAAGGATACCGGGGTTTAATAAATTAGCTTTGGATATGTTTGGTTTAAAGAAAATGATAAGAAAGGGCATGGTGTCACAGTATGTCTGAGGTAGTACTAATTGGCGAACCAATGGTAGTGTTCGCTGCAAATGAGGTTGGAGAGCTTGACGAAGTAAATACTTTCACAAGATTCCTGGCCGGAGCTGAAGCAAATGTTGCTATTGGAATGGCAAGACTTGAACATGATGTGTGCTATGTTACAAAGCTTGGGAAAGATCCATTTGGATATTTTATTGATAAGAGACTCAAATCGGAAGGTGTTCACACACAGATTGCATATGATAATAAGCATCTTACAGGGTATTACCTTAAGAGTAAGGCGGTAAAGACTGACCCTGAGGTTGCGTATTTTCGTAAGAACAGTGCAGCGTCGTGGTATACAAGTGAAGATGCTGAGTGGATTGATCTTACAGATACAAAGCTTATTCACTTAACCGGGATTTTCCCACCTTTGTCGCAGAACTGTCTTGAGGCTACTTATAGAATAATTGATAGGGCCAAAGAGCTTGGAATCACCATAAGCTTCGATCCAAATCTTCGTCCTACACTCTGGAAAGATAAGGAAACAATGATTCGCGTAATTAACGACATTGCTTCAAAGGCAGACATCATGCTTCCCGGAGTAGGAGAAGGAAAGATTCTTGCAGGAAGCGACGAGCCTGAGAAGATTGCGCAGTTTTATCATAATCTTGGAGCAAAGATTGTTGCAGTAAAAGCGGGAGCAAAAGGAGCCTATATCTTAAACGGTGAATCGGCAGATTTCTATCCCGGTTTCAAGGCAGAAAAGGTTGTTGATACAGTCGGCGCCGGAGATGCGTTTGCAACAGGATTTCTTAGCGCATATCTTGAGGGGCTTTCTATAGAAGAAATGGCAAAGAGAGCAAACGCACTTGGAGCTATGCAGGTGCAGGTTGCAGGAGATAATGACGGACTTCCAACGAGAGAGAAGCTGGCAGCTTTTTTTGAAAAGAACTGATAACTCATGGCATGAATAGAATGTGATTTGATTTTTTTGGAGGCTTTATATGACAACACAAGAATTAGTTGAAGAATTTCGTAAGATAAAAATTATACCTGTTATTGCACTTGAAGATGCAAATGATTCGGAGAATCTTGCTAAGGCATTAGTAGAAGGCGGACTTCCGGCAGCAGAGGTTACTTTTAGAACTTCCTGCGCAGCAGAGACAATAAAGAGAATGGCACTTGCTTATCCGGATATGATGGTTGGCGCTGGAACAGTTCTTTCTATTGAAAGTGCTGATAAGGCAATTGAAGCAGGAGCAAAGTTTATTGTGTCTCCCGGACTTAACCCAGAAGTAGTAAAGCACTGCCTCTTAAAAGGCATCCCTGTTATCCCGGGCGTTGCAACAGCAACCGAGGTTGAGCAGGCACTTGGACTTGGACTAAAATATCTCAAGTTCTTCCCTGCAGAAGCGATGGGAGGCCTCAAGACAATCAAGGCTTTATGCGGACCATACACGAATAACGAATTTATGCCTACAGGCGGTGTTAACACTTCAAATGTTAAGGATTATCTGGCTTTCAACAAGATATACGCTGTTGGCGGCACATGGATTGCGTCTAAGGACCTTCTTGCCAAAAAAGATTTCGACGGCATAAAGAAGCTCGCAGAGCAGGCACATGAAATGACCTTGTAGTTCATTGACGGAGTTTGAGCTGCGTAAAAAGTCTTTTTTTGTTGACAACTCTGCATTAGATGCACTAGAATATCATCAATTATATAAATAAAAGCAATGACGAAGAGAGTAGTATATTCTTTAAAGCTTCAGAGAGCTGCCGGTTGGTGAGAGGCAGTGCGAGTAGAGTTATACGAAAATCACTTCCGAGCTTCTCGGTCGAAAATAAATTTAGAATAGACCCAGACGTGTTTCCGCGTTACGGAAGGCGATATGAAGAATTTCCTGATAGGTTTTTGAAGAGACAGGGAATGCAGAGTATTTGTAACAGGTGGTTAAACAGGTTGATTTTGCCTCGTCCTTTTACAGGACGAGGCTTTTTTAATTTTTTTATGAAAGTGCAGCAGTGGCAAAGGAGCAAACTATGTATCAGAAAGTATCAAAGGACATGAACTTTGTTGACCGTGAGAAGGATGTCGAGAAGTTCTGGGATGAGAACAACATTTTTGAAAAGAGTATGGACAGCCGTAAGGAGGGAGAAACATATACATTTTATGATGGACCTCCGACTGCAAATGGTAAGCCTCATATTGGACATGTACTTACCCGTGCAATAAAGGATATGATTCCGAGATACCGTACCATGAAGGGATATTATGTTCCACGTAAGGCAGGATGGGATACACATGGCCTTCCGGTTGAGCTTGAAGTTGAGAAAAAGCTTGGTCTTAATGGTAAGGAACAGATCGAAGAGTACGGCATGGAGCCTTTCATTAAAGAATGTAAGGAAAGTGTTTGGAAATACAAGGGAATGTGGGAGGATTTTTCAGGAACAGTCGGATTCTGGGCTGATATGAAGAACCCATATGTTACCTATGATGATAACTTTATAGAATCTGAGTGGTGGGGTCTTAAGCAGATTTGGGATAAGGGCCTTCTTTACAAAGGCTTTAAGGTTGTTCCTTATTGCCCTAGATGCGGAACTCCGCTTTCATCTCATGAGGTTGCACAGGGATATAAGAAGGTAAAAGAAAAGTCGGCAATGGTTCGCTTTAAATGTAAGGATGAGGATGCATATTTCCTTGCATGGACAACAACGCCCTGGACACTTCCTTCAAACGTTGCTCTTTGTGTAAATCCTGATGAAACATACGCAAAGGTAAAAGCAGCTGACGGATATACATATTATATGGCAGAGGCTCTTCTTGAGAAGGTTTTGGGACAGTTAAAAACTGAGGAGAATCCAAACCCGTACGAAGTTCTTGAAACAATGAAGGGTTCAGATCTTGAATACAGAGAGTATGAGCCACTTTATGACTGTTCTGTTCCGATTGTTGCGAAAGAGCATAAAAAGGCATATTTTGTTGAGTGCGATGATTATGTAACAATGACAGATGGTACAGGAATCGTTCATGAAGCTCCTGCATTTGGTGAAGATGATGCCAGAGTTGGAAGAAAGTATGACGTTGCTTTTGTACAGCTGGTTGATGAAAAGGGCGAGATGAAACCTGAGACTCCATTTGGCGGCAAGTTTGTAAAGGATGCAGATCCACTTGTACTTAAGGATTTAAGCTCAAGAGGACTTCTCTTTGATGCGCCAAAGTTTGAGCATGATTATCCACACTGCTGGAGATGCGGAACACCGCTTATCTACTATGCACGTTCATCATGGTTTATTAAGATGACTGCTGTTAAGGATCAGATGATTGCTAATAATAAGCAGATCAACTGGATTCCAAAGTCTATCGGAGAAGGACGTTTTGGCGACTGGCTTGAAAACCTTCAGGACTGGGGTCTTTCACGTAACAGATATTGGGGTACTCCTCTTAATATCTGGGTTTGCGATGACTGCGTAGATCAGCTCTCTGTAGGAAGCAGACAGGAGCTGGCAGAGCTTTCAGGAGATGACAGCGCACTTACAGTTGAGCTTCACAGACCATTTATAGATAAGTTTACTATTAAATGCCCTAAGTGCGGTAAGACAATGCATAGAGTACCTGAAGTAATCGATTGCTGGTTTGATTCAGGAGCAATGCCATATGCCCAGCATCATTATCCATTTGAGAATAAAGAAGTATTTGAAAGACAGTTCCCTGCAGCATTTATTTCAGAGGCTGTAGATCAGACAAGAGGCTGGTTCTATTCACTCCTTGCTGAATCAACACTTCTTTTTGATAAGCCATGCTACAAGAATGTTATTGTACTTGGACTTGTTCAGGATGAGAATGGTCAGAAGATGAGTAAGTCAAAGGGTAATGCTGTTGATCCTTTCGATGCACTTACAAAGCATGGAGCAGATGCAATCAGATGGTATTTCTATACTAATTCTGCACCATGGCTTCCAAGCAGATTTTATGATAAAGCGGTTCAGGAAGGACAAAGAAAGTTCCTTGGAACACTTTGGAATACATATGCATTCTTCGTACTCTATGCTGATATTGATGGCTTTGATGCCGCCAAATACAAGCTGGAGAAGGATAAGCTTACCGTAATGGATAAGTGGCTTCTTTCAAGAATGAACAGTATGATAACAGATGTTGATAATGCCCTTGATCAGTACAGAATTCCTGAAGCAGGAAAAGCACTTGATACATTCGTTGATGAAATGAGTAACTGGTATGTTCGCAGAAGCAGAGAACGTTTCTGGGCTAAGGGAATGGAGCAGGATAAGATTTCTGCATACATGACACTTTATACAGCTCTTGTAAATGTCTGCAAGTGCGCAGCACCAATGATTCCGTTTATTACTGAGGAGATTTATCAGAATCTTGTCAGAACAAGCTTTAAGGATGCTCCTGAAAGTATTCATCTTTGTGATTATCCTGTAGCTGATGCAGAGTTTGTTGATAAGAAACTTGAAGAGGATATGGAAGAGGTTCTTGAAATCGTTGTTCTTGGACGTGCATGCAGAAATGCATCAAATATCAAGAACAGACAACCTATCGGACAGATGTATGTTAAGGCTGAGCATAGTGTAGGTAGCTTCTATCAGGATATCATTGAGGAAGAACTGAACGTTAAGAAGGTAGCTTTTACAGAAGATATCCGTGATTTCACAAGCTATACATTTAAGCCTCAGCTTAAGACTGTTGGACCAAAGTATGGTAAGCAGCTTGGAGGAATAAAGAGCTATCTTTCATCACTTGATGGAAATAAGGCTATGGACGATCTCAATAACGAAGGAAGCCTCAAGTTTGAAGTATCAGGAGAACAGGTAGAACTTACGAAGGATGATCTTCTTATTGATATGACTCAGAAGGAAGGCTTTATGTCTGAGGAAGATCGTGGAATCACCGTAGTTCTTGATACTAATCTGACAAAAGAGCTTATCGATGAAGGCTTTGCAAGTGAGGTTATCAGTAAGATTCAGACTATGCGTAAGGATTCAGGCTTTGAAGTAATGGATCATATTAAGGTTTCAATAAATGGAAGTGAGAAGATTGTAGAAGTTGTTAAGGCAAATTCCGAAGCAATTTCCGCAAAGACTCTTACAAATGAAATCGTATATGGCGAGAACGTAGCCAATTCTAAGGATTGGGATTTAAATGGAGAAGCAGTTACGATAGGCGTAGAGAGAATCTGAGATAATAAATAAGCATTATAATCATAATCTCTGTAAAAAGGTGCATTTAGTCCCTTTTTACAGAGGTTTTTTGTGTTATGATATAAAAGCATTTTACAAAACAATACATTATATTATTGACTGGATATTTAATCATGGATGAGAGAAGAAAAGGACATAGAACGAGCGGATTTAACGCAGTAATGAATAAAAAGGCAAGAAAAGCTGAGAGAAGCCATAGAAAAATAGAGGCGTTCTATGATGATGGAGAAGATGAGCAGCTGATATCTGAAGAAGAGAGAAAACACAGACAGTGGTATCAGGAACGAATCATCAGAATGAAGAGAGAAAAGGAAAGACAGCGCCTGCAAAGGAGAATGGTAATAGGAGCTGTAGCACTTGTTCTTGTTGCGGTAATTGCTATAGGCTCAGGGATAATGTCACTTATAAATGGAGAAAAGAATTCTGCGACTGCAGTTTCTATTGAAGCAATCAGCCAAAATGACACAAATGTCAGCAGTAGTGAGGCGTCTATAGAACCAGAGCCGGAACCAGTAGTATTTGAGGCTTCTAAGGATGATTCGACAACAGATGCACCTTCAGATGTTGTAAGCTCTCATGCCGTTCTGGTTGATATGAATAATGACAAAATATTATATGACAGACTTTCGGATGAGAAAATTTTTCCTGCTTCAATGACCAAAGTGCTGACAGTCCTTGTCGCTGCCGAGAATCTTTCAGAGGAAGATTTGAATAAAACATATACTATGGACATAACAAGTACCGATTATAGCTTTTCGAATGATTGCAGCAACGTTGGATTTGAAGTGGGAGAGCAGGTTAGTGTTAAAGATCTGTTCTATGGAACAATCCTTTGTTCGGGGGCAGATGCTGCTGTAGGACTTGCAACATACGTAGCAGGCTCACAGGATGCATTTGTCGAGCTGATGAATCAGAAACTGGATGAGCTTGGATTATCTGACACAGCGCATTTTACTAACTGCGTAGGAGTTTATAATGATGATCATTATTGCACGGTTTATGATATGGCGATGATAATGGAAGCTGCCATGAATAATGATTTGTGCAAAGAGGCGCTATCAACACATACATATACTACGTCTCTGACAACTGAACATCCCGACGGAATAACAATTTCAAACTGGTTTCTTCGCCGTATTGAGGACAAAGACAGCGGAGCAACAGTAATGTGCGGAAAGACAGGCTTCGTAGTTCAGTCAGGAAACTGTGCGGTAAGCTATGCGGAAGATTCAAAAGGAAACGGATATGTCTGTGTTACAAACGGTTCAACAAGCGCATGGAGATGCATTTACGATCACGTTAGCATCTATAGCAGTTTTTTTGGTATAAGCTCATCATCACTACTTGATAGCTCACAGGGCGAGAGCACGGCAGATTCATCTGAGGGCGGATCAGATGAAATGGAGGAAGTGGATTAACAAAAAGTGGAATTAAACAGCAAATCGCGGTAAACTTGTAACGTACAATAAAATAGTAGATCGGAGACAGAACAGACATGGCAAAGCAGAAGAAAGTTCTTTTTGACAAAGAGTTGTTTGAACGCAGCGTACTTTATAACATTAAAACGCTTTATCGCAAAACCCTTGATGAAGCCTCCCCTCAACAAATTTACCAGGCAGCAGCATATGCGATAAAGGATCAGATAATCGACGACTGGATGGAAACACAGAAGCAGGCAGATGAGCAGGATCCTAAAATTTGCTATTATATGTCAATGGAATTTCTTCTTGGAAGAGCATTTGGCAATAACCTGATAAATCTTGAAGCGTATAAACCAGCCAAAGAGGTATTTGAAAAGCTGGGGATAGATCTTAATATTATTGAAGATCAGGAGCCGGATCCGGCGCTTGGCAACGGAGGTCTTGGCAGACTTGCAGCCTGCTTTCTTGATTCACTTTCAACTCTTGGATACATGGCATATGGCTGTGGAATAAGATACAAATACGGAATGTTCAGGCAGAGAATAAAGGATGGATATCAGGTGGAAGTACCTGATAACTGGCTTGAAAATGGCAATCCGTTCGAGCTTCGTAGACCGGAGTATTCTACTGAAATAAGGTTTGGCGGATATGTAACCTCATATCAGGATGAACATGGAAGAACTATGTTTAAGCAGGAAGGATATCAGTCGGTGCTTGCTGTTCCTTATGACCTTCCAATCCTTGGCTATGGTAACAGGATGGTCAATACGCTCAGAATATGGGATGCTGAGCCTGTACAGTGTTTTCAGCTTGATTCATTTGATAAGGGTGATTATCAGAAGGCTGTTGAGCAGGAAAATCTTGCAAGTCAGATTTGCGAGGTGCTTTATCCAAATGATAATCATGTCGCAGGTAAAGAACTTAGACTTAAGCAGCAGTATTTCTTTATTTCAGCATCGGTTCAGACTGCGCTTAAGAGATATCTTAAGAATCATGATGATATCAGGAAATTTTCCGAGAAGACTGTTTTTCAATTAAATGACACGCATCCTACGGTTGCTGTTGCAGAACTCATGAGGCTTCTCATGGATGAGTATTACCTATCATGGGATGAGGCATGGGAAGTTACAACGCATACATGCTGTTATACTAATCATACTATTATGGCAGAGGCTCTTGAGAAATGGCCGATAGATCTTTTCCAAAGACTTCTTCCAAGAGTTTATCAGATTATTGATGAAATAAATCGCAGATTCTGTGATCAGATAATGCGGAAATATACAAATATGGCCGGTGTTGATATGCAGGAGAAGATTCGAAAGATGGCAATTCTGTATGACAACCAGGTAAAGATGGCGCATCTTGCGATTGCAGGAAGCTATTCGGTTAATGGCGTTGCAAGACTTCATACAGAGATTCTTGAAAAGAGAGAACTTAAGGATTTCTATGAAATGATGCCTGAGAAATTTAATAATAAAACAAATGGTATTACGCAGAGAAGGTTTCTCCTTCATGCCAACCCGCTTCTTTCTGATTTTGTTACAAAGAGAGTGGGAGATGGATGGATTACCAACCTGTCTGTAATAGCCGGAATGAAGGAGTATGCTTCTGATTCTAAAGCTCAAAAGGAGTTTATGGATATCAAGAGGCAGAACAAGGTTCGTCTTGCGAAGTATATTCTTGAACATAATAATATTGAAGTGAACCCTGATTCGATTTTTGACTGTCAGGTTAAGAGACTTCATGAGTATAAGAGGCAGCTCCTTAATATCCTGCACGTTATAAGTCTTTATGATCAGATAAAAAAGAATCCTAAGGCGGATTTTTATCCTGAAACCTTTATATTTGGTGCGAAGGCAGCTGCAGGTTATGTTAATGCCAAACTTACTATTAAGCTCATAAACAGTGTTGCTGATGTAGTAAATAATGATGCTGATGTAGCAGGAAGACTTAAGGTAGTCTTTATTGAGGATTATAAGGTTTCCAATGCAGAGCTTATATTTGCTGCAGCAGATGTTTCTGAACAGATTTCTACTGCAAGTAAAGAAGCATCAGGAACCGGCAACATGAAGATGATGCTAAACGGCGCCGTAACAATTGGAACAATGGATGGTGCGAACGTTGAAATTGTTCAAGAGGTTGGAGAGAAGAATGCATTTATCTTTGGTCTTTCGGCAGATGAAGTAATAGAATATGAAAAGAATGGTAATTATCATCCGGAGCAGATTTACAATGGTGACAATGAGATAAAGAGAATAGTTGATTACCTGGTTGATGGAACGTTTTCACAAGATAAGGAGCTTTTTAGACCACTATACAATTCTCTTCTTAATACAAAGAATTCATCAAGAGCGGATACCTATTTTATTCTGAAGGATTATCATTCATATGCAGATGCACAGGCTAAAGTTGCAGCGGCATATCAGGATAAGAGCGGCTGGGCAAAGATGGCTATGCTAAATACGGCTGCATCAGGGAAATTCAGTTCAGATAGAACGATTCAGGAATATGTTGATGAAATATGGCATCTTGATAAGGTTACGATTCCACAAAACAAATAAGCTGAATTCATATATTTTTGGACAAAAAGAAAGCAAATAAACAGGAGGCTACACTAATGATAAGCACATCTGAAAATGGATTCTATCTCGTAAATGGAAAAGAGATAATTCCAGATGACTCAAACCACGAAGCGGCTGTGAGCGCTATGACAGGAAAAAGCGCAGACCAAAATGAAGCAAAGAAGCAGACAATCGCCTATGGTATTTTGAAAAATCATAATACATCAGGAAGTATGGACAAGCTTCAGGTTAAATTTGATAAGCTGACTTCACATGATATTACATTTGTTGGAATAATCCAGACAGCAAGGGCTTCCGGACTTGAGAAATTTCCAATTCCATATGTCCTTACAAACTGCCACAATTCACTTTGCGCAGTAGGTGGAACAATAAATGAAGATGATCACATGTTTGGACTTACAGCTGCCAAAAAATATGGCGGAATGTATGTACCACCTCACCAGGCAGTAATTCATCAGTTTGCAAGAGAGATGCTTGCATGCGGCGGCAGCATGATTCTTGGATCAGATTCACATACAAGATATGGTGCTCTTGGAACTATGGCTATGGGAGAGGGCGGACCTGAGCTTGTAAAACAGCTCCTTGGACAGACCTATGATATTGATATGCCACAGGTTGTTGCAATCTATCTTGAAGGTGAACCGGTAAATGGCGTTGGTCCTCAAGACGTTGCTCTTGCAATAATTGGTAAGGTCTTTGCAACAGGCTTTGTAAAGAATAAAATAATGGAATTTGTAGGCCCTGGTGTCGAAAAATTAAGCGCCGATTTCAGAATCGGAATAGACGTTATGACTACAGAGACAACATGTCTTTCTTCAATTTGGAGTACTGATGAGAAGATTGAAGAGTTTTATGATATTCACGGAAGAAAGAGTGATTATAAAGAACTAAAGCCAGGCACAGTAGCATATTACGACGGCCTTGTAAGAGTTGACTTAAGTACAATAAGACCAATGATCGCGATGCCTTTCCATCCAAGCATGGCGTATGAAATTGATGAGGTAAATGCAAATCTTCCTCAGATGCTTCATGAGGTTGAAGAGCGTGCAAAGGTAAGTTTTGGAAATAAGATAGAGTATTCACTTCAGGATAAGATTAAAGACGGTAAGCTCCTTGTTGATCAGGGAATCATTGCCGGCTGTGCAGGCGGCGGATTTGAAAATATTTGTGCAGCAGCAGATATTCTAAAAGGAAAATTTATCGGAAATGATAAGTTTACACTTAATGTTTATCCGGCTTCAACCCCTATCTTTATGGAGCTTCTTAGAAATAAGACTGCTGAAACCATTATGGAATGCGGCGGAATTTTGAAAACTGCTTTCTGCGGACCATGCTTTGGCGCAGGCGATACACCGGCTAATAATGCATTCAGCATCAGACATTCAACCAGAAACTTCCCTAATAGAGAAGGTTCGAAGGTTCAGAGTGGTCAGATATCTTCAGTTGCACTTATGGATGCAAGATCTATTGCTGCAACAGCTGCAAATAAGGGGTTCCTTACACCTGCTACAGAGTTTGATGGCACCTTTAATAAGTATCAGTATCATTTTGATTCTAATATATACAAAAACAGAGTATTTGATTCTCATGGAGTAGCAGATCCAAATGTAGAGCTTCAGTTTGGACCTAATATCAAGGATTGGCCAAAGATGAGCGCTCTTCCCGAGAATCTTGTTCTTAAGGTTGTTTCAGAAATACATGATCCTGTTACAACTACGGATGAGCTTATTCCATCAGGTGAAACATCATCCTATAGATCAAATCCTGAGGGACTTGCTGAATATACTCTTTCGAGAAAAGATCCTGAGTATGTTGGAAGAGCAAAAGCTGTCAGAGAAGCTCAAAGAGCTATCGAAGATGGCGGACATCCATGTCAGGTCTTCCCTGAAATAAAGGAAGTAATGGGCGTTATTAAAGAAAAGTTCAGTGATGTAGATCATTCAAATATTGGAATTGGATCAACAATATTTGCTGTAAAGCCAGGCGATGGCTCGGCAAGAGAGCAGGCTGCTTCTTGCCAGAAGGTTCTTGGAGGCTGGGCAAATGTAGCCAATGAATATGCAACAAAGAGATATCGTTCAAATCTTATCAACTGGGGAATGCTTCCATTTATTATTCCTACAGGCGAGCTTCCGTTTAAGAACATGGATTACATCTTTGTTCCACAGATTAAGGCTGCTGTTGAGAATAAAACAGAGAGTATCAAATGCTACGCGGTAGCAGACGGTAAGATGAAGGAATTTACGATGACACTCGGAAATCTTACAGATCATGAAAGAGAGATAATATTAAAGGGCTGTCTTATCAATTACAATAGAAAGTGATATTAGCCTAAGAATAATTTCCAAACAGTACTTAAAAGCAGTTGCTGCGCGGAATACCAGAATGGATGATTAGTATGTCTGTGTTTTGTAAAAAAAGAAAACATAGAATAATGAAGGCTCTTTTGCCGATAACACTGATAATGACACTAGTGTCATTATATGGATGCGGTCAGGTTAGCGAGTCAGAGTCAGTCATAGGAGACAAAGAGCAGGAGCAGGCAAAAGCTGACCCTGCTCTTGGCTTGTCTATTGATGTCCCGATAAGTACGCCTTCAATTCTGGTTGACCAAATGGGGTATAGAACAGGCTCTGAAAAAATCGTAGTGTTCAAGGGAGAAAATGTTCCGGATACTTTTGAGATCAGGCGCGTAGATAACAACAAGAATGTATATACGGGAAAGATAAGTGGCAAGACTTTTAATTCTACGCTGAGTGAATATGACAGCTATGGTACTTTTACTGAGTTTCAGTCTGATGGAGAATATTATATTTATACCGATACAGCCGGAAGCTCATATTCGTTTGTAATTTCTGAAAATGTTTATGATGATGTTTTTAAAAATGCTTTAAAGCAGTATTATTATAACAGATGCGGGATGGCTCTTACGGATGAATATGCAGGAACTCATGCGCATGGAGTTTGTCATACCAAGGAAGCGTCACTTGTTGGAGATGGCAGTACTTTACTCGATGTAACTGGTGGGTGGCATCTTGATGAAAACGCAAATAGGGATGTTCAAACCGGGGCAGAAATTGTTTCAAATCTTCTTTTTGCATATGAAATGAATACAGATGCATTTACCGAAGAAATGGATATTCCGGAGAGTGGGAATGGAATACCGGACATTCTTGATGAGGTAAAGTATGAAACTGACTGGATGCTTAAGATGCAGGATAATACTACAGGAGCTGTTTATACGAGCGCCAATACGGAGGCATCTAATTCAGATAATCTGCTTTCGTCATCGGTTGTGATAACGGCTGCAACAAATGATGCCACTATTTCTTTTGTGACAGCAGAGGCAAAGACCGGTTATATGTATAGGAATATTGACGAGAACTATTCCGCAAAATGTATTGAGGCAGCAGATAAGGCATATGATAATTACTGCGAATCTGCAGATCCAAAGACGGATACAAAAGCCTTTTATGCAGCAGCAGAATTATATAGAGCTACGGGCGATAAGAAATATGAAAAGCTTCTTAGCTATTTCTTTTCACAAAGCACATTTATCTCAGGCTTTTCAAAGGATGAGAATTTGCTGCTTGGAAGTATTACATATCTTATGACTTCAAAACCGGTGAATTCAAGTGTTTGCTCAAATCTCATGGAAGCTATTATGGATAATGCTTCCGGAATCTTAAGCAGAGCCGATAAATCAAGATATTATGTGGCGGATGAAGATATTTCTGATACCAAAAATCTTTTGTTTGAAATGAAATTTCTAACTGTTGCTGACCATATAATGTATAGTCATGAGTATACGCAGGTAATAGAAAACCATGTTCACTTTCTGATGGGACGAAATACACGCGCTATTGATTTGATAGATGAGGATGCGCAGCATAGCTTTCAAAGCATTGACGATACTGTAGGGATTACTAATCAACCTGTCAGTGATTCGGAATTTATTGTGATTCTGAGTACTTTGATGAAGTAGCACATATTGCAACTATTAACGCATATCCTGCATTTGCATATGGTTTGGCAGAATGATAACATACATAAAAGATTATTTATGGAATTAAGTCAAGTGATATTGAATTTAAGATTGGAAAATAATGGCAACAGTAGAAATTGATGGAATGAAAATAAATTATCGTGAAGAGGGAGAGGGACCGTTACTTGTCATGCTTCACGGATGGGACTCAAATATAGAGCTCTTTAATGGGATATTTACGTATACTCAGGGTGCATATCATGTTGTAGCAATGGATATGGCTGGCTTTGGTAAAAGCCAGGAACCGTCAGCGCCATACTGTGTTGACGACTATGTGGCATTTGTAATTAAGTTTGTTCAAAAGCTTTTTCCTAATGAAAAAGAGATAATTTTTCTTGGGCATTCACTAGGCGGAAGGATTATTATTAAGCTTGCGGCAGGAATACATGATGGAAATTTGACTCCGGGATTTACTATTACCAAAGTGATTTTGACTGATAGCGCCGGAATTATGCCTGTAAGAAGTGAGGCTCAGAAGAAGAGAACTGCCAGATATCATTTTTACAAGAATATGATCACTAAATCGGGAATAATGAAGCTTGATCCCGATGCTCTAAATAAGCTTCAGAAGAAATTCGGATCTGCTGATTATAGCGCGGCTTCTCCTGTTATGAGACAAAGCCTTGTGAAAATCGTTAATGAAGATCTTGAGCCATATATGAAGGATGTAACGATGCCGGCACTTTTGATTTGGGGAGACCTGGATACAGCTACTCCTTTATCAGATGGACAAAAGATGGAAAAGCTTATGCCGGAGGCGGGGCTTGCTGTTATCAAGGGTGCGACGCATTATTCTTTTCTTGATCAGCCTTATTTGTATAATAAAATATTGGGAAGTTTTTTGGGAATTTAAGAAAGACATGAGGCTTGTTATGAAAGATGTATTTTATCTACTGTTTATGCTGACCTATATTGGCGCGGTAGTTCTCACAATACGGTACTATACGCATATGCTTCAGCTATCGTCATATCAGTTCCAGGGATATTTCAGATTTTTGAAGGGACATCTGCAGTACTATGGACTTCACACGGGTAATGCAGTTCTTCTTATCTGGGTGGGTGCATATTTCTATTTTTCTCAGCAGTCATGGCACTGGATGATGATAGTGGCGCTTATTTTCCAGGTGTTTCTTATTTTTCAGTATATTCCAAAGGCGGCAAAGAAGAAATTTGTTATCACAAAGAGAGTTGAAAGACTTTTTGTAACGGATGTAATCATTATTGGAATTCTTGCAGTAATAGGAGCAGCCTGCTATAAACATATGACGGCAGGAATTGTTGTTATGACAACCATTGCCGGATTATTTATTGGACTTCTTCCATTATTTGTGGCACTTACCAATCTGATCAATAAACCTGTTGAAAAGAAAATTAACGACTATTACATAAATGATGCAAAGAGAATTCTTAGTGAGCATCCTTCGCTACGAATAATCGGAATAACCGGAAGCTTTGGAAAGACCAGTCTTAAGTATTATCTTACAACCCTGCTTTCAGAGGGCTATAGAGTTCTTATGACACCGGAAAGCTTCAATACTCCGATGGGAGTTGTCAGAACGATAAGAAATGATCTTCAGAATGTTCACGAGATTTTTGTATGCGAAATGGGTGCAAGACATGTAGGTGATATTAAGGAAATCTGCGATATCGTACATCCAGATGATGGAATAATCACTTCAATTGGACATCAGCATCTTGAAACATTTCATACGCTTGATAATATTATTAACACCAAATATGAGCTCTTTGATGCAGTTGAAGAAAAGAAACATGCAAACGGAGCAAAAGAAGGGCAAAATCTTAAGCTGATAAACGGAGACAATGAGATTATTTCTTCTCATATGAAATACAAGGATGCAATTACCTATGGAATGAATGAAGGAAATGATTATCGCGCTACCGATATTAAGGTTACGAAGGCTGGTACATCATTTACCGTTACAAGTCCAAAGGGTGAGAGCGTTTCGTTTTCCATGAAGCTTGTGGGCGCACATAACGTTCAAAACGTTGTCGGAGCGATTGCAGCAGCAGATAGCCTTGGAGTACCAATGACAAAGCTTTCAATGGCAGTAAGACGTCTTCAGCCTGTTCCACACAGACTTCAGCTTACTCAGCATGGAAATGTTTCAATTCTTGATGATGCATACAATTCAAATCCTGCAGGAGCAAAGGTCGCAGCGGAGACACTGGCTCTTTTTGATGATACTGTTAAGATTCTGGTTACTCCCGGAATGGTAGAGCTTGGCGATAAGGAAGATGAGTATAATAAGGAATTTGGAAAGCAGGCAGCTGCCACCTGTGATTACATCATTTTAGTTGGAGCAGAGCATACGAAGCCTATACTGGACGGTGCACTTGAAGCGGGATTTGCAAAGGACAACATTTTTGTAAAGGATAGCTTTGCAGAGGCTTCAAAGCTTATGTATGAGATAGATGCGGGAAGAGAGAAGGTTATCCTTCTTGAAAATGATCTTCCTGATAATTACAATAAATAATATTGGAAATTTGGTACGCGCTTTACAGGATAGATAGATAAGTAAGTCTTTGATGAAGTAGATAATGAATATTGGAGGAAGATCAGGCTATGAAATTAAAAATCGCAGTTGCATTCGGAGGAAAGAGTACAGAGCACGAGATATCTATTATCTCAGCCATTCAGGCGATTCTTTCTATGGATCATGAGAAATACGATATTATTCCTGTATATATAACCAAGAATAACGATTTCTATATTGGTGATGATATTGATAAAATCGCAGAGTACCAGAAGATTCCAGCTCTTTTGTCAAAGAGCACGCAGGTAGAGTGGATAAAGGAGGGCGATAAGGTATTCCTTTACAGATTTCCGTTTAAGAAATTTGGAAATAATAATATGACTCAGGTGGATATGGTATTTCCTATAGTGCATGGAACAAATGTTGAGGATGGAACGCTCACAGGATTCTTTGCAACGCTTGGACTTCCTGTTGTAGGATGTGATGTTCTCTCATCTGCTGTTGGAATGAATAAGTATGTTATGAAGACTGTGCTAAAGGACAATGGAATATCTGTTCTTGATTGCAAGTGTTATTCATGGAAGGATTATGAGAACGTAGATAATCTCGTGGGTCAGATTGAAGCTAATTTCTCATATCCTGTTATCGTTAAGCCGCTTAATCTTGGATCAAGTATTGGAATTAAGAAGGCAAGCAGCAGAGATGATCTTGTAGAAGCTCTTGATCTTGCATTTGAATTTAGTAAAAAGATTCTTATTGAGCCTGCTATAACTGATCTTAAGGAAATAAACTGTGCAGTTCTTGGAGACTATGAGCATGCAGAAGCATCTGAGTGTGAAGAGCCTGTTAACTCAGATGATATCCTTACCTTCGAGGATAAGTATATCGGAGGCGCAAAGGGCGGTGCGAAGGGCACAAAGACAGGCGGAAGTAAGGGAATGACAAGCCTTAAGAGAAAGCTTCCTGCTGAAATTACAGATGAAAAGAGAGCTGAAATAAGAAAGATGGCTGTCGATGCATTTCTTTGTCTTGGATGTAGCGGAGTTTCAAGAATAGATTTCATGATTGATGAGGGAACAGGAAAGGTTTACTTAAATGAGATAAACACTATTCCGGGATCTCTTTCCTTCTATCTTTGGGAACCTCTTGGACTTAAGTATCCACAGCTTCTTGATAAGCTGATAGAGCTTGCGCTCAAGGCAGACAGAGAAAATCATAAAATGGTATTTTCATTTGAAACAAATGTACTTTCCGGAGTAAAGCTTGGCGGAACAAAGGCAAGTAAGATGTAACAATAAATAAAGTCTCATGATTTCGCTATTTAATCAGCGGTATCATGAGACTTTTCTTGGTCTTTATTTAGAAACTTTGATTATTAGAGGTTAACGTTTCTGATATATGTTTCTGAAATGATATTTCTCACATATTGGTCAACGTGCTTTTGGTCATCCTTGGAAAGATCGTTATAATAAACCGGTTCGCCATACTCAATTATTACGTGCTTGGGCTTAATATAAAATGGATGTGCTTCAAATATATCGCGTGAATTTACGATTGTCATAGGGATAATCGGACAATTTGTTCGCTGGGCAATCTTAAAGCTGCCCTTATGAAATTCTCCAATTACTTCATCACCCTTTTTACGGCTTCCTTCAGGATAGATGCAGATAGAGATACCTTCTTTTACCTTATCAATAGCAGTCAGAATTGTCTGAAGCCCCTGCCTTATATCATCTCTGTCAAGAAAAAGACAGTCCAGATTCTTCATCCAAAGTCCAAGAACAGGTACCTTCCTGATCTGTTTCTTGGCAATATAGCCGGTAAGACCAGCAACAAGAGGGTAAGAAAGTACAATATCAAAATAGCTAAGATGGTTTCCGATGTAAAGAACTCCTGTGTTTTCAGGAATGTTTTCATGACCGATTACGGTAAGCTTTGTTCCGCTAATGAATTTGACAACGCGAAATGCCCATGAAACAATAGCCAGAGAAGCTCTCTTTTTAAGATTCACATCAAATTTACCAATTATCCAAAGAACGAAGAGAATCGGGATACTGACAATAAGAAATAGTGCAACAAATAGTACAGCTAGAACTAAACGGATCATTTATGCCTCCAATATTCATATAGAATAAACACTTTCTTTCAAATTTAATATTATTATAGCATAATAGATAGCGCAGAACCCAAAATTAACAAAAAGTTTAAAATAATTTAATATAATGAATTAAGAATAGGAAACTATATGCTGATACTTAGGAATGGATATGTTATCGATCCCGAAACCGGGTTTGAAGGAAAAAGAGATCTTTTTATTGATAATGGACGAATAAGTAAGATTTGCGAACCGTCTGTTTCCGTGGGGCGCGGATTTGAGCTTGTGAATGGAAATACAGAAATAGACTGCGCCAGGTATGTGATTGCTCCGGGACTTGTTGATCCCCATGTTCATTTCCGTGATCCGGGATTTACATATAAGGAGGATATAATAACAGGCGCGGCAGCTGCAGCAAAGGGAGGGTACAGCTCAGTTATCATGATGGGCAATACTAATCCTCATATGGATACTCCTGATACGATAAGCTATGTACTTGATAAAGGAAGGAGAACTGCAATTCATGTCTATGCCTGCGGAAATATCACAAGAGATATGCAGGGGAAAGATCTGACAGATATGCAGGCGCTTAAGGCAGCAGGAGCAGTTCTTTATACTGATGATGGTGTTCCGATTCTGGATGAAAGCCTGATGAAGAGAGCTTGTAAGAAGGCGGCAGAGCTTAATATGATAATATCTCTGCATGAGGAAAACCCTGCTTTTATTAAACAGAACGGGATAAATGAGGGCGAGGTTTCAAAAAGCCTTGGGCTTGATGGTTCAAACAGGCAGGCAGAGATTTCAATGGTAGAGCGTGATATACGGATTGCTATGGAAACGGGCGCTGAAATAACAATTCAGCATATAAGCGCAGCAGAATCTGTAGAGCTTATAAGAGAGGCGAGAAAGAAGACTGATAAGATTCACGCAGAAGTTACTCCTCAGCACTTTACGCTTACAGATGAAGCACTTGTTTCAAAAGGCGCATTAGCAAGAGTAAATCCGCCAATAAGAACTAAGCAGGATAGAGAGGCACTTATTCAGGGTCTTATCGATGGAACTATTGATATGATTGCAACAGATCATGCGCCGCATTCCGTTGAAGAAAAATCCAGAGACATAACGAGCACTCCAAGTGGTATGATTGGACTTGAAACCGCGCTTAGTCTCGGAATAAGGGAGCTGGTTTGCAAGAATAGATGGACTCTTAAAGAGCTTTTATACAAGATGAGTACAGCTCCTGCCAGTGTATACGGACTGGATGCCGGGTTCATAAAGGAAGGCGGGGTAGCGGATCTGTGCATTTTTGATCCTAAGGAAGAGTGGATTTGCAGCTCTTTTGTCTCAAAGGCATCCAATTCTCCGTTTATTGGGGAAAAGATGGTTGGAGCTGTTCATTATACTATTGCGGGTGGCAAGCTTGCATACAGGAGATTTTGATGAAAAAAGATGTAATAAAGAAGAAAGTTGATGCAAAGGTAATTTCGCAAAAAGAAATAGCAGATGGAATATTTGATCTGTGGCTTGAAACTGAGCTGTATAAGGATGTTAAGCCCGGCCAGTTTGTGGGAGTTTATCCAAATGACCCATCCCTGCTTCTTCCAAGACCAATCAGTATCTGCCGCGTGGATGAAGATAGAGAAGCTATCAGACTTTGCTACAGAGTGGTTGGAAAAGGAACGAATGAGTTTGCGACGCTTAATGAAGGGGATAGCATACCTGTTCTTGGGATGCTCGGAAACGGATTCCCACTTGATAAAGCAAAGGGCGCGAGAGTTATGCTAATGGGAGGCGGAATCGGTGTTCCACCGCTTCTTGAACTCGCAGCAAGGCTCAAAGAACTTAAGGGCGAAATGGCTCCAAAGGAAATTATTATCGTTATGGGCTATAGAGATAATATGACATTTCTGTCAGATGAATTTGTAAAGAATGGAAAGCTTTATATTGCTACTGAAGATGGGAGCGTTGGCTCAAAGGGCAATGTAATGGATGCTGTAGGAGACAATGCACTTTCCTGTGATGTAATTTATTCGTGCGGTCCGATGCCTATGCTTAGAGCAATTAAGAAGTATTCATCAGAAAAAGGGATAAAGGCATACATTTCGCTTGAAGAGAGGATGGCCTGCGGCGTCGGAGCCTGTCTTGGATGCGTATGCAAAACAACAAGGATTGATGGTCATTCCCATGTAAATAATACGAGAATATGTACTGACGGACCGGTATTTGACGCGGAGGATGTTGATATATGAAAACAAGTGTAACTATAGCAGGAGTGGAGTTTAAAAATCCGGTCATGACAGCTTCGGGAACTTTTGGGTCAGGTATGGAATATTCTGAGTTCGCAGATTTGAACAGGCTAGGAGCCGTTGTTACCAAGGGGGTAGCAAACGTGCCGTGGCCTGGAAACGAGACGCCTCGCGTAGCAGAGACATATGGAGGAATGCTTAACGCCATTGGACTTCAGAATCCAGGGATAGATGTTTTTGTCAAAAGAGATTTAGAGTTCTTAAAGGATTATGACACGAGAGTTATCGTAAATGTCTGCGGGAAGAGCGTAGAAGATTATGTCGAAGTGGTCGAGAAACTTTCTGATCAGCCGGTAGATATGCTTGAGATAAATGTTTCTTGCCCGAATGTAAAGGAAGGGGCTATTGCGTTTGGACAGAAGGCGGAAGTTCTTTTTAACATAACAAAGGAAATAAAGGCGAAGGCTAAGCAGCCTGTTATCATGAAGCTGAGCCCAAATGTAACAGATATTACTGAGATGGCAAAGGCAGCGGAGGCAGCAGGAGCTGACGCAATATCACTCATTAACACGATTACAGGAATGAAGATTGATATAAATAAGCGAAAATTTGCGCTTGCAAACAAGACAGGGGGGCTTTCCGGCCCTGCAATAAAGCCTGTTGCAGTCAGAATGGTTTATCAGGCATCTCACGCAGTAAAGATACCTGTCATTGGAATGGGCGGAATAGCGTCTGGAGATGATGCTATTGAGTTTATGCTTGCAGGTGCAAGTGCTGTTGCAGTAGGAATGATGAATTTTCATGAGCCGGATGCGACTATGAAGGTTATTGATGGAATTGAAGAATATATGAAGAAATACAGTATAGAAGATATCAATGAGCTTATTGGAGCAGTAGAGGAATAATTGGAACCAGGAACTGGCAGATGACATTATAATGGCGCCGGAGGGAGTACCGACGCCAAAAAAGGGGGAAAAGGTAAAAGCAAATTAGTGACCTTGGTAAATGGTCAGTTTTCTGTAGTGATTCCTGAATCACTTGCCAGCTTATCAAAGCCGTCCATGACAGCTTGATATGTCTGGGATGAAATATCAGGGAGTTTACCTCCCCAGGTCTTTTCAGCCTGTGCATAACCTTTCTTGAAAGCATCTCTCATTTTTTCAATCTTGTCAGGATCACCACCAGTAAGTGCGGTTGCAAAGTCAAGTATACGGCTTGAAGTTTGATTTACGCCCCAATAACCATCTTCTGCGATATCAGCCTGGGCCTGAGCCTTTGTGTCTGCATCAACAGTAAAGTTACCTGATGAAAGAATGGACCAGATGTCATTTGCTGCTCCATAGGATTTAACCTGACCGTTTAGCGTTTTATTGACAATGTCAATAAGCTGCTGCTGTCTGTTTGCAAGATCAGACTGAAGCTGCTGAACAAGTGCTGAATTTGATGTATAGGTTTTCTTTGTCTTGGAGGTATTCGATGAATCAGATTTTTCATATACAGCAGAAGCTTCTTCTGATGTAGAAGAGCTTTTCTGCGACGAATTTGTATCATCGGCTTTTTTTGAATTTGATGCTTCATATGAAGCATAGGAAGCAGTAATACTTCCGTCTGTAACTCCGTTTACATAACTCATAGGAACTCCTTTTCCGTATGAATAACATACTATGAATATACTCTTGTATATTCTATATCGGAATATTATAAATTTAATTTAGCTTATTTGTATTATCATGAAAAAAATTATATACTTTTGCATTAGTAATGAAAAAGAGGATGCGGCTGAGAAAGCAAGGAAAATATGTAAAACCTTGAATAATGGTCGCAGCATGGAGACTGAAAATGAGTATTAAGCAGAAAGCATACGCTAAGATCAATCTGGGACTGGATGTTACCGGAAAAAGAAGTGACGGTTACCACATGGTCAAGATGGTCATGCAGACAATTGATCTGTGCGATGAACTGGAATTTACTATAAATAACAGTGGAAAGATTGCTATTAGCACCGCTTCAAGAAAGATTCCTTGTGATGAGCATAACCTTATATGGAAGGTATGCAATTTGATAAAGGATAAGTATGGTATTTGCGAAGGCGTAAATATCGAACTGAAAAAGAATATTCCTGTTGCAGCAGGTATGGCAGGCGGAAGTGCTGACGCTGCCGCAGCTTTTCGAGGAATGAATGAGCTGTTTGGGCTTAATATGAGCGTAGAAGAAATGAGAGAAATGAGTGTTAAGCTTGGAGCTGATATACCATTTTGCATTTCGGGTGGAACAGTTTTGTGTGAGGGGATTGGCGAAGAGCTGACAAAGCTTCGGGAAATGCCTAAATGCTTTATTTTGATTGCTAAACCGGCCATAGCTGTCTCTACGCCGTGGGTATACTCCGAACTTGATAAAAGTGGTGATTATTCACATCCTGATATTGACGGAATGTGTAAAGATATAGCAGAAGAAAACTTAAATGGAATTGCTTCAAAACTTGGAAATGTTCTCGAGATGGTTACTGTTAAGAAGTTTACTGTTATTGATGAAATCAAGAAGATGATGACAGATAATGGAGCTATCGGTTCAATGATGAGTGGAAGTGGCCCAACTGTATTTGGTATATTTACTGATGCTAAGAAATTTAACGATGCATATGATGAGATAAAGAAGGCAGGAATTGCTCCAGAGTTATTTAAGTCGCAGCCTGTTCAGCCGTAGATTTGAGAGGGATTTCTTTTGAAAAAAGATGTAGTAGTCAAGCTCACCGGTATTCATGAAAGAAACGGTGAGAAACCTGAAAAGGTTGTAACTAAGGCAAACGGAACATATGAGAATATAGAGGATTACACAGTAATTAAGTATATCGAAGAATCCGAGGACTCTTCTGAGCAAATAGAAAATGTCTTAAAGCTTTTTGAAAACAGGGCAGAGATAACGAGAAACGGTCAGATTGCAGCAAAGATGGTTTTTGATGCAGGTTCCTCTTTTGATACAGTGTACAGAACTCCCTTTGGCGAAATGGATATGACAATTAACACGAAGGAATTTGAGAGCAGAGCTTTTGACAGCACGGCTGATGAAACTAATGGTAAAAGTGTCTTTGATAAAAGACTTTTGAGCATTAGAATCAGATATGTGCTCGAAGCAGCCGGTCAGGAGCTTTCTAAATCATATATCAGATATGAAATTGAAGAGAAATAATAATTATAGACATGGATTTCTATAATAAGTTATTATTTTGAGGAATAGAGATTTATTCAACAAGTAAAAAAGGACTATGCATTAGTTTGCATAGTCCTTAAATAATTAATTCAGTATGAAAAATGATATTGGCAAAACCGAGCAATTACTTTACCTGCTTGATACCGGCTTTTTCTTTGGCTTTGGCCATTGCCTGAGACCAAAGACCTTTCTTCTTCTCAGGTGTAACAAGCTTTGCTCCGTGAAGTCCCTTGATTACCTCAGTTACGTAGATACCACTTATGGCAACCTTGAGCTCTTTTTTCTCAGGAATAGAATTATAAATGTTTGCGTCGCAAATTAGATTCATGATCTGAGGTCCAATCTTGACCTTGATGATCGGAAGCTTTGAACGTCTCATAAGCTTGGGAACATTGTCCATGACCTGCGTTGGAAGACCTGCGTCCTTAACCCTGAGCCTTTTCTTACTAATAACAAATACATCTACAATTTGCTTAACTGCTTCCATCTGAGCCTTCTGCTCAGCCTGTTTCTTCTGTGTTCTCTTACCAAGAAAATAAATTAGTACGATAAGGGCAACCAGAATTACCATTACTATAATAAAAATGATCCATCCACTACTCAAAATAAGTAACCTCCAATAATCGAAATCAAAACCTCGTGCATTGTGTATTTTATCATTGATTAGAAGTATAGGCAACAGATTTGAAAAATTTAGCTTTAAAGAAAAGATAAGGTATGGTAGTATTAAAATGTTATTTTTTGGTGAGAACGATAGATGCTTTTGTTATATAAATAGTAAAAACGAAATCGTTACTAGGGTGTACAAGAAGAGAGGATATTTTTATGAAGAAGAAATTAGCACTTGCGCTTGTGATGACTATGGCAGTGATGTCACTTGCAGGATGTGGTTCATCTAGTACAGCAAATTCTGACGCAGCAGGTTCAGGAGAGAGCGATACAGCTTCAGCCGGAACAGCTGAGCTTGTAGATCTTGATGAGGAGTCTTATATCAGCGGAATTAATGTAGATGATTACGTTGAGCTTGGCGAGTATAAGGGAATCTCAGTTGAAGAGGCAGCTCCAAGCGTTTCAGATGATCTTGTTAATATGTATATTAATTATTACTTTGCTCCTTCAGTTGCAAAGGAAGATGTTACAGACAGAGCAGTTCAGGACGGCGATGTTGTTAATATTGATTATACCGGTACTCTCAAGGAAACAGGAAAGGAATTTGACGGAGGGTCAGCAACAGATTATGACCTTACAATCGGATCAAATTCTTTTATAGATGGATTTGAAACAGGTCTTATCGGTGCAGAAATTGGCGACACAAAGGATCTTGACCTTACTTTCCCTGATGATTATTCAAATGCAGATCTTGCAGGCAAGGAAGTTGTTTTCTCTGTAAAGATTAACTGCATTCAGGTTACACCTGATCTTTCCGATGAAAATGTTTCAACACTTGGAATAAGCGGAGTTGAATCATTAGATGACCTTAATACTTATGTTCATGACAATCTTATGTCACAGGCACAGAGCACATATGATAGTGATGTACAGAATGCAGTTCTTGATGCCGTAGAAGCAAAGTGTGTTTTCCAGAATCCACCAGAATCAATGGTTTCACGTTTTACAATGGAACTTAATAATTCATTAGAGCGTCAGGCAGAATATTATTCTGCACAGTATGGTTCTTCAGTAACTCCTGATGATATTCTTTCAAGCAGCATGTCAGGAGAGAGCTACTCAGGAACATCTGATGAATACCTTAGAAGTCTTGCTATAAGACAGTGCAATATGATGATTATGCTTTCTGCAATTGCTCAGAAGGAAGATATTACAGTAACAGATGATGAAGTTTCAGAGTCATCACAGTCAGCTCTTTCAAGCTATGGCTACTCTGATCTTGACGAGTATTCTGAAGCAGTTGGAATGGATATGAATGAAGTAATGCATGAAGAAGTTCTTGCACAGAAAGTTCTTACGTTTTTGACTGACAATGCAGTAGTTACTGAACCTGCAGACAGCAGTGCTTCATCAAGCGCATCAACAGATGCTTCAACAGCAGCTTCAGATGCAGCTTCAAGCGCAAGCTCAGCAGAATAATTACTTAGACACTAAGAGCCAATCGGAACGGGATTTTTTCGGTTGGCTCATTTTGAACAAATCCGGCTGCTGAAATAGTGGCTGATAAATATTATTTATATGGAGGCAAAGGTATGGAACTAACAGACATAAGGCTTATTTTTGAAGATGCCACAAAGTTTGAAGGCAAAGAAATTTCAGTCGGAGGATGGATTAGAAGCATCCGCGATTCAAAAGCAATAGGATTTATTGTTTTGAATGACGGAACAAATTTCCAGCCTTTGCAGATCGTATATACAGATTCAATTACAAATTTTGCTGAGGTAAGTAAGCTTAATGTTGGCTCTTCGATTGTTGCCACAGGTACAATTGTAGCAACTCCTGGAGCAAGACAGCCATTTGAGATGCAAGCTAAGGAGATAATGGTTCAGGGAACTTCTACTGCAGATTATCCTCTTCAGAAAAAGCGCCATACAATGGAGTTTCTTAGAACGATTCCTAACCTCAGAGCAAGAACAAATACTTTCGAAGCAGTATTTAGAATTCGTTCACTTGCAGCTTATGCTATCCATCAGTTCTTCCAGGACAGAGGATTTGTATATGTTCACACACCACTTATTACATCAAGTGATTGCGAAGGTGCCGGAGAAATGTTCCAGGTAACGACTCTTGATATGGACAATGTTCCAAAGACAGAGGATGGAAAGGTTGACTACAGCAAGGATTTCTTTAATAAGCAGACATTCCTTACAGTAAGTGGACAGCTTGACGTTGAAACGTATGCATTTGCATTTAAGAACGTTTATACATTTGGACCGACATTTAGAGCAGAGAATTCAAATACAACAAGACATGCAGCAGAATTTTGGATGATTGAGCCTGAGCTTTGCTTTGCAGATCTTAAGGTTGACTGCGATACTGCAGAAGCAATGCTTAAGTATGTTATTAATTATGTAATAGAGAAGGCTCCTGATGAGATGGCTTTCTGCAATCAGTTCGTTGATAAGGGGCTTCTTGAGAGACTTGAAAATGTTGTAAGTTCAGAGTTTGGACGTATTACATATACAGATGCTGTAAAGCTTCTTGAAGAGCATAATGAAGAGTTTGATTTTAAGGTATTCTGGGGATGTGATCTTCAGACAGAGCATGAGAGATACCTCACAGAGAAGATTTTCAAGAAACCTGTATTTGTAACTGATTATCCTAAGGAAATCAAAGCATTCTACATGAAACTCAATCCAGACGGAAAGACTGTAGCAGCTGCTGATTGTCTCGTACCAGGAATCGGTGAGATAATCGGAGGAAGCCAGAGAGAGGACGACCTTACTATTCTTGAAAATCGTATGGATGAACTTGGAATGGATAAGAGTGCATATCAGTTCTACCTTGACCTTAGAAAATATGGTTCAGTTCCTCATTCAGGATTTGGACTTGGTTTTGAGAGATGCGTAATGTATCTTACAGGTATTGGGAATATTCGTGATGCTGTTCCATTCCCAAGAACAGTAGGTAACTGCGAGCTTTAATTGTTCATGGCTATTTAATAGTAATATTTTTTTCGGCGGATATTGGAAAATAATATCCGCCGAATGTTATGAAATGCTATAATTATTTTGTTATAAATAAATTTTGGGGAACGAGTCAGGATGAAGAGAAAATTTCAGTCAGTAATGTCAATCTTCATATCTTTTGCAATAATACTATTAGTGGCAGACCATGCTATGGCTGCCACTTCTTCTGACTTACAAAAACAGCAGGACGAGCTTAAACAGCAGCAATCATCGAGCCAGAGCAAGCTTGACAGTGCAAATAGTGTTGTCTCCGGAATTGCAGGGCAGCAGAGTGATGTTGGAGCTGCTATTGATGAAACCAACTCAGAAATGGTTGAAGTAATAGCAAACGTCTCACTTATCGAGGATGAAATTACTCAAAAAGAGGACGATATTACTGCAACACAGGCAGAATATGATGAGGCCAAGAAGCAGGAAGACGAATTATATGCTGCAATGAAGGAACGTATTAAATTCATGTATGAGAAGGGCGATACCTCATATGTGGAGCTTCTTCTTGAAGCAAGCAGCTATGCAGATATGATTAATAAGGCAGAATATGTTGAAAAGCTGTATGCATACGATAGAGAGCAGCTTCAGAAATTTGTGGCAGCGCAGGAAGCTGCTAAGGCATATCAGGAACAGCTTGAAGAAGAAAAGTCCGAGCTTGAAACATCTAAATATGAGCTTGAAGAAGAAAAGTCACACATGGAATCAGTGCTTGCAGAGTATCAGAAGCAGTACGATGATTATGATGTTCAACTTGCAAAGGCGAAGCAGGATGCAGCAGCATATAAGGCTGAAGTAACTCAGCAGACTGCACAGATTAATTCACTGACAGATCAGATTTCACAGGCGAAGGCTAAGGAAGAAGCAGAGAAGAAAGCAGCTGAGGAAGCTGCCAAAGCTAAAGAAGCTGCAAGTAGTGATACGGGAAGTACAACTAGTAGTTCTTCATCAGGTACAAAAACATATAGCGCCGCGGGTTCTGCTACAGGATCTAATGTTGCTAATTTTGCTCTTCAGTTTGTGGGAAATCCTTATGTTGCTGGTGGAACAAGCCTTACCAATGGCGCGGACTGTTCGGGATTTGTATGGGCTGTTTATCATGAATTTGGCATTTCGGTTCCTCGTACTTCGTGGGCACTTCAAAGCGCAGGAACTGAGGTTTCGTATGAGGATGCGCAGCCTGGCGATGTAATATGCTATGCAGGACATGTTGCTATTTATATTGGAAATGGCTGTATTGTTCACGCAAGTACTCAAAAGACAGGTATTAAAGTTGGAAATGCCGCATATAAGACTATGATTACTATCAGAAGAATAGTATAGAAGTAAATTTATAGCACATTGTAATAAAGTGAGGAATACCGGGAAAAGGAGGAAGGCGTTTGAACTGGAATGAGCTTTTATGTTCTGAGAGAATCAGAAGCTATCACAAGAGTAAGGCATCTAGTGATCTTAGAACTGAATTTGAAATGGATTATCACAGAATTATCGGAAGTGCCTCCTTTAGACGCCTTCAGGATAAAACTCAGGTTTTCCCACTCGATAAATCGGATTTTATCAGAACAAGACTGACACACTCTCTTGAGGTTTCCTCTTTTTGTAAATCACTTGGTCAGAATATTTCAAAAAAGATTCTTACAGAAATTAAATACTCTGATTTCAAGGAGTCTTTTCAGAGTGATGTATGTGATATTTTGCAGTGTGCCGGCCTCATTCATGATATTGGAAATCCGCCTTTCGGTCATTTTGGAGAAACGGTTATCCGATCATGGTTTAAGGATAATTTATCTCTTTTGACTATAAAAAAAGGTATTGTTGATGGCACAAATTCTTCTGAAGAGATAAGTCTTGACAAAGTTCTTACTCCTCAGATGGCAGCGGACTTCTGTAATTTCGAGGGTAATACTCAGGCACTTCGAGTGGTATCGAAGCTTCATTTCCTTGTTGATGAGCATGGTATGAATCTGACGAAGGCTCTGCTTGGTACGATAATTAAGTATCCGGTTTCTTCTTTGGAGATTGATAAGCATAGCGAGAATATCAACAGACACAAGATGGGTTACTACGCCGCTGATAAAGAGATTTATGATGATCTTGAGGATTCGATGGGGCTGAACGGAAATCGTCACCCACTTACATTTGTATTAGAAGCTGCAGATGATATTGCGTATTTGACAGCTGATATAGAGGATTCATATAAGAAGGGTCTGATTTCTTATCAGGTTCTTTTGGCAGAGCTGAAGGAATATGCAAAGGATGGAACAGAGGAAGATGAGCTGAATAAGCTGATTGGGACGTTGGAGTACAGAAGAGCGAAGGCGGTCGATTTAGGTTATTCTGATCCAGATTCGTATGCTGTACAGAACTGGATTATTAGTGTTCAGGGCAAGCTTATTGTTAATGCGACAGATAGCTTCGAGAAGAACTATGATGGCATCATGAATGGCTCTTTTAGAAAAGAACTTCTTGAAACTTCTGATGGGGATGTTGTAAGAAAAGCTCTTGGCGGTATTGCAAATAAGTATGCATTTCAATCAGAGCAGATTCTAAAGATTGAGGTCGCTGCAGATAGAATTCTTTCTACGCTTCTGGATATTTTCGTTAAGGCAATAATTTATTATGATACAGAGCAGGGTCCGGATGAGATTGGCAGAAGAATTGTGTCTTTTATTTCAGATAATTATATTGAAATTTATAAGTTTTATTCTGAAGGAAAGAGTGAGAGAGAAAAGTTGTATCTTCGACTTTTGCTTGTTACGGATTATGTATGTGGTATGACAGATAGCTATGCGAAGAGGATTTACCAGGAACTTAGTGGGAATAATTAGTTTTTTTGACAGATTTATATGAGCCCTTTATAATGCAAGAAATAGATTGTGTAATTAACAATTGCAGGCATGGAAATTAAGAAATGGAGAGACAGATGGCACAGGAAATGATTATCGTTCTTGACTTTGGCGGACAGTACAAACAGCTTATTGCTAGAAGAGTCAGGGAATGCAATGTTTACTGCGAAATTCACCCATACGATATGGAAATCGCAAAGATTCGCGAGATGAACCCTAAGGGCATTATTCTGACTGGTGGACCTAACAGCGTATATGGTGAGGATGCAGTTCTTTGCTCAAAGGAGCTTTTTGAACTTGGAATACCGATTCTTGGCATTTGCTATGGAGCGCAGCTTGTAGCTTTGCTCGAAGGCGGGAAGGTTAAGACTGCACCTGTAAGCGAATATGGCAAGACTAAGGTGTCATACGATAATTCATCTGTTTTATTTAACAATATTCCTTCATCAGGAATTACATGGATGAGCCATACAGATTATATCGCTGAAGCTCCTGAAGGTTACGGAGTTATCGGCACAACTGATAACTGTCCGATAGCTGCTATGCAGAATCCCGGCAAGAAGATTTACGCAGTTCAGTTCCATCCTGAGGTTATGCATTCACAGTATGGTACAGAAATTCTTTGGAACTTTGTCAAAGGCGTATGCGGCTGTGCAGGCGACTGGATTATGGCTGATTTCGTTGATTCTTCAATTAAGGCAATTCGTGAAAAGGTTGGAGATGGAAAGGCACTCTGTGCACTTTCGGGCGGCGTTGATTCATCAGTTGCTGCTGTTCTTATGTCGAAGGCAATCGGTAAGCAGCTCACATGCGTTTTCGTTGATCAGGGCCTTCTTCGAAAGGATGAGGGAGACGAGGTCGAGGCAGTATTTGGACCGGATGGCCCATATGATCTTAACTTTATCAGAGTAAATGCTCAGCAGCGTTTCTATGATAAGCTTGCTGGCGTAACAGAACCTGAGAAGAAACGTAAGATTATAGGCGAAGAGTTTATTAGAGTATTCGAGGAAGAAGCCAAGAAGATTGGCAGAGTAGATTATCTTGTTCAGGGAACGATTTATCCTGACGTCGTTGAGAGCGGAATTGGCAAGGGCGCAACAATTAAGTCTCACCACAATGTTGGAGGACTTCCGGATTATGTTGATTTCAAAGAGATTATCGAGCCTCTTCGCATGCTCTTTAAGGACGAAGTAAGGGCTGCAGGTCTCGAGCTGGGAATTCCGGAGAAGCTCGTTTATAGACAGCCTTTCCCGGGACCGGGTCTTGGAATAAGGATTATTGGAGAAGTAACCAAAGAGAAAGTCGAGATTGTTCAGGAAGCAGATGCCATCTACCGTGAGGAGATAGCAAAGGCAGGCCTCGATAGAAAGATTGGACAGTACTTTGCAGCTCTTACTAATATGAAGAGTGTCGGAGTAATGGGTGATGGACGTACTTACGACTATGCCATCGCACTTCGTGCAGTCAACACAAGTGATTTCATGACAGCTGATGCTACAGATATTCCATGGCAGGTGCTCCAAACCGTCATGAACCGTATCATCAATGAAGTAAAGGGAGTCAACAGAGTAATGTATGACCTGACGAGTAAGCCGCCAGGCACGATAGAGTTTGA
>CAZJWA010000015.1:0-54091 GCA_964549585.1 uncultured Butyrivibrio sp. | reverse complement strand
CCAATCTCTCCGCTAACATTTGTTCCGTCACCACCCATCATTAGATCAGTGATAACAAGTACGTCATGTTCCTTTAAAATCAGAATGTTAGAACCATTCAAGCCCTCCGTGTACTTTATCTGAATAAAAACACAGGGTCTTTCATAACTGTTTGCAACATTCCCCCAATTGGAAAGTTCAACAACAGGAGTAGTAATATTTACCTTTTGATTTACAAGTGAGTAAAGCGTTGTAGCAGACGAACCCATACTGATATTTGCCACTTCACCGATTGCGTCTTTTTCTACATCGGATAAAAGTGATTCATCCACCCCGGAAGCTGAATCCTCTGTGCTGCCAGAGTCTGTACTTGGAGTACCGGACGTGTCCATACCGCTTAGGAGTGCATTAATCTCATCCTGTGATAGCATTCCATCCATGTCCTTACTCCTCCTCTCTTATTACCGACGTGATTCTGACGGCATTATTATCTTTAGTCGTTCCTGGCAACGCTCTGAATTTATCAATATTGCCAACATAAACGTGCATTTCCGAATTAACCTTATTATCAAGTCTGATAATATCCCCAACCTGAAGATGTACGAAATCGCTTACTGAAACATGGCTTTTTCCAAGAACTGCTTTAATTGGAATATCTACATGCTTAATTAAGGACTCTATATATTCACTATCATTCTCATCCTTGTTCTTTTGCATGGTTGAGAACCAGTACTTTGTATTAAGTCTGTCCATTATTGACTCAAGCGTGAAATATGGAAGACATACATTCATAAGTCCTTCAGTATCACCAATCTTAATATTGAGCGTGACAATTGCAATCATGTCCGTTGGCGAAATAACTTGAGCAAACTGAGGGTTTGTCTCAATTCTTTCAAGATATGGATCAATTGAAAGAACATTCTGCCATGGCTCCACAAGATGCTGAATACAAATATCCATTAGCTTCTCGATAAGAGGAAGCTCAATATCCGTAAATGGTCTTGGCTTATCAATACTCTTTCCCTCACCGCCAAGCATTCTATCAATAAAAGAAAATCCTATATTAGCCTGAAGCTCAATAATAATGTTACCCTGAAGCGGTCTAAAATTAACCACTCCCAAAATAACGGGATTTGATAACGCATTACTAAATTCTGAATAGGTAACTGTTTCTGAATTACCAACAGATACCTGAACAGGTTTCCTAAGCTGAATAGGAAGCGCTGTTGATAAAAGCCTAGCATAATGTTCAAAGATTATTTCCAGAGTACGAAGATGTTCCTTTGAAAATTTCGCAGGACGCTTAAAATCATAGTCCTTTGTCTTCTTCTCGTCATCCTTCTGAATCTGGTCTACATTCAGCTCGCCGGTGCTAAAGGCAGCCAAGAGATTATCTATCTCATTTTGAGATAATACCTCACTCAAAAGCCATCACCTCACTTACTGACAAAGGAATTTACTAAATGATACATCATAAATAAAATCTGAGCCATACATATCCTGAAGCTGGCTTAATATCTCTTTAGAAATAGCATCCTGGTTGTTATTTGCATCGTCAAATGTATATGATCCTACAACTGATTGAACAACTGACTTGATTCTGCCTTTAAGTGAATCAAGGCTTTCACTCGTTCCATATGTTGCGTAATCTTCACTGGCTGTGTTCATTGAAAGAGTAATATCTACAAGTGCATAATGCTGTGCTGCATCATCTCCGGTCTTTAGAGCTATTGTCATCTCATCATCACCCGTAAGATCATATGTTGCAGTATCGGAAATTGATATAGTAGTTGGATCTGTTCCAAATCCGGCACTTTCACCTGATGCATTTGTACCCGTTTCAAGCTCAAGTGCAGCTGCAATATCTGAAACAAGCTTTGCTGTTTTGGAATTAGTACTCATAACTGATAGCATCATAAAAGCTGTCATTACCAGATTCACTATAAGAAGCGCTAGAATCAGTATGGATAACAGATTTCTTTTCATCTGAATCGTCCTTTCATAAAAGAAATTTTGATGTCTTAATAATAAGTGCTTAAAGGATTATATATTCTTATCTCTACTCTTCTGTTTCTAGCTCGCCCCTCTGCTGTAGAATTATCTGCAACAGGATCATACTCGCCGCGTCCCGAATGCTTTATTTTAGCAGGATCAAGCGTGGTATTGTCAACAAGATAATAAAAAACTGAAAGAGCACGTCCATCACTAAGTTCATCATTATTTGCGTACTTAGCGCTCTTCATAGGAACATTATCTGTATGTCCTTCAATCTCAATTGTACCACCCGCATATGACTCAAGTATAGCACCAACCTTATCAAGAATCGGATCTGCTTCACTTTTTATATCGGTACTTCCTGAATCAAACAAAATGGAGCCCTGTATAGTAAGCTGCACGTATTGACTTGTATAATTTACATCAACTTCATTCTTGACCTGAGAAGAATCAAGTGCTTCCTGAACCTTTGCTGCAAGTTCAGCGGAAGCCTGAAGCTGTTCTTCTTCTGCTTCTTCCTGTACTGTTGTAGAACTACTGTCTGTAGTATTACTGCTGGTATCTCCCTCACTGGATAATCCCATTGAATTAATATAGCTGCTGACCTGTGTCAGCTGAGATACACCGTCTCCAACAAGTGCTCCCTGTCCAAAAGAGCTTTCTCCACCGGAGAAAATACCAAATGCCGTACTAAAAGAGGCTGCAATTTCTTCAAATTTCTCTGCATCCATTGATGACATTGAAAAAAGAAGTACGAAGAAACACAAAAGAAGGTTATTTAAATCGCCAAAGGTCGCAGTCCACGCAGGGCAACCGGCTGGCGGTGGATCTTCTTTTCTTTTAGCCATCAGCCCTCATCTCCTCCGCTTGTACTACCACTTTCTGCTTCGTAGTTTGATTTATCCTTAGGTGACATAAATGACTTAAGCTTCTCCTCTGTAACACGAGGATTTTCTCCGGCCTGAATAGAAAGAAGGCCTTCAACCATTATGCTCTTTGTCATTATTTCAATATCATTTTGCTTTTTTAATTTATTTGCCACCGGCGCCGAAAGATAGTTCGCCAGAATAGATCCATAAAGTGTTGTAATAAGAGCTGTTGCCATAGATGGTCCAATAGATGAGGCATCACTCATATTATTAAGCATATTAACAAGTCCAAGAAGAGTACCAATCATTCCCCATGAAGGACCCATACTTCCGATATCTTCCCAAACCTTAATTCTTGTCTTGTGTCTGGCATCAACTGAATCAATCTCTGCCTCCATAATGCTTTTAACAAGCTCCGGCTCTGTACCATCAACGATAAGTAGAAGACCTTTTTTTAGGAAAGCATCCTCTATCTGTCCTGCTGCTTCTTCAAGAGCCAACAGTCCTTCCTTACGTGCAGTATTCGAAAGCTCTACAATTTTCTTGACTAAATTTCCAACATCATTAGCAGGAAGCTTTAAAATAAGTCCAAAGGTTTTAAGTCCGGCAATATAATCCTCAAGGAAGGTTCCACCAAGAACACTCATGAATGCTCCGCCGATTGTAATAAAGAACGACGGGACGTCCAAAAAGCTTGGCAGAGTTGAAATTCCTCCGCTGGTTATAATACCCAAAAGGATAAAGAATATTCCCATTACCAGGGAAATAATCGATGCTATATCCACAATAAAATCTCCTTAAATTAGATTTCAGTCCTTGCCACAGGATTTAATTAATGCGAATAAATCCTCTCTGCTTTCTTTTACTATGAGCTTTCTTCCTGTTACCATAGAAATAACCGTATCAGGAGTCTCTTCTACAGATTCAATCTGTCTGGTATTAAGAAGTATTTTTCTGCCATCCATTCTCGTCACTTCGATCATAATTGACCTCATTCCTAATAAAGCTTGTGAAATTATTGTAAGGTTTCACTCTACATTTTGTGAATAGATACGATTAGTGAAATAGTATGAAAAATTCTGTCTGTTTTGAAAATAAACACTTCACAGAATATATTTTACCACTTTAAGCGATATTTGTCTTTTTTTATATGAAAATTTACTAGATGAAGTAAATATTTTTTTCTTTTATACAATAAGTTGAAATCCATAAATTTTTTTCAAAAACAGGGATATGAAATAATCCGTTATTCCACATCCCCGTTTTAACTATTAATTTTTTGATTAACGCTTCAGGTTTGTAAGCTCTTCAAGAAGAGTATCTGAAACCGTGATTATTCGGCTGTTTGCCTGGAAACCACGCTGAGCAGTAATCATGTTGGTAAATTCCTGTGAGAGGTCTACGTTACTCATCTCAAGAACACCTGTTGAAATTGAGCCTCCATCTTCAGTTACATCCTGCAGCGTAGCATCTCCTGAGTTAAGCGTTGAGCTATAGAGGTTATCGCCTTCCTTTTCAAGTCCTGACGCATTAGCGAATTCTGCAACTGCGACCTGTCCAAGAAGCCTTGTCTGTCCATTACTATAGCTGGCATTGATCTTTCCATCCGTAGAAATTGTAACTCCCGTCATTGTTCCCATTTTACGACCGGTATTATTATTCTCACTATCACCCTTTGAAGCTGAAAGTGTACAGCTTCCGCTCGTACTAACATTAGTTGTCGTTGATAGGTCAATACTTACATCAATAAATGCTGACTGTTTCGTATCTACATCATTTGTAAAATCCATGCATATTTTTGTCGTCGGTGAAGAAATAGCTCCGGTTGATACATCATATGTAAGTGTTACTGATTTGGTTGGTGATGCAGATGGATCATAAACAGTGATTTTTCCATCGCCAGAAAGTGTATATTGATAACTGTCTAGAGTACTATCACTTATTCCATAAAGAGACCTAAGGTTAGCCGCTAAATCACTAACACTTCCTGATGCTTGAACATTAGTGTAAGATGTTGTACCATTTGTAATAGTATATGGTCCCGTTGCAGAGCTACTTGAAATTGAATACCCTGATGGAATTGATACTGAAGATCCCAAATTTATCTTTGAAAGCTGATCTGTTCCAACAGATTTTCCACTTGAGTCAAGAATATCTGTAAGTGCAAAGGTATACTTATTTGAAGAATCTGTAACATTCTTTAGTGTAAACTCAGCTGTGTATAGATAACCAAGATTATCATAAAACTCCAGTGTTACTGTCTTTCCTGCTGTTGAAGTTACATTAGTATCTGCTGCATCAATATTTCCGGTAAGAACTGCCTCTGTAGTTCCTTCCGGAGGATATGTCATGTTGGCAGCACTCATTATCTGAAGTTTTCCAACTCCGGCATTTTTATTAATACTTGTTACACCAGTTGTAGAATCCGTCTGCGCAGTCCAGCCATATACATAATAACCTGTTGAACGCATTGCAAGGTTTCCGGAGCCATCAACGTAGAATGAACCATCTCTTGTATAGAGATTCTGAGTTCCATCATTTACTACAAAGAATGCGCTTCCTGAAATCATCAAATCAAACGGATCATTTGTCGTCTCTGTTGCGCCCTGCGTATCAATTGCAGTGGCAATTGCAGCAGATTTTGATCCAAGGCCAATCTGCTTTGCGTTAACACCGCCTGTCGTAGCAGTAGATCCTGATGCGCTCTGCGTTGTCTGATACATAAGATCACTAAATGTTATTGATTGAGATTTGTATGCAGTTGTATTAACGTTGGCAATATTATTACCAATTACATCCATCTTGGTCTGATGTGTCTTTAGACCCGCAACTCCTGAATACATTGATCTAAGCATAAATTTGTCCTCCTGAAATAAATTTTGAGGACGGATAGTTTTGGATTTTCTCTGTCAGTCAAAAATCCATTGACCCCCGCGCCTTAAAAGGCAATGGTCCGGTCAAGCAATTACTGCTCCGTCTATGTTCGTAAATACTTTCTGACTATTATCATTTGAATCAAGTGCTGTAACTACTGTATTATTTGGTACATTTACAATGAACGCCATCTGATCGAGCATTATCAGTGATTCATTTATTCCCTTCTGACTTGCCTGGTTCTTAGCATCATTTAATCTTATCATCTGATCTTCAGTAAGCTCCATGTTTCGCTCACTCATTCTTCCGGCTGCATGTTTGGAAAATTTAATTTCCGTTTGCCCTGACTTTGCATTTTCAAGTGCTTCGTCAAAAGAAATTCCATTCCCGGAAAGATTTGAAAGCTGCTGCCCTGTTTTTGAAGAACTAAGATATTGATCCTGAACCTGGTTTATTGAAAGGAACGCGCTATCTGAAATATTCATATCCCACATCCTTTTCTAAAATACCTATAAAAAAGTATTTTCGGTTCCATCCGATTGTTCTTTGGGATAAGCCCATCCTTTTTGAAGTATCCTTAAGTTTCTGAAGTATCGCTTGAACTTGCTGCAGCCTGAAGCTCCGCTATCCTTGCTACGTACTGATCAAGTGAAGTCTTATATGTACTTGAAATTCTTGCCTGTGTCTCAGAATCAAGGCCGTCATACTGTGCTTTAAGAGCTGTAACAGTGCTTGCATCTGATACTGTAAGAGCTGCAAGATCAGGAAGCTTTTCAAATGCTGTAACGAAATCATAAGCGTTATTGATCTGACTGTAATACGTATCATCAACTACAGAAGCAACATTATCTGCGCTATAACTGTTTCCATCAATGTTTAAATACACATCTCCATTGTCGTAGGTAATGTAATCGACTTTTCCTTCAATTTGAACCGTATTGCCACTCGAATCCTCTGTGTTAACAATAACCGTCTTTCCTACAAGATTTGATGCTGTCTGAAGTGTCATTGCATCACTCATACTTGATAGCTGTTCAACCTGAGTAAATGTTGCATACTCGGATATGTACTCTGTGTTTGAAGTAGGTTCAAGTGGATCCTGATATTTCATCTGTGCAACTAAAAGCTGCATAAACTGGTCTTTATAATCATCAATCGTACTTGTAGAACTGGTACTTGAAGAGCTTGAAGAAGAACTTTGATTGGTGATTACTCCATCCTTTACGACTGCGCTAACATTATTTGCCATTTTTTACCTCCTTTTTTGATAGTCAGGCTGTATAATCAACCTGGTTTCCATTAACTGCCATCATTTGAGCTGTAACCTTTTCTTCACTGTCAAGATCATCAAGCATTTCTTCAAGAGTTCCGTTTCCAAGATCAATATGTCTGATAGAACGTCCTGATGGCTTTGAAGAAGTGTTTTCTGCCGCCTGCTCTTCCTGTCTTGATCCGCTGTTCTGACTAAGATTTTGTTCAAATTCATGACTTTCAACGGTTACTTCAATTGCATCAATCTTTATTCCCTGCTGTTCAAATCTTTGCTGCAGCACTCCAATTTGTGTTTCAATAGCATTTTTTACAGTGTCATTTGCTGCTGTAAACTGCGCAACAACATTTCCGTCCTTTGCCGCAGATACGGTAACGCTCACATTTCCAAGGCTTTGTGGATGAAGCTGCATCTCAAGTGTTGTCATATCAGGCTTTATCTCAGCCTTCATGTGTTCTGATATCTGATCAATGACTGACTGAATATCTACGCTATCACTCATTACTGTTTCAGAAACATTTGAGAAATTACTTACAACATTATCAAGGTTTCTCGATATTCCACTCACAATCTGATCAAAAGCACTCTTTTCAGAATTCTCGCTTCCAAAAAGGTTTCCTTTTTCCTGTGACTGCCCGCATGAAGTATCACTTGTTTCTTCTTCTCTGCCAGCAACATTTACAGGTGCTTCACTTACTGTCACCTTAGTATCTCCGGTAAGAACTCCCGATTTATCAGCTCCTGAAACAATAGCCTTAGATACGCTTCCATCTGCCTCATTATTAAGCTTTCCAAACTGTAATGGCGCTGCATCAGTTTCTTTAATGCCAGTTTCCTTTGGCTGTATTTCATCGATAATAGCTTTTAAATCATCGCTGCTCATCTGATAATCATCTGTAAGCTGGCTGGTTACATCATCTGCAGTTTGAATAATAGTCTGTAAAGAACTATACAGATTCTCATTCGTCAAAAGCTCGACTGGTGTATCAATTTCAGTTGTAAGCTCTGTCACAAGCTGTGTAAGGCTATCAGGATTAAGAAGATCAGACATTGTCATTCCAAGAGTCTGCATAGCAGAAATAATATCCTCATCTGAAACTCCAAGTTCATCCTTTATTGTATCAGTAATAGTCTTTACAGCATCTGCAGCAGCTTCCTTAAGATCATCTGATGCATTATCCAAAGCTTTGTTATCTGTCTTGTCAGTGATTTTCTGGTCAGAATCTTTAGTATCAGTTTTTGCATTCTTTTCGGTACTATTTGATTTATCTGTTTTATCAGTCTTTCCAGTATCTGTATTTTTGCTGCTTCCTGAATTCTTTACATCATTTTTAGAATCTTCCAAAGAATTCGTCTTAATATCAGTACTTTTGCCAGTGTTAGTTGTTTTGGTCAAAGCGGCATTTGTTGCTGCTGTTTTAGATAAATCCGTTTGAGAATTCGAAGAATCATTTGACAAGTCAGAAGCCGAATACGTAGTTCCTGCAGCATTTATGATTTTATCAAAGCCTTCACCACTTTGCGTAATATCATTTTGTGATGAAGAAGCGCCGCCTACGCGTGATGTCATGAGCATAATGCTTTGTACTGTGCCTGTTCCCATTTTTCTCCTCCTTTCTTTTTATTTTTTCAAAAAAGCATAGAATGCCTCATTTAGTTTATCGGCAAAAAAGCAGATAAAATTAACGAAAAATAATAATTTTATCTGCTTATTTTTTATTTATCGCTTCCTGTTGTGCTGTTAGAAGAAAGGTATGGAAGCTTATCAGGTTCCATGAGCTTTGTCACCTTATCAGCAACAGTAGTATCCATAAGTCCAAGGATTGCTCCTCTGTCATCTGCGCTCATCTGCTTTAAAATTCTGGCAACAAGTGTTAAATCATCCATAGCATCAAAAATTGCTGCTGCCTGTTTGGGCTTCATTGATGAATATGTTGCTGCATATTTTGTCACTTCATCATCGTCAACCTGTGCCGCTACTACTCCTGCATATATAGAAGCTGCCGCATCGGGCTCTATCATCGCATAATACGAAGCATACGCCGAAGCATCCGGTGCATTATCATTATATACAATTTCCTCGTAAAACTGATTTCTTTCATCATTAAAAGTGCTCTGTTCTTGTTCAAAAGGAGTAAGCCTGTCGACTTCTGCCTGTAGCTTCTCAATGCTTGAAGAATAACTGCTGTTTTGTGACTGAGCTTCCTGAAGAGCCTTCTCAAGCTTAGTAACATATGCTGAATCTACCGCGCCACCAGTAGCACTATCGCCACTTCCTGCCACTGCAGAGTTAGTAGCCGTATCTTCCTCAGACGGAAGAATCATGTTAAGGTATGGAACATTCCCAATTATAGGTTTTAGGACATTTGATCCAAATCCGCCAACATCAAGTTTTATCAAAAGGCACATAATTCCAAGCCACATTATTATTATGAGAACCGTAATAATAAAGATTCCAAATCCGCCGCCTTCATCATCATCAAGGTCAGCCGCCTGATCATCAAGTTCTTTTTTCTTTTGCTTTGCTTCTTTTTTCTGAGCCTTTTGTTCAGCCTTGAGCTGTTTTCTTTCTTCCTTTAGTCTTGCTTTCTCAGCCTTAGGATCTAATCCCTGTTCATCCATGTTTGAATTCATTTCATTTGCCATAGTCTATATTCCTCACTTATCCATGGTCTTTTGACCATAGATAAAGCTTGTATGCTGATCATTTTCAAGTGCTTCAGCAGCGTTTTCTTCTTCAAGAAATCTCTCAAAAGCTTTATCTCTTAGCTTTTCCTGCATCATACGTTCCTGTCTTACACTAGTAAGAGCAATTCGCTTTTCCTCAAGTTTTTTCTTTGCATTATCAATTCTCTTATTCTGCTCTTCTTCAAGATATTCTATCTTTTCAATATAATTCCTATTATCATTAATATCTCTAAGCTTTACGCTTCCTTCCCGAAGCTTCTTGCCTTCATCAAGATACCTTTCTCTCTCTTTTTGTAAAGCAAGGAGTCTATCCAGTTCGAGGTCAAGTTCTCGTCTTGCCGTTCCAAATTCCACCTTTGCCTGACCTTCGAGCTTTTCTTTTATAGAAAGTATACTTTGCATTTTATATTTAAATTTTGCCATAGATTATCCCTTGCAAAAGATGTTAAAAAGTTTGATGCATATACAGTTATAAAACTATGCCTGTCCGTTTTCATCAGATGCCGCTGGTTCATCATCACTATCTGTTTGATTATCACTCTCATCAACAAAGATATCTTCCATTTTAGAAACAATTGTATCAAAATTCATTTTTTCATCTGTTTCCTGCATGAGGAATTCATTTATCTGATCAATCTTTTCAATAGCAAAATCAATATTTTTATTTGCTCCTGTTCTATAAGCACCAATATTTATAAGATCTTCTGCCTCATTATAGGTTGCGAGAACATTTTTGAGTTTACCTGCAGCCTTTTTCTGCTCGGCAGAAGCTATTGAACTCATACATCTTGATATGCTTTGCAGAATATCAATCGCAGGATAGTGATTTCTCTGCGCAAGATTTCTGCTAAGGACAATATGCCCATCGAGAATACTTCTCGCAGCATCTGTTATTGGTTCGTTAAAATCATCTCCATTTACAAGAACCGTATATAGTCCAGTAATTGAGCCCTGCCTTGCTCTTCCGGCTCTTTCAAGAAGTTTTGGCATCTCCGCATAAACGCTCGGCGGGTACCCTCTTGAAATAGGAGGTTCACCACTAGCAAGTCCTATTTCACGCTGCGCCATAGAAAACCTTGTAAGCGAATCCATCATAAGAAGGACATCTTTACCTTTATCTCTGAAATACTCAGCAATAGAAGTAGCCGTTTTAGCAGCTTTCACTCTTTCAAGAGCAGGCTTATCACTTGTAGCAACAACTACCACAGAGCGTTTCATTCCTTCTTCTCCAAGATCTCTTTCAATGAACTCCCTTACTTCTCTTCCTCTTTCTCCAATCAGTGCAATTACATTAATGTCAGCAGCAGTATTTCTTGCAAACATTCCAAGAAGTGTTGATTTACCAACACCGGAGCCGGCAAAAATACCAACTCTTTGACCCTTACCAATAGTAATAAGTCCATCAACTGCTTTAACGCCAAGCGGTAGTACTTCAGAAATCAAATCTCTAGTCATAGGATCCGGCGGCTGATTTTCAACAGAATAAGCCATTCCATCTTCAAGCTTGACGCCTTGGCCGAAATTATTTCCATCAACTCTTCCAAAGCCATCAAGTGTTTCTCCAAGAAGTCCATCTCCAACGTTTATTTTTAGAGGTGTTTCAGTATTTTCAACAATACTTCCGCATCCAATACCGCTTACATTTTCATAAGGCATGAGCTGTACATAATTATTCTTAAAACCCACAACCTCAGCCATAGCTGGCTTAATCTGATCATCGTGTTCAGAAGAAATGCTACTGTCTTTTCTCTTAGGATAAATAAGACAAATGTCTCCAAGCTTTGCATCCGGGCCTGCAGATTCGATAGTAAGGCCGATAACATTTACAACCTTTCCCTTCATCCTGTAAAAAGACTGTGTTTCCATTTTTTTATATTTGGAAAAGTCTACAAGTCCGTTCAAAAAAGTATCCTCCAAAATAATTACTTTCTTCTCTCAAATGAAAGAAGCCTAAGCTTCCTTGAAAGCTCTTCAAGTTCAACGCCAAGGCTACAGTCAAAAACTCCTGCATTTGTTTCTATAACGCATTCATTTTCTTTAAGCATTGAATCTTCAATCAGTTCAATAGTTGCATTTGGATTGCCCATATCTGCCATCAGATTTTCTTTTTCAGCAGAAACAGTATCATAATCATCGGTTGAAATATGAACTATATATCCCTGATCAGGTGAAATCTTGCTAAGAGCATTCTGAAGTAAGTGAAGAATTATTGATTTATCACTTTTAAGGTCGACATCAAAAACATGCTCATATATTCTGGTAAGTGCATCTACCATTTCAGGTTCAAGAAGATCAGTTTGCTTTTTGAAATCTTCCTCTAACAAAGCTCTTCTTTCTTCAATTGAAGAATTTAGTTCAGCGGCCTCTGCCTGTGCTCTTGCAAGTCCCTCTTCATAGCCTCTGCTGTCTCCGCTTTGTCTTGCATTTTCTTCTACCTCTGCTGCCTCTGCATTTGCATGATCTATTATTTCCTGTGCCTGTGCTCTCGCATTTTCAAGCTCAGCCTCGATTTCTAAAGAGACTTTATTATGTTCTTCCTCGCTTATTTCATCTTCATCAGGATCTTCTCTTGGCTCAGTGAGCTGTTCAATCTGCTCAGCATTTATTCCTTCAGAAAAAGAATCGGCAGGTGTTTCATTCCCTGCCTTTATCTGTTTCTCAGCTTTTCGCTTTTTCTTTAATGCAGAAACGGAGCTTTGAATCTTCTGCTCAGAAAGCTCATTATTATCAATAACACGGGCATCAGACTGATCAAGTAAAACCCATCCTGCTTTATATAGATTAGACGACAATCTCATCACCTCCACCTCTGGAAATAACAATTTCGCCGGAATCTTCAAGCTTTCTGATTACATTAACAATCTTCTGCTGTGCTTCTTCAACATCCTTCATTCTGACAGGACCCATAAAGTCCATATCTTCCTTTATCATTACAGCAAGTCTCTTTGAAAGGTTGTTGAATATAGCATTCTGAACCTGTTCATTTGCGCCCTTGCAGGCAAGTGCGAGATCGTTGTTATCAACATCACGAAGTACTCTCTGAATAGATCTGTCATCAAGCATAAGAATATCTTCAAATACAAACATCTTCTTCCTGATTTCATCAGCAAGTTCTGGTTCTTCGATTTCAAGAGTTTCCATGATATGTTTTTCGGTTGCTCTATCAACAGCATTGAGCATTTCTACAACAGCATCGACACCACCGATAATTGTATAATCCTGATTAACAAGTGAAGAAAGCTTTCCTTCTAAGACTCTTTCAACATCTTTTATTGTATCCGGACTAGTTCTATCCATTGTTGCTATACGCTTTGCAACATCAGCCTGTCTGTCTGGAGGAAGGGATGAAACAATTGCGGAGCTCTGTGCCGGAGAAAGATACGACAAAATCAGGGCGATCGTCTGTGGATGCTCGTCCTGAATAAAAGTTAAAATCTGTGAAGGATCTGTTTTCCTGATAAATTCAAAAGGCTTAACCTGAAGAGACGCAGTAAGCTTATTGATTACGTCAAGTGCCTTATCTGCTCCAAGAGCTTTTTCAAGGAGCTCTTTGGCATAATTAATACCGCCTTCGGCAATGTACTGCTGAGCAAGACATATTCCATAGAACTCATTAATGACTGCTTCTTTAATTTGAGGAGTTACACTTCTGGTATTTGCTATTCCCAAAGTTAGCTCTTCAATTTCTTCATCCTTTAAATGGCGAAAAATTGTTGCAGACTTCTCCGGTCCAAGTGCAATCAAAAGTATTGCCGCCTTTTGAGTTCCGGAAAGACCGCGAAGTAGACTTTTGTCGCCACCTGAAGCTGCCTTTGGTGTAGGCGCTACCGCTCTGTCACTATTATCATCTGGCATATTATCCAAGTTTTCGTCCGGCATATGAATCCCCTATCTAATTCGTGTATTTTTCAAACAAAGAATATTACGAATAATCCTCATCGAGCCAGTTTCTAAGAAGGCTTGCAGCTGCCTCAGGGTTTTCGTCTACAAATTTTTCGATAAGCTTCCTTGTTTCCGATCCCTCTTCATACTCTATATTATCAAGCTGTTCTTCCTGCGGCTGTGATTCCAAAAGCTGTTCAACGGAAAGTTCTTCAGGTTCTTCCTCTTCCTGAACCTGACTTTGATTTCTAAGGCTCCTTAGAACAACAAACGCAAGAAGTCCCAAAATAACAACTATAAGTACTATCTGCAAAATATCTGTAATACTAATATTTAAGCCTTCACTATCAAAGAAAACATTCTCATCATATAGAGCAAGTGTTATGTTCGCTGTTGGAATTCCTGTTGCATTTGCGACAACGCTGATAAGTCTTTGGCTAGTTGCCTGGTCAATAGTATCAGTAACGTCAACTGGACTGCCATTTGCAGCTTTATAATCCTTCCAGGCGAGTCCCCCATTTGCAGAAGCGTTGTAATCATCTTCATTCATTACAACATAATTTATTGCTGTAACCGCAATTGAAGAATTCGTATAATCAATAACTCCTGACGGAGTTGTCGTCGTTGTTATCTTTTCATTTGGAAGATAATCTTTTGAATCCTCTTCAACCGTAGAAGTTGATGAAGTATTATCCTGAGTTACATAAGTGGTTTCATTATTAGAATCTGTTCCGGGAACTCCACTTGTGCCATTTGTATTTGTAGAGGCATATGTATTTTCATGACTAAGTACGCCCTGAGTCTGTCCATCAGCAGGAGTATAATTATGTGTGGTTTCTTCTTTATTTGAAAAATCCATGCTAAGGTTACTTGCAACTTCTACATTATCATATAGATTTGTTGCAAGAAGTACTGACTTAACTTCACTTTTAATATTTTGTTCAGCTTTAGTCTTAAGTGTCAGCTGATTATTTGCAATGCTTGCAGAAGAATTCTCATCTTCTCCTGAAAAAAGCATATTTCCTTCTGTATCGAGAATAACTATATTGGTCGTAGTCTTATTTCCAACAGCTGCTGCTACCGCTTTGGCAAGATAAGAAGCGTTATCGGTAGTAAAATTATCCGGATCGTTAAGGCTTAGAAGAACACTTGCCGATGCTTCCTGTTTATCAGCTATAAGTGTGCCATCATCATCAGGAATAGAAAGATCAACTCGTGCATTATCAATAGCATCCATACTTTCAAAATCTGCAGCAAGCTTTGATTCGAGATATGCTACATATTTGCGTTGCTTATCAGATTCAGTAGTTGAAAAGCTGCCATTAGTTACATTATCAATTGAATAATCTGCGGCTTGAATGTTATTTGCGCCAAGAAGAAGGTTGGCCTGTGCCTCCTCTGATTCAAGAACACTTATCCGAAGGCCGTCGCTCGAAGTAGAATACGTAATATTATTGCTATCAAGAAGATCAACTACTTCTGCTGCCTGTGCCGTAGTCTCAGCATTCATCAGCAGAATATATGAAGGGCGAGTAAGCACAGAAACAAGAATTACTACAGTAAGTACAGCCGCTGCAGCAACAATGGTTATCAGCGTCTTTTGCTTAGTAGTAAATTTATCCCACCATTCTTTAATCTTTGAAAGCTGTGCTTTCAGATTCTCAGGCATTGTGAATCCCCTTTCCAGAAATTACAGTTCGCTCCATCGAACTGCCGCGATATCCCCCATTTATATCACCGCGCTTTGTATATCTAATAAAATCAGAACTGCATCTGCATGAGTTCCTTGTATGCTGAAATTACTCTGTCACGAACTGCTACCGTATACTGCAAAGATGTCGAAGCCTTTTGAAGTGCAATTGTAAGGTCATGTGTATTGTCTGTCTCTCCAAGTGACCATTTGATTTCTTCATTTTCAGCATCAGATAAATAGCTGTTCGTAGTATTAATATTATCTACAGCTGTAGAAAAGATATCTGAAAAAGAGTTTCCATCACTCGACGAACTAATCGGATTTGAAACTGTACTGTTACCCAATTCAGCAGCTTTAATCGCTGCTGATGAAATATTTGTTAAGCTAGAAATATCAGCCATAGCTACCCCCTTACGTGATTATATTAAGATCATTTTCCCATCTGAAGTCCTGCCGTAGCCATATCTTTGCTGGCAGTAAAAGCAGTTGCGTTAGCTTCATAGGAATTGCTTGCATCTATAAGGTTTGTCATTTCAGTAACAGTATTAACATTTGGATAAGTAACATATCCGTTTTCATCTGCATCTGGATTTGAAGGCTCATAAACAACATTCATATCTGTCCAGGTATCATCTGTTACGCTTGAAACCTTTACTCCACCACCCGAGTAGTTGTTCTTTGCAGTGCTAAGGGCATCTGAAAATGTTCCATTTCCTTTTTCAGCAAAAGTAACAACCTTTCTGACATAAGGAGTTCCATCTTCCGTTCGTGTTGTCTCCGCATTCGCAATATTCTGTGAAATTATATCCATACGATATCGCTGCGCCGTAAGTCCGGACGCATTAACATCAAAAGAATCAAATACTCCCATAGGGTTCTCCTTTTCATAAGTTTAATCCAAAATCATGAATTACCAATCGCAGTAGTAATATTTGAAAATTCCTGTCCAAGTGCACTCATTAGTCCATTGTATCTAATCTGGTTTTTGGCAAGAGTAACGTTTTCGGTATCTATATCAACGTTATTTCCATCCATTCTATATGAGTAGTTAGCAGAATCCGTATACACATCTGCCGAAAGGCTGCTGTTATCAAGACCTGCAACCTTTGAATCCATTGACTCGTATTTAGAATTTCCCAAAGCCCTTTTAAGCTCACTCTCAAAATCAATATCCTGTCTCTTATAGCCTGGGGTATCTACGTTTGCAATATTGTTTGCAATCACGTCATTTCTTGTCCATGAAGCATCTGCTGCCTTATCAAGAACATTAATATAGTCAAAAGCGTTTGAATTTAACAACTTGTTATCCTCCTTATCAAATCAAACCATTCTATGAATTCGCACAAAATATGACATATTTACATAATGCCTTATTATCATAGTATGATTTTTCATAATAAAATACAAGTAATTTGATAAAAAAATACTTTATATGGTAGTTTTTTTATCAGCCTGTTACTAGATATTGACCTATTGGTCATTATTTCTCGTAATGAAATAAAAAAGAAAAGGACTTATCACCCATTTGGCGATAAATCCTTTTATAGCCTTAATTACATTTTTACCTTAAGTTTTTTGACTTCGTCAAATACGACATCGTTCAAAACCTTAATGTATGTTCCCTTCATCCCTGAAGACCTTGATTCTATAACACCGGCACTTTCGAATTTCCTAAGCGCATTTACGATTACACTTCTGGTAATTCCAACTCTGTCAGCAATCTTACTTGCAACAAGAACTCCTTCCATTCCGTCAAGCTCATCAAAGATATGGACGATAGCTTCCATTTCCGAGAATGAAAGAGTACTAATAGCAGATTTGACTACTGCAAGCTTTCTGCTCTCTTCCGCGCTTTCCTCATTAACTGCTCTTAACATTTCAAGCCCGACAACGGTCGTTGCATATTCACATAAAATAATATCATCTATATCGTATGTGGAACCTTCTTTATACATAAAAAGTGTTCCAAGCCTCTCTCCTGCAATTTCAATAGGAGTAATTATCGCATGATATTTGGCAGTATCGATATTCTCAAAGCCCAGCGTTTCCAAATTAACATTTTCTTTGGTTGAAAGGACTGCAAGAAATCTTTCATTAAGCATTGGATCAACAAAGCTTCCAACATTCTCAACAAGAAGTCCACCAAGTGATTCAACCTCTGGCGTTTCTCCAATTCCAAGGACTTTGCCTTTTTTGCTGATGACAAGAATATCAGATGCAAGAATCTCGCATAGTACCTTGCAAATATCATTAAAAACAACCTTACCGGAATTACTGTTGTGAAGCAGCTTTCCTATTTTACGTGTCCTATCGAGAAGCTGTACACTGCTCATGATTCTCTCCTTATTCAAGACGCTGCCTAAGCCGTAAATGTGTAGCGGTGGCAGGATAACAACAGATAAAAAAAATCAATTGATTAAACAGTATATATTTTATCATTAAAATAACAATAATTCAATTACAATAATGTCAATTCGCTATATCTTTAATGAATTTTCTGACATTTCAAAAAACACGATAACCATTATAAAAGTCATCGTGCTTTTTTGTTAATTCATTTTATTCTTTTGTTAAAGTTAGTTTTCTTCCTGGTTAGAATCAGGCTGCGGCTTGTCGCATATATATCCGCATTCCTGATCTGCGCATACAATCTTATTGCCCTTTTCAACCATAAGTCCGCCGCATTTTGGACACTTAACATTCGATGGCTTCTGCCATACCATAAAATCACAATTAGGGTAATCAATACAACCGTAGAAACGTCTTCCCTTTCTTGTCATCTTGATTACAATATCCTTACCGCATTTTGGACACATAACGCCAATCTTCTCATAATAAGGCTTTGTGCTCTTGCACTCCGGAAATCCCGGGCAAGCAAGGAATTTACCATGAGGACCATACTTTATAACCATATGTCTTCCGCAGTTATCGCAAATTTCATCGGTTTCCTCATCAGCAATATCTATTTTCTCAATCTCTTCTTCTGCCTTTTTAACAGCTTCGTCAAGATCAGGATAAACATTCTCAATGATTGTCTTCCATTTAACATTTCCTTCTGCAACTCCGTCTAGAAGCATTTCAAGATTTGCAGTAAAGTTAACATTAACGATTGACGGGAAGAACTGAAGCATCATCTTATTGACCGCATCTCCAAGTTCTGTCACATATATATTCTTATTTTCTTTGATAATGTAATGTCTAGCCAGAATAGTAGATATTGTAGGCGCATACGTACTTGGTCTTCCAATTCCAAATGCTTCAAGGTCATGAACAAGTGAAGCTTCGTTATAATGAGCCTTTGGCTCAGTAAAATGCTGCTTCGGATCAAGACTATCGAGCTTTAGCTTGGTATTCTTATCAAGTCCCTTTACAAGAGACTCTTTCTCAATCTGATCTTCTTCATCTGTATATACATTCATAAAGCCATCAAAAACAGTCTTTGTAGCTGCAAGTGTAAAGCGGTTTTCACCTGCTAATATCTTTAGAGATGTCGTTTCATACTGCGCCGGTGTCATCCTGCTTGCCATAAAACGTCTCCAAATAAGTTGATAAAGTCTGAACTGGTCTCTTGATAAAGCTTCCTTAATTTCAACCGGATGTCTTGAAACGTCAGTTGGTCTGATTGCTTCATGCGCATCCTGAATTTTCTGATTATTCTTTGACTCGGTAACTTTCTCAGATACATATTTTTCGCCAAAGCTTTTACCAATATATTTCTCTGCTGCTTCAACAGCCTGAGTCGAAATTCTGGTGGAATCAGTTCTAAGATATGTAATAAGTCCGACTGTTCCAACGCCCTTAATATCAATTCCTTCATAAAGCTGCTGGGCAATTCGCATAGTCTTTTGTGTTGAAAAATTAAGTGCCTTAGAGGCTTCCTGCTGAAGAGTTGAAGTTGTAAAAGGAAGAGGTGGCTTCTTGCTTCTAAGAGTTTTCTTTATATCATCTATTTTATACTTTGCGCCCTTTAGTGAAGCTGTAATTGCATCAAGCTCCTCTTTAGAATTAATATCCTTTTTCTCTTCAAGATTTCCATAGTAATGTGCAACAAGTGGTTTCTTTGAGCCTGGAACAAGCAGGTTGGCATCAAGAGTCCAATATTCCTTGGGGATAAAAGAATTTATCTCATCCTCTCTGTTACAAATTATTCTAAGGGCTACAGACTGAACTCGTCCTGCGCTTAAGCCTCTCTTTATCTTCTCCCACAAAAGCGGGGAAATCTTGTAACCCACTATTCTGTCAAGAACACGTCTTGCCTGCTGCGCATCTACAAGACTCATATCTATATCTCTTGGGTGCTTTATTGCTTCCTTAACAGCATCCTTTGTTATCTCGTTAAAAGACACTCTTTGATACTTTACTTTACTGTCATTTAATTTAAGGGCAGAAATGAGATGCCATGAAATAGCTTCCCCTTCTCGGTCGGGATCGGTTGCGAGATACACTACATCTGATTTCTTGACCATTTTCTTAAGTCCGGAAACAACATCTCCCTTCCCTCTTATTGTTATGTATTTAGGTTCATAATCATTTTCAATATCAACTCCCATCTGACTCTTGGGAAGATCTCTAACATGTCCGTTGCTGGCAGCAACATCATAATTTGCGCCTAAAAACTTCTTTATCGCTTTAACTTTTGTTGGAGACTCTACTATTAATAAATATTTTTTTGGCATATTTTCATCCTTTTTTATAAATAGTCTTAATAATTGTGAAATATACACTATTTTTTTTTAAGATGCAACAAAAAACGCAAAATCCATTTTTAATTTGGACCTTACGTTTTATCTAAATCGTTATGAAAACAGTACTTTTTTTCGTTCAATCATCTCGTCAATTCTGTTCATATACAGCGTTATATCCTTGATATTATCGCACCTTTCAATCCTGCCATTATCAAAAAGCGCTTTCGAAACACTGCCTGCTCCAAGTGCAACAACAGATTCTTTCTCTTCCATCATGATAATGTTATAAAGACCGGCTTTTCCCTCTTTGGCATAACCTGTATTTTCAAAATTTCCAGACATGTTCTTTTGTCTATATAGATAATATGGCTTTAATTCCATTTTCTCTGCCCCATTTGCAGCAGCTCTCATCATATCATCCGTATTATTAATCATTGAAATACCGTTTTTATTTATCCATTCCTGCAGCGCACTTGCACGCTTTATTGCAAGAGAATGAACTGTTAAATCATCTGGTGCAAGAAAAGTTATCTGTCTCATAGTTTCTTCAACATCGGCCAGATTCTCTCCCGGAAGTCCCAAAATAATATCCATATTGATATTATCAAAGCCTTCTTCTCTTGCCATTTTGTATGCATTTACAGACTGCTCAACTGTATGCCTTCTTCCAATAAACTTAAGTGTCTTATCATGCATAGTTTGAGGATTTACCGATATTCTCGTTACATTATGTTTTTTCATAGCGCGAAGCTTTTCAGGTGTAATTGAGTCTGGTCTCCCCGATTCAACTGTAAGTTCTTTTAGATTACTAAGATCAAGCTTATCCTCGATTTTGGACAAAAGTCTCTCAATCTGATATGGCTCAAGTGTTGTCGGTGTACCTCCTCCAACATAAATTGTATCAAGTGTTCTACCATTAAAAGCATCTGCTACATAATCAATTTCCTTTTCAAGACAGGTTACATAATCGTCAACTCTATCCTTCCATGCTGCAATTGGAAAGGAAGTAAATGAACAGTACATGCAGGTCGTAGGGCAAAATGGAATTCCTATATAAATACTATAGCCTTTTTTTAAATCAATATCTTTTAAAAGCGCATGCTCACGCGCTGCAATATCGATAGAAAGCTCTGTCTTTTCCTCTCCGCAAAAATAGACATCTTCCATGTAGGCTTTTATTTCATCCTGGCTCTTTCCCTGTTCAATGAGTGTCATTGGTATCTTGACAGGTCTGATTCCGGTAAGAGTACCCCAGGGAAGAGTCTTTCCAGTTTCCTTATTTAAGACTAAATGAAGTGCCTGTTTTAATGCATTTTTGGGTGTTTGAAGTGAAGCACTGCTGCCATTAGTTGAGCTTGCCTTATCATTTTCTGCAGTACTCTTTGTGCACTTAAGTTTCTTAGTGATTGTCTCACTCTCGTCTTTAATATAGGATACTTCAACATAGCCTTCTTCATCAGCCATCACAATCCTTATATCTATGTGCAAACCACTTTCAGACGAAATATAAGGCTCTTCGCCTTCTACAAACATTTTGACGTCTGTTTCAGGATAAAAAGCCTTGATAAGTGAATGTATATCATATTCATATTTGTTCTTATTTAGTAAAGCATTAATCATAAGCTTAATTCGTTCCTCATATATTAGATGATTTTATCTATTGTATAAATGAATTATATTTCTTTTCATTTCCAATAGTGGTTGATTCTCCGTGACCCGGATATACAACTGTATCATCCGGAAGAGCCATGAGTCTTTCTTTTACAGATCTTATCAGTGAGCTCATTGAGCCTGTAGGCATATCGCTTCTCCCAACAGATTCAGCAAAAAGAGTATCACCGCTAATAAGAATATGTGCCTCGTCAAAGAAATAGCAGCAACTTCCCTTTGTATGGCCTGGAGTCGCAATAAGCTGGCATTTCATATCAGCTGCCTCAATCATTTGAAGATCTGGAAGGAATTCATCTACTTTAACTGTAATTCCTTTTCCATAGTTTATCGAACAGTTTAGCTCTGCATTTTCGCACAGGTCTCTTTCACCTTCAAAAGCACAAAGCTTTGCTCCTGAAAGCTTCATTAGCTCCGCTGCTCCGCCTATATGATCAAAATGAGCATGTGTAAGGAGAATAAGGTCAATGACAAAGTTTCTTTTGGAAAGAATATCATAAATGTATTCTCCTCTATCAGCAGGATCGAATACAATGCAATGAGTCTTGCCATCATTTCCTACCTGTGGTAAGTCTCCTTCTGCATTCGAATTTTCTCTGTAAAGGACATAACAGTTAGTTCCTATCATGCCAAGAGTCATAACTCCTACTGTAATAGTGCCTTTTCCCATATCAGCCCGTAGTCCTTTCAATATCAATAATGCTGTCAATCTGGCGAAGCTTATCTATAAGAGCCTTGAGTTCCTCTCTACTGCTGACTTCAAAAGAAGTTTCCATAGTCGCAAGGCCTTGCTTACTCGTTCTCGTATTCATAGAACGAATATCAATATTGTTCTCAGTAAGGACCTTAGAAATGTCAGCAAGAAGACCATTTCTATTATTCGCAAAGATTTTAACATCAGCAACATACTTCTCGCCTCCGGTTGATACCGGTGATTCCCATTTTGCCTCGATAAGTCTTGCTCTGTCTTTGGGTTCCATATTAACAATATTTACACAGTCGCTTCTATGAATTGAAACTCCCCTGCCCCTAGTTACAAAACCTACAATATCATCTCCGGGAACAGGGCTACAGCATTTTGAGAACCTAACTGCAACGTCATATACGCCCTTTACTATTATTGCATTACCGCTACTTGAAATCTTTGGTGCAATATTTGTATCTGCTACTGCAGCAAGAACTTCCTCATCAGTAATGTTCTTCTTGTGTTCCTTATCAGAAAGCTCCTCGAGCTTGTTAATTATCTGTCCTTCTTTAAGTCCGCCGTGCCCTACAGCCGCAAGAACAGCATCCCAGTCATGGAAACCATATTTCTTTATGATGATATCCATGTACTCAGGCTTTGTAAGCTCAGAATAATCTATGTTCTTTGCATGACAATATGCAAGAAGAAGCTCTTTTCCCCTGGATATATTCTCAACCTTGAGTTCATTTCTAAACCATTGGTTGATCTTATTCTTTGTAGAAGTACTTCTTACAATACTAAGCCAGTCTCTGCTTGGTCCCTTTGAATTTTGGCTTGTAAGAACTTCTATTCTATCTCCGTTTTGAATCTTATAATCAATAGGGACAAGTTTGCCATTAACCTTGGCACCTATCATTTTATTTCCAACCGCGCTGTGAACAGAATAAGCAAAGTCGATAGGAGTAGAGCCTGCCGGTAAATTCTTAACCTCTCCATTTGGAGTAAAGCAGTATACATCTTCCGAAAAGAGATTCAAATCACTCTTTAATAGGCTCATAAATTCCTGATTATCTGACATATCTCTTTGCCATTCAAGAATCTGCCTAAGCCAAGTAAGCTTTGCCTCCTCTGAATCATCTACTCTCTTGCCGTCAGAAGCCTCTTTATATTTCCAATGTGCTGCAATACCATATTCAGCAGCCCTATGCATGGCATAAGTTCTTATCTGAATCTCAAAAGGCTGTCCGGTAGGGCCAATCAGCGTCGTATGAAGTGACTGATACATATTTGCCTTGGGCATTGCAATATAATCCTTAAATCGTCCAGGAATAGGCTTATACATCTCATGAATTACGCCAAGAGCAGCATAACAGTCTTTTACAGTATCAACTATTATTCTTACTGCAAAAAGATCATAAATTTGATCAAGAGTTTTGCCCTGATTGCGCATCTTTTTATAGATACTGAAATAGTGCTTGATTCGTCCGTTTACTTCACCCTTTATTCCGGATTTTTGAAGCTGTTTTTCAACATCTTCAACTATTTCTTCAACGTAATGCTCACGCTCGTTCTTTCTTTCCTCAACCTTTTCATAAAGGTCATTATAAATATCAGGCTTAAGATATTTAAGTGATAAATCATCAAGTTCAACCTTGATTTTGGAAATTCCAAGTCTTCCTGCAATCGGTGAATAAATATCCAGCGTTTCCTGAGCAATTCTATGCTGCTTTTCAGGTGGCATGTACTCAAGAGTTCTCATATTATGAAGTCTGTCAGCAAGCTTTATCAGTATTACTCTGATATCTTTTGCCATGGCAAGAAACATCTTTCGAAGATTCTCGGCCTGCATTTCAATCTGATCAGGCGTCTTATTCGCATAATCTGTATTTAATTTAAGGTTTTGAAGTTTGGTTACCCCATCTACCAAAAGAGCTACATCAGAGCCGAAATCACGTTCTATCTCTTCCTTTGTAAGGATAGTATCCTCAACAACATCATGAAGAAGCCCTGCTGCAATCGTTTCCTTGTCCATTTCAAGATCCGCAAGAATGATTGCAACGCAAAGGGGATGAATAATATATGGTTCACCAGATTTGCGCAGCTGATCCTTGTGCGCAACCGCAGCAGTATTATATGCTTTCTCAATAAGCGAAATATCATCAGAAGGATGATATTTCCTAATGCGCTTAATAAGACCGGCATATAATACTTCAGGGCTCTGATGGTCCTTTATCTCTTCAATTTTTCCATCATCAAATTTCTCAGCTGGCATAAACTCCTCCGATTAATTGTATATGTATATTTTATTTTCCTTCATATACAATTGCGGAATCGAGACGATAATCTGAAATTTTCTCTCTCCCCTTAAGTCCTCTAAGCTCCATCAAAACAACTACTCCAACTACTATTCCGCCCAAAGACTCAACGAGCTTTATCATTGCTTCAGTGGTGCCGCCTGTGGCGATAAGGTCATCAACTATAAGTACCTTTTGACCGGCTTTAATTGCATCTTTATGAATTTCGAGTTCGGCAGTACCATACTCAAGAGCATACTCTACAGAAACTGTTTCGCATGGGAGCTTTCCCTTCTTACGGATGAGTGCAAATGGCTTTTGCAAATTATATGCAAGAGGTGCTCCAAAAATAAATCCTCTTGACTCTGCGCCAGCAATTACATCTATGTCAAGATCACTTACAAGCTTCTGCATTGTGTCAATTGCAAGGTGCATTCCATCTGCATCCTGCAAAACGCTTGTAACATCCCTAAACATAATTCCTTTCTCTGGAAAATCCGGTATTGTACGAATATAGTCCTTTAACTCTTTCATGGTACGCCTCTTTCTTTATTTCTATATTTCTTAATCTAAATAAATAGATTAGTATTTGTTTATTAATTAATACTGACATTTAATTATATCATGACAAACGATTTATACAATAAAATTGAATTGTACATCATACAGTTTTATGTGATTATCCATTTCTATTTCATCTTAAATTTCAATATCCTGACGTGAAAATTTCTTAACACTTCGATATGCAAATATATCAAGAGCAACTATATAAATTAGGAAAACTACAGAAAGCTCTGCATTATCATATGTTGCGCAAAAATCATAGAATCCGTGAATAAGTACCGGAATGATAATAGCAAGTGCCATAAAATATTTACGCATTGATTCTCTTCCTAAATCATGCATATATTTGGCCTGTCCATAGTAATGCCCCATGAATACTCCTGCAATACAGTGAAGTGGAATAGATGTTATTGCTCTTATTGGCGCAATCGAATCCCCATAGCTAATAATGTAAAGAACATTTTCAAAAGCAGCAAAGCCAAGAGAAACTGTCACCGCATAAACTACCGCGTCAAATCTATAGTTAAAGTTTGGATTCTTCCAGGTCACCTTTCGAAGAACAAAACGCTTACCGCCTTCCTCGACAAGTGCAATAATAAGGAAATTACTTATTATTTGATACAAAATAGTACCACTGTATAAAAAGTTACCAAGTATAGAAGAAAACAACAATTCAAGGATTGTAGCTGAAATTGTTGATAGTCCTCCAAAAACAAAAAGCTTAACAATTAATCCAAACGGTTCCTTCTCAATCTTATCAAGTCTGTAAATATACCAAATTAAAAGAAAACTTGGAACCATTCCAATTGCCAAAATCCACATACACTCTAAATCCCCTCTGAATAAAAAATTTGCAACTTTGTAATTGTATCACGAAAGAGAAAAAGAGTGAAATAGTTTAACCAATGAACTTTTTTACCGGTAAAAAAGGAGCCTCAAATTGATGAGGCTCCTTCGTGAAACTTTTATTTTAAAATTACATCATTCCCATTCCAGGATTTCCTGCAGGTGCTGCCGGAACAGGCTCTTTGATTGTAGCTACTGCTGCTTCTGTTGTAAGGAAGCTGCTTGATACTGATGTAGCATTCTGAAGAGCACTTCTTGTAACCTTAGCAGGATCAAGGATACCATCCTTAACCATATCTACATATTCTTCTGAATATGCATTAAAGCCAACGCCCTGCTTGGACTCCTTAACCTTATTAACGATTACTGAGCCGTCAAGACCAGCATTTACAGCAATGTGATAAAGAGGAGCTTCGAGTGCCTTAAGTACGATTCTAGCGCCTGTCTTCTCATCACCTTCAAGTGACTCTGCAAGCTTCTCAACGTCCTTAGAAGCGTGAATATATGCGCTGCCGCCTCCGAAGATAATTCCTTCTTCAACAGCTGCTCTAGTTGCATTAAGAGCATCCTCCATTCGATACTTAGCTTCCTTCATTTCTGTCTCAGTAGCTGCGCCAACACGAACTACAGCAACACCGCCTGCAAGCTTTGCAAGACGCTCCTGAAGCTTTTCCTTATCAAAATCAGATGTTGTTTCATCAATCTGCTTCTTGATCTGGTTTACTCTGTCCTTGATTTCCTTCTTGTCGCCTTCGCCGTCAACAAGAGTAGTCTTCTCTTTCTCAATCTTAACGCTCTTAGCACGACCAAGATCTTCCATTGTTGTATCCTTAAGCTCAAGTCCAAGATCAGAGCTGATTACCTTACCGCCTGTAAGAATAGCTATATCTTCAAGCATAGCCTTTCTTCTGTCGCCATATCCAGGAGCCTTAACAGCAACCACGTTGAATGTTCCACGAAGCTTATTAACAATAAGTGTTGTAAGAGCTTCTCCATCAACATCTTCAGCGATTATAAGAAGCTTAGCGCCTGTCTTTACAATCTGCTCAAGAAGAGGAAGAATATCATTGATATTTGAAATCTTCTTATCTGTAATAAGAATATAAGGATCGTCAAGATTTGCTTCCATCTTGTCCATATCTGTAGCCATGTATGCTGAAATGTATCCTCTGTCAAACTGCATACCTTCAACAAGGTCAAGCTCTGTCTGCATTGTCTTAGATTCCTCAATAGTGATAACACCATCGTTTGAAACCTTTTCCATTGCATCAGCGATCATTGAGCCAACTTCTTCATCTCCTGATGAAACAGCTGCAACTCTCATAATCTGCTCTTTACCCTTAACCTTAGTAGCCATTTTCTTAATGCTTTCAACAGCTGCATCAGTAGCCTTCTTCATTCCTTTTCTAAGAACGATTGGGTTAGCTCCTGCTGCAAGGTTCTTCATTCCTTCGTTAATCATTGCCTGTGCAAGAATTGTTGCTGTTGTAGTACCATCACCTGCAACATCATTTGTCTTTGTAGCAACTTCCTTAACAAGCTGTGCACCCATATTCTCATATGGATCTTCAAGCTCGATCTCTTTTGCAATAGTAACACCATCATTAGTGATTGTAGGTGCTCCGTATGACTTATCAAGAACTACGTTTCTTCCTTTAGGTCCTATTGTTACTCCAACTGTATCTGCAAGCTTATTAACGCCTTCTACCATAGCTGTACGAGCGTCTGCTCCGTGTTTAATTGTCTTTGCCATAATTATCATCCATCCTTTTTATGTATAATCTTAAATCATCATTTATTTAACAACTGCAAGAATATCGCTCTGTTTAACAATAATATATGTAACATCCTCAAGCTTTACTTCTGTGCCGGCATACTTAGAATAAATGACGCTGTCACCCTTCTTAACTTCCATCTTTACTTCCTTGCCATCAACTACTCCGCCAGGACCAACTGCAATAACCTCAGCCTGCTGTGGTTTCTCTTTTTCTTTACCAGGAAGTACGATTCCTGATTTTGTTGTTTCCTCTGCCTCAAGCTGTTTAAGAACAACTCTGTCTGCTAACGGTACTAATTTCATTGTAAAGCCTCCTTTATTATTGTATAAAAATTATTATCCATATATTGTTAGCACTCATATTCATCGAGTGCTAACTTCTAAAAACATATAATAATTACATCGCAGGGTCATTGCAAACGGATTTAAAGTCATTGTTCTTGATTAGTCTCTTAAAATCTCTTATTTTCTCTCTTTTTCTCTCATATACTTATTGCATGTTTGAAATCTATATAAAAAGAGCCAAAAAGTGCCGTAAAATAAGGCTTTCCCAAAAAATGTGTTTAAATCTTTGCAATCCTTTTATACTTTTTTTATAAATGCAAACTCAAATCTCTTTTTGAGGAATTTCCTTACCATTTAAATCAATATGATTTTCTTTAAGTGCAATAGCCCAGTATTTCTCAGGAATATTTGGCCAGCAAGCTGCTCCCCTGTCCTCTTCGCAAAGTCTCATTGCCCGAAGAAGTACTGCTTCAGAAAGATCTTTTCCAGTACGAATTGTATGAAGATTTATCGCTGTCCAGGCAGGTGCTCTCTCATTTAAACCAGATGTACTAAATTCCTTGATTATCTCACTTCTATCATATTCAAGCGAAATAGCTTCAGGTTCCCACAATCTAGGCGAGCCATGAAGAACTACAAACTGCGTTCTGCCCCCATGAAACCAGGGAATTCCTATTGATCCGGGATTTACGCTCTGCCTTCCTCTATACTCATATATCTCCTGAACATGATTGTGTCCATGGAGAAGCATTCCCGTCTTTAGATGAGTTAGAACCATCTTCGTGTTTCTTTTGTTTTTAAATAAGAGTCCCTTTGATGATGTTGGCGAACCGTGACAGATTTCAAATGAAGGATAGCCTTTAGGAGAACACACATCATAAATTGGCAGTGTTTCAAAAAAATCAAGATCGGATGATTTTAGATTTTCATAGGTATATAAAAGAGAACCACTTGCCGACCCATTTATCCATCCAGTCTCACCATTTCTTCTGTAATCACATACGTACTCTTCCCTGTTACCCTTTACAATCCAGCAATTAAAGTATTTCTTTATTGAATAAATAATTTCAAGTGTCTTCTGCGGATTAGGGCAATCTGAGATATAGTCTCCTAAAAGTACAAAATTTGTTATCCCTTTTCCAACTGCATAATCAAAGCATGCCTGAAGAGCCACATGATTAGAATGTATATCACTAAAAACTGCAATGTCCATATTGAAAGCACCTTTCAATTTTTTCACACTGATAATTCTACCATAGATTGGCCTTATTTCATAAACATTTAGCTTGATAATATAGCAAGCACGAATTTGTATTCTTGGCTCATAATCCACCTAAAAAGAGGCATATCACATAAGTGATATGCCTCTAAAACAATCAATTCTTATTCAGTTTGATTATTTATTCTTTCTTGCAATTTCAGCCTGAGCTGCAGCAAGTCTAGCAATCGGTACACGGAAAGGTGAGCATGAAACATAATCAAGTCCGATTGTGTTGCAGAACTCAACTGATGAAGGATCTCCACCATGTTCTCCGCAAATACCACAATGAAGTGTTGAATTGCTCTTCTTACCCATTGTAACAGCCATATCCATAAGCTTACCAACACCAGTCTGGTCAAGTCTTGCAAATGGATCGCTCTCGAAGATCTTGTTGTCATAGTAAGATCCAAGGAACTTACCAGCATCATCTCTTGAGAAGCCAAATGTCATCTGTGTAAGATCGTTTGTTCCGAAGCAGAAGAAATCAGCTTCCTTAGCAATCTCATCAGCTGTAAGAGCAGCTCTAGGAATCTCGATCATTGTTCCAACTTCGTACTTAAGATCAATGCCAGCAGCCTTGATCTCAGCATCAGCTGTCTCAACAACAGTCTTCTTAACAAAGTTAAGCTCCTTGATTTCGCAAACAAGAGGAATCATGATTTCAGGAACAACCTTCCAGTCAGCATGCTTCTTCTGAACGTTGATTGCAGCACGGATAACAGCCTTTGTCTGCATTCTTGCGATTTCAGGATATGTAACTGTAAGACGGCATCCTCTGTGTCCCATCATAGGATTGAACTCATGGAGACCCTGGATGATATCTTTAATCTGCTGAACAGTCTTGCCTTCAGCATCAGCAAGCTTCTTGATATCCTCTTCATCTGTAGGAACGAACTCATGAAGCGGTGGATCAAGGAAACGAATTGTAACTGGGCAGCCTTCAAGAGCTTCATATAACTGCTCGAAGTCATTCTGCTGGTGAGGAAGAATCTTATCAAGAGCCTTCTCTCTCTGCTCAGCATTATCTGCACAGATCATTTCACGGAATGCTGCAATTCTCTCTGCGTCAAAGAACATGTGCTCTGTACGGCAAAGGCCAATACCTTCTGCGCCAAGCTCACGAGCCTTCTTAGCATCTGTAGGAGTATCAGCATTAGTACGAACGCCAAGTCTTCTGAACTTGTCAGCCCATCCCATGATACGTCCAAACTCGCCTGCGATTGTAGCATCAACTGTAGGAATAAGACCTGCATAGATGTTACCAGTAGTTCCATCGATAGAAACAAGATCTCCTTCATGGAATTCCTGTCCGCCAAGTGAGAATTTCTTGTTAGCTTCATCCATGATGATGTCGCCACAACCTGATACACAGCACTCACCCATACCACGGGCAACAACTGCTGCATGGCTTGTCATACCACCACGAACTGTAAGAATACCCTGTGCAGACTTCATACCTGTAATATCTTCAGGTGATGTCTCAAGACGAACAAGAACAACCTTCTCGCCTCTATCAGCCCATTCAACAGCATCATCAGCTGTGAATACAACCTTACCACAAGCAGCTCCAGGAGAAGCGCCAAGGCCCTTTCCAAGAGGAGTAGCAGCCTTAAGAGCCTTTGTATCAAACTGAGGATGAAGAAGAGTATCAAGGTTACGAGGATCAATCATAGCAACTGCCTCTTCCTCTGTTCTCATCCCCTCATCAACAAGATCACAAGCAATCTTAAGTGCAGCCTGAGCTGTTCTCTTACCATTTCTTGTCTGAAGCATATAGAGCTTTCTGTTCTCAATTGTAAACTCCATATCCTGCATATCTCTGTAATGATTCTCAAGTGTTGAGCAAACATTCTTAAACTGCTCATAAACTTCAGGCATAACATCGCCAAGTGCTGAGATAGGCTGAGGTGTACGAACACCTGCAACAACGTCCTCGCCCTGTGCGTTCATAAGGAACTCACCCATGAGCTTCTTCTCGCCTGTAGCTGGATCTCTTGTAAATGCAACACCTGTACCAGACTCATCTGACCAGTTACCAAATGCCATCATCTGAACGTTAACAGCTGTTCCCCATGAATAAGGAATATCGTTATCACGACGATATACGTTAGCACGTGGGTTATCCCATGAATGGAATACAGCCTTAATAGCTCCCATAAGCTGATCCTTAGGATCATCTGGGAAGTCATTTCCAACCTTGCTCTTATACTCGTCCTTAAACTGACCGGCAAGTTCCTTAAGATCATCAGCTGTAAGCTCGATATCCTGCTTAACTCCTCTGTCTTCCTTCATCTTGTCGATAAGCTGCTCGAAGTACTTCTTTCCAACTTCCATAACAACGTCAGAATACATCTGAATAAATCTTCTGTAGCAGTCCCAAGCCCATCTTGTGTTGCCTGTCTGCTTAGCAATTGTATTAACAACTGTCTCATTGAGACCAAGGTTAAGAATTGTATCCATCATTCCAGGCATAGATGCTCTAGCGCCTGAACGAACTGAAACAAGAAGAGGATTCTCGATATCACCAAACTTCTTGCCTGTAATTTCTTCCATCTTTGCGATGTGATCATTGATCTGACCCATTATTTCAGGATTGATCTGCTTGCCATCCTCATAATACTGTGTACAAGCTTCTGTTGTAATTGTAAATCCCTGTGGAACAGGAAGTCCGAGATTAGTCATCTCAGCAAGGTTTGCGCCTTTTCCGCCAAGGAGCTCACGCATGCTTGCGTTTCCTTCAGTGAATAAATAGACCCACTTATTAGCCATTTTCTACCCTTTCTTACCGACTTTTGCATCGGCAAATCCTTTCTCTACAATGTTTCTATTTTATAATCATCCATTAATTAATGGAGAACTATCTGGAATAAAACTGTCAAAAATATAAATATCATAATGCTTTCTGCACATATCAAGATCCTTCTGGCTCTTGATAGTCCATGCTGCTGCTACATTCCCATAAAAACCACAGCAAAGTCTTCTTGATAGACTGTTTGTATACTTGTGATTATATGCAATAAAATCCGGCTTAGTAAGAAAATTAAGTAAAAGATTTGCTAAGACAAAATACGTCGGAGTCCTATAAAGACCAGGCTCTTCTTTTCTAAATTCATCAGAAAGCTGTCCTCGCATCACATCCTTATGATGTCGTCTGTACCAAATAAGTCCAAGCGGATTAAATGACTCAATAATGTATCTGCCCTTATATCTGGAAAGCAGTTCATCTGCAATTGGACAAACAGACAAATCTGTCCATTCAATCTTGAGCTCTACTATAAGAGGAGCTCTCCCATCAACCGTTTTCAGAAATTCTGAGAAAAGAGGTATCTTCTCATCGGAATTCATAAGGTGAAACTGCAATAATTCTTCATATGTATAATCACATACTTTGCCTTTAACTCCAATACTTCCATCGGGATTATGAACAGCATCTGAGGGAGCTTTGCCATCTTCATATCTTGCAACTCTTGCCAAAGTAAAATCATGAAAGACAACCGGAATATTATCACTTGTGAGCTGAACATCAAGCTCTATTCCATAACCAGCTTCCACCGCCTTTACAAAAGCCTTCATAGAATTCTCCGGAGCATCCGATGAATTATCGAAAAGTCCACGATGTGCATATAATTTGTTAACAAAAGGAGCTTTATCAGGTTTGCCCGTCATTCTTGGCATAATCATTAAAAAATAAAGCACAAAAACAACTATAGCAATAATCAAAATAACCTTTAGAAAAAACATTTCAAAATCTGCTTTCTGACATCTAAACCAGCGTTACACGAAGTTTTTTGCAAACTTAAATTTATAATATTTGAGCGCAAAAATAAACGAGACATTTTAGACATCCTTGCTTATTTTAATACACGTTTTTTCTTATGGCAACCCTTATTTTATAGTGATTTCATTAATTTTCCATTTCTCTTACTTTGATCTTACTATCTTTACATCTCCATGCTTTACCATCGACATTGTTACAAATGAAAGCATTGCAAAAATAAAGGCATATGGAAATAACGTTCTATATGAAACAAATTCAAGAAGCATTCCTGAAAAAATCGGTGTAAAAACCTGCGCTGCCATAGAGAAAGTATAATAGGTTCCTGTATATTTTCCTATGTCACTTGCCTTACTCATCTCAACAACCATAGGATATGAATTTACATTGATTGCTGCCCAGCCTATTCCTATTAGCGCAAAAAAGATATTTACGCTTGAAGAATAATGAGGAAGTATTGCTGCAGCAAGGTAACATGCAGCCATAATTAGTATTCCACCAAGTATAGTCTTTTTACGTCCAAAATAAGAAGAAATATAGCCAATCGGAATATATGCTATTACAGCAGCTACTGTAGCAATCATTAAGCAGTCTGCATATGCTCCGTTGTGAAGATCCCAGACAACTTCTACATATCTTGAAAAAGCGGTAGTTACCGCGTTATATGCAGCAAACCACAAAAATACAGATAGTAAAAGCAAAATAAGGCTTTTTTTGACTGGTGCAGGGAGCGGCTCATCTTCACTTCCCGCTCCTTCAATTTCATTTCCGTCATCATCATAAACAGGCTCTTTTTCATCAATAAGCCCATTTGCTTTTCTGTATTCATTGTATTCAAGAGCCGCTGCCTTAGAATCTCTTTCTTCTGAAACAGAAAAGAATAATATTACAACCGCTATTACCATACAGATTACTATTGATAGGACAAGCGGCATATAATTTGTCTTCGACTGATCTGATGCCTCTTTAAGAAGAAACTTAATCATTAAAAGAGTATAGATTGCTCCAACTGTGCCCATCAGATTTATTACTGCATTTGCCTTACTTCTAAGGGGCGCCGGGGTCAAATCCGGCATAAGAGATACTGCAGGAGACCTGTATATTCCCATTGAAATCAAAAGTGCCAGAAGAATAATAAAGAAAAGAACAAGTCTTCCGGGTTTATTTCCTATAGCAATAAGCAGTAGCAAAAAAACTGCTGAAAGAGCTGTTCCTAATAAAATAAAAGGCATTCTCTTTCCAATTTTAGTCTTTGTTTTATCAGAAAGTGCTCCAAAAAAAGGTAAAAGAAAAAGCGCAAAAACATTATCCATTGCCATAACAACACCCGTAACTGTTTCCCCAAGTCCAAAGGTGTATTTTAAAATTTTAGGAATTTCATTATCATAGAACTGCCAGAAAACGCAAATTGAAAAGAACGCAAACCCCACAAGTATTGTCTTTTTGTAATTAAGCTTCATACCCTTCTCCATTCCAAATATTATCAAAAGCACTTATAATTTTATCATCGAAACAAGAAGTAATAAAGTAAAATCACAAAACACACTTGCAAAAACCTATTCTTTCTATATAATTCTAAATTGTAACGTTTAATTCGGAAAAAAGATAAAATCAAAATTCTTTTTTCGTATTTTTCAAGAAAGGTTTGAGTAAAATGATAAGTGCAAATAATGTAACGCTTCGTATTGGTAAAAAAGCGTTATTCGAGGATGTAAATATAAAGTTCACGCAGGGCAACTGCTACGGAATAATCGGAGCAAACGGTGCCGGCAAGTCAACATTTCTAAAAATCTTATCCGGTAAGCTTGAAACCACATCAGGTGATGTTGTAATCACACCAGGTGAGCGTCTCTCTTTCCTTGAGCAGGATCATTTCAAATACGATGAATTCTCTGTTCTTGATACCGTAATCATGGGTAATGCAAGATTATACGAGATCATGAAAGAAAAAGATGCAATCTATGCCAAGGAAGATTTCACTGATGAAGATGGAATAAGGGCAAGTGAGCTTGAAGGCGAATTTAGCGAAATGAATGGCTGGGAAGCTGAATCTGATGCAGAAAGTCTTCTTAACGGGCTTGGTATTGATACAGAGTTTCACCAGACTACAATGAAGGATATGACCGGTGCCCAGAAGGTAAAGGTTCTTCTTGCAAGAGCTCTTTTTGGTAATCCTGATATTCTTCTTCTTGATGAGCCTACTAACCACCTTGATCTTGACGCTATAGGTTGGCTTGAAGAATTCCTTATCAATTTTGAAAATACTGTTATTGTAGTTTCTCATGATAGATATTTTCTTAATAAGGTCTGCACTCATATTGCCGACATTGACTATGGCAAAATCACTCTTTATGCCGGAAACTATGATTTCTGGTATGAATCAAGTCAGCTCATAATCAGACAGATGAAGGAAGCAAATAAGAAGAAGGAAGAAAAGATCAAGGAGCTTAAGGACTTTATCTCTCGCTTTTCTGCCAACGCTTCAAAGTCCAAACAGGCAACTTCCAGAAAAAGAGCTCTCGAGAAAATCGAGCTTGATGATCTTCGTCCATCAAGTCGTAAATATCCTTATATCGACTTTAGACCTGACCGCGAAATCGGAAATGAAGTTCTTACTGTAGAGGGAATTTCCAAGACCATTGACGGCAAGAAAATTCTTAATAATGTTTCTTTTGTCATCCAGCACGACGACAAGGTAGGCTTTGTTGGCGGAAACGAATTTGCCAAAACAGTTCTTTTCCAGATTCTTATGGGAGAAACTGAAGCTGATGAAGGAACATATAAATGGGGTGTTACAACATCTCAGGCATATTTCCAAAAAGACAGCACTAAAGAATTTGATAATGATTATACAATTACTGACTGGCTCACAGGCTACTCTCCTGTCAAGGATGCAACCTATGTAAGAGGTTTCCTTGGAAGAATGCTTTTTGCAGGTGAGGACGGTGTCAAGAAGGTAAAAGTATTATCAGGAGGAGAAAAGGTTCGTTGTCTGTTATCCAAAATGATGATCAGCGGAGCAAACTGCCTTATCTTTGATGAGCCTACCAACCACCTTGATATGGAATCCATCTCCGCTCTAAACGATGGAATGGTTAAGTTCCCCGGCGTTGAACTATTTGCCTGCCGTGACCACCAGGTTGTAGAAACTACTGCAAACAGAATTATGGAATTCATGCCTGATGGAAGTCTTATCGATAAGAGAACTACATACGATGAGTATCTTGAAAGTGATGAGCTTGCAAGAAAGAGAACTGTATACAATACAAATGAAGATGATGAGGCTGATGACTGATTATTTTCTGTAAAAAGAAGCACCGCTGCTACTACTAATGTGACAAGCGGTGCTTTTTATTTTGCACAAAAAAAATACAGCTATGCTTCAAATGTTAAGGGCGGCTTTCTTTTAACTTATCAAGTACTTCCTCTGGAATAAACAGATGTCCATAACCATTTCCAAGATCAAGACCGGGTTTATTGGTTCCATGGAAATCTGAGCCTCCACTAATTTGTAATCCATATTCTCTAGCTAATCTCTTAATGTACCTCTCATCAGCCGGAGCATATGAAGAATATAAAGCTTCTATTCCGATAAGTCCTGCTTCTTTCATACTTTCCACAAGTTCTCTTAGCTTTGCATCTGACATATTATATAGAACCGGATGTGCCAAAACAGGAACGCCTCCTACTCCAAGAATAAGCTCTACTGCCTCATTTGGCGTTGGCTTAACTCTCTCAATATAGCATGGGCAGCCATTTCCGAGATATCTGTCAAATGCTTCTTTCATAGAGCTTACCATGCCTTTTTCCAGCATATGCTTTGCAAAATGAGCTCTTGTAAGAATTGCCTTTGGAAATTCTTCCTCAAGTTCGCTCAGCTTTATAGGAAATCCATACTCAGTTAAGCGCTCACACATTCTGGCATTCCTGGTATCTCTTGAATAGACAAATGCATCTAGCTTTTCGTTAAATGCTTTATCTGTGTAATCAATCATTAGTCCGACAACATGGACCTCTTTTCCCTGATAATTTGTCGAAAGCTCTACTCCAGGAATTACTTCCATATCTTCAAAGTTCTCACTCACAAATTCAAGTGCTTGTGGCACGCCTTTTACCGTATCATGATCTGTAAGCGCTATAGCAGCAAGTCCTTTATCGTGTGCATACTGCATAAGTTCTACGGGTGATAAACTCCCGTCAGACATATTTGAATGTGTATGTAAATCTACTGCTCTCATAATATTCTCTCCATGCTATTTTTATTCAGCAATTGTATCCTCGAATAAATAATATATACAACTTTACTATTTATTATTTTCGCAATCTTAAATATAATAGCATACGGAATCGATTTATTACACAAAACCTGTCAGCTACAAAACAGCTTGGAAATGGAGACTTTGCTAAATGAACAATAATAACAGAAAGATTTTTTTCTCTGATCTTGATGCAACACTTCTTACAGATGATAAGATAATCACTCCCAAAACGATGGATGCTATCAAAAGGTTTACTGATGCAGGAAATCTCTTTACTATTTGCACCGGCCGCGCTATAGAAAGTGCTATCAGAGTAAAAGACGAGCTTGGACTTAATTTCAAAGGCTCATATATAGTTTCCTATAATGGTTCTCAGATATATGACTGTGATAACAAAAAGACGGTTTACCGTATTGGGATTGATTATGACTATGTAAAAAAGATTTTTGCTCTCGCAGCAAAATACAAAATCCATGCACATACATACACAGATACTCATATCATTTCGCCCGACGATGGAGAATGCCTTGCATTTTACAGAAAAGTCATCAAAACTCCCTATATTAAAACGAACGACGTACTAAGTGAGCTTCCTGTCCCACCATCAAAATGTCTTGCTATTGAGCTGCATGACCACGAAAAAATGGAACGTTTTCATAAGGAGCTTGATGAAATAATTACTCCTGACCTTTCAAGCATGTATTCAAATCCTTATTATCTTGAAATAATTAATTCTAAATCAGGAAAAGGCGCCGGAGTAACAAAGCTTTGTGAGTATCTAAATATTCCGATTGAAAACTCTCTCGCTGCCGGAGATGAAGAAAACGACATCTCCATGATAAAAGCTGCCGGAGTCGGCATTGCTATGATAAATGGAAAGCCTGAAGTTAAAAACAGTGCCAACCAGATTACTTTAACCGACAACAATCATGATGGTCTTGTTCCATTCCTAACAGTTTAAATAATATGAATAATCATAATTTCTATCGTGTATAACACCTAACAGTTTGCATAACAGAAATGGGAAGCCCTTCTTTCACAGATATGGGCTTCCCATTTTTATTATCATTTTAATGTATTACTGCGCTTTTATTGAATTTGCAAAGCTAATAATCTCTTCCTTTGGAACTGCTTTCGAAAAATAATATCCTTGGAAATATTCTATCCCATTATCTACCATTTCAAGATACTGTTCCTTTGTTTCTATTCCCTCAAGAATAACTATTTTATCCATTTCTTTTAACAATTCAAATTCTTTTCTCATAATAAGATTTGCTTCAATACTTGTAAAAAAAGACCAGGTCATATGCTTGTCAAACTTTATTCTGTCAAAAGGGAATTTAGCCAGATATGAAATATTCGAATAGCCTGTTCCGTAATCATCTAGTGAAAAAGTAATTCCCTTTGAAATCAAAGATTCCATAGTCATTCTGATTATTTCAGGTGAATCCAAAATCGTGTTTTCAGTAAGTTCAAAACTAATCATAGAATGAGGGACTTTGTATGAATCAATCAGTTCAATGATTTTTTTGTCTATATCAGAATAAGCACACTGTATAGCCGAAAAATTAATATGAACATTTGTTATTGTTGTCTTTTCATCCGGAATAATGCACTCAGATATAAATTCACATGCCTTTTCTATTACGTAAAAGCCAAGTGGAATAATAAGCCCTGTTTTCTCGGCAACTGCTATAAATTCATCAGGAGGAATATCCCCCAGCTTCTTATCAGAAAGTCTCGACAATGCTTCAAGAGAAACAACTGTATTAGTTTTTGAATCAACAATAGGCTGATAGTAAACTAAAAGCTTATTATCATTTATTGAATCGCAAAGGATATGCTCGATAAGCTCATCCCTTCTATATTTTTCGGTGATTTTGGCTGATGCTCTAAGAACGCTTCCATGGCTTTTTTGCTTTAATAATCCAAGCATCATACTTTGAAGCTTGGTTAGTTCGGTATGATCAACAAAATTTTCAGGATATGAACAAACTGCAATCATTGCTGATATTTCAACGTCTCTTCCATCTAAAAGTGTCCATGTATCAAAAAATCTGTTATTAAGAATATCTATTTTGCCATTAACATCGTTTGCTTCAGCACCGCAGCAAACAGCAAAATCATCATTTTGCAGTCTAAACACAATGCTGCCGTCAAATGTATCCTCTAAATATCTGGCAACGCTTTTTAATATATAATCTCCATTATCATTACCATATATCGAATTAAAATAACGAAATTTGCATAAGTCAACAAAAATAACATCGAATGGCTTTCCGCTTCCAACCATGTTATCGATTAACTCTTTGAAGGCATAACTATTAGCAGATAATGTAAGCTTATCCTGAAAATCATTTGGATTCTCAAGCGTCATATATATGTATAACACTGAAATTGCAACTCCAAAGCCCATCATCAGAATAGATCTGTTGTTAAACTGAAAGAACACGCCAAAGCAAATAAAAGCAGATACCCATATAGCAACTCTTATCTGCTTCCACATAAGATGCTTCCTGTTATAAATAATAAATAGCAGACTCATCAAAACACTAATTGGATAGAAAAAATAGCTCAAGTCACTGCCATAGCCCTGAATATATCTTCCAAAATTATCGAAGTAGAAATAGAACCCCGTCAAGGGTGATGTAATAGATAAAGCAAAATTAACTATAAAGAGTGAAAACAGAATAAAAAAGAACCTTGATCTTATTGAAAAGCTCGGATCAACATAACATCCGACATAGCAAGAAAACAAAAAAAGCTTAGTCGCCTGCACAGCAAAAAAAAGTGTACAGACGCCCACATTTATTGAAACTGGTACTCGCTCTGTATTAGCAATCAGAACAGTTGATAAGAAATTGATTCCGCTCTCTATAAGGCTTAGATAAATAACCGAAATAAAAAGTCTCGATTCCGTTCGAAAAATTTTTATTTTCCTACTATAATCCAATAAAACGATTAGTAAAATAATAATGGATCCGATTTCAAAGAAGTTATTATAACTCATAAAAAATCTTTCCTCCATTCCTTAGAGAATTATCCTTCAACGATCAAATATCTTCCATCACCTATATCAAAAACCTCGTCCGCATCAAGAATGTCTTCGTCTCCAAAATCCACTCCCTCATCTTCAAAAAAATCCCGAACTTCATCCGCAGAGTCTACTACTACTGCCATGCAATCCTCCAAAAACGCCTCTGCCTCTTCCCTCGAGGATGCAACATCCTCCGGAAAAAGTTTTCCCTGCTCTTCGAGAAAGCAATCTAAAACCGCGTCATCGTATTCGTGCATATTATTATTCTCCATTTTATTTTAATAATTTTAAATTAATAAGTTCATGATAAACTTTTGAAAGTGGAAGACCAACAACATTATTATAGTCTCCATCAATTTTCTTTACATATGCTGCAAAGAATCCTTGAATTCCATAGCTTCCGGCTTTATCCATAGGCTCACCGGTTGCAACATAGGCTCTTATCTCATCATCCGTCATTGCATACACATTAACTTTGGTACATTCACTAAAAGAAAGTTTTTTTCTTTCATCATTTGGGCTTTTCCAAATAATAGAAACACCGGTATAAACTTCGTGAGATGAACCCTGAATTTCTCTAAGCATGCAAACGGCATCATCAGTATCCATAGGCTTACCAAGTATCTTACAATTACATGATACAACGGTATCCGCACCTATTACAACAATTGTTTCATTATCATCAAAGATTAATCCATCCATGACTTCTTCAGCCTTAGATTCAGCTAGCTTTTGTGCCGCCAAAGACGGTGATTTTTCGCTTATTATTTCATCTGAAACAGCCGGTATTATTTCAAAAGGGATGTTTAATAGTGACATCAAATCGCGTCGTCTTGGCGATGCTGACGCAAGAATTATTCTGCTCAATCCTCTGGTCCCTTCATTTCCGGTATGAAAACCCTGGTATTTTCAAAGTCATTTTGTGCTTTGCATAAAAGAGAAGCCTCTTTACCAAAAGCCTTCTGAGAATTAAGCGGCTTCTTCCCTCTTCTGTTTACTTTTGTATAATTCCCATCTTTTCCAAGAATATGGGCTTTTTCAGTATCTGCAAGCTCCGTTTCAAGAATATGTTTTATCTTCTCCTGAAGCTTTTCATCCTCTACAGGGAAAAGAATTTCCACTCTTCTCTCTAAGTTCCTTGGCATCCAGTCAGCACTTGAACAGTAGTACTCAGGTTTTCCGCTGTTTTCAAAATAAAAAACTCTGCTGTGCTCAAGATAATTTCCAACAATAGATCTAACTGTAATATTCTCACTAACTCCAGGAATTCCTACCTTAAGGCAGCAAATTCCTCTTACAATAAGATCAATTTTAACGCCTACTCTGGAAGCATCATATAATGCTGCTATAACCTCCTTATGACAAATGGAATTCATCTTTGCAATAATATGAGCGTTGTCGCCTCGAAGTGCATTCTTTTTTTCTCTCTCTATCATGTATAATATTCTGTTCTTAAGCCAAATTGGTGCAAGGCTTAATCGGTTCCACATAAGAGGCTCAGAATAGCCAGAAAGCATATTAAATACTGCAGTTGCATCTTCGCCATACGCTTCCTTACATGTAAACATTCCTATATCAGTATACTGTTTTGCAGTTGAATCATTATAGTTTCCTGTTGCAAGATGAACGTATCTTCTTATTCCATCATCCTCTTTTCGAACAACAAGCGTAATCTTACAGTGTGTCTTAAGTCCAACAAGACCATAAATAACATGGCAGCCTGCTTTTTCAAGCATTTTTGCCCATACAATGTTATTTTCCTCATCAAATCTTGCCTTAAGTTCTACAAGCACTGTAACCTGTTTGCCATTGTCAGCAGCTCTTGCAAGAGCTGCAATAATCGGAGAATTTCCGCTTACTCTATACAGAGTTTGCTTAATAGCAAGTACATTTTTATCAGACGCTGCATCAGCAACAAATCTCACGACAGGGTCAAAGGTTTGATATGGATGATGCATAAGGATATCACCTTTTCTTACCTCATCAAAAATATTCATATCCGGTAGAAGCTCCGGCACAGGCTGTGGAGCAAGATATCCATGCTCTTTTAATGAATCAAAGCCTTCGAGCTTATACATCTTCATAAGAAAAGTCAAATCAAGCGGGCCATCTACCCTATATATTTCATCCTCAGATACTCCAAGCTCCTTTGATATATGTTCAAGAAGCTGCTTATCAATCCTTGAATCTACTTCAAGCCTTATTGCCTGTCCCCACTGACGTTTCTTAATTTGCTTCTCAATTTCCTTAAGTAAGTCTTCTGCCTCATCCTCATCAATTGATAAATCCGCATTTCTCTCAACTCTGAAGGTATAGTAGCACACGATGTCATAATTCAAAAAAAGCTTTGACATATTTCTCTGAATTATTTCCTCAAGAAGAATTACCTTTCGAAGACCATCATCCTTATCCGGTAGTTCAATTATCCTCGGAATAACATCCGGCACCTGTACCGTAGCAAAATCAATATTTGAACTCCCATCTTTTTTTCTGACAAGAGCGCCTATATTAAGAGACTTGTTTCGAATAAGCGGAAATGGTCTTGAAGAATCCACCGCCATCGGAGTAAGTACGGGATATACAAACTCATTAAAATATCTATCGCAGTATTCGCCCTCTTTTTCAGAAAGCTCTGTATAGCTTCTCATGAGCCTTAGTCCATTAGTTAAAAGTTCAGGAACCAATGACTTGTTAAATGTCTGATACTGCTGCTGCTCAAAATCATGTACGGCAGTATTTAGCTCATCAAGCTGTTTCATTGGCGTCATTCCAGCGATATCTGGCTTAGTATATCCTGCGTTTACCATATCCTTAAGAGAAGCAACTCTTACCATAAAAAACTCATCAAGATTGCTTGCTGTAATACTCAAAAATTTAAGTCTTTCAAATAAAGGATTGACTTTATCTCTAGCTTCAGAAAGGCATCTTTCGTTAAACTGAAGCCAGCTAAGTTCTCTGTTTGTATAAAACTTTGAATCAAATAAATCCAGCTCTTCATTATCTTTTTTCTTCAAAATGTCTCTCCTTATATACGTTTTTGCTTGATAATAGGTCTGACTCCAAATATTTCTTCAAAAAAATCAGCTCTTGAAGGGAACAGTTCTCTCTCAATTGTAATATCTTCCATAGTATCCGCTGTTATTAGCAGTTCATTTTCATGAAGTGAAACAGCAACATTTCTGAATTTCTGTTTATGCGTCCTGTCAAGACCACTAGATAGCCATAAAATCGCGGTCAGCTTTGCGATAACAAGATATGAGTCATGATCAAGATTTGAATATCTAGCAGGATTATTTCCATAATATTCAAATGGTTCATGATTAAATCTGACTACATTTGCTACAATTTCTCTTTCTCTATGCGATAGTCCTATTATCTCAGTTGACATAATTATGTTGTATGAACAATCACCAAGATTTACAAGACTGATGTACTTGCCGCAGTCGTGAAGAATAGCCGCAATTTGAAGAAGAAGCCTCTCTCTTTTTCCAAGTCCATATGACTTTTTCATTCTGTCAAAAATCAATAGGGAAATCATCTGAAGTGTTTCACTTCTTGACTTACTTCCCATATATCTTTTTGAAATATTCCCTGCACATGCAATAATATCTGCCTCAAAATCGTGTTTGATCTCAATCAGATTTTTTTTGTCAGCATACTCATACACAATTCCGTCGCAAAGAGTAACTCCCGGTGCCCATAGAAGCTCAGTACCTAGCGTCTCGTGAATATTTCTAATTAGAAGTCCGGAAATATACATAAGTGAAATATTATCTTCAGTAATGTTAAGCTTTCTGGCAATTTCATCCTTGGGAAGCGCACCGGTTTTCTCAACAAATTCCTTGAATTTATTTCCAACCGCATACCCTGGGGAAAGCCATCCAAGATCCATTCTCTGCATTACAGGAGAAACATAATCGTCAATTATTATAAGATTTTTAAATTTTTTATCTTTAAGATAAAGCTTACTAAAAACAGAAAGCTGCGCACCTGCAATTTCTTTTATCATTTCCGGAAAACGCCTAAAAGTAACATTTAGCGAACCCAGGGTCTGACGAAGTTTTAAAACTCCCAGCTTCATATTCTGAGTAGCCACAAGCTTATCATTGTCAAAAAGAGATATCTGAATGCTTCCTCCTCCAATATCGACAATTGCTGTCGGGTCCTCAATTATCTTGGCAAAGTCATCATTCTTAAGAGCAATGGATTTATAATCCAAAAACCTCTGCTCAGAATTACTAAGAACATCAATATGAATTCCGGTTCTGTTTGCAATTTGATCAAGAACAAGAAGAATATTATCTGTTTCACGAAGCGCACTCGTACCATATGCCCTATAGTGTGTTACTCCATAAAGGCCCATAGTTTTCTTAAAATCTATCAGTACTCTTGAAAGCTCATCTACCTGGTCAGAGTCCATCTTTCCGGTAGCATAAGTTTTGGTTCCAAGATCAATTCTGTGCCTAAGGTAATCAAGCTCTCTGATTCCTTTTCTGGCCGTAACTTCGAATATTTTCATTGAAAGCTCATATGAGCCAACATCAATTGCTGCAAAAATCAAGAATATCACCTCTCTATCAGTAGTTTCCCAAAATTCTTAGCTGCTTTGCTTCTTCTCGAAGTCCTCTAAGAGCGTTCTTAACTGCGCTGTCATTTAAATTTCCTTCAAAATCAATAAAAAATCTATATTCCCAGTTTCTGTCTTCGATTGGTCTGCTCTCTATCTTCGTCATATTAAGATTGTTATAGATAAAGTGTGAAAGAATATGATAAAGAGCTCCTGATTCATTATTTGTTTCAAGGCAGATACTTATTTTATGAGCATTTTGTAAAAAAACCTTCTGATTCGTAACTACAATAAATCTTGTAGAGTTAGTATCTGACTGATTTATTCCCTTTTGTAAAATATTCATATGATAATAATCTGCAGCATATTCGCTTGCTATCGCAGCTTCTGACTTATCCTTGTCATCTGCAATCTTCTTTACTGCAAAAGCATTGTTTTTCATACTAATCTGTTTCCATGACGGATATTCATCGAGAAAACGTGAGCTCTGCATAAGCGACTGTGCATGTGAAAAAACCGTTTTGATATCACTTATCTCAGTACCAGGGTTCGCTATAAGACAGTGCTCAATCTTAAGAACCTGTTCGCCCACTATATAGTTCTCATATTCAGCAAGTAGATCATACATCTCAGTAACCATTCCGGCCGTCGAATTTTCAAGTGGCAAAACTGCATAATCTGCGCTTCCCTCTTCTATTGCACTCATAGCATCTCTAAATGTATCAACATGAAAATTCTTAATATTTTTTCCAAAGCACTTCTTCATTGCTGCTTCAGAATAAGCTCCCTCAGCCCCCTGGAAAACAACGCGAGAGTTTTCCTTATCAATTGAGTTAATTTCAATAAAGGGGAGTTTTCCGGCTGCTCCGGCATCAGCAAACTTTTGGTATTGAAGCTTTCTGCTCATTGCCATAATCTGTTCAAATAACTCTTCGATTCCCGTTGAATTGAAATCAGAATGAGTCATTGCCTTAACGTTATGGATTTTCTCCTTCTCACGCTCTCTGTCAAAAACCTTTTTTCCTGTTTCTATCTTATAATCAGCTACCTTTGAAGCCACATCCATTCTATCTTCATAAAGTGAAACTATACTCTTATCTATTTCATCAATGCGTTTTCTAAGTTCTCCTAAATCCATCCCATCCTCCAGCAGTTTTATAAAATAAGTTTAGCCCAAATGTGCCTTGCTGACAAGCATTAGGAGCCTTATAATAATTGTACAGACCATACTTTACAAAAGATTTACAAAATACTTCTATTAGGGGATGAATATGAAAAAAGAAATAAAGATAATCATTTTCATGATAATAATAATTCTTGCACTAGGCAGTGCAACTGTCTTTTATCTTTTAGGTCAAAAAGTTCAGATGAACAGTGCAGATACAATTGGAAATACCTCTGCAAATCTCTTTAATGATGGTTTGTTTTGTGAAGACGAAGGAAAAGTATATTTTGTTAATTCAGACGACAATAATTGTATTTATTCCATGAACGCAGATGAATCAAATTTCAAGCAGCTTACTGAAATGAATTCCAGAAGCATTCTCGCTGCCGGGAAATTTATTTATTACTATATGGATTCATCAGAATCATCTTCTAGTCTTTCTGGTCTTGGCGGAGTAACAAATCAGTACGGAATTTACAGAAGCAGTAAAGATGGCAGTGATCAGGTCTGCTTGCTTAGAGAGCTTGTAAACAAACTCTCGCTCTCCGGAAGCAATATATATTATCAGCTCAAGAAATCTAATGGAACAGACTTTTATAAAATCAGAATTGATAAAGCAAATGATGCCGAAATAAGTGATATGGAAATTGATCCCTCCTGTTCATATAATGGATGTATCTATTATTCTAGTCAGAGTGATAATTTTTATCTCCACAAAATCGATACTCAAAATGGAAATAAGGATTCTGCCATTCTCTCTGAAAGCATTTATTCTCCGGTTATCTCAAACGGTTATCTTTATTATATGGATATTGAGAACACATACAGATTATGCAGAAGAAGCATGCAAAGTGACAGCTTTGGTGATGAAGAAGTTCTAACAAATGATAGAATTGATTTTTTTAATTTAAATGATAAATACATCTTTTACGCTTTTTCAGATCCTGACGAACCAGCACTTAAATATATGAACCTTGACGGCTCAAATCCGCAGGTAATCCTAAACGGAATATATAATTCATTATGCCTTACTTCAACGCATTTATACTTCAAGCAATATGGTACTGACAATATTACCTTCCATATGCCACTCGATTTTTCTGAAATGCCTTCTGAGTTTCACCCTGGAGAATGAATCGGATTTCTTTGTGGAAAATTTTGCCAAAAATTAATTTTTTTCCTGTTGCCTGATGAATACTCTCGTGCTATTATAATAAAAATGCAGATTTCCAAAGGAGGAACAGCTCAAGGTGCAGTATAGTATTCTTTCAGGATACAGACAGCTTCATATGAATTTTGATACTTTTTCTGCCGGATTTTTATTTTCAAAATTAAGAGCTCGTTTCATTAATGTCATTTCAAATAATAATATTATTAATTCTTCTTTTATTTCACAAAAGAAGTATTTGATAAATTAGTTATCGAAGAGATTTTATTTTTCTCTTCGATTTTTTTTGCGCAATATTATTTATAGACAACTTTGGAATAAACGGAAAGGAAATTAGTAAAATGAATAATCTAAGACATCTTATGAGTCCTCTCGATTTCACTACAGATGAGCTGGAGGAAATGTTCAACGTAGCAAACAAAATCGAAAAAAATATGAGTGAGTATTCTCACATGTGTGACGGCAAAATAATGGCAACCTGCTTCTATGAGCCAAGCACCAGAACAAGACTCAGCTTTGAAACAGCTATGCTTCGCCTTGGAGGTAAGGTAATAGGCTTTGCTGATGCATCAAACTCCTCTGCTTCTAAGGGAGAAAGTGTTTCTGATACAATTAGAGTAATTTCAAGCTTTGCTGATATATGTGCAATGAGACATCCAAAAGAAGGTGCTCCAATGGTTGCAGCTGCAAGTTCACTTATTCCCGTAATAAACGCAGGTGATGGCGGACATCAGCACCCCACGCAGACACTTGCCGACCTTCTTACAATCAGATCATTGCATGGAGAGCTTTCAAGCTTTACGATTGGTCTATGCGGAGACCTTAAATTTGGAAGAACAGTTCATTCTCTGATAAATGCTCTTTCAAGATATCCTGGGATTAAATTTATCTTTATTTCACCTAAAGAACTCAGAATTCCCGACTATATAACAGAGATGCTAAATGTACGCGGTATTTCATATGAAGAAGTAATAAGACTTGAGGATGTTATTCCTGACCTGGATTTCCTATATATGACAAGAGTTCAAAAGGAACGTTTCTTTAATGAAGAGGACTACGTAAGACTTAAGGATTTCTATATTCTTGATGAAAAAAAGCTTTCAAAAGCAAAAAGTACAATGTCAATTCTTCATCCTCTTCCAAGAGTAAATGAAATTACCGTTGAAGTAGATGACGATCCAAGAGCATGTTATTTCAAGCAGGTTCAATATGGGCTTTATGTAAGAATGGCGCTTATTCTTACTCTTCTTGACATGACAGATGCACATATGAATGAAGGAATTCTAAAAAAATATTGATAGAATACTAAATGAAAGGATACGCACAATGCTTAATGTAGGAAAAATTAGTGAAGGATTTGTTTTAGATCATATTCAGGCAGGCAAAAGCATGGATATATATCATCACCTTGGTCTTGATAGGCTTGACTGTACTGTAGCAATAATCAAAAATGCCAGAAGTGGCAAGATGGGTAAAAAAGATATTCTAAAGGTTGAATGTGACATCGATACACTTGACCTTGATGTTCTTGCTTTTATCGATCACAATATTACTGTAAATGTTATAAAGGATGGAGAGATTGTTGAGAAAAGAGCTCTTATCCTTCCGCAGGAAATCAAAAACGTAATAAAATGTCATAATCCGCGTTGTATATCATCCATCGAGCAAGGACTACCACATATCTTCTACCTTGCTGATGAAGCAAGTGAAACATATCGCTGCCGATACTGCGATGAAAAATACACTGAAAACGATGCTGATTTTCAATAGCAATCGCAAGCCCAGCGGCTTGCGATAAAGCCTGCCAAATGGCAGGCTTTCTTAACAATTATTCACACAGCTGCGTTTATTTTTTCAAAAACAATATTTAAGAACAAACTAGTTTCCACATTCTACGCTTATGCTATTAAAGATATGCATAATATAATCTGGATCAAGATTTCTTTTCTCACTGCCTTCTTTATCAAAAATGGCCTTACCTTCATGCATCATAAGAATTCGATCTCCATACTCAATAGCATAGCGAAGATTATGAGTTACCATAATTGTGGTAACCTTCTTTTCTTTTACGATTCTATCAGTAAGCTTCATTATTGTATCAGCTGTCTTAGGGTCAAGTGCTGCGGTATGCTCATCAAGAATAAGGAAATCAATTGGGGTCATTGTAGACATTAGAAGTGCAAGCGACTGCCTCTGCCCACCTGAAAGCTGTCCAACATGAGAATCAAGCTTATCCTCAAGCCCCAGTCCAAGAGTAGATAAGAGCTCCTTATACTGATTCACTTTTGAATTATCGACACATGCTCCAAGATTATACCCTTTGCCCTTATTATCAGCAATTGACATATTCTCAAGAATTGTCATTGATGGACAAGTTCCCTTTGAAGGATCCTGATATACCCTTCCAATCCTTCTGTGTCTTGCAAATTCGATCTCAGATGAAATGTCTTTACCACCGATAAGAATCTGTCCACTATCTGCCTCAATGCTACCACATATCAGATTAAGCATAGACGTTTTACCGGATCCATTGCTTCCAACAACAGATACAAACTGTCCATCCGGAACAGTCAAATTAAAGTTATCAAAAAGACACATTTCATTAACTGTACCTGGATTATAATTTTTACATATATTCTTAAGTTCAAGCATCATTCACATCCTGTTTTCACTAGTTATTTGCCTGCAATTTTCTTTTTCCTGTCCATTGAGAAAACAAGAATGACTAGGAAAAGAACTGCCGATATAAGCTTCATATATGAAGAATCTATTCCACATTTAATTGCAACTGCTATACAGCCCTTATAAATAATAGAGCCAAGAACCACACTTGTAGTAACCTTGATAAAAGAAACATTCTTAAACAAATTCGTTCCAATAATTACACTTGCAAGGCCAATTACAGCCGTTCCTGTTCCCATAGATACATCGAAATATCCCTGCTGCTGTGCATATATACATCCGCTAAGCGATACAAGACCATTGGCAAGTGCAAGGCCCATGATTCTGACCATGCCTTTATCAACTCCCATCGACGTAACAAGGACCTCATTATCTCCTACTGCTCTTAGCATGAATCCTGATTTGGTGCGAAGAAACCAATCAAGAATAAGCTTCACAATGAATGTAATGATAATCAAAATTATTACTGTCTGAAAGGGCTTTAATGCACTTGGGATAACAGCATCAAGAAATGTATTGTCAAAGATAGTGTAGTAATCATACATTGGAAGATTCGCCCTGCCTGCTATCTTTAGATTAACCGAATATAATCCGGTCATCATAATTATTCCTGCAAGAAGATCCCTTACTTTAAACTTTACGTTAATTATTCCGGTAAGTGTTCCGATAAAGCATCCTGCTATAAAACATATTGGAAGCGTAAGTATCGGCAAAACTCCTGCTCTTATCATAACAACTGAAAGAACTACTCCAAATGGAAAGCCTCCATCAACTGTCATATCCGGGAAATCCAGTATTTTGTATGTAATATACATTCCAAGGGCCATTATCGCATATACAAGTCCCTGCTCTAAAACGCTGATTATAAGTGCCACTTAACTTATGCCTCCAAGTTTCTTGTTTTCATAATATCTGATTTAGCATTTTGCCTATATTTAATCTACTGTTATTGTATCAAATGTTTCTGCAGCCTGAGTCTTCATATCATCAGAAATTTCCACACCAATCTTTCCTGCAGCTTCAGTGTTAATGTAAAGACTTGGCTCATTGATAACCTCAAAAGACATATCAGATGCCTTTGATTCTCCCTTTAATACCTTTGCTGCCATCTCTCCGGTCTGAACTCCAAGCTGTACATAATCAAGTCCCATAGCTGCAACGCAGCCGCTCTTAACCTGCTCAATTTCCGATCCAAAAACAGGAATTCCTGCATTATTTGCTGCATTTATTACAGTCTGGAGACCGGATACTACTGTATTATCTGTTATGTTATTGATACAGTCAACCTTTCCTGCAACTTCTGATGAAGCAAGTTCAAGTTCTCCAATTGCACTGATTCCTTTGTCAACAATTTCAAAGCCATAATCTGCTGCATACTCTTTATATTCTGCAACTGTACTAATCGAATTAGCTTCACTGGTTGTATATAATATTCCAATTGTCTTTGCATCAGGCATAAGATCACGAATCATCTGAAGCTGCTCGGTTACAGCAAGAGCATCTGAGGTTCCTGTGATATTTCCAACAGGCATCTTATCATCTGTTGCAAGTCCTGCTCCAACAGGATCAGAAACAGCTGTATAAATAACAGGGATATCTGAGTCCTTAGCAGAATTATACGCGCTCATTGCGCTTGGTGTTGCTATAGCGCAAATAAGGCTGTCTTTATCTGATACAAACTTATCAGAAATTGTGCTTGCAATTCCTGTATCAGTTTGAGCATTTTGATAATCTATTGTAAGGTTTTCTCCTTCAACAAAGCCTTCGTTTGCAAGGCCCTGAATAAATCCTTCTCTGCAGTTATCTAAAGAGCCGTGCTCTGCAAACTGTGAGATTCCAATAGTATAATTTCCTTCTACAAGTTCTGTACTGTTTTCGGCAGATTCTTCACTGCTTGCTGCTTCTGCTGCATCTTCGGCTGTCTCTGAAGTTTCTGATGAAGCCGTAGCACTCTTTTTATTTCCGTCACTACTGCAGCCTGTTACTGCCATCATTGCAATTGTTAATGCAAGTACTGATCCTACAAATTTCTTCTTCATAACTTTTCCTCCATTTATTGACCATCTTGGTCTGGTTTTGTCTGAATCATTATTTATAGGATTATTTGAAGCCAAGTATATTTACTACTCATTATCTACGCAAAAAAAATCCTGTCCAGACAAATACAATTGTATCTGCCGGGACAGGAATAAAATTTAAAATCCTGCGGTGCCACCCTGCTTGGTATATCAAATATATACCCTCTCATCATCTGCTAACACAGAAGCAGTTTTGTTAACGGAGACAATACTCCGGCTCACCTACTTTAATTAGTTCGGATTGCTCTCAGAAGCCCATTCCATATCACCTTGCCTGCCATGTTCCACCACCCATAGCTCTCTGTAATCGAATATATGATATGTACTCTTCTTCCTCAACGATTTACATAAAACTATAAAACCTCAAAAATATTTTGTCAACCTAAAAATCTTTTTTATTTTCATCACGCAAAGCTTTAATCTTTAAAGCTTTCAATTTTTTAGTAGCCAAATTCCTGAGCCCAGTACCAATTGCCACCGGACTGATAAATACTAATTCCGCATGTCTTATATCCGCCATCAAGAATATTTGCCTTATGAGTTGGAGAAGCCATCCATGCATTTACAACTGAATCAGATGAGTTATAGAGCTTTGCAAGATTCTCGCCATATTGAAGATTGCTGTTAACAGTCCACCAGTCCGAGCCATTAGGTCTTGTATGTGAAAATGTTCCAACTATCTCCTGAGCTCTTACTCTTGCCGCATCAGCAAGTCCATCGCTCCATGACAAATCAGAAAGTCCTGCATTTTCTCTTTGAACATTAACAAGTGAAAGTGCCGAAACGCATGCATTTGAAATTGACGCTGAATCTGTAGTTTCACCTGCAAGAGCAATTGCATTATCATCAATATAGGTTTCGCCTTTACCTTCGTCTTCACCTCTTACAGCAGCTGAATCTCCAACTTCTCCTTGCTGCGCACTTCCGCATGAAATGCAAAGGCCAAGCATTGCAACTGTACATATCCCTGCAATTATCCTCTTAAACTTTATCATATGATCTCCGTTTCCATTCTCGCAAATTAATTAAGAGAACTGACAACATTAACAGAAAACCGATCCTTATATAATACTAATATACCATAAATCGCAAAATTAATTAACTCTATATTAGCATATCGAATCATATTTTTCAAGTACAATTGCATTATTCTAGGATTTTGTGATTATTCTTTTGTTATATCAAACTGCGCTATCTGGACAGTATGAACAACAAATCTCTTGGTACCACCAGCAGAACCAGAGCATGTTGAAAGAGTAAAAATTTCAGGTCTCTCATCAAACGATACATCATCAGGAATTGTATAATTTGTTCTGCTCTTTATTTTGGTAACAAATGAATCATATTCATCGTCGGTGGAAATTTGATCATATACATCACTTCCACCCGTTGTCATATAATATGCAAACACTTCAAACTTATAAACTTTATCGCTTGTATAAACATATACATATGGATTGGCATCAAGAACCCTCTCATCAGAGTTCTTATACAGCTTCTTAAGGCTTCCAAACATCGTTCCATTCTTCATGTTATGACCAAATATAAAATCACTGTAGCCGTCAAAGCTTGGACTGCTTACATTATCCATGAAGATACACCCGGATTTATTGGATACTCCATCAAAGGTCTTATCAATATACTCATTTACGCTTTGTTCCTGAACAATTGGATAACTGATATTAAGTGCCGGAAAATACAACCATCCTATATAATCTTCATTTGTTTCAAGTAAGGCATCACTGTCTACTACAAGAGCAGGATAATCTTCATCTGCTGCAGATACATCAGGTTCATTTGGCATAATTACATTTTGATCCGAAAGCTCTGAATATTCATCCCCGGCTACCTTGTATTCATGCTGGTCATTATAAAGTCCAATCGCCTCATAAACTATTATTCCAATTAGAATAACAATAATAACCGGACGAATTATCTTAAAAAGACCTCCTGACTTCTTACCACTTTCTGCCTTGTTATTTTCCATATTATCCTTGTATGATGTTTTCAGAAGCAAAACACCATATCTTCCTTTCTTTTTAATA
>CAZJWA010000014.1:19305-54194 GCA_964549585.1 uncultured Butyrivibrio sp. | reverse complement strand
ATAGTCTTATTTATTTTATAGAATTAGGTGTCACATCATTTACAAACTTACAAATCTTTTTGCTGTATAATAAAATCAATTAATTATGAATTGCGGAGGAAGTAATCCTTGGTTTCAATAAAAGATGTGGCAAAGGAGGCCGGAGTCGCTATTTCGACTGTGTCGAAGGTGCTCAACAATTATCCAAATGTATCTTCGGCGACAAAGGACAAAGTAAATAAAGTAGTCAGGGAACTTGGCTTTGTGCCAAATGCCGTGGCTGCAACGCTTTCATCAAAGAGCACAGGGCGAGTAGCACTTCTTCTTAAGCTAAACCTTCAGACAAAAGCTATTGATGAAATTGATATGCAGTACATAAGCGGAGCCGTTCGAAAGGCAAAGGAACTGCAGATCGATCTGATAACAGTTTTTTACTCAATGATAAGCGACATGAATCTTGATGAGATGACGAACTATTTTGTCTCACAGGGAATAAAGGGGTTCATTGTTTATGGAATGACATCAAAGGACAAGACGCTTAGAAAGCTTATTGAGAGCGGGAGGTTTAAGGTTGTGGTTGTGGACGCTCCGTTTGTGAATGATTCGACAAGCTGCGTCAGCATTGATCATATGAAAGCACAGTACGATGTTGCGAAGAAGACGGTGCTGGATAATAAGTCCAAAAAGATTTTGTATGTTGCAGGCTCAGCAGATGGATATAATACTCAGAGAATGCTTGAGGGCATCCGAAAGCTGGCTGATGACATGAAGCTGTCTCTCCTTATTAGAAACGGAGATTTTTCTGAGAAAAAAGCTAGAGAAATCACGATGCATTTTGCAAAGAATAAAGATGTTATTGTATGTGCATCAGATTTGATGGCGATTGGAGCGATGAAGGCTCTTATCGAGATGGATATTTTCAGACCCGTATGCGGTTTTGACGGAATAATTCTGATGGGTTATGTTGGCAAACAGATGAATACTGTTAGGCAGGACTTTGCAGGGATTTCAGGAGCAGCTGTTGAAGAAGTAGGCAGACTTATGGGCGGTGAGAGCGGAAGAAGTGTTGAAATACCTTATGAACTGGTACGCCTTAAGTATGAAGATATTATTTGCTAGTGATTAATTTAAATTTTCACTTGCAGAAAACGTTTTCCTGTGATAATATCAGTTCAGAGCCGAGGAAAACGTTTTCCTTAATAAGAAGAATGACATATTATTTTACAGAGTTTGGGATACGAACAGTCGTAGAATGAGGTTAGTTTAGAAAGCATGATTTCTAATTCATTACGGACTTCATCAAATTCTGTCACAGAAATGAGGTTAAGAATATGTATAATTTTACAAACATGCAGAGTGATGTACTCGTAACAAATCTTGAGCAGCAGATGGAGAAGGCAGCAGATGAGCTTTTTTCCAAATCACTTAAGGAATGTTCAAATGAGGAAGCATACTACGTACTGCTTCGTGTGACCAGAGAAATCATCGATGTAACTGAGAAGATAGAAGGAAAGAAGAAAGTTTATTATATTTCCATGGAGTTTCTTATTGGAAAGCTTCTTTCAAATAATCTCATCAATCTCAGAATTTACTCAAAGGTTAAGGATATTCTTGAAAAGAATGGCAAGAATCTTGCTGAAATCGAAGAAGCCGAGCCAGAGCCATCACTTGGAAATGGCGGTCTTGGAAGACTTGCAGCATGTTTTCTTGATTCTATTGCAACGCTTGGTCTTCCCGGTGAAGGAATAGGTCTTAATTATCATTATGGCCTTTTTAGACAGAAATTTGTTGATAAGATCCAGACAGCTGAGAAGGATCCATGGATAGAGAATAAGTCATGGCTTGAGAAGACAGATGTTACATTTGATACTTTTTTTGGCGACAAAAAGGTTACTTCCAGACTGTATAACATAAGCGTGGTTGGATATAAGAACGGTATCAACAAGCTTAGATTATTTGATTTAGAGACTGTTGACGAGAGCCTTGTAAAGAAAGGTATCTCTTTTGACAAAGAGGACATAGAGAAGAATCTCACTCTGTTCCTGTATCCTGATGATTCAGATGAGGCAGGAAATCTTCTTAGAATTTATCAGGAATATTTCCTTGTAAGCAATGCTGCGCAGATTATTCTGATGGAGATGAAGGAGCGCCGCTACGATCTTAGAAAGCTTTATGATCATGCTGCAATACAGATCAACGATACGCATCCAACAATGATTATTCCTGAGCTTATCAGACTTCTTGTTGAGGAGAAGGCTTTCTCAATGGACGATGCTATTGACGTTGTGACAAAGACCTGCGCATACACGAATCACACGATTCTTGCCGAGGCGCTTGAGACCTGGCCTCTTTCATATCTTGAGAAGGTTGTTCCACAGCTTGTTCCTTATATAAAAGAGCTGGATAAGAGAGTTCGTGCGAAGTACAAGAACGAGGCTGTTCAGATAATTGATAAGGATAAAAAGGTGCATATGGCATTTATCGACATTCATTACGGACATTCGATAAACGGCGTTGCTGCTATTCATACAGAAATTCTTGAGAAATCTGAGCTAAACGATTTTTACAAAATTTATCCGGAGAAGTTCAATAATAAGACAAACGGTATTACATTTAGAAGATGGCTTCTCGAATGCAATCATCCACTTTCTGATCTCATTTCAGATACTATTGGTGATTCTTTCAAAAAAGATGCTGACAAGCTTGAAGACCTTCTGCAGCATGAAGATGATGCAGAATTCCTAGATAAACTTGATGAGATTAAGCATAATAAGAAGCTTGAGCTCGTGTCTTATCTTAAGAAACGCGAGAATATTGATGTTGACCCTAATTCAATCTTTGATATTCAGGTAAAGCGTCTCCATGAGTACAAGAGACAGCAGATGAATGCACTTTATATCATTCATAAATATCTTGAAATAAAGGACGGAAAGAAACCTACTCGTCCGATTACTATAATTTTCGGTGCAAAGGCAGCTCCTGCATATGTTATTGCACAGGATATAATTCATCTTTTGCTCGTTCTTTCAGATATTGTTAATAATGATCCGGAGGTAAGTCCTTACCTTAAGGTTGTTATGGTCGAGAACTACAACGTAACCTATGCTGAGAAGCTTATTCCGGCAGCAGATGTTTCGGAGCAGATTTCCCTTGCGTCCAAAGAAGCATCGGGAACAAGTAACATGAAATTTATGCTAAACGGAGCTGTTACCCTCGGAACAGATGATGGAGCAAATGTTGAGATTCATCAGCTTGTTGGCGACGACAATATTTACATCTTTGGAATTAGTGCAGATGAAGTAATTGCGCATTACAAGAAGGCTGATTACGTTTCAAAGGACTATTACGATAAGAGCCCTGTCATTAAAGAAGCAGTTGATTTTATTATCGGAAAAGAGTGCATGAAGGCAGGTCATAAGGAGAATCTTGAAAGACTTTACAAGGAGCTAATTAGTAAGGACTGGTTTATGACTTTGATTGATCTTGAGAGTTATATTGCAGAGAAAGACAGAATTTTTGCAGATTATGAGAACCGTGATAAGTGGAAGCACATGATGGTTAATAATATCGCAAAGGCAGGATACTTCTCATCTGACAGAACTATTGAAGCTTACAATAATGATATCTGGAAGCTTACAGAGGAATAAAGATTACAGTTTACTGATTACATTAAGCCCGGGGCATATCGCAGAAATGCGGTATGTCCTATTTTTATGCAGATAATGTATTCTGCAGGATAGTGCGATTTTGGAACGAAATGATGATATAATCAAATTAACGTTTTACCGTTTTGAATATTGCTTTTTGGGGGCATTACATAATGAAGAATAAACTTGGGAAAAAGTTTTATCTTGCACTGATTATTTTCAGTCTTACGGGGCAGATTGCATGGGTAGTTGAAAACATGTATTTTAATGTTTTTATATATAAGATGTTTCATGCAAGTGCTGCCGGCATTTCTGTGATGGTTGGAGCAAGTGCGGTGGCAGCGACAATTACAACGCTGCTTATTGGAGCATTGTCGGATAAGGTAGGAAAAAGAAAGCTCTTTATCTGTGGCGGCTATATTCTGTGGGGAATATCGATACTATCTTTTGCTCTAATAAGGATGGATATCCTGGAGCCTATTGCTGGTAGCTATGGGGCAGCGCTCTCACTGGGAGTATCTCTTGTTATTATTATGGACTGCGTTATGACTTTCTTTGGATCTAGTGCTAACGATGCATGCTTTAATGCATGGCTGACAGATATGGGAGATGAGACAAACGGAGGTAAGATTGAAGGGATAAATGCAATGATGCCGCTTATAGCAATACTTGTTGTATTTGGAGGCTTCATGTCATTTAATCTTGACCTGGCTTCAAGCTGGGTTGTGATTTATCTGATTATTGGTATAACAGTGATTGCTATTGGAATCCTTGGAATCTTCTTAATTGACGAACCAGTTATATGTAGAAGCGAAGGCAGCAGTTATTTTAAAGATATTTTTTATGGATTTAGGCCTTCAGTAGTACGAAACAATAAGCTTCTTTACAGTGTGCTTGCAGCATTTGCGGTGTTTGGAATTTCTATTCAGATATTCATGCCTTATCTGATTTTGTATTACGAGAAGTCACTTGGTATGGAAAATTATGTTCTTATCATGGCACCTGCAATTATTCTTGCTTCGGTGATAACTGTTTTTTACGGTAAGCTTTATGACCACGTAGGCTTTATAAAGTCAGTAATTCCAACAGTGCTCTTTCTGATAATAGGTTATCTTTTACTGTTTTTTTGTAAGACGACGCTGCTTGTTTTTGCAGGATCTCTTTTTATGATGACAGGATATCTTACCGGTATGGCAATATTTGGTGCGGTGATAAGAGATAATACTCCTTCTGCACAGACGGGGCTTTTCCAAGGAATGCGTATATTCGGACAGGTATTTATTCCTGGAATAGTAGGACCTGCAATCGGAGCCTATGTTCTTAGGAATGCACAGATGACAGTTAATTCAGATGGAACAACATCATTTATTCCAAGCAGCAGCATTTTTATGGCAGCCTTCGTAGTTGCAGTAATCCTGATGGCTGTGCTTGGGATAATTGCACGAAATAAAAGGAATAAATAAATTATCAAAGAGGGCTGGTTTGAGCTCTCTGATATTCATGTTATTGAAAATATCTTGATAAATTCTGTGCTTTCGCATATAATACTATTGAAAAGAGCCATTTTTTCATTAGCTTAATAAGCAAACAACAGGCTATCCTGTTTGACTGTTGAACTGTATGTTGTGCTAAGAAGCAGTATACAGGGAGGTCTACAAAGGTTTGGGGTTTACCATGACTTAGCTAGGAAGCGATTCCAAAAAAAAATCCTATAAAGGAGCCTCGTTATGAGGCTTCTTTATTTTTTACAGAAAAATGTATTGGAAAAATAGATGAATATACTTGAACAATGTGTCCAGGCATTCGAAAAAATATTTTATGTTAATTATCATTTTCAAATTTCAAAAAGCAAAAATCTTTTGGATTTAACTTTGGAATTTGAAAAATCGGATTTTAAACATCTCGTTGGATTGCAGAATCTAAGGGATATTGCAATGTCACGTAATAGTGAGAAAGTTTTTGATGACATAAAAAATAATAAAATTAAATATGCGATTATTGAAAAGAGCGATTTCTATTATAATTCGAATGATTCATATGCAGATGTTTCCAGTAGAATGAACCATTTTCCTCAATTAGCTGAATATATAGAAAATGAAAACCTTGTATTAAAATATGTAAAAAAGCGTAATCCTTATTCTAAAATAGATGCGGATTATGTAATAGAGAGTACCATCGATGAAGTGACAGTTTATCTTTTCTTGAGACAGAAGAGTAATGGCAATTATTGTGTCTGTTCTTTTTTTCTAAAGGATAAGGTTCAATATGCGGGTGAACCTGCATACTGGATGTTGAAGGAAAAAATTGACTTGACAAATAATATGACAGAAATAATTTATGAGCGTGTTGTTGATACGAATTTAAGTGGTTTCTGTATATTAGAATGATACTGCAAAATAAATTTTTTTAGTCTGATTGATAATTGTTATCGTATATTGTAACTAGGCAAAACGTTGATAATTCAGATAATGTAATAGACCCAAATTGGCAGTCACAGCGTAGTACTTCTCCTATATTCACTTGGGGTCATTTTACTGTAATTGTGAAAGGCTTTTGAGAAGTATGTGTTATCGGAGTAGCCGACTCTTTCTGAAATGTCTGAAATGCTTATGCCGGGGTTTCGAAGGAGCTCTGCGGCGCGTTTCATTCTTGTTTCAGTGAGATATTCGTATATTCCGATGTCATATTTTGATTTAAAAAGGCGTGATAAATATTCTTTGGAAAAGAAATATTTATCTGAGAAATCCTGAATTCGTATGCTCTGATTGTAATCTCTCTCTATTGTGTCATGTATAAGAATCATGACCTGCTCTGCAGAAAGAGTAGTGCCTAATGGGATTTCTTTTTCAAAATCTTCATCAGGATACATTTCCTTCATGACGGTGTCTATGGCCTTATTGAGATCATCTGCGATTACGGGTTTTAGCAGGTAGTCTTTGACTCCATACTTTATAGCCTGCTGGGCATATTTAAAGTCATCATAACCACTTATGATGATGAAGCTACAATCTGTGTTATCTAGTTTCTGGCTTTCCTTTAAGAATTCTATGCCGTTCATTACCGGCATCTGCATATCTACAAAGACAATTGATGGTCCTACTTCATTCATTGTGAGAAGGCCTTCTTTGCCATTTTCAGCAAAAAGAATCTGATCGATATGATATTTGTTCCAATTCCCCAGCTTTTCTATTGATATTCTAACGGGCTTTTCATCGTCTATTATCAGAATTTTATGCATTGTTTTATCTTCCCTCGCCTGAGATGTCTAGTAGTATGGTTACGCATGTATGGTGATTATTTTCATTATTACTTTCGATAATTAGTTCAACTTTTTTATTATACATTATCATAAGTCTGCTATAAAGATTAGCTAAACCTATTTCGGAAGATTCTTTTCCGGGAATGTAGGAATGAATAAGACTATTTACTTCTTCAAGCTTTTCCGGTGACATCCCATATCCATCGTCATATATTTTTATTGTTAATATCTCTTTTGCCACGGAAATATCAATATCAATCGTAATGGAGCTGATATCACCGCTTATCCCGTATTTGATGGCGTTTTCCACAACCGGCTGAATCGTGCATTTGGGAATGATTGTGTTATAGAGAGAAGAGTCGATATGCTGCGTTACAGTAAGCCTATCGTCCATTCTCATTTTCTGCAGATCAATATAATTCTGAGTAAAATCCAAATCCTGTTTGAGCGTAACTTCGTTGGGAGCTTTTATCGTATAGCGAAGATTGGAAGCAAGCTCGGTGATCATCGTGTAAATCTTGGTCTGATCATTCATTAAGGCTTCTGAGCCAATTGCCTGAAGCGTATTAAACAGGAAATGCGGATTGATCTGTGCTTCAAGAGCGGTAAGCTGTGCACCCTGTTCATTTATTTTTGAAAGAAGATTTTCATTTATCAGCTTTTCTATTCGCTCTGACATTTCATTAAAACTGTCTCTTAGATTCTTTGTTTCCCTGCATCTTCCAATTTTAATCTTATGAAAATTTCCAGAGCCCATTTGAAGCTGGGAATCGGCAAGTTCTGAAAGCGGAGCTGTTAAGTATCTTATTACAAAGAAAGTAATTGCCATCGAAATAACCATGAATATGATGCCCTGAAAAATGGTAAATATTCGTATTCTAACCATTCTGTCAGTAATTGATGAAAGCGGCGTAAGTACGGCAAGGCGAAGCTCGGATTGTTCACTGTCATTTGATGCATATAGGTAGGATTCACCATCTAATTTAATTATTCCCTTTTTTGATTTCTGGGAAAAAGAGCTGATATCCGAAGTATTAATAGTTTCTGCAAGGTCACTTTTCGTGTTTGTATACAGTACCTGCCCTTTACTGTTATATAGGATAGCAATTTGATTCTTAAAGCTCCCTGACATAAGGCTTTTATCCACATCAGTGCAAACGAGTGCACAAGGAGTTTTGTCATTTATTTTGATAATGGTATGGCAAAAGGTAAATAGTGAACTGCTATTTTCTGATGGAAACAGCGCATAGCCGGATGATGAATCCAGGCAGGAGAGATATTTCTCATCATTTCTGATTCCGAAAACCTTGCTGATTTTCATGTGCTGCTCGCCTGCGTCTCTTCCTATACAGAGACTCTGATTTAACAGGTAAATCTGATAGGTGGTAAGGTCGCTTCTGGTGTAATAGTATCCCGATATTGCACTTTGAACATATGAAAGCTGGTCCTTAGCTAGTGGCTCTTTGGTTAGCAAGTCGTTGTACAGAGACGAATCGTAAACCGGAAGAACACAGAAATTCGACAAATTATTTAGGTATTGGTCGATGTTTTGAGCCTTCAAATCGATAAGCTGCCTTGTTGTACTGTTTTGAGTGTTGATTGCATTTTGCGTACTCCATGCATATGTAGAATATGAAAGCATGATGGTCAATATGAGCATGAGAAAGGACACTATGGAAGTAAATAGAAGCCATAGCGGAGTATTATTCATTATCTTTTTTATTGAGGAATGGGCAGCTGCGAAGTGATTTGCTTTCGCAAATTTCTCAGCTGAGTGATTCTTTTCTGGCTTGCATTTTAGTCTATTATTCATAAGCTACATATTACAACACTGAATTTTAGAAATCAATTTGCACATGAAATAAAAGAGAACTGTACATAAAGATGTCAATATTTTACATATTTTAGTTCTCTTTTCTCCATTTGATGTACAAAATGTTGCATATATAATTAGGCTATGAAAAAAGAACTGCTAAAGGGGGACGTACTTTAGATGAAAAAATCTGCCAGAAAGAAAAGAGAAAATAGAGAGAACTTCGCGTTTACTATACCTGCGGTTATCTTTGTCGTAATGATGATGTATATTCCATTTGTTATGAGTGGTTACTATTCACTTACTAAGTGGAATGGAATAGCAAAGAATCCTGTTTTTATAGGCCTTGATAATTTCATAAGTATCTTTTCCGGACAATCCGATTTCATGTCGGCATTGTGGTTCACAATTAAATACACGGTATTATTTGTTATCTTTTCAAATGTACTTGCAATCGTTCTTGCAGTAGTGCTTACCAAGAAATTTAAGCTGGCAAATCTATTTAGAGGATTGTTCTTTATTCCATACATTATGAGTATGACTATCGTTGGTTTTATTTGGAAATTTATTTTTACTTCCGGATTTAAGGCGTTTTACCAGGCAACAGGATGGAGCTTTTGGAATTTATCATGGCTTGGTGATACAAAGATGGTTTTTTTCTCAATAGTAATAGTTGGAGTATGGCAGTCGCTTGGCTTTTATATAGTCCTGTATATTGCAGGTTTGCAGGCAGTGCCTACCGATGTTGTTGAGGCAGCATATGTAGATGGGGCATCGAAATCACAGTCTTTTTTTAAGGTAGTACTTCCGCTTCTTGGCCCGTCAATGACAACATGCGTATTTATGTCACTGACAAACGGGCTTAAGGTATTTGACATTATTCTGGCTCTTACCAAAGGAGGCCCCGGCAAAGCAAGCTACAGTGCAACGCTGCAGATATATAACGAAGCATTTACAAATAATAATTATGGACTTGGTTCTGCGCAGGCGATTCTTTACTTCCTGTTTGTTCTTTTAATTACTCAGATTGTATTAAAGACAATGAACAAGAGGGAGGTTGATCTATAATGACTAAGAAAAAGAGAGACCTTTATAAAAAGACTTTAATGATTGTTGTTATGGCTCTTTTGGCACTTATTTATATTTATCCGATCCTTTTGATGTTTATCAATTCGGTTAAGCCATTTGGAGAAGTTATCGCAAGTCCTATTGCACTTCCAAAGGTACTTGCATTTGAAAATTATTCTTATGTTGCTGATAAGATGCATTATGGAAAGCTTCTTCTAAACAATGTACTTATTACTACCATAGGAATCATAGGAATAGTAATATTCTCATCACTGGCAGCATATATTTGTGACAGACGAAAGACAAAATACACAGGCTTTGTATATATGCTTTTGATAACGCCAATGCTTATTCCGTTTCAGACAATAATGATAACGCTCCTAAAGGCAATGTCAGTCATCCATTTATCAGGCTCAAAGGTCGGACTTGGAATTCAGTACTGGGGCTTTGGAATACCCATGGCAACATTTATTTTCTATAATTTTATGAAGACGATTCCAAAAGAGATGGATGAAAGCGCACAGATTGATGGGGCATCGACGATAAGGACATATATATCGGTTATCTTTCCACTTCTAAAGTCAGTTACAGTTACAGTAATTGTTCTTGATATTATGTGGATCTGGAATGATTTCCTTCTTCCTTTACTGATGGTTAATTCAAGTAATGAGACAAAGACACTTGTTCTTGCTGCATATACGTTCGTTGGACAGATGAATACGCAGTGGCAGTATGCGATGGCAGGAATGGTACTTGCAGTATTTCCTTCTATTATAGTGTTTATCTTTTTACAGAAATATATTGTTGAGGGAGTTGTAGCAGGAGCAGTAAAGGGCTGATCAAACTTATGGTTGTTACAGCACAAAGAGTGCTGAAAATATATTTTTTCTTAAAAGAAAAGGAGAGGGTTACATGAAAAAAAGATTATTGGCGTTGATTCTTATGGGAACACTTTCAGCTACGATGATGGCTGGATGCGGAAGCAGTTCTGCAGGTACAGATGCATCAGCAGAGGCACCGGCAGATGATTCTGTTGCAGAAGAGGCACCAGCAGATGAGAGCGTATCTACAGATGCTTCAGGGGAAGTCGACTATTCACAGGATAGCGGCGAAATTTATATGTTTATTTCTTCACCTGAATATGCTGATGCGATAAACACACTTATTGATGAGTACAAAACTGTTGCTCCAAATGTAACAGTTAACTATGAGACAACTCAGAATGATTATCCTACACTACTTAAGGCAAAGATCAATTCTGGTGATGTTCCTGATATCTTTTCATCAACATCAGGAATGGAAATAGATACATATCGTGAGTATTCATATGATCTTAGCAGCGAGCCTATTGCAGCAGCAATGGATCCCGGCGTTGCAGCAGCTATGACTTCAGCTGAAGAGGGCGGAAAGGGTTGCTACGGATTTGCAATAAAGGGCAACTATTTCGGACTTATCTATAACAACGATATTCTTACAGATTGTGATATTACAAGCGCTCCGGAGACTTTTGAAGAGTTCCAGAAGGACTGCGAGATAATTGAAGGAAAAGGCTATCAGGCTTGCACAACAGGCTTTATGGAGTGGTGGGTATTTAAGCACACAGGAATGGATTTCTTAAATGCAGCAGCAAAAGAAGCAGGCGAGAGCACAGCTGATATGGTTGCAAAGTTCCAGGCAGGAGAAGCAAAGATTGCTGATTATCCTGTTCTTTACGACAACTTCTTTGATTTTATTGATACAGCAGTTAAGTACGGCGATGACAAGCCTCTTGAGACAGATCTTTCAGGAGAAGAACAGTCATTTGCAGCAGGAAATACAGCATTTATGCTTGGACAGGGTGCTTGGGTTGAAGCAGATCTTTTGTCAATAAATCCTGATCTTAATATTGGATTTGGCGGATATCCTGTAAGCGCTGATGCAGCAGATTGCCAGGTGGTTTCAGGTTCTGATCAGGCTCTTCACGTAAATAAGGATTCTTCAAATCTTCAGGCAGTTCTTGACTTCGTTAACTGGTGGTATACATCGGATTATGGTCAGTCATGGTTTACAGATGTAGCAGGAGTTGTTCCTCCAATCACATCTGATGAGACATCAAGCTACACAATCATCGAGCAGGGCAAAGCTTCTGTTAAGGAAAAAGGTTCAGGAGATCTTTCAATCTGCTATTCAACAGACAGCTTCAACCAGGCATTTGGTGAAGAGGTACAGGCATACATTTCAGGACAGACTGATAAGGATGCAACATGCGCAGCTATTGAAAAGTCATGGCATGATATTGACGGAGCAGCACAGTAAAGGTACCTGAGAGCTTTTTTGCCAGGACTGATGCACATAGAAAATGTCTAATAAAAGGTGGAATGGATATTGAAAAGTGTCTGTTCCATCTTTTTTGAGAACAGGTAATATTAAATAAAAAAGGTAAGGAGACTTAGATGAAATTTACAGAAGGATATTGGCTGATGAGAGAGGATGTACAGGCATCCTTTGCTTCGCAGGCATTTACTATTGAAGAGATTCCAAACGGAATGCGAATTACTGCGCCTGAAAGACCAGTTCATTCAAGAGCAGATTCGCTTGATATTTCTGTTGTTTATATTGATTTTGTTTCGGCAGGTCATAATGATATCGAAGTAACGACTACTCATTTTGAAGGCTATGACTCAAAGGAGCCAAGATTTGATCTTGAGAGAAATCCTGATGAGACTTCTGTAGAAATTACTGATGAAAAGGCTGTGATGAGCGCAGGAGATATCAAGGTCATTGTAACGAGAGACCCGTTTTCCTTTTATTTCGAGGCAAAGGGTAAGCGTCTTACCGGTGCAGGCTACCATAATTTCGGATATATGAGAACTGCCAAGGAGCCTACAACTTATGGAATGGGAAAAGAGTATTTCAAGCAGAACTACGTTCCATACATAAACAATGAGCTTTCTGTAAAACCAGGCGAGACAATTTACGGCTTTGGAGAAAAATTCACGCCATTTGTAAAGAATGGTCAAACTGTAAATATGTGGAATGAAGATGGCGGAACAGCCAGCAATATCAGCTATAAGAATATTCCATTCTATATGAGTAGTGAAAATTACGGAGTTTTCGTTGACTGTGCTGGTCAAGTTTCATTTGAGGTTTGCTCAGAAAAGGTAGAGTATGTTGGATTTTCTGCGCCCGGAGAGCAGCTGCGTTTTCATTTGTTCTATGGCGAAACTCCTGCTGAAATTATTAGCCGCTATACAGAGCTTACGGGACGACCGGCACTTCCTCCTGCATGGAGCTTTGGACTTTGGCTTTCAACGAGCTTTAAGCCAAGCTATGACGAAGAGACAACAAATGGCCTTATCGAGGGAATGAGGGATAGAAATATTCCGTTTAGAGTTTTCCATTTTGACTGCTATTGGATGAGAGCCTTCCATTGGTGCGATTTTGTATGGGATCCGGCTGTCTTTTCTGATGTAAAGGGCATGATAAAAAGATATCACGACAAAGGGCTTAAGCTTTGCTGCTGGATAAACCCTTATGTTGCTCAAAATACGGATGCATTTAGAGAAGGCGCAAAGGAAGGGCTTTTCCTTATGCGCGAAGATGGAAGAGGAATCAAACAGGTTGATAACTGGCAGCCTGGAATGGCAGTAATTGACTTTACTAATCCAAGAGCAGTCGATTGGTTCTCAAGAAAGGTAGCAGATCTTTTAAGTGCAGGAATTGATTCTATTAAGACAGATTTTGGTGAGAGAATTCCAACAGATGTTAAGTACTTTGATAATTCTGATCCTGAAATGATGCATAACTACTACACTTATTTATACAATAAGACGGTGTTTGAGACTATTGAAAAAGAAAGAGGAAAGGGCGAGGCAGTTCTTTTCTCAAGAAGTGCGACAGCAGGTTCACAAAAGTTCCCGATTCACTGGGGAGGAGACTGCGAAGCAAGCTACGCTTCAATGGCAGAATCGATTCATGCCGGTCTTTCATTTTGCATGAGCGGATTTTCATTCTGGAGTCATGATATTTCAGGCTTTGAAAAGACAGCAACACCGGATTTATATAAGAGATGGGCACAGTTTGGACTATTCTCAACGCATTCAAGGCTTCATGGTTCTGATTCTTATCGTGTTCCGTGGCTTTTTGATGATGAGTCTAATGATGTTGTCAGATTTTTTAGCAAATTGAAGTGCTCACTCATGCCATATTATTATGCACTAGCAGTAGAGTCGCACCAGACAGGTATTCCTTCAATGAGACCGATGCCTTTTGAATTCCCAGGTGATAGAGCCTGCCAGTATCTGGATTTACAGTATATGATGGGTGATGCGCTCCTTGTTGCTCCTATCGTAAATGACAAGAGTATTGGAGAATTCTACCTTCCGGATGGGAAGTGGATAGGACTTATTGATAATGAAATCCTTGAAGGCGGAAGGTGGTACAAGAAGGAATATGATTATATGAATTTGCCTGTATTTGTTAAGGCAGATAAGCTCATTGCTGTTGGCAGCCATACGGACGTTCCGGATTACGAATACAGCGAAGGCACTACGCTTAGACTATATCTTCCTATTGAAGGAAAAGCGGCAGAGTGCAGAATCCCTGATCTTGCCGGAAATATCAGTGCTAATATCAAGGCACTTCTTGAAAACGGCGTTGTTTCATTTGACGTTGCAGGAAAGCTAAGCGGCGCTAAATATGAGATTTATTTAGAGGATGGAAGAAAGCTGACCGGAGATATAGAGGGTGCTCATACAGAGGTAAGAATTTAAATTTATTTCAAAGCTTTTTTGTCAAAAGAAATAGAAAGAGTAGTATCCGTTGTCAAAAACTGACAGGATGCTACTCTTTTATTGTGCGTCAAATGACGCACTTTTTCCTGTATGCGCTTTCGCGTATAATAATTATTCATTTACCATGTACTGCCTGATAATTCCTCTAATCGTTTCATATAGATGTGGCTTAAACTCTGCAATTGGAAGTGGCGAATCAGATGTAATTACGCTGTAGGCACATGAGCTTACAAGCTCGACAATCGTAAAGAGCATGAGATCGGGGTTGGTGAGCTTGATTCCGGATTCCTTAATCATTTCACGATACATGAGATTGATGTTCATATCATTATCTGAGGTGGAATAATCTGATGCGATAGCGTCTTCAAACATTCCCCAGCTTAAGTCCTTATGAATGAAATTAAGAAGCGCTCTGTCCCTTTCAAGATCATCAACAATATTATCAACTATGAAAACAATCTGATCATCTATTGTTTTAATCCCTGCTTTTTGCATTGCTTCAAAAGCATTCATAAAGAGCTGACCTGATTTGTGACGTATAAGGCGGTTTTTGATATCATATTTGTCTTTGAAATAGAGGTAGAAGGTTCCTTTGGCAACTCCTGCCTTTTCTGCTATGTCAGCAACAGAGGTCTTACTAATACCCTTTGTGATAAACAAATCAAATGAGGTATTTAGTAGAGATTCCATCTTTAGTCGTTTTTTTTCACTAAGCTTTCCGAGCTTTCCCATTTTGCTCCTTATTCCATATAAAAAGAAATACTAAATTTCCCTTACATAAGTGTATCACAAAAACTTCGAAAAGGTGCATGGATAGTAGCTTTTTTGTGATAGCTCTTTATCTATGAATAATTGTTATTATTTTTTTTAGATTCTTTTTATAAATGAAAGTTGACCACCGGTCATTTTTGTAGTATACCATTAAATGTAGAAAATGACCAGCGGTCAATTTTGAACATTTTGTGATTATTCCTTTCGAAATTCATTAGATGTTGGCTGCCGGCATAAACAATTATTTTTTAGGGGACAAATAGATGAAAAAGTTATCAAAAGCTATAGTAAAGAGCCGCTACGTAATCCTTATAGTGAGTCTCTTACTGCTGATTCCGTCAATTATCGGATATGCGGCAACGAGAGTAAATTACGATATCCTTTCTTATCTTCCGGACAATATTGAAACTATGGAAGGTCAGGACATATTAGAGAAGGATTTTGGAACCGGAGCCTATTCAATGTTCGTTGTTGAAGGTATGAACGAAAAGGATACGGCAGCATTAAAGGCAGAGATAGAGAACGTGGCTCATGTCAAGAAAGTAATTTGGTATGACAGCATTATGGATTTGTCAGTTCCAATGGATATGCTTCCGGATGATGTGTATGACGCATTTAACAATGGTGATGCAACGATGATGTTCATTATCTTTGATGAGACAACATCTTCTGATGGAACGATGAATGCGATAAGACAGATACGTCAGATTGCAGGCAAGCAGTGTTTCCTAAGCGGTATGAGCTCGATAGTTACAGATACCAAGGATCTTGCAGAAAAGGAAACTCCTTTATATGTTCTTATTGCAGTTGTTCTTGCAACAATAGTTCTATCACTGACAATGGATAATTTCCTTGTACCGATTTTCTTCCTGCTTAGTATCGGTCTTGCGATAATGTACAATCTTGGCTCGAATATAGTGCTAGGAGAGATCTCTTTTATCACAAAATCACTAAGTGCGGTCTTGCAGCTTGGAGTCACGCTTGATTATTCGATATTCCTGTGGCATAGCTTTGAGGAGCAGCAGGAGCTCCATCCGGGCGATAAAAAGGGAGCCATGGCAGAAGCTATTACGGCAACCTTCCAGTCGATAATCGGAAGCTCGATAACGACTATCGCAGGATTTATTGCACTTTGCTTTATGAGCTTCACGATAGGTCTTGATCTTGGAATTGTAATGGCAAAGGGTGTTGTGTTTGGAGTAATTTCATGTGTAACTATACTTCCATCAATGATTCTAGTCTTTGACAATATTCTTGAAAAGACAAAGCATAAACCACTTCTTAAGGAATTTGTTAAGGCACCTGCATGGATAGCAAAGCACTACAAGGTGTTTGCACTTATTTTCCTTTGCCTTCTTCCTTTTGCAATATATGGAAACAATCACACGGCAGTATATTACGATTTGGCAAATACGCTTCCGGCATCACTTCCAAGCTCACAGGCAAATGCTGAACTGGATAAACATTTTGAATCAAGTACGGCATACATGATACTTGCTGATTCGTCACTTGATGATGTTAGTGCAAGTGATATGTGTAAAGAGCTTTCAAATGTAGACGGTGTTGACGCAGTACTCGGCATAGAATCACTTGTCGGCGCCGGTGTTCCATCGTCAGTGATTCCTGATGATTTAACATCTCTTTTGGAAAATGATGATTATCAGATCATGCTGATAACATCGAAATATAAGACAGCATCTGATGAAGTAAATGCTCAGATAGATGATGTCAGCAGTATTGTAAAGAGCTATGACCCTAGTGCGATGGTAGTAGGTGAAGCTCCATGTACAAAGGATCTTATCACTATAACCAATCATGATTTTACGGTTGTAAACTTTGTATCAATTCTTCTCGTTTTTGCAATTATTTTGATCGTAATGAAGTCAATTTCACTTCCGGTAATACTTGTTGCGGTAATTGAATTTGCGATTTTCGTTAACATGGGAATTCCGTATTACACAGGAAGCACGCTTCCATTTATTGCATCAATAGTAATAGGTACGATTCAGCTTGGTTCAACAGTTGATTATGCAATTCTTATGACGACGAGGTATTGCAGAGAGAGGCAGCTTGGTAAAACAAAGCAGAATTCAACAGAGATAGCGCTTGCAACAAGCATGAAATCAATTGTAGTCAGCGCGCTAAGCTTTTTCTCAGCAACTTTTGGTGTAGGACTTGTTTCAAGTATCGATATGATTGGTTCTCTTTGCTACCTGATGTCAAGAGGCGCACTTATCAGTATGTGCACGGTAATACTTGTTCTTCCTGCAATGTACATGATTTTTGATCCACTAATTATCCGTACGACGTTTGGCTTCAAGGACGTTAGAGCCGGTATTCATGAAAAGAAACTTCAAATGAAGAGTAGGCATTCAAACGTAGCATAAAGGATTTTGAGAGCTTTTTTTACAAAAAGATAAAGAATTGTATGGAGCCTATATAGGGCAACGAGTTTATACAAAGAAAAATAGGAGAATTTATTATGAAAAAAAATTATCTTATAAGATCAAGAGCAGTGGGAATGGCTATAGTTCTTGCATTTACAACAGTAACAACTGCATGCGGTGCTTCTGCAGATAAGAGCGCCGATGCTTCTACTGAAGATACTTCGGTGGGAACAGATGCAGATAATTCAGATAGCGATGCACTTCAGAGCCAGATCGAAGGCAGTAATTTTGGAGGAGATTCTTCAGCAACTGGCAAGGAAGAAACGGTATATGTAATTTCAGATGCTAATGGCGAGAATAGTAATGTTATTGTAAGCGACTGGCTCAAGAACCCTGGCAGCGATTCAACTCTTTCTGATAAGAGTGATCTTACAGACATTAAGAGCGTAAAGGGAAATGCGACATTTACTCAAAATAGTGACGGAACGATCACATGGAACAATACAGATGGAACAGATGTATATTATCAGGGTTCATCAAGTGAGCAGCTTCCTGTTGATGTGAAGATTACATATTATCTTGATGGAAAAGAGATTTCAGCAGATGATCTTGCAGGAAAGAGCGGAAAGGTTAAGATTCGCTTTGATTACACTAATAATTCTGTAACCAAGAAGATGATTGGTGGCAAGGAGACAGATATTTACACACCTTTTGCGGTAGTATCAGGTGTAATGCTCCCAAGTGACAAGTTTTCAAATGTTGAAGTAACAAGCGGAAAAGTAATTTCAGATGCAAATAATTATGTTGTAATGGGTGTTGCACTTCCAGGTCTTGCTGATTCACTAAATGTTGATGAGGAAAAGCTCCAGGAGCTTTCTCTTAAGGAAGATGGGACTGATGCCGAGATTCCAAATTATGTGGAAGTAACTGCTGATGTTACTGATTTCGAGCTTAGCATGACTCTTACAATGGCATCGGATGATGCTCTATCACAGCTTGGCCTTTCGAATATCGGAGATAACGACAAGATTAGTGGACTTTCTGATGATATGGACAAACTTTCAGATGGAATGAGCGACCTTGAAGATGGCGGAAGTAAGCTTAAAGACGGCGCAAAGGATCTTAAGGATGGCACTAAGAATTTAAAGAGTGGTGCTTCTGATCTTAATGACGGCGTATCGACTTTAGAGGATGGAACTACAACTTTAAAGAGTGGCACAAGTGATCTCGCAACAGGCTCTGATACTCTTAAGGATGGAATTTCAACATACACAAACGGAGTAGCAACGGCAGATTCAGGAGCTCAGCAGCTTGACGACGGCGTCAGCACACTCCAAAGTGGAGTAAACGATTTATCAAGCGGAGCGTCCAAGCTTAATGATGGAATCTCTACAGCAAAGGCCGGCGCTGCAAAGCTAAAGACAGGAACCGGCGCGGCAGCAACAGGCTCAGGAAGCTTGGCAACAGGGGCAGCAGAGTTAAGTGCAGGAACAACAAAGCTGTTGTCGGCTATTGAAGAAAATCAGAAGCTTACACAATCTACATATTATGCTGCAGATTTAACCGAGCAGGTTTTGAATAATATAGTAAAATCGAAGAGCCTTTCTTTATATGCTTCAAGGTTTATGGTAAGAAGTGCAGCGATTCAACAGACTGCTTCATGTAAGTTTGACGGAAATGGTGGAAGTAGCATAGGCGCAGTAATTACAACTACTGTAGATGAAGAAGAGGGAACTACTACATACACTGTTGAAGAGCCCACAGAGGAGCCAACAAGAAAAGGCTACACCTTTACAGGTTGGTACTTAAATGAAGATGCCACGGGGGATGAAGTAGAATTTCCATATACACTAACCGGTTCTGTAACATTCTACGCAGGTTGGAGCAAAGATTCAGATGAAAGTGATGATGCTTCATCAGTAGCAAGCAGCGCGGCAACAGATGAGAGCTCAAAGGAAAGTAGCAAAGATTCTTCTGAAGATGAGGATGAGAACTCTGATGATAGTTCAGATGAAAACAGTTCTTCAGAATCTGGAAGTGGTTCTGGTTCATCTTCTAAAGATGATGCAGATGTAGATGATTCAGACGTGTCTGAGCAGAGCTTGAGCAGTGATGATTCCGGATCATCATCACAAAGTGTAGGAAGCGTTTCCTCAGAGATAATATTATATGCTGATGGTGATGGTACTATATCACAGTCTGATTATGAAGGCCTTTCTCAGGTTATAAGTTATTATGGAAAGAATGTTAGTGCGCTTGAGAGTGATGCCACCTATGGAACCAAAATTAATTATATTCTTTCGTCATTTCTTGGAAGCGGTAATACAATTACCTCTCTTAGTTCCGCTTCAAGTGATACACTAGAAGCCGATATTAAGCTATGCGAAACAGCAAAGACCTTCTACGCGAGCAGCGAATCAATCAAAGCTGGAGCACAGGAACTTGCAACTCAGTCAAATAATCTATACAAGGGAATTCTTGAACTTGATGCAGGAGCAAATGATTTATATAATGGTCTTGATACAATTTCAGCAGGAAGCGTAACGCTGATGAGCGGCGTTAATACATTATCAGGTGGTGTATCAACTCTTAAGAATGGCTCATCTAGTCTTAGAAGCGGTATGGATACGCTAAATTCCAACAGTCCTACTTTAGTTAGCGGAGCAGCAGACCTTTCAGATGGTGCATGGAAGCTTGATGACGGAGCAAAAGACCTTGATGATGGTGTAACTGATTTATACAGTGGAAGTACTACTCTTTATAATGGAACAGTAACACTCGATGATGGAGCAAAGACTCTTCTTGAAGGTGCTACAGACTTATCAGATGGTCTTGTAAAGTTTGATGAAGAAGGAATTTCGAAGCTTACAGAAGCATTTGAAGGAGGAGACTTAACAGAGTTTACAGATAGACTTGATGCATTGAATGAAGCAAGTAAGAATTACACTACTTATGGCGGAGCATCAGATGATATGGATTCAAGTGTTAAGTTCATCTATAAGACAGAAGGAATTAAGACAGGTAGCTCCGATAGCTCTAAGAACGCTTGATTGTTTTAAGAGTTTTGGTTCTGATAAGAGATATGATAAAGTGGTTGAATAAACTAATATAAAAAAAACACTTCAAAGCTATATTTTTCGGCTTTGGAGTGTTTTTTTATGACTTGAAATCGCTGTCAAGCCGGAAGAATAGAAGAAATTCACACTACGTTTCAACAAAAAAAGGCATATGGAGTGCAAAGAACTGCAATCCATATGTCTTTTATCACCACGCGTCAAAAGCGGCGCGCATTTCTGGGTTATTTTATTTAGCTATTTTACTGCAAAATCACAAATGACTGCGGAGCCATTTCTATATGGCTGCCGGCAATGAGGTAGTCACCAATTTTGTAAAGAGCCTTGCGCTCAACCTTGGCAATGTTGTGAACGTGTGCCTGACATTTTGTATTTGATGGATTGACTGCAACAATCAGATTGCCACGTCTAAATACAAAGGGATATTTCTCCTTTTCAGCAAAAATAACTTCAAATTCGCCGTCAGCCTGAAGGTCTTTCTGCTCGTGGCGAAGAGCGATGATTCTTTTTACATTACTATAGAGAGAATCCGGGTCGCTTTGCTGATTCTCAAGAGTCGGAGCACCAGGCTTCTTGTCAACAGGAAGATATAGAGTATCTTCCGGCGCCTTTGAGAAACCGTAATTTGCACTGTTGTCCCACTGCATTGGTGTGCGGCTTCCGGTTCTTCCATAGCCACCTTCCTTGGTAGGAATATCAAGATAACGCATGCCTATCTCGTCGCCATAGTACATGAATGGAACACCAGGCATAGAATAAATGAACGCATAAGCAATCTTTAGTTCACGGTCTGACATAGTCCTTTTTGCACGAGGAGTATCGTGATTGCAGGTTATAAAACTGATGTAACCATCATGACAGGTGCTGTGATATTTTGGCAGATAGTCATTTAAGAATCTCATGATATCGCCATTTGCATCTCTTTTGAAAAAGCTGTTATCATCCTCGGTTTGTTCATTCTCATTATCTCTAAAAAGAGAATTATATCCGTTTCCATGATGGTCAAGGTAGAAATCCATGTGGAAGCCGGCCTTAAGTGACTGAGCAGGATTACTCCATTCTGAAACAAATGCTGCTTCAGGATAGTCTTTATCTAGCATTTCACGAACGTTTCTCCATAGAGCGCAGGTTCCCGATTTATCTTCATCGTCATCTTTAATAAGTGAGTCGGCCATATCTACTCTGAAACCGTCTGCGCCGTGGTCAAGCCAGAATCTGATTACATCTTTCATGGCTTCAAGAGTTGCCTTGCAGGCAGGTGAATCAGGAGACATTTGCCAATCCTCTGTAGGATTTAAGAAGCCATAATTAAGTGCTGGCTGACATTTGAAGAAGTTGAGCATATAGGAGCCGTTTCTATCACTCTCGCCGCTGACACAAGGGTGGTCACCGGTGCGCTTAAATGCCTCTTTTGTCCAAACATATCTGTCTGAATATTCGTTTTCTTCAGCTTTTTTGCTGGCAAGAAACCATGGGTGCTCTTCTGAGGTGTGTCCGGGGACGAGATCAAGAAGAACATGCATGTCTCTCTTATGGGCTTCGCCAAAAAGGCGATACATATCTGAATTGTTGCCATAGCGGGGAGCAATCTTCTTATAGTCGCGCACATCGTAGCCCGCATCTTTAAAAGGTGAATCGAAGCAGGGATTGATCCAAAGCGCATTACAGCCAAGATCCTTAATATAATCAAGCTTTTCGATGATTCCGTTCAAATCACCGATTCCATCCTCATTGGTATCCATAAAGGATTGTGGGTAAATTTCATAAAATGCTGCATCTGATAACCATTTTGGCATAGCTGTTACTTCCCTTCGTCAGTATTTTGGCAAGCGTTAATTTAGTCGCTTTTCATACACGGCGTAGTAGTAAAAAGATATTGCTAGAGCGCATATGAAACATTTTTTGCCATACATCAATTCTATCACAGAGGACGAGGCTGATTGCTCTTTTGAGAAAAGAATTATAGGAGAAAAAAGAATAGCTTTTTTGTTGTTTATTACCCTAGACAACTATGGTAAAATGAGCTTCGATATTTCTTTTGTAAAAAGAGATATTGTATAGCCTAAAACAGAGGCTGTGCAAAATATATAGGCATGAGACGATAAATATAGGAATAAACATAATAGCCAAAATAATTAAAAAACTAAACTGATTGATATGAGGTGGATATGAAAATTGCAGCAATAGTTCTTTTTATAATAATGTATGTACTGATGATTGCTCTTCCAAAGAAAAGAGTCTATGTCGCGCTTGGAACGGCGCTTATCTTCATTGTATCCGGAATACTTCCGGTATCGCAGATAGTTGGGGCGATTAATTGGAACGTTCTTATGATGATTTCTGGAACTATGGTTCTTGTTTACTTCTTTATTGAGTCAAAGATGCCAAATCTGATAGCAGATGTGCTCCTTGATAAATCCAAAAATGTTATGTGGGTAACAATTTATATGTCACTTTTTGCCGGAGTTATTTCGGCATTTATCGATAATGTTGCGACAGTTTTGATGGTAGCACCCGTTGGCCTTGCAATCTGCAAGAAGCTCAAGATTTCGCCGGTTCCAATGATTCTTGCCATCGCGGTTTCATCAAATCTTCAGGGCGCAGCAACGCTTGTTGGCGATACAACGTCAATTATGCTTGGTGCATATGCAAATATGGATTTTATGGATTTCTTTTTCATGAAGGGAAGACCTGGAATATTCTTTGCTGTCGAGCTTGGAGCACTTGCAACGGTACCGATTATGATGATTCTTTTTAGAAAAGATAAGGAGCCTGTTGAAGCAAATGAGCATACCAAGGTTACGAGTAAAGCGCCAACCGTATTCCTTCTATTGATGGTTGCTATTCTTATTTGCGCATCGTTTGTTCCAGATAAGCCGGATGTTACAAATGGCGTTATCTGCATTGGAATGGCGATTGTTTCAATGATTTTTGATTTCGCAGCATCAAAGAGCCTTGAGAATTTGAAGACCTCACTTAAAAGCGTAGATTTTGAGACAATATTTCTTTTGACAGGGTTATTTCTCGTAATTGGTGGGATAACAGAGGTTGGAGTAATTGATGATGTTGCAGGCTGGATCGTGAAGGTTGGCGGCAATAATATTTTCCTTTTGTACACGATAATTGTGTGGGGATCAGTAGTTATCTCCGCATTTGTTGACAATATTCCGTATGTTGCGACCATGCTTCCTGTTCTTGCTGGTGTTACTGCGATACTTGGAGTTGACCCGTATCTATTGTTTTTTGGTCTTTTAACAGGGGCGACACTTGGAGGAAACCTCACGCCTATCGGAGCATCGGCAAATATTACAGCTGTCGGAATGCTTAGGAAAAACGGCTATGAGGTATCGTTTAAAGATTTTATGAGAATCGGTGTACCGTTTACTCTTACAGCAGTTATGGTAGGGTATCTATATATTTGGTTCGTTTGGGCTTAAGTAAGTACAATTATTAGTTGATGAGCAGTCCTTGGGAGGCTATAAGTAATGCCTGCCAAGGATTATGTATATACAGTTTTAGATTGGAAAGGCTAATTATATGATTAACAAGGAACAAATTAAGGCGGAGATTAGAGCATCTGAAGATTCTTTCAAAGCTCTTTTTTCAAAAAAAATAATAATGTCAGATTCGCTAATCAAGTGGCAGGATGAGACTCTTCCTGACATGTATGATCACAATTCTTTTGTGGCACAAGGCGGTAGCGCACAGGTTACCACTGCAAAGATTGACGAGATGATTAAGTATCAAAGAAATCTTGGCGCAGATTTTATGAAGCTTGAGCTTAGAGAAGATTTCCCTTTAGAAATGCGCGAAGAACTTAAGGAAAGCCGGGGGATAGACGGCGGCGAGACCTATACGATGTATCTTCCGTCAAAAGAGATTTCAAAATGGAAGACCAATCCGGATGTAGTAATTAAAGATATTCAGACGGATGACATTCGCTTTGATATCATGGAAATTGAGAGAGAAAATTATGTTAAAAATTATGGCGAAGATTTTCTGGTGAGGAAAGTCAACAGATATCTTGACACAGCCGCAAAGACGCATTCTCTTCACTATCTTGGAGCATTTCTTGATGGCAAAATTGCCGGAGCCTGTTACTGCTTTGAAGGTAGTGACGGATATGTTCAAACCGATAATCTTATAGTTAATGAGAGTGTCCGAAACAGATATGTTGCAACAACGCTTCTTTACTACGGCGCAAAGAATTTCGCCGGGACAATGTATCTCCATGCAGACGCAGATGATATACCTAAGGATATGTATAAGAAAATGGGATTTGAAGTGATTGATTCTTTGTTTGAGTATTTGTACAAAGAAAGCTAAGTTAAAGCACTTATCGTTTTGTGATTTCTTTTTATAATGAATAATTGTTTTTTTTGTGAAGCTGAAGATAAGTGTTTATCTTCAGCTTTTTAGATACAGAAAATTATAAATGCATCAGATATGAAGGTTCATTGTTTGGCGAATTTTTAGTATGTGTTATTCTGGAAAAATACGTGATATTCTGATAATAGTTTTTTTAGGTAATTAGTCTTATTAGAAGACAGGGAGTAAAAGTATGCGCATTAAACGGTGGGGCGGCAAAGCATTAGCGTCTATAAAAAGAATGCACAATTTTCTGCAGAGTCATATTGTTACATATTTAATTTTGATTTTTTCAATTGCTGTTTTTGTTTTGGCTTTTATTCTGCAGGAATATTTAAAAATAGGATATCTTAATTATCTTGAAGAAAACAGTATCTCCAATGAAGATGCTATACTTAGCTCGGTTAAAGACCGCGTTAATTCTTCATTATATAGTGCTGTGGAGTTCGGCTCTGAGATGGCTGTTTCGTCTGACATTTATAATTCAATAAGTCTTGCTCAGGTTTCTCCCGACATTGGAACAATGGACTTGTATCATAAACTTTCTGGATATGATTATTCAAATTCCAGCAGCGTAGTTTCAGTGGCTATCGTTGACCAGAATGGTCTATTGTCTCAATATGACAGATATAAGACTTCGGAAAAGGGTTCAATGTGGAATTCTGACAATGAAGCGATACTTTTGCAGATGCATGATGATGTTGTGTCAAAATATCGCGCTGAGTCAGATTACTCGTTTCCGAGATACTTTATTTATACGGATCCAGGAGTGCATTCATATGATAAACTTAGGGTTTTTAATATTGCATATCCTATTATTGGGGCTTATAGCGGCCTTGATAAAACAGAGTATGTGCTGGTTGTGACCTATAGGATGGACTTATTTGAACGTTTTATCAGCTATATTGAAATGCCGGGAGCAGATTACATTGAAGGATATGTTACAGATGATAGTGGTACAATCTTATATCACAGTGACAAGTCTTTTATCGGAAAAAGCGAAAAGACTGTTCTGAATGATGAATATATAAGAAGTGTCAGCAAGGATTTGCAGTATTTTAGCTGGAATATCAATGTAAGTATTGATGAGACAAAGCTTAAGGCACATGTTGATCAAATTTATAATAATGGAATTATGGTACTGGGAATGCTGCTTGTGATATATGTTCTTATTATCTTGTGCATGACCAGATGGATTCTTAAGCCTGTAGCAAGAATTTCGGATGCGATTATGACAGTTCGAAAGGGAATGCACAGAAAGAAGATAGATATTGAAGGAAAGAATGAGATATGGCAGCTCGCAGATGAATATAATAAGATGATAGATGATCTTCGGGCAAAGGAGGAAGAGGTTGAAAGGCAGCATATGGCTGTTGTGGAATCTCTAAAGAATCAGTATCAGGCGGAGAAGGTTGCAATGGAGTCGCAGATAAGTGCGCATTTTATCTGCAATACGATTGGGGTAATTAATTATGAGGCGATTGACGCTGGAGATGAAAAGGTTTCTGTTTTGCTGAAAAAGCTGTCTAATATTCTTAGATATACTTTTGATCAGAGATGCCAGAAAGTATTTATCGGGCAGGAAGTTGCATGGATAGAACAGTATCTCTTTTTGCAGAAAGAAAGATTTGAGGATCTATTTATTTATCAGATAGATTATGATGAGAATTATAGTGATTGGCCCTGCTGCAAGCTTTTTTTGCAACCATTTGTTGAGAACTCGATACTTCATGGTTTTGAAGGCATAGATTATTTAGGTGAGATATATCTTTCTATACATGAAGATAACGGATATCTTCATGTAAAGATAACTGATAATGGAATCGGAATGGACGATAATACGGAGCAGATTATTAGGAAGATAATTATGGGTGAGACTATTGCATTAAAAAAGAGAAATGAAATTGGAATAGGAATTGTTAATGTAATTTCTCGAATTAAAAGATTCTATGGGGAGAATCTAAAGATAGAATTTCACACAGGAAAATGCAATGGAACCGCATTTGACTTCTTTTTTCCTCTTGTAACAGATGAGGAGGAAGCTGAGAGCGCAGGGGAGGAAGAGCTTTGAGAATAGTAATTGCTGAAGATGAACCTAGATCAAGACGTGGGATGATTAGTGTAATTGAATCTGTTTCTGAAAAAGAAGAGATAGTTGGAGAGGCATCTAATGGTAAAAAAGCGCTCGAACTTGTCCTTGCTCTTAAACCTGATGTTCTAATTACAGATATTAGGATGCCACTCATGGATGGAATCGAACTGATTAAGGCATGCAAATCATATGAGCTTAAGACAAAGTACGTAATTGTAAGTGCATATGAGGAATTCGATTATGCCAAACAAGCTATTGCTCTTGGAGTAGTAGACTATCTGGTTAAACCTATAATGGTGGATGATGTTCAGAAGTTGTTGAATAAGCTTGAAGCAATAAGCGCACCTGTTTTTGTACCGGATAATGGTGAGCTTTGTCAGAAATATCCTGATTCGCATCCGCTTGTTCTGAAATCATTTAGAATAATTGAACAATCATATAGTACAAAGATTTCACAGAAGGATATTGCAGATTCGCTTGGAATTACAGCAGAGTATTTTAGCTATATATTCGCAAAAAGTACTGGCATGAATTTTGCAAAATTCTTAAAAACGTATAGGATTGAAAAAGCTATTGAGTTTTTAAGAAAAGATAAGTCAAAGAAAAATGATATTCCCTATGAAGTTGGGTTTTCTGATTCAAAGTACTTTTTCAAGTGTTTCAAGGAAGTGACCGGGGAATGCGTTTCCGAATATATACAAAAGCATTTATATTAATTTTAGAGTAGTTTCTTAAAAAATTGCTCCAAATTATTATACTTATCTTATTTTTGACGGTTATTCGATAACAGTAAAAATGTTAATCTAACCATAGAAAAAGTTGATTCGCACATCAATAAGTGTACGTGGTGCACAAACAAGCAAGGGAGGATTAGCAATGAAAAGAAAGCTTACAAAGGTAACATCAGTTATTTTGGCAACATCAATGGTTGCAGCCATGACAGCAGGCTGCGGAAGCACAGCAACAGAGACCGCAGGATCATCTGATGCAGAAGAAACCACTTCTGAAACTGCGGATGCTACTGAAGACGCATCTGAAGAGACAGCAGTCACTACTGATGATATCGGAGAACCTAATGGCGGTGATACAGTAACACTTTGGCATTATTTCGAGGGAGAAGCAGATGCACTCAATGCAATGATTAAGAGCTACAATGAATCTCAGAGTGATATTTACATTGTTCCTACATATGTATCACGTGAAGAACTGATGAAGCAGTACACAATCGGTGCTGTTTCAGGAGATCTTCCTGATATAGGAATGGTTGATTCACCTGATATGGCTTCATATATTTCACTTGGAGTTTTTGCAGAAATAGATCAGTATTTGAAAGACTGGGGAGAACTTGACCAGTTCTATGAAGGACCTCTTTCATCCTGCATGGGAACAGACGGCGATTTGTATGGGCTGCCAAATAATTCGAACTGTCTTGCACTTCTTTGCAATATGGATATGTTAAAGGCAGCGGGAATCAATGAAGCACCAACAACATGGGAAGAATTTGAAGAAGCTTGCAAAGCAACAACGGATTCTGCAAATGGTGTATATGGTTTTGCAATGAGCGCTGTATCGAATGAAGAAGGAACCTTCCAGTTTATCCCTTGGCTTTATAGTGCAGGTGGAAGTGTTGGAGATATTTCCTCTGAAGCTTCGCAGAAGGCTTTTGGACTTCTTCAAGATCTCGAAACAAACGGATATATGAGTAATGAAGTTGTTAACTGGGGACAGGGCGATGCGTTAAATGCATGGGCAGCTCAGAAAGCCTGCATGCTTGAGTCTGGAACATGGCAGATAGCCCAGTCGCTTGATGACGATTTGAAAGATACAATTACATGGGATTATGAATATGTACCGATGCCATCTGAAGATGGAAATCAGGCAACGGTTATTGGCGGTGAGAACTTTGGCGTTTGCTCAAGCAGTAAGCACGTTGAGGAATGTGCAAAATTCCTTATGGCGATGGAATCAGCTCAGAATAATGCAGACTGGTGTGAAATAGCTGGAAAGCTTCCTGTAAGAGCAGATTCAGTTGAACTTAAGGATTTCTGGACAGCTGATGAGAGATATAAGGTATTTAATGATTCAATGAACTTTGCAGTTGCCAGAGGACCTCATGCACAGTGGCCTACAATATCTGAAGCAATCTGGACAGCAGAGCAGTCATGCATACTTGGACAGAGTACTCCTGCAGATGCAACTGCGCAGGCTGCTAGCGTAATAGATCCGATTTTGGAGGAATCACCTCTTCCAACAGAATAAGAAAAATGTAATGGATTTGATCAAGAACTGCTGCAGATATCGCATACATCAATGTCTGCAGCAGTTTTTCTTAAAGAATTCTTATTCGTATAGGAAAGGACGTGATTGTATGAAATTAACTATGGCACAAATAAAGAAAAGAGAGGGCCTTGGGTTTATTCTCCCTGGATTTGCATATATGCTTATCATCCTCGGATATCCAATGGTTTATAACGTTGTTTTAAGCTTCAAAAACGTTAATGTAAAGACATTTGCTTCGGGAACGTCGACTTTTATTGGCTTCGAAAATTATATAGAGCTCTTTCATAATGCTACTTTTTTATTAATATTGAAGAACACTTTTGTATTTACTTTCTGTTGTTTGATATTTCAGTTTACTATAGGTTTTTTACTGGCTCTTTTGTTTAGTAAGAAATTTACATTTGCCGGACCTATAAGAGGAATGATTCTTGTAGCATACATGATGCCTATGTCAGTAACTGCTCTTCTTGGAAAAAATATGTTTGATAAGTCAAGCGGAGTAATAAATGATCTTCTTATGAAGCTTGGAATAATAGGTGGCTCGGTTGGATGGCTTTTGCAGCCGGATACCGCAATGGGTGCAGTTATTGCTATGAACTGTTGGGTAGGAATTCCGTTTAATATGCTTCTATTGACTTCTGGTCTTACGGGAATATCGACTGAGGTAATGGAAAGCGCAGAGGTAGACGGTGCAAACGCATGGCAGAGATTTTGGAAAATCACGATGCCTCTTATGAAGTCATCAATTTTTGCCGTACTTATGCTTGGATTTATTTATACATTCAAAGCATTTGATCTTATGTTTATCATGACTTCTGGAGGACCGCTTAATTCGACAGATGTTCTTGGAACATATGCATATAATTTATCATTTAAACAATATGAGTTTTCACAGGGTTCTACTGTTGCAATGATTCTTTTTGCAATTCTGTTTGTAATAGGGTTGTTCTACCTTAGACTTACGACAAAGGAGGATGACTGATTATGAAGAAAAAACATATAAAAAAGAGTAATCTTTCTCCAAGAGAAAAAAGAAGAAATGTTTTTTTATGTATAGTATCGGTTCTTGTAGCTATCGCATTTCTTTTTCCCATATACTGGCTGATAATGATGTCGTTTAAAACTGATGCGGAATCCTTTGGAAAGATGGTAACATACTATCCCCATGAATTTACGCTAAGTCCGTGGATAAAAAACTTTCAAGATTCTGAATTTGTTGCTTCATTAAAAAACAGTCTCATTATTGCTTTTTTGTCCATGTTTTTGTCGATGGGATTTGGAGTTACTGCCGCATATGGAATGGGGCGCTATCACGTACCTGGTCAAAAGGGATTTCTTTTGACATTTCTGGTAACACAGATGCTACCAGCTTCGTTGATGCTTACGCCTATGTATCTTATTTTTAGTAAGCTCGGGCTTTTGAATACTTATCTAGGACCTGCACTTGCGATTTCATCAGGCACTATTCCGTTTATTGTCGTAACCTTAAGACCATATTTTAAGAGCGTTCCGGCATCACTGGATGATGCAGCAAGAATAGATGGTTGTAATGTAATACAGTCATTTATTAAGATAATGATTCCGGCAATAAAAACCGGAATTATAACGGTACTAGTTATTTCATTTCTTAATGGCTGGAATGATCTTGCTTATTCAATGACTTTCAATGTTCAGGCAGATATGAGACCACTTACTGCAAATATATACAAATTTCAAAATAAATATGGAACAAAGTGGAACTGTATAATGGCGTATGGTACGATTCTTGTATTACCTGTTATTACATTGTTTGTTTTCCTTCAAAAGTATATTGTTGGGGGACTTACTGCAGGCGCTGTAAAAGAATGATAGTTTGTTGAAAATATATTATAAGGATGGGGTTTTATTATGGAACAAAATGAAAAACTAAAGATTCAAGACGAGGCTTTGACAGGTGATTTTAAATCAGATAGTGATTTCCTTCTTGGCTTTTTTGAAAATCATGGAAATTATCTTCTATATAGATATGACTGCGAGAAAGTTCTCATAGAGGCGTGGGGAGCAAATAGCCTTCGTGTGCGTGCGTCAAAGGAATATGAGATGCCGGAAGAGCTTTGGGCTCTTGATGAAAATAACGGCGCAGGAAAGCCTGTTATTTCTATTGGAGCATTTGAGGCAGAAATTACAAACGGAAATATTACCGCAAAGGTTAATAATATTGGTAAAATTTCTTTTTACAATCAGAAAGGTGAGCTTTTTCTTGAGGAATATGTAAGGAACAGACGAGATATGTTCGCAAAGACCACAAGTTCACTTGAAGTAGAAGCAAGGGAGTTCAAGCCAATAATCGGTGGAGATTACAAGCTTACGATGCGATTTGAGTCTGATCCTGCAGAAAAGATATTCGGAATGGGACAGTATCAGCAGAATTTTCTTGATTTGAAAGGTTCTGAGCTTGAACTTGCACATAGGAATTCTCAGGCGAGTGTTCCGTTTTACATTTCTTCTCTTGGTTATGGATTCTTGTGGAATAATCCTGCTATTGGAAAGGTTAATTTTAACAAGAATATTACTTCCTGGGTGGCTGAATCTACCAAAAAACTTGATTACTGGATTACAGCAGCAGATACTCCGGCTGAAATCGAGCATGCATATGCAGATGCGACAGGCAAGGTTCCGATGATGCCTGAATATGGAATGGGTTTTTGGCAGTGCAAGCTTCGTTATCAGACGCAGGAGGAGCTTCTTGAGATTGCGAGGGAATATAAGAAGCGCCAGATTCCGATAGATGTTATTGTTGTAGACTTTTTCCACTGGCCAAAGCAGGGCGATTGGAGATTTGACGAAACATACTGGCCTGATCCAGATGCTATGATAGCTGAGCTAAAAGAGATGGGAATTGAGCTGATGGTTTCTGTTTGGCCGATGGTTGACTATAAGAGCGAGAATTTTGATGAAATGATGTCAAAAGGACTGCTTACAAGAGTTGACAAAGGTGTCAGAATTGACAATACCTATATGGGTAATACTATTCAGTTCGATCCAACAAACCCTGAATCCAGGGAGTTTGTCTGGGGTAAGTGTAAAAAGAACTATTATGACAAGGGTGTCAAGATTTTTTGGCTTGATGAAGCAGAGCCTGAATATTCCGTATACGATTTTGAAAATTACAGATACCATATGGGACCTAATGTACAGGTTGGAAATGTCTATCCTGCTATGTATGCCAAAACATTTTTTGACGGAATGAAGGAGGAAGGGCAAGATAATATCGTTAACCTTCTAAGATGTGCCTGGGCTGGTTCTCAGAAATATGGAGCGCTTGTCTGGAGCGGTGATATCCATTCGACATTTGAAAGTCTGCAGAATCAGTTCTGCGCAGGACTTAATATGGGAATTGCGGGAATTCCATGGTGGACGACTGATATTGGAGGGTTCTTTGGGGCAAATATTGAAGATGAGTCATACCACGAGGCATTTGTCAGATGGTTTGAGTATGGAACGTTTTGTCCGGTAATGAGACTTCACGGCTACAGGATGCCTTACCAGCCGCAGCAGGGTACAACCGGAGGAGCTGAGTGCGTTTCCGGAGCACCTAACGAGATTTGGTCATATGGCGAAGAAGTATATGGAATATGCAGAAAGTATATTGAACTTAGAGAGCAGATGAGACCATATATTAGAAATCTTATGGAAAAAGCGCATAAAAGTGGAGACCCTGTTATGAGACCTCTTTTCTATGATTTCCCACAGGATAAGGCGGTTTGGGGTAACGAATCTGAGTATATGTTTGGACCTGATATACTTGTTGCACCTGTTCTTTCAAGGGGAGAGAAGGAGAAAAAGGTATATCTGCCTGAAGGTTCAAACTGGACTGACGCTTGGACAGGCAAGAAGTATGAAGGCGGAAGCACTGCTACAGTAGAGACCCCGCTCAATCAGATACCTCTTTTTACAAGAAATGGGTATGAGCTGAAGCTTTAAATTGCTTAAAGAGATTAGGTTGCCCATGGTGAATACGCCATGGGCATTATTCTCAGGAGGATACGTCAGATGAAGAAGAATAAAGAAACTTCCGATAAGATGTTTAATTTTGGCGGGAATTACACAAATTTCATGAGTATGTTATTTGATACTTTACTGCTTGGAATACTATGGCTCTTGTGCAGTATTCCGATTATCACTATAGGAGCTTCAAGTACGGCATTATATTACTCTTTTCATAAATCCATAAAAAAAGGTAGCGGATATGCTCTTCGAGAGTTCTTTTCTGCATTTAAGGGAAATATTAAGCAGGCGACACTGATGTGGCTTGGCAGTTTGGTGATATTAGCAGTTATTCTGCTTGATATTTGGATTGGATTAAATAAAGGCAGTGGTAATTTATTCTTATTCATAGTGATGTTTAATGCTTCTGCGCTGATTATTTGGACATTAGTCAATATTTTTTATTTTGCCTCACTGTCACGATTTAGTATGCCTACAAGGTGGCTCTTGAAACTGTCATTTTATATGATATTTAAATATTTGGGTTATTCTATTCTTATTTTGCTTTCTATATTATGTCTTGCTGCTTTTGTCTATAGATTCCCAATACTGATTCTCATTGTACCAGGACCGGTAGCGTTTCTTTTGAGCGAATTTATTGATCCGCTTCTTGAAAGACATTCGGCTATTGAATAAAGAAAAATAAGGGCTTACACAAGATCTGATTATGTGATACTATGCTTAAGTTAATTAAATATGGTCACAATTGGAAACGCACAATCCTCTGGATGATAACGAACAACACATTGATTCTTATTATTAGGAGGATTTTTTATGTCCAAAAACAAATTTCAGGATGCAGTATTTACAGCAATTATGGCTACAATAATGGTATACGGGATGATTGTATATAATGTAGCGCTTAATATGGGAGGCGTTAGCGGAGAAACGTTTATTGCAGCTCTTCATGAATTGCCAGTTATGGGACCAATAGCATTTATATTGGAATTTTTTGTAGTAGGTAAAATTGCAGGAAAGCTTGCATTTACGGTAATGCGCCCGGATGATAGACCGCAGTTTATTACGTATGCGATTTCATTGTGCATTTGCTGTATTATGTGCCCGATTATGAGCCTTATTGCGACAATTCTGTTTAAGGATACCAAGACATTTGGAACATTTATTCAGACATGGGGAATGAATTTCCCAATGGCGATTTTGTATCAGATGTTTTACTGCGGACCACTTGTGAGGTTGATTTTCAGAACGATATTTAAGGAGAAATAGCCAGATAGTGGTGTTCATTGAGTAATAGCGGAAATCTGAGAAAATGTGGAAAGCCCGTTATGAGTAAGCCTGGAAATGCCAGGTATTTCTGAAAATGATAGCGGAAATCTGAGAAAACGAGAAAAG
>CAZJWA010000014.1:0-19205 GCA_964549585.1 uncultured Butyrivibrio sp. | reverse complement strand
GGAAATGCCAGGTATTTCTGAAAATGATAGCGGAAATCTGAGAAAACGAGAAAAGCCCGTTATCAGTAAGCCTGGAAATGCCAGTATATTACTGAAATTGATAGCGGAAAAATGAAAAAGGGTGAAAAGCCCGTTATGAGTAAGCCTGGAAATGCCAGTATATTACTGAAATTGATAGCGGAAAAATGAAAAAGGGTGAAAAGTCCGTTATCGAGAAGCAAAAAAATAAGAGAAAGAAGCTATAATCGTAGTGGAAAAATTAGTAAAAGAAAATATTCCGCTAATTTCTGGTAATAGATAATGGAATACTATGAAGGAATTTGCCGGGAAGCAGTGGATAACTCAAATTACTATGAAAGCACTCTGATAATTTGCAAGAAACGAATATTTTCAATTGCATTTTGTGCAAATATCGTGTAGATTATGTTTAAAAGAAGCATGCGACTGGCGGAAAAGTTGCCGTAGGGCAATCGTGGGAAACCACAGGGGAGCATGTATAATAAAAAGCAAACAAACCGAGATGGCCTTCTGCCATCTCGTAAAGTAAATCGCTTTGCGATTAACTTTTGCGAAGCAAACAAACCGAGATGGCCTATGGCCAGCTCGTAAAGTAAATTGCGAAGCAATTAACTTTTGCGAAGCAAACAAACCGAGATGGCCTATGGCCAGCTCGTAAAGTAAATTGCGAAGCAATTAACTTTTGCCGACCGCCTGGGCAAACCGTTTCTATTGTGATGGTTTACCGGGAGATCGGTTTTTTTGTACACCAAAATAAAACTCTTTTCACCGAAAGATATTTTATAGGCGAAAAAACCGAAACTTGATAGTAAACTTATTAAACTTAAAAGCAAATTGTGAGACAAGCAAACAAAGATAGCTTTCGGACAGCTCGTAAAGTTAATCGCTTTGCGATTAACTTTTGCGAAGCAAACAAACCGAGATGGCCTATGGCCAGCTCGTAAAGTTAATCGCTTTGCGATTAACTTTTGCAAAGCAAATAAACCAAAATGGCTTGTGATCAGCTCGTAAAGTTATAAAACACGTTACTTTTGTGGCACAATTTACTTTTAAGAAGGAGGGAGCAAGATGATAAGATTAGAAAATGAAATTAGCAAAACTACTTACCCGGGAAGAGGAATCGTAATAGGAAAGTCTGAGGATGGACTTAAGGCTGTTACTGCCTATTTTATCATGGGAAGAAGTGAGAACAGCAGAAACCGTGTATTTGTTGAAGATGGAACAGGAATTCGCACACAGGCGTTTGACCCATCGAAGATGGAGGATCCAAGCCTTATAATATATTCTCCTGTTAGAACTCTCGGCAGCAGAACAATTGTCACAAATGGTGATCAGACAGATACAGTCTATGATCTTATGAGTGAAGGAAAGACATTTGAAGAGTCACTTCGTACGAGGCAGTTCGAGCCAGATGCACCAAATTATACTCCTAGAATTTCAGGAATCATGCATATTGAAAATGGTAACTATGATTTTGCAATGTCGATTCTTAAGAGCGATCATGGCGATGCAGGGCAGTGTATCAGAAACACTTTCACATATGATGCACCAAAGGCCGGCGAAGGATATTTTATTCATACATATATGGGTGATGGAAATCCGCTTCCAAGCTATGAAGGCGAGCCAACCCATGTGACTATCGAAGGAGAAATTGATAGTTTTACGGATAAGATTTGGATGGCACTTAATTCCGATAATAAGGTATCTCTTTTTGTAAGATATATCGACATAAAGACAGGAAACTGCGTGACCAGACTGGTCAATAAGAACAACTGATACTAAGCAATATATAATTGGAGGCAAATAATGAACGAATTAACACTTAAATATGGTTGTAACCCAAATCAGAAGCCATCTCGCGTATTTATGGCAGATGGAAGCGACCTTCCAATCGAAGTACTAAATGGAAGACCTGGATATATCAACCTTCTTGATGGCCTTAATGGCTGGCAGCTCGTTTCTGAGCTTAAGAAGGCAACCGGAAAGCCTGCTGCAGCTTCTTTTAAGCATGTATCACCTGCAGGAGCTGCTGTTGCACATGAGCTTACAGATGTAGAGAAGAAGATTTACTGGGTTGAGGATATGGGAGATTTATCTCCACTTGCAAGTGCATATGCAAGTGCAAGAGGTGCCGACAGAATGTCTTCCTTTGGAGATTTCATTTCTCTTTCAGACAAGTGCGATGTTGATACAGCAAAGCTTATCAAAAGAGAAGTTTCCGATGGTGTTATTGCACCTGACTTCGAGCCTGAAGCTCTTGAAATTCTTAAAGCAAAGAAGAACGGCGGTTATGCTGTAATTAAGATTGATCCGGATTATGTACCTGCTGCAATTGAGCAGAAGCAGGTTTTTGGTGTAACATTCGAGCAAGGTCATAATTTTATTGAAATCAATAATGATATGCTTTCAAATATTGTTTCAAATAATAAGGACCTCCCTGATGATGCGGCAAAAGATCTTTTGATTTCCCTTATAACACTTAAATATACGCAGTCTAACTCTGTCTGCTACGTTAAAGGTGGTCAGGCTATCGGTATTGGAGCTGGGCAGCAGTCAAGAATTCATTGCACAAGACTTGCAGGATCAAAGGCAGATAACTGGTTCCTTCGTCAGAGCCCTAATGTTCTTGAGCTTCCATTCCTTGATCACATCAGAAGAGCTGACAGAGACAATGCAATTGACCTTTATATGGGTGTTGATTACATGGACGTACTTGCTGATGGCAAGTGGGAGAACGTATTTAAGACAAAGCCAAATGTATTTACTGAAGAAGAAAAGAGAGCATGGCTTGATAAAAATACAAATGTAGCACTTGGTTCAGACGCTTTCTTCCCATTTGGAGATAACATTGAGCGTGCGTTTAAGAGCGGCGTTAAGTATGTTGCACAGCCGGGCGGATCGGTTCGTGACGATAATGTAATTGATGCTTGTAATGCTCACGATATGGTTATGGCATTTACAGGACTCAGGCTTTTCCACCACTAATTACAATGAAATCAAAACAAGATTAGATTTTACGGACTCCTGTCAGAAAATGGCAGGAGTTTTTATTATGCTTGAATAAGAAAAACTAGTTATCCAAAGAAGCTTTTACACCATCCATTACTATAAATACTGTGATAAAATTAGTGTATCTGTTTTGAAACTATTTCAAAGCAAAATGCGGAGGAAGTTATGCTGAGATTTTGTTTGGGACCATCAGGCTCTGGAAAAAGTACAAGAGTGTTTCAGGAAGTAATCGATAGAAGTATAGAGGAAAAGAATACAAATTTCTATATTATCGTTCCTGATCAGTTCACTATGCAGACACAGATGGATGTTGTGAAGATGCATCCGGCTCATGGAATTATGAATATAGATGTCTTGAGCTTTGGCCGCCTTTCACATCGAATATTTGATGAGACTGGTGAAAGCAGAGTTCCGGTTCTTGATGACATGGGAAAGAGTCTTATTCTTCGCCACGTAGCAGGACTTCATAAAGATGAGCTTCCGGTGATTGGAGGCAGTATGCACAGAGCGGGATATATTGATGAAGTAAAGTCAACAATATCCGAGCTCATGCAGTATGACGTCGCACCGGATGGGATGATTCCGCTTCTTGATTGCTCATCAAAAAGAGGAAATCTCCATGCGAAGCTTAAAGATATTCAGCTTTTATATTCGGAGTTTATGAGCTTTATTAACCAGAAATATGTTACTTCCGAAGAAACTCTTCATATGCTTTGCGATAGACTCCAAAACTCTAAGCTCATAGCCGGAAGCGTAATAGTTTTTGACGGATTCACGGGCTTTACACCGGTACAATACCAGGTAATAGAAGAACTTCTTAAATTGTCAAAAGAAGTATTGATAACGCTTGATATTGATGACATAAAAAGCCCGTATGCGATGGAAAAGGGAGAACAGAATCTCTTTTTACTAAGCAGGAAGACAATAAATGATATAGAGAGACTTGCTTGGAATGCTGAAAAGACAAGGAATGATATAATAACACCTGATTTTAATGAATGGAAATTATACCGCGATGCTCACAGCTCTGACATTGTTATGGACGACTCATCTGTTAGCCGATTTATGAATTGCCCTGAGATAGCTTTTTTGGAAAAAAATCTCTTTAGGTACACGAAGAATGCCTATGAAAATGAAACGCAGAGAATTCAAATATACGGAGTTTCAAATGTAAGAGAGGAAGTCAGACAAACCTGCATAAGGATTGAACAGCTTTTAAGGACAAGTGAAAGTGATCTCTTTTATAGAGATATCGCGATTGTGTGCGGAAATCTCGATTCGTATGCAGATGAATTTGAGCTGGCTTCGCAGCATTTTGACATTCCAATCTATGTTGATAAGACAAATAATATCAGACTAAATCCATTCACAGAATATATTGCAAGTGCTTTGGATGTCGTCAAGAGTAGATACAGTTATGAGACGGTTTTCAGGTTTCTTCGATGCGGGATGGCGCAGTTTGATGATGATGACATTGATATTCTCGAAAATTATGTCAGAGGTCTCGGAATCAGAGGAAGGAAAGCGTGGGAGAATCCTTTTACGAGACATATTCCGGGTAGGAGAAAGCCTACAAGTGAAGAAGAACTCATTGCTGAAACAAGGATTCTTGAAAGACTTAATGAAATCAGAAAGAAGGTAAGTGATAGCTTAAAGCCTTTATTTGACGCTGGGCAAAGTGCAAAGAATATGACAAGAGCGCTTTATGGATTTGTAGCTTCGTCCGGAGCAGCAAAGAGATTAGAGGAGCTTTCTGACTCTTTTGACAAAAGAGGTGACAAGCTTCGCGCCGGAGAATTCAGGCAGATTTATTCGAAGGTTATGGATCTTTTCGATAGTATTGTTTCACTTCTTGGAGATGAAAGCGTTGAACTTCAGGACTATATTGACATTGTCAAATCAGGATTTGATGAAATTCAGGTTGGTACTATACCGCAGAATGTTGATCGAATCGTAATTGGAGATATTGAGAGAACAAGATTATCAAATGTGAAATATCTTTTCTTTGTAGGGGTAAATGACAATGCGATTCCCAAAAGAACCGGAACCGGAGGCATTATTTCAGATCTTGACAGACAGTTCCTTGCAGATAGTGATACAGGGGTAAATCTTGCACCTACGCCAAGAGAGCAGATGTATATTCAAAGGCTTTATCTATATATGAATTTGACTAAGCCCTCGAGTGGACTTTATATGTCTTTTTCTTTGACTGGAAGTGATGGGAAAAGTCTAAGACCTGCATATTTGATTTCGGTAATGACAAAGATGTTTCCGAAGGTGAAGATTTCTTATCCTGAAAATGATTCATTGGAGGAACAGCTATTATCGAAGAAAGATGCGATTATTTATGTAGCTGATCAAATCAGGGATTACGCAGATGGTTTTATGAATGAAGAGAAGACGCGCAGATTCATGTCTCTATATGAAATCTTTAATTCCGGAAATGATGAAATGAATAATGAGATAAAGAGACTGACTGACGCAGCTTTTTGCAGTTATAGTAATAAACCTTTATCTGAGGCGGTTTCTGCAGCTCTTTATGGAAGCCTTCTCGAAAACAGTGTATCGAGGCTGGAGCAGTTTGCTTCATGCTGTTACGCACACTTTATTAAATATGGTTTGCAGCTTGATGAAAGAGATGAATATAGTTTTGAAGTGCAGGATCTTGGTACGGTTTTTCATGGGATTCTGGAGCAGTTTTCTCTTAGACTCTCAGAAGCAGGGCTTGACTGGAGCTCTTTTGACGAAGAACAAAGTGAGAGGATTCTAAGGACGATTCTCGAGGATTATGCCGATAACTATGGAGATACGATTCTCATGAGCTCGGCCAGAAATCGCTATGCTGTTGAGAGAATTCACAGAATTATGTCCAGGACAATCAAGACGCTTCAGTATCAGCTCGGGAAAGGCGCATTTCGTCCGGAGAATGTGGAATTTGACTTTAAGAAAGCAGGAGACATTGATGAGATAAATATTGCACTATCTGAGGACGAAAAGCATCAGATCACGCAGAAAATGAAGCTCCACGGAAGAATAGACAGGATAGACATCGCTGCTGTTGATAACGAAATTTATGTTAAGGTAATTGATTTTAAGTCCGGAACCAGAGATTTTAGCCTTGCATCCATGTACTACGGACTTCAGCTTCAGCTCGTAATCTATATGGAGGTTGCAAGTGCGAATGAGAGGAAGGATAATCCGTCAAAAGAGATAATTCCTGCCGCACTTTTGTACTACCGCGTTGATGATCCTGTTATCGAATCATCAAAAGCTATGTCACCTGATGAAATTGGTGGAAAGATCAGAGATAAGCTTCGAATGACTGGAATAGTCAACTCTGATGAAAAGGTGGTAAATCTTCTTGACAATGCCTTTGATAAAAAATCGGATGTTATCCCAATAACTCGCAAAGCAGATGGCTCCTTCGCTGCTTCATCAAAAATATTTGATAACAATGAGTATAAGCTTATCACTGGATATGTAAACGAGCAAATGACCAAATTTGGACGTAGAATCATGCATGGAGATATTGAAGTTAACCCTTACGAAATGGGAAATAAGAATTCCTGTGCTTATTGTAGTTACCGATCGATATGCGGTTTCGATGCATCGGTAAATGGATATAAGGTGAGAGAACTGAAAAACCTTGGAGATAGTGATGTTTTAGACCTCATCAAGAATAATGCCACGCCTAATACTGAGACTTTACAATAAATCAAAGGAGCATTTGATAAATGAATTTTACCGAGGAACAGACAGAAGTAATTAGTGCAAGAAAATCGAATATCCTTGTCTCGGCAGCTGCAGGCTCTGGCAAAACCGCGGTCCTTGTAGAGAGAATTATTGAACTTGTCACGGGCGTTTCTGGAGATCAAATTGACATTGATCATCTTTTGGTAGTTACTTTCACAAGAGCGGCAGCTTCGCAGATGAAGGACCGGGTTATGAATGCCATTGAAGAACTACTTCAAAAGGATCCTGCTAATATGCATCTTCAAAAGCAGGAGACTCTTATTCACAATGCGCAGATTACTACAATTGACTCTTTTTGCCAGTTTGTTATTAGGAATAATTTCAGTGATATAGATCTGGACCCTTGCTATCGTGTTGGCGATGAAGGTGAGATGAAACTTTTGCAGCAGGAAGTAATGGGAGAGCTTCTAGAGAAAAAGTACGATGAAGCGGAGCCAGATTTTCTTTTTCTATCAGAATATCTTTCCTCGGGGAATAATGACAGGGATCTCGAAAATACAATAATGGCACTATGGAAGCATGCACAGGGAATGCCATTTCCGGTAGATTATCTTGCTGATCATTCAGAGGATTATGATATTACTCCGGAGAGCTTTGATACAGAAAATTTCGTGTTGGAATGCATTAAGGAGATACAGAAAAATCTGATCACTTTTGCAGGAATGATGGATAATGCGGTTAAGCTTTGCGAGCAGCCAGATGGACCATATTTCTATGCAGAGCTTTTTGAGCGTGAGCGCGATATGTATGAAGAGACTTCGAGGAAAAAGACATATGATGAGTTCTCAGATTTTTTGGCTTCATTATCGTTTGACCGTCTTCCATCGAAGAAGGACACTTCAGTTGATCCTGAGAAAAGAGACATGGCTAAGGGGATCAGAGATAATGTTAAGAAGAAAATTCAGAAGCTAAGTACTGATTACTTCGGGCTTTCTAAAGAGGATATCTGCAGCCAAATGAGTGTTGTTAGCAGGGCACTTCATGAACTATGCAGCGTGACTATCGAATATTCGAATGATTTTGATGCCAAAAAACGCGAAAAAAATATTATTGACTTTGGAGACATGGAGCATTTTGCGCTTAATATCCTTGTTCATCATGAAAATGGAGCGCCGCAGTGGGAATGTACTCCAACAGATGCAGCGCTTGAGTATAGAGAGTATTTCAAGGAAATACTTATTGATGAGTATCAGGATTCAAACAGTGTCCAGGAGCTTATCATGGAAGCAATTTCTTCTAAGGAGGAGGGGAGCTTTGACAGATTTATGGTAGGAGACGTTAAGCAGAGTATTTACCGCTTTCGTCTTGCAAGACCGGAAATATTTATGGAAAAGCTTGGAAAATTCAGTAAAGATAAGGCTTCACACGATAGGCGAATAGATCTTCATAAGAATTTTAGAAGTAGAAGCGAAGTACTTGATTCCACAAACTTTATCTTTGATAGAATTATGGGAAGAGACCTTGGCGGCGTAATTTATGACGAGGATGCAAGGCTTAGAACAGGAGCATCATTCCCTGATGCAGAGCCCAAAAGCTCTGATTCAGTACAAAATGATGAGTTTGCAGCAGAGCTTATTCTTATTCAAAACGATGATGATAGCGAGAGTGATTATGAAAACGAGGATTCCGTTGAGTCTTCAAGTGATGTGGCTTTTGAACAAAATACCGATGTGTTTGGCCAAACAGATGATGAGCTTGATCTTTCCGGTCACTTAACTCCAAGACAACAGGAGGCAATGACTATTGCCCACCGGATAAAAGAGCTGATGACTTCCGGAAGCGTTTACGATGCCAAAAATGATTTGATGCGAAAGCCTTCCTATAAAGATATCGTTATCTTGATGAGAGCTACAAATGGGTGGGATGATACATTCAGAAAGATTCTTGAGGCTGAGGGGATACCGGCGTATATCGAATCAAAAAGCGGTTATTTTGATGCCGGAGAAGTGGTGATTTTATTGCAGCTACTATCTGTTTTGGATAATCCATTACAGGATATTCCACTAGTAGCACTTATGCATTCATTTATATTCGGCTTTACGAATGAAGAGCTTGCTTTGATAAAGGCAAATTATCATAAAAAAGGAGATAGTGCCTGCAAGTTTTACGATATTGTATGCAGTTATTTGCAGTATGAAGAGGGGGAAGAAGCAGCTGATTGTTTGCCAAAAGAGCTGAGGGAGAAGATAGCTTTTTTTACAAAAAAGATAAGAAACTGGCGCGGTATGGCGTCATATATGCCGGTGCATGAACTGCTTCTTGCGATATTTGAAGAAACGGGATTTGAAGAGTACGTTACGGCGATGCCGCAGGGGGCGCGTAGAAAAGCTAATGTTGAAATGCTTCTTGAAAAGGCTTCTGCTTATGAGAAGACGAGCTTTAAGGGATTATTCAACTTTGTCAGATATATTGAGAATCTGAAGAAATATGAGGTTGACTACGGAGAGGCAAATATTCTTGATGAAAATGCTGATGTAGTAAGAATCATGAGTATTCATAAGAGCAAGGGGCTTGAGTTTCCAATTGTATTTGTTGCAGGACTTTCGAAGAAAGTAAATTTGATGGATACTTCGGGAAAGTTTATTGCGGACTCTGATATGGGAATTGGAATGAGCTTTGTCGATAGTGATAATAGAATCAGAATGAAAACCTTGAGGCAGAGTATTATTGCCGGCAAGATGGAGAGAGATACGATAGGCGAAGAACTTAGAATCTTGTATGTTGCCATGACCAGAGCAAAAGAAAAACTCATAATGACCGGAGTGGTCAAAAAGCTTGAGAACAAAGTTAGTGGAGTTCTTTCGCAGCTTGGAGGAGACCCAAATAGCGAGCAGGAGCTGCTTCTTCCATTAGGCCTTCGAGATAGTGCAAAGAGCTATATGGATTTTATGATCATGGCGCTTGTGGCTCACCCGTCCTTTAGAAATTTATGTATTTCTAAAGATATCGATATGAGTCTTTCAAAAGAGTCAGATGAATATCCTCCGTTTGATGTTAAGCTAATTAACGCGTCCGATATTCATGCTGAGCAGATAAAACAGGATGTTTCGACTCTTGAAAGAAAGATGCTGCTTTTAGAGCCGAAATCCCAAATGCAGATTGATGAAGAATTATCGAATGCGCTGAAAGAAAATTTCGCCTATGAATACCCTCATAAGAATTATGAAGGACTCTATACCAAAACAACTGTTACGGCACTTAAAAAAGCTATTTTGGAAGAAAAAGAAGAAGCATCAAGGCAGCTGTTTGACGAAAATATTGCAATTATCAAATCAGAATATGAGAATTCTCTCGAAGATGATAGTGCTTTAAATGAAAATGACAAAGAAAAGACTCATGGAGTTCAGAATAGACAAGATAAAATAACAGACGTTATACCAAAATTCATGCAAAAAGGCGAAGAATTAATTGAAGGAGCGGAGAGAGGAACTGCGTATCATAAGGTGTGCGAGCTTCTTGATGGAAATGCTTTTGCAAACCCTTCAGTTGATTATCTTGATGAGTGGATGAAACAGAAAGAGCAGCAGGGGATTCTGCCAGCGGGGTATAGGACTGCGGTTGATGCAGGTGACATAGCTAAGTTCATTAAATCTGATATTGGGATACGTATGCAAAATGCTCTTAAGAGCGGCAAATTATACCGGGAAAAGCCATTCATGATGGGAATAAATGCAGATAGAGTAGAAAAGAGTCTTCCGAAGGATGAGCTCCTACTTATACAGGGAATTGTTGATGCGTGGTTTATTGAAGATGATAGTATAATCCTTCTTGATTATAAGACTGACAGGGTAAAAGAAATTTCTGAGCTCTCTACACGGTATAAAGTTCAGCTTGATTATTACCAGGAAGCACTTGAGAAAATCACTGGAATGAAGGTCTTGGAAAAAATTATTTATGCTTTCCATTTTGGACAGGAACTAAGACTTGATTAATAAAAAAGGTTCGCCCCGCGGGGCGAACCTTTTTTCATCGCAAGCTGCTGAGCATTGAAACCAATTCCGCAGCTGTGTAAATTATTTCAGGAAAACCTGCTTTAGCAGGTTTTTATCGCAAGCTGCTGAGCATTGAAACCAATTCCGCAGCTGTGTAAATTATTTCAGGAAAACCTGCTTTAGCAGGTTTTTATCGCAAGCTGCTGAGCTTGCGATTGATTAGGCAACCTTTGTTTCGTTTTTGACAACATCTTCATTTGCCATAATCTTTACTTTCTCAAGAGCCTCTCTTACAGCAGGAATAGCAAGAAGAATTACTGTAGCGAAGCCTTCAACTCCTATGTAAATTCCATTGTATGCAACAGAATAGACGAATGGATTCATGCCTTCAGGAGCGTACATTCCAAAGAAAATCACACCTGAAAGGACTGCAAAGCAAAATCTTCCGAAAATTCCAAGAAGGTAACCTTTGATAATTCCAAACTTGCTCTTAGCAAATACTCCAGCAAGACCAAGAGCACCAAATGCAAGAATATAGTCGATAAAGAGCTGAGGAATACTGATGATATATGGATCGATGAGCATCTGCAGAATTCCGTAGGCTACGCCTGCCATGAGGCCACCCTTTAAGCCATACATATAACCGATATAGCAGATAAAAAACATACTAAAAAAGGTTATTGATCCGCCAAATGGTAAGTGGAAAAGCTTGATATTGGAAGTTACGAATGCAAGCGCAATTGCTACTGCAGAAAATACCAGCTGCTTCGTGCTGATACGACGCTTGTTATCTGTAGAAACAAAAAGACTTGCTACAAGAAGTGCACACACAAGAATTATTGCAAACAGTGCATATCCTGCTGTTGTTAAGCTGTAGCTGACTTCCCCGTCGCTTACAACCTGTGAAAAGAATAATGACATAAAAAAATCCTCCTAAGAATGTGGAATAATTCAGGAGGGGTGCTTAAAAATACGTTTACTATGCTTCCTTACGCCGGCATTATCCGGTTCAAGTAGTAAGGGTCGAACAAATTTCGTCCATCTCAGCGTGGCTCCCCTAGCGATTATTCAATTATTGAAGTCCTGATACTTATCAGAACTTCAATATGAATTTAACACATTTGCAGATAAAGTCAATCGTAAATATGAATTTTACATTATTACCTTGTGAGTTTCGATAACGTATCCAAGCGTTGATGCAAACCAGATTACTGAAATTAGTATGACGGCGAGTACTCCTTCTCCTGTGAACAGAACAAAGAGGAAACTGATAAGCCAGGCTACAAGACAGGTATATTTTGTGAAAAGGAACGATTTATAGCCGCCTTTATATATCTGAAGCTTCTGTGCTTCATCACAGCTGTCAAGCCATTTCTTATCAAAATTTAAATCGTATATACTTCCTTTTTTCTCCGGATTGATTATTTTAAGAAAGTTAATAGCCTTTCGCTGGTAATATATTGTGGATACTAAGCTTAACAGTAGTGAGACAAGGCATAATACATAAATTCTAATAAAAGAAACAGTATTATCAGTACTTTGCCCGGATGAAAGCCCAAGCGCAAAGAATAAATACGTTGGAATAATTGATAGAGATGCAATTGCTATGCATGTATCAAATTTCCACTCACATTTTGATATCTTTTCCTCATCCTCTTTTGTTTGATTATATAAACTCTTGCCCTGATTGAAAAATACCATGCAGGCGATGCAGGAGCAAACAGCAACAAATAAACAGATATATGGAGACATCCTGCATAGGCCTTGCGACGGATTTACTGCGTAGTACTTTATTACCTGAAATAAAATTGATAACACTGCGCCGCAAAATGCAGCAATAATACAAATCAGTATAAATATCTTTTTGGCTTTCCTATCTTCTGGTGTAAATAAATTATTTTCTTCTTTCATGATTATCCTCTCATTATTATTGCGCTTTATTAGATTCTCTAAGTTAATTCAATGTAGTGATAAAAGTGATGGTACACCTTGATCTTTGCTAATTCTCATTTTATTCGGTATAGGTAAAAATATCTTCAACCTTTACGCCAAAATATTCGGCAAGCTTAAGCGCCAGCGTTACAGAAGGCGAATAATCACCTCGTTCTATCTGACTTATCGTTTGTCTTGATACTCCGACAAGTCGTCCCATTTCCTGCTGGTTGATATTATGCTGTGCCCTAAAATCTTTAAGATTATTGTTTAGTGGCATGAAGTGAACTCCTTTATATTAATAATTGACAACTAAAGTTGTCATCAGCTGATATTGATATAATACATATGACAACTATAGTTGTCAACACCTTTTTTATATTTGTTTGGATAATGATTTATGGCTAATTGACAATCAAAAGACAAGACCATAAACTAGCATGTAATACTTATTATGTGACAAATACTCAGTGTATCTAGACAAAAGAGCTTTAGGAGAGGAGCACTAATGCTGAAATATCTTTTATTCGACCTTGATGGAACACTTACTGATTCCGGAGAGGGCATTAGAAATGCAGTAAAGTATGCAGTTAAGGACATACTTCATTATGAAGAGACAGATATAAAGAAGCTGAACAAATTTATCGGACCTCCACTAAATGTTGGCTTCTCTGAGCAGTATGGGATGAATGAAGAGGATATTCTACGCGGAATAACCAAATTCCGGGAATACTATAATGATAAGGGAATATATGAAAACACTCCATATGAAGGAATAGCTGATGCACTCAGAAATCTTAAGAATTCAGGATTTATTCTTGCAGTTGCATCAAGTAAGCCCCAGGTAATGGTATACAGGGTTTTGGAACGATTTGATTTAAAAAGATATTTTGATGTAATTGTAGGCTGCGAGCTTGACGGAAGACGATCTGATAAAAAGGAAGTAGTAGAAGAAGCAATTAGACAGCTTGAAAGCTTAGATAATGATATTTCAAAGTATGACGATGACCATAGATGTACAATTAGAAATGATATTACGAAGAGTACTGCTATGATTGGAGATAGATGCTATGACATGGAAGGGGCGAAAGAGCATAAGCTTATGCCAATAGGTGTATCATATGGCTATGGCTCTTATGAAGAGCTTATGGAGAGCGGCGCTTCAATAATTGCTTCTTCTGCCGTGGAACTTGAGAAAATACTTCTTGATATGGCTCAGCATAGCAAATGTGTGAATTTTGAATAAAAAAGTATTTGGAGGAAAAGCATTGAAAGAAAAAGCACAAAAGGTATTTCAGGTCTTTTTACCACTTATAGTATTTATACTGGTTGACGATTGCTTATATCTGTTATTGGAAGTGATTGTTACGAACATTTCCGGAAGCGGATCGTCATTTGGGGATTTTATCATTACAAATATGACAAGCTTTGAAACTGTCATTCAAGGAGTATCGAAGCTTATTGCGGCGCTTGTACTCTTTAAAACAATTAGCTTTGAGATAGCGGTTTCTGATGTGAGAAAAGACGGAAACAATGTCTTTCCTGAACAGATTTCTGCAGATGGAACAGTGGCTGCAGCCCCGGAAATAAAGAAAACAACGTGGAAATCATATCTTGGATTGATAAGCTTGTCTGCAATCATAGCACTTGTTATTACATTGCTGCTTAATTTAACGGGACTAGTAGGTTCTGATGCCGGATATGCAGTTGTTTGGCAAAGACAATTTCTAAGTAGTAAAGGAATTCAGGTTGCAGTATATGGCCTGTTGACTCCTTTGGTCGAAGAAATGATTTTTAGAGGAGTGATTCAAAACAGACTTATCAGACTTATCGGTGAGAGAAATGGAATAATCATTACAGCACTTCTTTTTGCAGTTTATCATTTCAATTTAGTGCAGGGAATATATGCATTTATTATGGGAATCATATTTGGATTCTATTACAGACGTTATCGTAAAATCACTATACCATATGCTATGCATGCGGCAGCAAATATTGTTTCACTCTTTATTTAGTAATAAAAAAACACGAAAAATGGATGTGAAAGTTTTCTTTCACATCCATTTTTTTAAAACCAAATATATTCTTTTAATTTTCAGTATTATCAATCAAGTATTTGGAATATTTTTCAGCATCTCTTTTCTTACAAAGTACGTGAATCCTGGTTCCGTTTTCAAGATACTCGGTTTTGGTATTATCAAGTGTTCCGCTTATTGTAAGCTCATTTACAGCACTTCCATCAGAATAGGGAATCAGAAAATCACATTCTATACATTCTCTTCTTATTTCTTCATCGATGGCATCAAGTAGAGCACTTATACTGTCTTTTTCTTTGGCACATATATAGACTCTACCACTTTTGACATAAGGAATTCGCATCATCCCTGCCATATTGAAGTTTCCAAATTCGTCTTCTTCGGGAATAAGATCTGCTTTATTAAAGACGTAAATTCTTGGGATATTTCCTGCTCCGATTTCCGTAAGAGTCTTATCTGTTACCTCCATTTGGGCCGCATGCTCAGGATCTGAGAAGTCAATTACTTCGAGAAGGATATCTGCAAACTTTACTTCTTCAAGAGTGGAGCGAAAGGCTTTGACAAGAGTATGTGGGAGCTCATCAATAAATCCAACGGTATCTGATAAGAGAAAGTCGTTATGACCTTTGATAGAGATGCTTCTTACAGAGGTATCGAGGGTCGCAAAAAGCATATCTTTTTCAAACACCTGCTTCTCATTTTGCTCGCTGGTTTTGTCGTTATCATCTGAGAAGGTAAGGAGCCTGTTCATGATAGTAGATTTTCCGGCATTCGTATACCCTACAAGCGCAATTCTGGTTATTCCTGAGAAAAGACGTCTGTTTCTTTGAGTCTCTCTTTCACGATCAATTCCAGAGAGCTCTTTTCGAAGTTCTGCTATTCTGTGCTCGATATGTCTTCTGTCAAGCTCAAGCTTCTTTTCACCCGAACCCTTATTACTAAGTCGTCCGCTTCCTCCGCCTTGTCTCGACAAGGAGCTTGTCATACCGGATAGCCTTGGGAGAAGATACTGTAATCTTGCAGACTCAACCTGGAGGGTGGCTTCTCTTGTTCTGGCTCTTTCGCTAAAGATCTGAAGTATTAGACCGGTTCGGTCAATGACTTCGGTATCAAATGCTTTTTCAAGGTTTCGAAGCTGCATTGGAGAGAGATTATTTTCAAAAATCACGATATCGGCATCGAGAATATATAATTCTCTTTTGATTTCTTCAACTTTTCCAGAACCAATAAGGGTTCCAGCATTTATTTCTGACGAATTCTGAGTGATTATTGTGCCTACTTTTAGCCCAAGAGACTCAGATAAATCTGACAGCTCTCTCATGAATCTTCCAAACTTTTCTACTTCCTGTTCACTTGATGGACTTGTGCATAGTCCGACAAGTACAGCAATCTTTTGTTTTTCTTTTTTTATTATTTCTATTGGTTCATTTTTGGCCATTGTTTATTAGCTCTTTTCTCAAAAATATAGAGGAATTTCTTGAGAACTCAAATTCCCTGTTATTTGGTTAATGATGTATAATATAACGGTTAAATATACTAGGTAATATACCATAAATACGCGAAAGAAGAAAAAGAAATGATTAGTTCTGAAAAACTTAACAAAATCTATAGTCAAATGGAGAACGAAAAGCTTACGCAGATGCTGGTAAGCGATCCTGCTGCAGTGTTTTATTTGACAGGAAAGTGGATATTCCCGGGAGAACGCTTTATGGCGCTTCTTCTTCAAAAGGACAAAAAGCCGGTATTTATCGTAAATGAGCTTTTTGCTTTTAGTGAGGATATTGGAGCTGCAAAGGTATATTTCAAGGATACAGATGATATTACTTTGGTTTTGCAAAGGCTGATAGACAAGGGAAGTACTCTTGGCGTTGATAAGATTATGCCGGCAAGGTTTATTCTCCCGATTCAGGAAACTAAGGTGGCGGCGAATCTTGTAAATTGTTCGCCGATAATCGATGAAGCCAGGAGTCTTAAGGATGAAGAGGAAAGGCAGCTCATGCGAGAGGCTTCGGTCGTAAATGATAAGGCAATGGACGGCTTTAAGGGACTTTTAAGAACAGGAATAACAGAGCTTGAAGTGGCTGATTCCATGCTGAAAATTTATAAAGACCTTGGCGCTAGTGCATACTCTTTTGAGCCAATCGTGGCATTTGGGGCAAACGCTGCTGACCCGCATCATATGCCTGATGAAACAAAGCTTTCGGAGGGCGACGGTGTCCTTTTTGATGTGGGATGCATACTTAATAATTACTGCTCGGATATGACGAGAACTTTTTTCTGGAAAAAAGAACCAACGGCTTTTCAAAAGGAAATTTATGCACTTGTTCTTGAAGCAAATGAGGAAGCGGAGAAAATGCTCCGGCCGGGAATTTCTATTGCAAGCATTGATAAAAGAGCTAGAGATATTATCACTAAGGCTGGACACGGCGCTGAATTTACGCACAGACTTGGACACTTTATCGGTATAGAAACACATGAAGCGGGAGATGTATCGCAGGCTAATAAAGGAATTACCAGACCTGGAAATATCTTTTCAATTGAGCCTGGAGTTTATGTGACAGGAAAAGTAGGAGTTAGAATAGAAGACCTTGCAATGATAACAGAGGATGGCTGTGAAATCCTTAATCATTATTCAAAGAAAATCGAAACTATTTCTTAAAGACTTTTCCATAAGTAAAAAGAGCTGTGAAAACTTTTCACAGCTCTTTTTAATGTGCGCCTGGCGGGCGCACGTTCTAACAATTTATGAAAATACTGATTTGGTAAGACTATCAAATTATAGAAGCTCGATACCGTGCTTTTTGGCTTCATCCTCAACACCTGTAGGCCAGATTGAAGACTGAACTTCGCCAATATGTGCTTTACGAAGGAAGAACATGCAGAGTCTTGACTGACCAATTCCGCCACCGATAGTATATGGAAGCTCTTTATTAAGTATAGCCTTCTGGAATGGAAGATTTGCTCTTTCTGGGCAGCCTGCCTTTTCTAGCTGACTCTTTAATGAATTCTCATCAACTCTGATACCCATTGATGAAAGCTCAAGTGCGATATCAAGAACAGGGTAATAAACAAGAATATCAGCATTAAGTGACCAATCGTCATAATCCGGAGCTCTTCCGTCATGCTTCTTACCTGATGCAAGCTCGTCACCAATCTTCATGATACAAACTGCGCCCTTTGCCTGAGTGATATAGTACTCGCGTTCCTTAGGAGTGTTATCTGGGAACATATCCTCAAGCTCCTGAGAAGTAATGAAGAAAATTTCTTCAGGAAGAATTTCATGAATATAGTCATACTGTATAGCCATGAGCTTTTCGGTTTTACGAAGAACCTTGTATACAGTGCGAACAGTATCCTGAAGGGTCTCTATGGTACGCTGATCCTTTGAAATTATCTTTTCCCAATCCCACTGATCAACAAATATTGAATGTATATTATCTGTAAGCTCATCACGTCTTACGGCGTTCATATCAGTATAAAGACCTTCTCCAACTGAAAAGCCGTATTTCTTTAGAGCATATCTCTTCCATTTTGCAAGAGACTGAACAACCTGAGCAGAATGTGCGTCATCATATTTGATATCGAAGTCAACAGGTCTTTCAATTCCGTTGAGATCATCATTAAGTCCTGACTTCGGGTCTACAAAAAGAGGTGCTGAAACGCGAAGCAAATTGAGCTTATCTGAGAGCAGAGATTGAAAAGAATCCTTAACCGACTTGATTGCAATCTGTGTATCATGCAGATTCAGAGCCGATTGGTAGTTTTTTGGTACCTTAAAATTCTCCATTTTAGAAAATTTCCTTTCCTATGTACAATGCCTCGTGGCATCGCTTGAGGGCCATACCCTTCTGTAAAATTGTAAAATAAGTATTAATAATCATAAAAAAACCATAACCCTTAATATTAAAAACCTTTTCGCGGCATAATGCAATAGTTTGCTGACATTATTCGCAAAGACGAAAGATAAAAAATAATAAGAAATTATTGGACAAAAAGTATAATTAATTGCTTTACATAATTTTGGGTATTGTGAAATAGAGTCTAATAATTTTACAAAAAACAAAATTATTTTGGATATTTATGTATTTACATAGAAGTTTAAAAGAGTATAATAGCCTTAATAAAAAGCGGAAACGTTTTCATACGGTCAAGTTTCTAATCTTTTTATTGATATAGACGGTTGTTTTTAGAGGTTATTTGGTCACGTGACATAGGTTACGTTTAACCTCGAATTGTAGCAAATTTAGAGAGGAATCAAATGATTACACAAATGAAAAAAATCCAGCATTCTATCAAGCTGAGACCAAGTGAAGTTGAGAACTTTGTTGCTAAAGCATGTAGATGCGACTTTGATATCGATATTTCATATAACAGATTTGTTGTTGATGCAAAGTCAATTCTTGGAGTTCTCGGACTTGATTTGTCTCAGACACTTACAGTCAGTTACTATGGCTTTGACGCTGACTTTGAAGCTTATGTAAAGGGACTTGCAATTGCCTGTTAATAAGACTTCACTAATTTTAGG